>JAMDCQ010000010.1 GCA_023488905.1 Candidatus Bathyarchaeota archaeon
CTCTCGATTGCCACTTAAAGCCATGGTGTTATTGGGTTTTATCGACAAAACTTAAGTGTCGCAGACATTTATACCATCCACCGATTGAAATGGACAAGAACGAAGCAATTAGACGGCTTGTATTCATAAAATACTTGTATGATTCAGGCGTAGACCAATCGAAGAAACCAGCGCCATTCTCGTGGCTTTCGCTGTTAATATTTCACGATACGGTTGAACTCTTTCTCGTATTAATTGCTGAATACTTAGATCAATCAGAAAAAGCCCTCAGGGAGTTGTCCTTTACTAAATACTGGGATATAATTGATCCATTATTAAAACAACATAGGAAAAATAGTTTAACTCAGCGAATTTCAATGGAGCGCTTAAACGACGCAAGAAATGCATTCAAGCACAGGGGGACAACTCCTTCTGATGACACAATCACTAGCGCTAAGATTAATGTAGGGAATTTTCTAGCAGAGAACGCTAGGTTAGTTTTAGATGTAGAACTTTCGGATGTTTCATTAATCGACTTCGTTTACTTCAAGGGTGCACAAAATAGCTTGAAAGATGCGGCAAAACTTATGGAGCAAAAGAGACCTGAGGAGGCAATCGATAAAATCGCGCTTGCTCTTCGCCAGTTAATTGACGACTACATTGATAGAAAGCGTCTTCTATACGGGCGCTCAATGTTTACGTTCTCAACCTTTTCAGGATGCTCAATATCCGAGGACAACTTATCCGAAGTAGAATCAGTTTTTGATGAAGTCCAAGATGCACTTGAGGGGCTTGAAGAACCACTGAGGTTACTTGCATTAGGTTTAGACTACCGTAAGTATGTTAAGTTTGACCTATTAACGAGCCGAAGCATATCTAGAGATAAGGTCGAGGGCTATAAGGTCCGACGTTTAGAACGAAAGATCGACAGTGAGTTAACCGAAGAGGACATCAAATTCTGTACCAATTTTGTTATTGAGTGTAGCATAGCATTAAAACAGTTTGACTTCGAGTTGAAGCCAAAGAAACCAAAGACAATTGCAGACATGAAATAGCCCCCTTTGTTCCTAAGTTAGGGAAAAGGGGATTTAGAGGTAAAGGCGAGCCGCGAGATGCTTGTGGGTTATTGCACAACCTGCCTGCAACCTGAAATGAACGCTGCAGTCGAAAAGCAATTGGCGGCTCAGTCTGCTGGTTGTTGTTGTGTATAGGGGTTCTCTGCAACAACAACTAAGAGAAAAATACCTCAGAAAAATTGAAGGAAAAGATGGGGGTTTATGGTACTGTCCAGGGTAGTTGGCTTAGCATCGGTTGGATAAGCTCCAACACGAGGTTGGGGAACAAGCCGAAGATGAAGATGGCGACGACGAGGATGAACACTGGGATGAGGAGATATTTGTTCTCTTTGATGCGCGTGGTGACGCCGTCTTTTGGTGCTTTGCCATACATTATGTTAACGAGTCGGAATATGTAAGCCGTCTGCAACACACTGGTTAAGACGCCGATGATTGCCAGCCAAGTTAAATCAACACTGATTGCCGCAGTGAACACGAAGTACTTTGCGATAAAGCCGCCCAATGGCGGGACACCTGCGAAGCTTAAGCCAGCGATGACAAGGGCTAAGCTGGACCAAGGCATCTTTTTGCCTACACCTGCAAAGTCGTCAAGTTTTTTGAATCCGTGGCGGTTTATGATGCCTACAGCCATGAATGCAAGGGCTGTGGTTAAGCTGCCGATCAGGAAGAAGTAGAGGTTTCCCTGCAAACCAAGTTCATTGGCGCTTGTGATGGCGACGAGGTTGTAGCCGACGTCTGCAACGCAGATGTACGCGATTAAGCGTTTGATGTTGTTCTGTATGAGCGCGAATATGTTGCCCACGATCATTGTTAGCGCTGCAAGTGCTGCCATCATTAGTGTCCAGTCGAAGACGCCACCGACTGAAGGTGGTAGGATGATGAAGAGTAAGATTCTGATTAGGATGTAGTAGCTGCCTTGGTCTACCAGTGCCGAGAGAAAAGCTGCGGATGGGGCTGGTGCAGCGGTGTAGGCGTCGGGTAGCCAGAAGTGGAAGGGCACGATTGCAGCTTCAATCGCGTAGCCTGCTGCGACGAAGACGAAGGCGATTATGAGCAGGTTCATGTCGGCGCCTGTTATGGTGCCGATGGCTTCGCGGACTGCGATGTAGTTGAGGCTGCCAGTTATGCCGTAAACGATTGAGAGCCCCAAAAGCACGAAGGCTGAGGCGATGATGACCATGACTAGGTACTTTAGTGTGGCGTTGAGGCTGAAGGCATTTTTACGGTACAGCATCAGGAACGCGGCTGCGGCTGTGGCGGCTTCCCAGAAAATGAAGAATGTCAACAAGTCACCTGAAAGTACCGCGCCGACTAAAGCACCAGTTAATAGCAGCATGATTGCCATGTAGCGGTCTGAGGGGCGCTCTGCCGAATTAACGAAGAACACGGTGTATACCATTACTACTGCGGCTATTCCCACGATTATTATTGCCATGTAGAGCGCTATGGCATCAATGAGGAAGGATGTTGCAATGGCAGGGTTTGATGTGCCGTCTAAGGTTAAGTTTAGCGGCGCGGGGTTAGCTACGCTGTAGTAGCTTAAGAAGAGGTTGACGATGGTTATGCTTGCGATGGCGAAAACCGCAATAAACCACGCGGCGGTTAAGCCGGTTTTGTGGCTGGTTTTTCTTATCGCTCTAAAGATTGGAATTGTGATTAGCGCTGCCACGATGAGTGTAAAGATTGGTAGTATGACGTCTAAGATTGTGACCATTCTATGCCACTGCTCCGAAGGTTACTGTTTGAATTAACTGCACAAAGAACGTCGGGTAAATTCCAATCAAAACGACAAGCACCACCAAGATCGCTAGAGCCGCCTTCATGTAGTTAGGTATGTCAACGATTCTGTGTCCATGGCTCTCTGTCACTGGCGCTTCCGGTTGGCTTTGGCTTCCATGAGCGTCATGAGCAACTTGCACTGCGCCTTGCTCTTCTTTGAATTGCCCAAAGAAAACTTTAGAGATGAACCTAAGCGAGTAAGCCAACGAGAACACTGTTGCGATGAGCATCAACGCTGTTGGAATAATATAGAAGGCGCCGCCTGGGGACTGGATTATTTGGAATGCACCCATGAAAATGAAGAATTCGCTGATGAAGCATGCCAATGGCGGTGCACCAGCGATGCTGAGGGCAGCTATCATTCCTGAGACTGTGGAGAAGGGCATCTTGCTTGCTAAGCCACCCATTTCGCGGATGTCTCTTTTCTCAGTTTGATGCATGACGCCGCCTGCGGTGAGGAAGAAAAGCCCCTTGCTGGCTGCGTGTGTAATGATGTGTAGCACAGTGCCGACGATTGCAAGGGCTATCGGCGAAGCCAATGCCACTGGGTTACCGCTGGCTAATGCCGCGGGGAATAATGATAATCCAAACATTGTATAGCCCATGTGGGCGATGCTTGAGTATGCAATAACACGTTTGATGTCGTTTGCAACCAGCGATAATAGTGAGCCGAAGAATGCTGTTACTACACCAATTATGGATAGTGCATAGAGGAAGTAAGTTCCGAACGATAACCCGACTGAGGGGAACACCATGCCGAAGGATAGGCGCAAGATTGCGTATGCTCCTGCGCTGATGATGACACCGCTTAGCAGGGCGGACATTGGTGCGGGGGCTTCTGAGTGTGCATCAGGGAGCCACATATGGACTGGAAAAACTGCCATCTTGACTGCGAATCCGCCAGTTAGGGCGATTAGAATCCATTTTGCGATTTCCGAGTTTGCCGCTGTCGCCAAAATGCCTTGGGCGCTTAGCATGTCGGTGGTTCCTGTTAGCCAGTAGGTTGCTCCGATTCCCAGCAAGACGAAGACGGCGCCTGCATGGGTGAATATGAAGAGTTTAAGCGCGGATTTGTAGCTGTTGCGGTAGCCCCATTCGCCGACTATGAAGTAGGCGGGTACGAGCATGAGTTCCCAGCAGAAGTAGAACAGGATCATGTTGCTGGTTAGGAAGACGCCTATTAAGCCAACGCTTAGCATGCATAGTAGGGCGTAGTAGACGGGGAGGTTCTTTTTGCCTGCCATGTAGTTGACTGAGTATAGGGCTGCGACGAAGATGAGGACTAAGCTGATCATGGCTATGGAGACGCTTATGCCGTCAACGTAGAGGGCGAATTCGGTGCCGCTTAATTGTGGTATCCACTCATAGGTTTCTTTGTAGAAGTGATCAGCGCCCTGTATGGCGGGTATGGTCATTGCTAGAAGAGCTATGTTGATTAACGCGATTGCGGCGACGAAGCCTGCTGCGGCTTTAGTGGATTTCTTTCCCGCTAAGTAGACAAAGGGGATGCTGATTGTTGGGATAGCGAATACGGACAGTAAGAGTGGTAGCGACATTTCTAGATTCCTCCGAAACCTACAGTTAACACAATTAACACCATAATCAAGATGAAACCAAGCACAGCCGCAGCAACATAGTTCCTAAACGAGTCAGACGGACCTTTCTTGAGGGTCATAACGTGACCGGGCGCGGCTGCGTCGCTGATGTCTGAGCCAACTTTGTCTGGGATGTGGGCAAATAGAGCGTTTTCGAAACGTGTAAGTGCCGCAGAGAAGCCGTTGATGCCTTTGGCTATGCCGTAGTAGAGGTCATCTATGAAGTAGGCGTGGTTTAAGATTGCAGTGAGCGGGTTTTTGCCTGCTGCGATTTTGCGGATGCCCATGAAGTTCTTGTAGTAGGACGCGTACGCCAACAGGAAGGCGGGCAAGAGAAGTAACAGGAATATGGGTGTTTCAGCGCTGGTGAAGGCTCCGAGTAATGTGTGTTCAAGTTCGATGTGCATGAAACTGGCTATATATGGCTGCGCGATGCCCCAGACTATGCAGAGTGCCGCCAAGATTGCTGCTGGGACCAGCATGATTTTGGGGGCTTCGTGAACGTGGATTTTTGAGATGTGCTCTGATGGTTTGCCCATGAAGACTAAGCTGAACATGCGAATACAGTAAGCGAACGTGATTGCAGTTGCAGCGAAGATAAGTATGGTTTGGATTAGGCTACCTGCGTCCATGACGCTTGTGAGGATTAAGCCTTTGCTGAAGAACGCTGCAAACGGTGGCAGTCCGCTTGTGGTAACAATCATGATAATCATTAAAGCGAATGTAAGAGGCATGGCTTTTTTGAGTCCGCCCATCAAGCGCATGTCTCGTGTACCCAACGCGTGTATGATGCCTCCCGCTAAGAGGAAACCGAGACCCTCGAAAAATGCGTGGCTAACCATGTGGAATAAACTGGCAAACCAACCCGTCGACATTGCAACGTCGGTGGTGTGTGCCATGGCTGTGCCTAAACCTGCCATCATGAAGCCGATTTGGCTAACGGTGGAGTAAGCGAGGACTCCTTTGATGTCGGTTGTCATGAGACCCAAGGTTGCGCCTATGAATGCGGTTATGACTCCGATCCAAGAGATTGTTGGGAACCAGTAAGGCTGGAGCGCCACAATTAGGGCTGGGGCTGCTGCGAAGATAAGTATGAATCTTGAAAGCAAGTAGATACCTGCTTTAACCATTGTTGCAGCGTGCAAAAGGGCGCTGACTGAGGTTGGGGCTTCCATCGCGCTGTAGAGCCAAGTGAAAAGTGGGAACTGGGCAGATTTCGCGACGGCGCCGCCTAAGACGAGGAAAGCTGTGATGACCATTAATTCTGTGTTGAAGACGCCTGATTGGAGGCCTTCGATAACTCCGTGGAAGCTAAAGGTGCCAAACATGTAGAACAATATCGCAATCGCGGCGAGGAGCATGATGTCGCCGATGCGAGTCATGATGAAAACTTTAACACCAGAGTGGATAGATTCGGGTTTTTTGTACCAGAAGCTAATCAAAGCGTAGCTGCATAAGCCCACCATTTCCCAGAAGATGAACATCTGGAGCATGTTGTCGGAGATTACTAGGCCGATCATGGAGCCGATGAAGAGCAGCAAGAGGTAGTAGTATCGGGTTAAGCCTTCTTCGCCTTTCATGTAGCCCTGCGAGTAAACAGCGATGATTAGGGCAAAGAACGCCACTAGGCAAGTGAAGAGGACGCTAAGGGAGTCGATGTATACGCCTGCCTCAACGAAGCCTGAGATCCAGGGAATGGTGTAGGTTATTGCTTCGCCTTCGCCTGACCAGACGCTGGGCACCAGTGAAAGCGCCAAGACGCCGACTATGCCTGCGATGGCTATGACGAAGTAGTTTCGGGCTTTTTCACTGTATTTACCGATTACTGGGACAAATAGGCTTGCGATGAGTGGGATAATCCAGACGAACCATGCTGAGAATTCTTCGAGCATCATTGAGCTTCAACCTCGCTTTCTTCTTTCTCCGCGTTTTCCTGCATCTTTGCAATTATCTTTGAGAGGTCACCTGTCCCGTAACGCTTCGAAACCAAGACAAGCAACGCCAAGATTACGGCGCTAACGGCTGTGTCAACTGAGAACGCTAAAACCAGCAGTGCTTCTCCCAATCCCTGCGGTGAAGCAAGCATAACAAAGTTCAGCGTCGCCGCCGTTGCGATTAACTCGATTGATATGAAAACCTTGAGGAGTTGGCGATTGGTTAATAACCCGTAGATGCCGATTGCCAACATGACAAGCGCTAATATGACGAAGTCCATCTACTTCTTCCTCCGCTCATAGAGCACCACAGCAATTCCCAACGCAATCGTCAAAATAACTAACGCCTGCAACAAAACGTCAACGCCTCGGATGTCCCAGAGGGCAGTACCGAAATCGATGTCTGGTCCCACAGTGGTTTGGCCCGAAACTGAGAGGAAAATTGCGGGTAAAGAGAGAACGACGCCTGCGCCGATTAGGCCAGCGGTTTTGGCAGGGGAGGCTTTTTTGATTTGTTTTTCGCCTAGCATTTCACCTGAGAGGAATAGGATGGCTAAGGTTCCGACGCCGACTGCGAATTGGAAAATCGCAGCGTAGATGGCGCCGCTGAAAACGTAAATTATGGCTGTGAAGAGGAAAGTGCCTGATAAGGCTGCAACGGAGTAGACGACTTCGTCGAGGAATAGGGCGAGTATGGCTGAGATTATTAGTCCGATGGCTAAGATTTCGAAGATCATTGTGATGCCCTCTTTTTGTATTCTGGCTTCATAACCAGCGACCCTTTATCGGTTGTCGCTAACTCGTAGAGGTCACTTTGTTTTATTGCGTCTCGGGGACAGCTTTCAACGCATTGATAGCAGAAAACGCATTTGTTTAAGTCGATTTGTGGACGCATTTTGCCCTCAACTTCAACGATTTCGATTGCTTTTGCAGGGCAGTCTCTGACGCAGACGTGACAACTTGAACCCCTCATGGCTTTGATGTCCACTCTGAAGTCCTCGCCGCATCCGAAGTCGATGGCGTTGCAGGCTTTGATTTCGTAGACCAATTTACCTCTGCTTTCGGCAGGCAGCGTTGGCTTCACAAATGGGTACTTTGTGGTTGCAGGTTTAGTGAATAAATGGGATACCGTTCGCTTAAAGATTGGAGATATCCGCGATTTTGACTTCTTCTTTTCTGCCATCCTGTTTACACTCCAATTCCGAATGGATGATACACCCAAGTTACCAGAGCCACAGTTAACATCAGTGAGAGCAACGCTGCGGGTAGCAGTATTTTCCAGTTGCCGGTTAAGACTTGATCGATACGTAAGCGGGCCACCACTGTGGTTATGTACTCGCTGATTACTACGACGACTAGGAGTTTTAGTACAAACCAAAGCGTGTAGAAGAACCAGTCCAACCCAAAGAACACTGGACCGCTGGAGCCGCCCAAGAACAACAAAACCACCAATGCTGAGCCGAACACAACTTGGACATCGCGTGTTAAGTGGAGGAAGGCTAGTTTGGCGCCTGTGTATTCGGTTTCTAAACCGCCGACGAGCTCAGATTCCGAGTGGGGAACGTCGAAGGGGTCGCGCTCCAATTCCGCTTGTATGGTAATTATAAACAGCACAAACGCCCATGGAGCCAATAAGATGAAGGGAAGGGATTGGCTTCCGGCTATGGTGGCGATGTTTAAGCTGCCAGCGATGAAAGCAGGAGTCAATGCGAGTATGTAGAGTGGAATGTCGTAGCCCAAAAACTGGGTTAAGACTCTTGCTGAACCGATTGTGCCATAGGGGTTCGCTGACGCCCAACCTGCCAAGAACAGAAGGAAGTTCGCAATGGTCGCGAAGGTTAGAATGATAATCAAGTCGCCGTCGAAGCCGCCCGTTGAGAGAACGCTTGCGCCGTCGATAGGTAAAAAGCACATGGCGAAAACCATGATGGCAAACGCCAAAAGGGGAGAGTAGCGGAACACGAGTTTTTTGGTGTCCCTTGGCTCAATGTCTTCCTTGGTTAGGAGTTTGATGAAGTCTGCGAGGGGTTGAAGGATACCGCCGGGGCCAGCTACCATGGGGCCGACGCGGTTTTGTATGCGTGCTTCAAGTTTGCGTTCTACCCAATCACAGAACAACGTCAAGAACAGGATGAAGGTGAAGCCTGGAAAAACCAGAATTCGGAAGATCAACATTGGGTCAAGGACGAAATCCATGGTTATCACCTGTCAGTGCATGAGAAGCAAGGATCCAAGCTAACAAAGTTGCTCGGTACATCAGCTATGCTCTCGCCAATTGCAGTCTGTAGGAATGACGGGATGTTAGCGAATGTTGGAGTGCGGATTTTTACTCGTTCAGGCATGTCTGTGCCGTTGCTCTTTACGTAGTAGAAGAGTTCGCCTCTGGGTGCTTCTAAGCTGCAAACTGCTTCGCCAACTGGTACGGAGCGCGCTACCTCAACCTTGATTGGGCCCGCGGGTAAGTGGTCGATGGCATATTCGATTATATTTATGCTTTCTTCAACTTCGTCCATGCGAACGTTCATTCGTGCCCAAACATCGCCGTCATCGTAAACTATTTCCTTGAATGGTATGTCGTTGTAGGCTTCGTAGGGTAGGTCTTTTCGGACATCCATGTCTACGCCTGATCCTCTTGCAACTGGACCCACAACAGACAACTTTAACGCGTCTGTTCGGCTTAATGTGCCGACGTCTTTCATGCGGAGCCGCAGTGTGGGTTCTTCGAGGTAGATTTTTCGGTAGAATGGCAACTTGCCCCGAAGGTCTGCGAGGACAGATTTGATTTTGGGAATTTGCTCGCTAGTTATGTCTCTTCGGACGCCGCCTATAGTTATGAGTGAGCCGTAGACGCGGTTTCCGCTGGTTAACTCGATGAGATCCATAATTGGTTCACGGTCTCTCCAGAAATACTGGAACACTGTTTCGTAACCGATTTCTAAACCTGCGTGACCTAAAGTTAAGAGGTGGCTGTGTAGTCTGTTTAGCTCCATAGCTATGACTCTTAGGTATCGGGCGCGTTCTGGAACGGCTGGCTTTAAGATTTTTTCTACTACACCAACGAAGCCGTATGCATGAGCGGGGTTGCAGATGCCGCAAACCCGTTCAACCAGATAAATGTCTTGCAAGTAGGTTCGTAACTCAGTGGTTTTCTCAATTCCTCGGTGAACGTAACCGATACGTGGTTCAACTCTAGTTACGGTTTCGCCGTCAACAGTGACTGAGAACTTTTCTGGCTCCAAAAGTGCAGGGTGCTGTGGACCAATTATGATTTTTACTTGTCTACCCTCGGCAGCTTTGTTAGCTTCCCTCTCTGGAGTTGGAACAAGTTTTACGCTAGAGAGGTTGATGTCTTTTCGCAGTGGATAGACGCCGTCTGGCCAGTTTTCGGGGAGAACGAAGTGCCCATTGAGTTCATTTCCTTCAAAAACAACGCCCATGAGGTCTGTTACTTCGAGTTCATGAAAGGTTGCGCCAGTGTGAATATCGGTTAGGGTTTTGATTTTCGGGTTAGCTCTTGGCACTTCTGCTTTGATTGTAAAGAATGACTTTGCTGTGTGAATATGGTAGTATATACCCAAGTTTTCTCCGAAATCTAAACCTGTGATAGAGGTTATGCCTGTTTTTTCGTCGGCGTCGATCATGGCTTTGAGGATGTCGTGGTGTAAACCGTTGTTTGCCACAAATGAGGCTTCGCCGTTTACTCCTTTTTGAATTTGGACTTTATCGCCGAATTTAGATTGAACTAAACTTATGAAATCTACACTATTGGGCATTTTGTTTTACCTCCTCAACTATTGGGGCAGGCTCAGCCTTTGGAGCTCCAGCCTGTTTTTTCTGCTTAGGCGGGTTTATGGCGCTGAGTAGCTTAACAACTCCATCGATGATTGCTTCGGGACGGGGGGGGCAACCCGGTATGTAAGCGCTTACGGGAACCACTTTGTCGACTCCGCCGACGACACTGTAGTTTCCCTCAAAGACGCCGCCGCTACAGGCACATGCACCGATAGCGACAACAAATTTAGGTTGCGGCATCTGGTCATAGACGCGTTTCAGTCGTTCAGCACATTGGTGCGTGACAGCACCAGTAACCAATAAAACGTCAGCGTGGCGGGGTGAAGGTTCAAGTTTTATGCCGAAACGTTCAACGTCATATTTTGGTGTGAGCAGAGCAACGATTTCTATATCGCAGCCGTTGCAGGCACCAGAGTTAAAGTGAAGAACCCAAGGAGACTTGACGCGCGCCCACGTTTTTGTGTCAGTCACTGATCTTTACCTCCTTCAAGGAGGACCACTCCCGCCGCGAGGATTATACCTAAATAGAGAATCAGTAGGAGAGGGTTTGTTGCTGAAATTGCAAACGCTGCAAACGCGAGAACTAGTACTGAAGCGTCAAAGATTACGAAGTAAATTAGGTACTTGTAGAGTGAGACGTTGATTTTGAGACCTTGGAAGGTGACTTTCTCTCCGCAGGCGTAGGCAGCTTGTTCGTTTTCGCTTATAACGGTTTTTGGAGCAGATCTTTTTCCTATATAGTAGATTGCGAGAGTTGCGACAAAAATTAAAACGAAAGCGACGAGCGCTTCAACAATCATGCTGTTTTCTCTCCGTTAAAGGTCGTACCCATCAAGTCTGCCTCAAGGGAAGAGCCAATTTGGCACTTGTTATAACCGAATGCGTCTAAACGAATGTTATTAAGGGTTTCTGAAAAGCAACTAGACAAATGAACAGTACCGTCGAACATCGCTAATGGGTAAATTGATGAAGAAATGCCATGCTTACACATGGTGCCTAGCATACTCTCTCCCATCCGCATCTGCTAATTGCTCTCCTATACTGCCCCGAGATTGTTCACTAAAAGCACTACACTTGCATTTAAATTTTGAGAAAACAAACAGTTAAAATTTCATGTTTTCTTCAAAGATTCAACGTGTAAATTAAATCATACTGCACAATGTCCAGCGGTCTACACCGAGATTTCATCGCTTAACCCATTCTCAGGATATGGGAACAGATGTGACTTCTCTAAGGGGTAAGTGATTGTAACTTCCTGACCGATACTAATCCAGTCTTCAGCTAAAGAAGGCCGACTAATAACGAAGCGGTCACCGTTCTCAAGCCGAACCTCATATCGGACAACAGTTCCCTCAAAAGTGGTTTTATCGATTTTACCCTGCAAACCATTCGCTACTCTAACGTGGCCACTCTTCATCTCGCAAGTTTCAGGTCTAATCGCTAAAACAACACGCTCGTTGAGCTTTATGTTCCTCTCGTTAAATGCCTTAACTTTTAAGCCCTGCCTTAACTCGATTTCCGCAGTATCACCGTCCAACGAGGTAATGTAGCCTTCAACAAGGTTGGATTCACCGATAAAGAAAGCTACAAACAGGCTGTTGGGATGCATATAGAGTTCTTTTGGGGTTCCAATCTGGATGATTTTTCCTTTCTTCATAACCGCGATGCGATCAGAAATCGACATAGCTTCCGCTTGGTCATGAGTAACGTGAATCGCGGTTAATTTGAGGTCTTTTGCCATTCGGCGAATTTCGTATCGGATGTCGTTGCGGACTTTAGCGTCCAGTTGCCCCAGAGGTTCATCCAACAGCAGAGTTTTTGCGCCAGCAGCCAGCGCACGAGCGACCGCTATGCGTTGCATCATGCCGCCGCTGAGTTCACTGGGGTAAGCATTTAGCCGTTCATCGAGTTTGACGAGTTCAAGCACTTCGTGACCAATCGTTTCAGATTGCTTTGCGTCATAGTTCTTAACTTTGGGGCCATACAGGACATTGCTCCAAGCGGTCATATGAGGGAACAGGGCGAAAGTTTGGAAGACGAAGCCTATGTCGCGGTCTTCTGGGGGGTCTTTGTCGACTCTTCGGTCGCCGATGTAGATTTCGCCGCCGTCTGGGTCAATCAGTCCAGCTATAAGTCGGAGAAGAGTGGTTTTGCCGCAGCCGCTTGGACCCAATAGCGAGAAGTATTCTTGGTCATGGATGGTTAAGCTGACGTGGTCTAAGGCGTAGAGTTTTCCATATTTTTTGACAACGTTTACTACTTTTACGTCTGGCATACCTTGTCTTCTCCTTTTGTTTGGTTTGGGGTGTTTTTATTGGTTATCATACTAAACTTTTCCCTTTCTAGTTAAGAGCCGCAGGGTCAACAGAACGATGAAGCTGAACAGGATAAGCAATCCGCATGCTAAACCTACATTTAATGCGTTGACGCCTTCGATAGGTGAAATTGTGCCTCTGACTGAGTTAACCCAGTTCACTATCAAAACAGGCGCAGTCTGTAACTGCGTGGCTACAGCCAATGTTGCACCCGTTTCGCTTACGCTTCGGGTTAAAACGATGATTGCACCTGAAAGGACGGAGTACTTTGTTATTGGCCAAACAATTGTGCGGAAAACAGTTAGGGGTTTTGCACCTAAAGTTTTAGCGGCTTCTTCCATGTCCACGCTTATGCGCTCCATCGCGGCGGACATAGAGCGCACGAAGTATGGGTAAGTTATTGCTAAGTGAGCAAAAACCAACAGTACAAACTCGGGAACTCCGGGAACGTTTGACCAGAAGAATTTTAGCGAGACACCCAGAGCTATCGAGGGCACGATGATTGGGATGTTGATTAATGTGTCAAGGATGGATGAGAACCATTTACCGAAGGTTTTGCGTGCAATTAAAATCGCCATAGGTAACCCCAGAGCGATGCCCAACACCGTAACTACAGCGGCTAATCCGTAGGACAATGTGAGGCTCTGCCAGAAGCTAGCCCAGATGCCTGCACCTGTAAACGCCTCAACTAAGGTGTTTCCTGTCGCGATTGCTTGGAAAGCAGGCAAAGCTACAAACATCGAAGGGATCAACACTATTACAAAGAAAACTGCTAAAGCAATGCCGTTTCGGGTCCAAGCACCAGTCTTGTAGCTGAGTTTCTTCTCAAATGTAGGCAACCCGTGACCGAATGGAAGCTTTAGTCTTTGCCCAACTACACGAATTAATACGAAGATGATTAAGGACACAACTATGAGGATTAGACTTGCAAAAACGGTTGCGCCTTCATAGGTTCCTTGAGTGATAGCACCACTTTTGAACTGATTGCTTACTGTTTGCATGAAAACTGGACCATTGAGAAAAACCCCTGCAGCAACTATGAAAGTCGCGCCAGTTTCTGAGAGCGACCTTGCAAAAGCTAACGTGAAAGCTGCTATCAGTGAGGGCTTAATAATTGGGAACGTCACGGTCCGAGAAGCGGTTAGTGGCGGAGCGCCAAGGGTTCTAGAGGCACGTTCATACTCCATCTTGTAGTCGAGCATTGCACCTACGACGACGCGAACCACTACGGGAAATGAAAAAGTGAAATGCAGAACCATAACAAGAAGCCAACCGGGAGAGATAAACGGTTGCCCAAACAAGTCTGATATGCCGCCGCTTGAACTCCAGAACAAAAGAAGCGAATAACCCAAAGCCGCGGTAGGCACAACGAAAGGCAAATCCGCCAAAGTATCCAAAATTGTAAGCCACCTTGATTTTCCGCGGGTGATAAGCCACGCGAGCGGAACCCCTGCCAAGAGGTCAAGAGCCGCAACAACCAAACCGATGACAAACGAGGCTCCGATGGCGCCTAAAGCGGTGTTCATCAACTCGGGGTTGCCAAGGATACTATCTATGGAGCCAACTTTCGTTAATATGCCAATAATTGGGGGGATGAGGATTAAGGCAAAAAAGATTATGACGGCGGAGAGATAGAGGGTGTACTTTAGGGGTTTTTTGGAGGATAAACGATTAAGTGTGTTTGAGGCTTTGCTAAGCAAGGTGCCGCTCCTTTGGTTTACGCGCTTTTTTCTCTCAAAAGAAATCTTAATTGAGGGTTCCACTATATTAGTTGTTACATAGAAAGGGCTTCTTTCTTCATAGATTTGGCTTTTGATATATAGCCTACCTGTACCAAAAAAGCAGAAAAAGGCAACCAATGTCCAGAGGCGGGATTTGTTCAATCCGTTTGTACCCACAGAGGCTTAAATACGGTTTTCCAGCTAGGAGGTACCATACTACTGCTATTGCAGGTAATGACTGAAAATGGCGGAATCGATAAGAGACATCATTTGTAACGATCTAAGATTCGGCGTAACAACAGTTCGACCAAACCGCGCCACAAAAAACTGCCGAATACGGAAACTACTAATCGAGTATTACATAAACGACTTCACAACTATTCTGGTTATCCCCCGCTCATGCAGTCGATGCCCAAAAATGGATGATTGCACAGACGAGTTTATCCTCCAAATAATAGAAAAATCAACCCAAAGAAAAGAAGAGGACCACCACTTTGTTCTTTAAAAGTGGGTAAAGGGCATCCGAAGTTTAGGCTTGGATGCTGGTCTTTTTAGGCATATAGGTTTCAGTTTCTACTTCAGGCAGTCTGTCCTTTAGGCGGCTCTCCGCAGCGACTTCAGCTTCCTCAAGAATCTGCAACGCCTCAGCGCTCGCCATAACCGTGTTCACCTGCAAATCTTGACTCTGATTGGTTGAGCCAACGATGTCTGAGAGCAGGTTGCCGATGTTGCCGAGTTCTTGGCTGGCTTCAGGCATTATGCTGCACATTTCTGAGCGGACATTGTTGAGCAAGCTTTTTGCGGGGCTCAGCACAGCAACTACGTCGCCTAACTCGGATACTGTGCTTAGGCGCATCGAAACGCTTTGCAGGGCAAGCGAAGCATGCGAGAGCATCTTTTCAACCTTACGTATCTCAGAGAGCTCAGTCGCGAGAATGTTTGCTCGGGCTTGGTCTCTTTGCGCCATGGCTCTAATGATTCGGTTAAAGATTTCGGCGTCCCGATTCTGGAAACGCACAACTGCGGCGTCAAGCGATTTTGTTTGTGTATCAAGCCGCTGTGTAACCATGGTTATTTGTTCTTTTAGGTTGGTTGATGGTTGCCCAACGTTTTTTATTTTTGAAACCAAAGATTCGTCGGCTGGTTCTTTGGGTTTCCATCTGTCTGTGAAGCGTCTAACCAAACATGTTTCCCCAAACCCAACTTCTGATTCAGTGATAAAAGACTGTTCGCAAAAATAAGTTAAAACCCAACCCTGCGGGTATATGAGTTTTTATATTTATCTATAAAGAGGCAACATCTCTGCTCCATGACTTTGCACCGAAACCCATTAGCATCGATGGTAAATTGTATTTAAACTAAAACAAAAAACAGCCGCTAAAAAGGCAAAAAGTGGTCTAAAGCTATGTGCCGCTACTCTTTGCTGAACCACTTGAGGTACCACTTAAAGTTCTCGCAAGTATCATTCGACGGGCAAGCCAAGCAGGGGAATTCTTTGCCCGCTTCGTCAATTAAGGCGGCTACTTTCTTTTTTGCTTCTTCATTTAGCCTCAAGAACTCGAGGCGCTTCTTAAATTCGCCATTCAACACTAAAACCCTAAACAGTAACAAGCAAGCGGCGAATAAAAAACTAACGCGTCGGGTTAAACGTGCATCATAGCTACAACTGTTGTATGAGCTTCCTCTATACCTGAAACTTTCTCGTGAATTGACTCAACTGCCCTCGTTAGCTCCGCCTGATCTTTTGCAGATAGCGGCACAATCAAGTCGCATGGCCCAAAAACCACATCAGCAGAAATCACCTGAGGAAACTTGAGCAGCTCTTTTTGAACTCTTTCGGCTTCTTGGGGTTCAACGTTAAGAAACATAAACGCTGAAGGCGGCCTTGAGTAGGCGGGTCCTTCAACTGCAACGATGTAGGTCATGGTTTTGGATAGGCATTTTTTGTCTCCGCCTATCATGCGGATGGGTGTGGACCACTTTTTAACGAATTCGTTTAGGTTTTTTAGTTTATCTAACTTTATGAATATGTCTATTGGTCCATAGAGTAGGGATATGTTTCCTTTGGGGATGTCCATGGCTAAAAGTTTCTCGATAAGCTCGTTGTAGTGCCCTGCCCTGCAGGTTAAACCCATATACGCTCTCAAAAAGACACCAATAAAATAACACTACTTAGACGTAAAAAACTATCGCAAATAAAGGGGACAGGGGCAAAAGCCCAAGCCTAAAAACTCATTAAACGGTGATTTTCTTTGTGGTTATGATGCCTATTTCTGGTTCTGGGGTGGCGACGGTAATTTTTCTGCAGATAAGGTTGAGGGATTCTTCGGTAAAGTTTAGCATGCTTTGTCCATCAGTGGTTAGGCTGTAGACTTTGCGTGGACGCTCAAAACTCATATTCCAAGTGCTCTGCACATAGCCTTTCTTTTCCAGCTGGCCCAGTAGCGGGTACACTGTGCTGGGGCCGAAGTAGACGCCAAAGTTCTTGCGGATCTTAGTGATAACTTGGTAGCCGTGCATGGGTTCACTACTGAGATACTGCAGTATGATCATGTCTAGGAGGCCTTTCATGAGTTTGGTTGAGACCTCTTTTTGTGAGCTTGCTTTGAACATTTCTTTGTTTTTCTCCGTGTTGTGTATTTTTGTCCAACAGTTCGGCTGTTAGACTTGTATACAATATGTCCACACACGGACATATCTTGAGTACAGAGTATCAATACACAACCATATAAACCCTAACACATAACCCAAGCATACCAAAACACACCCAAACGCAACAACAAACATGAAACTCTATGAAAATAAACACCAAACCATATCAAAAACGCAAAAAACGCCTCAAAAACAAACTGTACAACACATCAACAGAAAAATCACCGCCTCCCTTACCGACAATAAACAAAGACAAAAGCGCATGGATGAAACAAACAAACCAGTACATTAGGAACATTTACAATGAGACAACTTTGCTAACTTATAGCGATTAACCAATGGGGTAGATAAGGCATAACGGGATCATTAAAGTGCGGTAACCGGGATTTGAACCCGGGTCCTAGACTTGGCAAGCCTATGTACTAACCAAGCTGTACTATTACCGCACGTAGTACGTGCAACGAACAATCTAAAAACTTCCTAATAAACTATAGTTTTCAGTCTTTACGAGATTTCTATTCATTCGATAAGAAAACGCAGCATTTTACGAGTACATAGAAGCAAAATTACTTGCTCTGTTAACATATTTCCACCTGCATGTTCAACCATCACACGCCTAAATCATCAATGTCCAGAAAACACGTCAGCATCTGGGTTTACAATCTGGACAAGAAAGTCGCAGTGAAAAGGCGAATACGTTCTGAATTGACAAATGCGGTTGTAGGCTCTACGGAAAAGCTAAATAAACATAAATCCGCGCCATTAAATAAACTGCTATGTAGCCACTATAGATCAGGTATGTGCGGTCGTAGTCTAGTTTGGTCTAGGACATCAGCCTGCCACGCTGACGACCCGTGTTCAAATCCCGGCGACCGCACCAGCAACTCCCCTCATCAAGACAATTCATCGTTTAGCAAGTTGTGGTTGCCTGTTGCAAAGGCATCAGCCCTTGTGGAATACTGAGGTAAACATCATCCGCTCCACCTTGCCGTCTTTGCCTGTTACCCAGACCTCGTCAACCAACTCTACCGCCCTATCGATGTGTCGCTCATCCAAGCCAAAGGGAAAAATAACCACCAGGTAACTGCCCTCAGGTAGGCTGCGGCGTAACTGCGCTACCCGCCAGCGTAGCCACCCTAAATGGGGGCTATTTATGCACTCAACGCCAACCATACCCTTCTCATCCCGCGCCACAACGTCAATGTGAAACGTTTTTCCGCCAAGATCAGACGATACCTCAAACCCCATCTCACGATAACCCCTATCACACCACAACTTTAGCGCCGCCGCAACCTTGAGGCTCTCGATAACAGCTGAACCCTTACGCGCATGCCCCTTGTAATTTTCCCTGAGCTCTTCAGGCAACTTGTTGGCGGCATCATTAGCTATCATTTGTAATAGCCTCCACTGGACCGACGTTAAGCTGTCGAGCCTTCTCGTTAACTAAAACCCTCACGAGCTCAGCATCGCTCTCAACGCCATAGTACTTTTTCAGCGCTTCAACTTTATTGAGCGATTCGCCTTCAAATTCCACTTGAACCTGAATTTTCCCGTTTGCAGCCATCCAACTCACCAGTACATTTTATTACGTTTAGTCACATATTATGGCATTCTATATTAACTCATTACAATTTAAGCTTAACGTGCAAAAGCGTGCAAAAACTACCAAGAACCAAAAGCAAGCAATAACAAGACTTATATCCAAATAAACACAAAAATGCACAAGGCGTAATAAAATGGTGAACGATACAAACAACGAAGCATCACAAGTGCGCGTAGTTTTCCAGGGCGAACTCAAGAAACGGTTTGAAGCCGTAAAAAGACACTATTGTATAGAAAACAACGCTGAAGTGGTCCGATTACTCGTCTCGCTAAAATATGAGGACCTAAAGAAAGAAGGACGAATTTAAACAAACCACAACTACAATACAGCCAGTTAATAGAGCTAAATGTAATATTTGAGTCTGTTTTGTAGGTACTTATCCGAATCTGGTGGGGCATTTCTCAATATCTCTCCTACTCTTTTGGCAAAGCCTATTGTTATTGGAGCTTTCGTGCAAAATTTTGCATTGTTCCAATTTAGTTTCGTTAACGCTAATGTTTCTTCACAAATATCGTCTATTGGTGAATTACCCAAATGCTGGAGAATTTCAAGTGGAGAAGGAACCCTTGGTCCAGGATACATGCCAAGGTATGGTATAAATCCGTTTGTATACAGGAGAACGCTTTCGTCAGGCAATCTAATCATTGTCCCCCGAATAGGTGGCTGTACGCCCCATCTTACGAGCTTAAGGTTTCTAGTGCCAAAAGCTACCAAATCAAGTGTTATCCCTTCGCTTAAACCTGCTTTAAAACCTTCAATTTCATAGCTTTCGTATTTCGAGGTTTTATGTACGACAACTCTTCTAGGGAGTTGGTCGTTTTTAGAACTCTTGTACTGCGTAATCGCTTGTGTAATAATAGACGAGGCTTCTTCCTTTGTTACATGAAGGGTATAATTCTCATCTGTAATTGCTTTGCCGCCTTTGAAAACATACCCTTCGGAATCCAATGAGAATACTTGAGACAGCGCTGTTTTAACTGAAGCTGGGTCAGACCTATCCCTAAAAAATGAAACCCCTACATAACAAGTATCTGCCATAAGTTTCCTAACCCGCCAAGGAAGTCTATTTGATTTATAAAACAAAGCAACAATCAAATTCCAATAAGTGGTCGCATCATCCTCTCGATTAGGTACTTCTGAATTGTATGGACTTGTTGTGTGAGGTCTCAAAATCTGGATGGGAATTTTATACTTCATGCATATTATCTTTATCATACTGCGTAAGTCTGTGGGTCTGAATGCTTCTAGCGCAGGAGAGGGCATCCCAAAGAATGTATCAAGCGGTCGGTGAAGACGCCTTTCTTTTTCGATAAACTTTTCTAAACTACTTTTTCTTCTCATTCCTCTATAGCCAATAGCGCCCTCTATGCAGTAATAATCTACAATTTTAGGATAAGCTAACAATAGTAACTCTGGCGAGGGGTCTTTATCAAGTAATGCCTTGATTTTTTCTTCAACGATAAGGCTAAAAAGTTCGATTCTATTTGACAGCGAAACACTCTTTTCCATTTGTGTTCTTAAGGATTCACCGTCTATTTGAGCAGCCCCTTTTACGTTTAGACGGATTCTCAATTTGCCGATCCCGGGGAAGGCTATGTGCAGAAAAGTTCTATCTTTGCCATACGATGTTACGTTCAATTTCTCAATCAAATTTCTTGTTGCTTCTATTGATGAGGCATCCCCAATGATCCCAATGTTGATGTCGTAGTTTGCCGATTTATCGCCAAGCGGCCCTACAAGTGTCCACCCCATCTTTGGATCGGGAACTAGTATTCCTTCCCCGACTTCAATTTGCGGTTCTTCGAAATACCTTGCAACAGGCTGGAATCTGGATAATTTCAAGGCTAGTCCTCCAAAGATGTCTCATCGAGTGGGTTAATGTCTCCAGTTTCGTCATTGGTTACAACATAGTCTAAAGGTTCAGATTTCAGAGAATCAAGAAAATCTGCACCAGTATGTTGATCCTCGGCAATTCCAAAGCTCGTTTTAGAAGTTAATGACAGAATTGAAACAATTACTTTGCCAGGTTCTTGGCCTAAATGCACTTCTTCCTTGTTCCCTGCGAGAATATGAAGCCATAGTTTCATGTCGTACAAGTAGTTGTTATTATGATAGTAAACATTTTTCTTTGTGCTAATTCGTACATTCAATCGATTATCGAGAGGTTGCAAGCCATCCCTTGTAAGGACACGTATTGGTTCAATGATTAGGTATACTCCATTTCCCAGAATTGTAAATCTTAAACGACCGCCAAAATGTTCGCAATATGTCAAACGACCGGTATTTTTGTTGATTTTTAAGTTAACGAGTTCACGAGTGCTAGTGGCCTTATATGGCGTCCATGTTACTGATGGTACAGACCCCCCAAAATATCTCATGTAATAACGGTCCCTATCGGCGTCATAAAAGAATCTTTTACTCTTACAAAGCTCTTTGAGATTAAAATTCAACAATTTGACTAGTTTTTGATTGAGTTTGGGGTCATCAAGCCATTCTTGCGTTGAGTGCTCGGCTCCTGAAGAGCTAACACAAAGGCTTAATGGGTTTAATTCATCAAATGGACAAAAAGAGTATATTAGCTCATCCTCTAATAGGAACGCGGGAGTTTTCACTTCACCTTTTAAGTTTTCTTTAATTTTGGCATATATGTCATTTGCAAATCGATATTTTGTATTTGCAGAAAAGATTTTGTCGGGCAGCTCCTTAACGGGGTATAGATTTGACCATAAAGTCTCTTCCAAGCAATCTGGCTTCATTTTATGGTTTAGGACATTCAATGCATCTATGGGGATTTCGGATGTGTCTCTTTCTTCAGATGTGCGTTTTAAAAGAGCCCAAAAAAGATGCCAAAATTCCTCACCTGTAGCCGCAACGGTTGCCGAATTTCTCCTAGTGTAAACAGTCCCTTGTCTGAAAGCGACTTTATCGATGCCGTGTTCATCCTTATAAGCGCCTTCTGATTTCGGGATTACTAGGGAACCGATCGAACCGTGGATAAAGAGAATGGGGAACTTTCGATTTTTCCCTGCGACTAAAGAAATGTGCTCGAAGTAAGTGATTTTTATGTGTCCCGTTGTCCACTTTGAAAATTTTTCAACCCAAGTCTGTGAATCTTTATGGAAATTTTCATCTATCCCAATTGGCTTGAAGGTTCCATCTTGAACGCCAAATATAATGTACCCGCCGCCCGAGTTCGCCATGCCGTAGACATCTTTTGCTATCTCCAACCAGTCCTTTGTGGTATCGTTAAATTTTTCCTTGTAATCAAGGTCGGAAGACTCAATTTTTCTATTAATGAGTTCTTGAGCCAACTCAGGGCTGATTTCCATTAACTCCCCTCTCAACTCATTTCAGGGTCATCACAAGCTTAAGAGTTATTGCACACTATTATTATATTTTCAACGAATTTTTTTAATACTTTAACACTTTACTGTCTATCCTTAGTTATAGAAGCATCCCTTGAGAACGCAGGTAAGGCAAAAAGTTAAGTTAACTCGCTTGCATGTTCAGCTTCTTTTATCATCTCGATTTTTCTTCCAGCATTCTTCATTCTTAAGTAAATGTATTTAGTCTGAACCACTTTTTCGCCGTTTTCAAGTCTTACAAGAACAACCCCTTTCTCGTGTCCCATTAGATTCACCTCGCAGTTCTTGTTCAAGGGAAACTTGGCTTAAAGTTTTTCAGAACTCAGCCATCGCCCAAAGTTACCTGAACCGAGGGAGGTCATAGGTCCATACGGAGAGATTGCGCGGTTTTCTACATTGGCTTTGGTTGGTTATAAAAGGAGTTTTTTGTTTGTGAAGATTTTTTATTGGGGTGGGTGTGGTGTTGGTTTGGTTGCGTGCGGTTGCCTGACTGTATGGGCTGTTGGGTATTGCACGGTGGTTCTTGTGGGGAAAATAGCGGTCGCTACATGGTGCCACACGCATAATCGCGTGTTTCTATGTATTCTTGTGAAGAAAATCGCATAGCCCACACCGAAACAGAAGATGAAAACGGTTGCAAACCCAAAACACAGCCGCCCCCAACTGCTGTCGTGTGGTGTGCCGTAAACCAAAACACCCACATAAAGAACGCAGACACAAAAAAGAAAAGAAGGCTAGTTTACGTCGTTGGTTTCGATTTTCTTTACCATCTCAGCTACAATCTTGGTGAATGGGTGGTCAGGTTTATCCTGTGCGAAGATAAAGTTGCCTTCGGCGCGTAGAACCTCGCAGAAACATGGTACCATGCCAAGCATGGGCACTTTGTAGTCCGCCTTTATTTTTGTCTGCATCTCAGTCTTTCGGGATGATAAAGACGGGTCCAGCACCTTGTTTAGGACCAAGCCTGTTTTCTTCTCGAAGAGGTTGTAGAGTTCGGCTAGCATGCGTTTTGTGCCGTCTACGTCTGAGCGGTCGCCTGTTGTTGCAACCACCACGAAATCTGCTGCTACGATGGCGTTGATTGAGGAGTATTGGAGTCCTGGGCTTGTGTCGAAGACTAGGTAGTCGAATTTTTGGTCTCTTAGAAGGCTCTCTCTGAGCGCTAAAATTCTGCCTAACGCTCGCATTTCCCATTTACGGTCTTTGGAGGACATGTCGCGGATGGCTTCCGTAGACGGGTTAGCGAGGCAAGCGTAGAATTTTCCACTGCCGGGTATTCTTGGGCTCATGTCGACTATGGCTTTGTCGATTTCGCAGCTGTTGTTTAAATAATCGTTGAACCAAGTTTCGACGTTTTGGGCTTTTAGTATGGCAAATAAGCTTGGAGCTCTGAAGTCTAAGTCGAAGAGGCAAACTTTTTTTCCGTTCTTAGCAAGCGTGGCGGCAATGTTGACGGCCATTGAGGTTTTTCCAGTTCCACCCTTATAGGAGTGTACAGCGATTATTTTGCTCATAATCTCAACTCTGTGCTTCCCTGTCTATGTAGAAGTAAGCTTTGCGGCCTTTGCGCTCCTTTTTAATGTAACCCATGATAACTAATTGATTAAGATAAGCACTCTCAACTGCTCTAGCTCGTTGCGTCTGCTCCGCAACTTCCTCGGCTGTCGCTTTTGAGCACCGGCAAATCGTCATAGCGGTCTTTCGAAGGTGATCAGGCATAGAGAGAAGCGTCATGACATCCAACGACGCGTCGGGTATGGCTGGTACGTTATGTGGGTTAGGGTTTGCTGGACTGTTTTTTTGGATCTCGATCATGACTTCCATTTTCTCGTTAAGTTTCTCGAGGCTCTCCTCTATTTTTTCGAGTATGTTTAAGGGTTTTTTGCTGGATAGGTCGTTTCTAATCACTTTTATCCCCGAGTTGTTTTTCATGTGTACAGTTGTTGGATAACTAAACACGTTAAGTGTTTATTAAGTCTTGCGATACTGAACTAAGTATTTTTGAAAAACATTTAACACTAAAAAACACCCAAAATTAAATGAAAAAATAAAGCAGACCTAAAAAAGAATAATAAACGGGGGTTAGAAAGTTGGGAGTTTAGTAGGGAACAGAAACCTGATTCCTTGCTTCCTCTACTATTGGCAGAACTTGTTTTAGTTCCTTGAAGTACTTCAAAACGGTAATGCCACGTTGGGTGACAGCGAAAACTACACGCCGTTTACCAATCGTGCGCTCTTCCACTAGACCCTGTTTCATCAGAAAGTCTAGGTATTCTTTGAGGACACTGCAGTTAACGTTTGCCTTGTACATGACGTGGGTTAGCTTTAGGGGGCCACGATGTGCAAGTACCGTAAGGATATCGACGTACATTTCTAGTTTAGATCGACGCACTTTATACTCCTCGTGTTTTGGTAAAGATTCTCAGTCTTGATATAAATCAATTATGTATTACTAATCAGTATTAAACTCCATAGATAGGGCTTAGCAGGCTGCTTTCTCTATGGTATTGTTTAACACGTTTAATCTATTTTCGAAGGCAGTCACCATGTCATCTAGCAATATTTCACGCAATTCTGTAGACAATCCGGTGATCTGTTCATCAAAAACGTTGGCTAATTTAGCCTCTAATTGTTTTCTGTTTTTATCCGCAATTTGTTTCATGTACACATCATCCTCCAATTTACACAATGGAAACTCCAATTGTTGGAAGCCATATAACTGACTTATGAAAGCGTCCTCTGAATCAAAAATAAGTACCAAAAAACTGAACCCACCCTCGGATTCGCGGATACTTAGTGTTAATCCTCTGTTCCTCAGCGTTATCACTTTCATAATGTCTCAAGTCATAAATAACCTAATGTATGTTGCAACGAATCCACACACTTTCTATTCATGCCACCGCCTTGACAAAAAATTGAGTTTCTATTCCAATTAGTTTTGTTGTTTATGCGCAGCAACCACATAATGATTTAACCCGCCAAGATATTCAATTATTGAATAAAATGCCATTTTTATGGTTACATTTCGGGCAGTCTTTTTATGTTAAGTAATGTTAAGGAGAAATCGTGGAGCGTTTTTCTGGTTAACGGCTACATGGCAAACGACCAAGTTCGAGCACTGCGATGCGAAAACTGCAAGGCAACAACCGAAGTTTTAGTTGCAAACCACCACAACCCCAACCTGCTCCTCTATGGCTGCAAGGCTAGCAAATGCAGGCATCGTCTTCTTCGGCTGGATCTGACCAATGAAATATCAAACAAACTGACGTTTCAACAAGGAACAAACGCTACTATGGCAAAGGAAATCTACTGCGAAACAATTGCCCCCACAATTTCCTCCTACAATGTGGATATTAGGCAAACTTAACCTGCTTGCACGACCGATTGCAAATGCCAGAGTCACACCATAAACGTAGGCGTTGAAGCTGCAGGTGAGAAATAAACGCCGAAGGTGGGGGTGAATTCGATCAGTGCAGCTTTGTCTGCGCTCTTTATGTGGGTGTTTTGGTTTACGGCACACCACACGACAGCAGTTGGGGGCGGCTGTGTTTTGGGTTTGCAACCGTTTTCAACGTCTGCTTCGGTGTGGGCTGTGCAATTTCCACCACACGCCATACATGCCTCTATGTTGAAACCAACACCCTGTGAACGTGAAACCATGATGAACTTGAAATTATTTCCACATCCCCTCGGCCGCCACACCCAAGCAGAGTGATGGAGAGAGTCGAAGAAGCCATCCAAGCCAGCACCCACCAAAGTTACAAAAGCGCTTTCCAAATTGGGCCTTAAAATTACCAGAAAGCAGGGCAACCACGTGGTTCTAAAACATCCATATGACCGCCTCAGGTCTGATTACACGACAAACTGAGCACTGCACTCTACTTTATTGTATTGCGCTCTATGTGCCGTACCGTTTTCTGTAGTCCTGTAGAACAACAATACAGCCACATAAGCGTCAACAACGCAATTTTGCTCCCATCCGCAATTCAAACTTGATCCTTTTCCACCAACAAACCTGTACACATGCAGAACTGCTCTACACTTGGCATGTTAGAAATCAAATAAGC
Organism: Candidatus Bathyarchaeota archaeon; assembly: GCA_023488905.1. Taxonomy (GTDB): domain Archaea; phylum Thermoproteota; class Bathyarchaeia; order Bathyarchaeales; family Bathycorpusculaceae; genus Bathycorpusculum. Next base: position 25,879 of record JAMDCQ010000010.1, read on the forward strand.
CCATAGCGCGAGATATGGATTTGGAGGCTGAAAGAAAAGCTCGAGGGAGAAGTAAATGCAATCAGCTGTAGGGCCTTTGCTGCTGTTAACGTCCTCGGCGATGTTTTCGTGTATAGTAATCGGCTTTGCGGTAGGTGTGTCCGTTCAAACCCTTCAAGACCCCCAAACTCTTGCGCAGGAACAGTTTAACCGCTTAGAACTTGCACTTAATCAATCGAGTGGTTGGTTCAACCAAACTTACCCCCCACAAACCCCAAACCCACAACCCCCCACACAAAACGAAACATCGCCCTCCCCCTAATTTTTTTCCGCCCACAAAGAGCATAATTGATTGCCTGCTTTGTCTTCATTTTGACAGCCAGCTTTAAAAGCAAATGGGGAATCATCGTTAACTCGTTTGTGATCTCTATGGGGAATGAGGGGAAAGGGACATTATTTAGACGAAAAGACGATCGATATCTACTTTATCTGCCAGTTCGAGTGGTGGACGACAGCATGTTCCCGCTTAAATGTGACGGTTCCATGCCTGTTAAAGTGAAATTCAACCCAGCCGACGGCAAATTAATCGTGGAAAAATGGCGCGAAGAATAACCGCCTAATTTAACACTTTTTTGTCGCAGTCTTACAGTCACATATTCTTTTAAAACATACCAGCTTTTGGCTTGGCTAAAGAGATGCCCTAAACATGTATGAAACCTACAAGTGCCCCATCTGCAAAACAGAATTCCAAAACCCAGAAGAACTAAGACAACACAGACTGGCGACACATAAAGGCCACACGCACTTCGCCAAAGTGGGTGCTTCTCAGTAGGTCTCTGTTGTTGCTGCATGTTGTTCGCCAACTATTTATCCATCAAAGAAACACTACAAATGAGGCAAGCCGATGAAAGAACTTACCGTAACTAGTTCCGCCTTCAAAAACAATCAGCGTATCCCCGAAAAATACACTTGCATAGGCGAAGGCATAAACCCGCAGCTCTCCATCGACGGCATTCCCGAAGGCACAAAAAGCCTTGCATTAATTTTTGATGACCCTGACGCGGTAGGTGGAACCTTCGATCACTGGATACTCTACAACATCCCGCCCACCCAAAGCCAAATCGGCGAAAACTCTTTTGTAGGCATTGCGGGCTTAAACAGTGACCAGGAACCCGTCTATGCGCCGCCCTGTCCGCCGCCTGGCAAAAACCACCGCTACACTTTCAAAGTTTACGCGTTGGATGTTACGCTGACTTTAGGCGGAAAAGCTGCGAAACGCGATGTTGAAAAAGCCATGAAAGGGCATCTCCTTGCCGAGGGAAAGCTGGTGGGGCTGTTTAACCGATAACAACCAAGCGACCTGTGGCGGATTTAGTTTAACGTTAAATAGTCATTTTGTTGATTATTATTGAGCAGGTTTGAACCGCAAACTCACCATAGCCATAACTGTCGTCTTGATTTTGGTTGTTGTTTTTTCGCTTTTTTTGGCGCAGCTCTTGCTTAGCAACAGCCAAGCACAACCCCGAGAATTCTACGTAGGCGTCATGTTCGCGTATGGCAATGAAACCTCGCAGGTGAAAGCGTTGGTTGATAAAGTGAAGGATTACACCAATCTCTTTATACTCGGTTCAGTGGACCTGTTATCTAACGAATCTGCCCTCAACGAAGCCTGCGACTACATCTACAACGCAAACCTAAACTTTATCGTCCAGTTCCGAGGACTCCAAATATACAACTACACCATCACTGACTGGATCGAGACGGCACACCAAAGGTACGGTGACCTCTTTTTAGGCATCTACCGCTACGATGAACCCGGCGGAAACCAAGTTGACAACGGTCCCGCCCAACTCATAAACAGCACAGCTTACACGCCCGGCATGACCTACGTAGACATGGCTCGGAGCTACGTGGGTAACCTCTCCGTTTTTCCCTGCTACTACCTCGACTATACACCAAAGATGTTCACTTCAGACTACGCACTTTATTGGTTTGACTACCAAGCAGACTACACTACGATCTTCGCCGAATTTGTGGGCAACCAGAGCAGAGAACGCCACATCGCCCTATGCCGAGGCGCAGCGGAAGCCTTCGATAAAGACTGGGGCGCCGTAGTGACATGGAAATATGATCAAGCACCCTACCTTGAGAGCGGAGAGGAACTCTACAGCGACTTGGCTTTGGCGTACAGTGCAGGCGCCAAATACGCCCTCGTCTTTAGTTACCCAGAAGTTACTGACTTTGGAATCTTGGCGGAGGAGCACTTTGACGCTCTAAGGCGTTTCTGGGATACCTTGCATAGTAACCCCGCAAGCTTTGGCACAAACAACCCCGAAGTCGCCTACGTCGTGCCCGCGGATTACGGTTTTGGTTTCCGAAGACCAGACGACACCATCTGGGGCCTGTTCCCACCCGACGAATACTCGGCTAAAATCTTCAACGACGCCCAAGCGTTAACTACCACGTATGGTGCACGCTTAAACATCTTCTACGACGAACCACAAATAGCAACTCTGCTGGGGAACTACACAAGGGTCTATTATTGGAACCAAACAATCCCCTAAAAAGCCCGTCATATTTGCCGCCTATTAGCGGTTCTATGTTGAAAACTATAAGAGGGGGCTCAGTAATGGCTGTTTTTCAACCAAACCGAGCTTTTTTCTGCTTCTTTTTGGGTGCCGCCTTGGGTTTGCTCATCGCGAAAGCTTTCCTCAAATCCGCTGGAGTGGTTGCGGTGAAAAAGGATTTGAAGTCAGGGTCAATCTGCTCAATAACCATCGTTGAGAGGTAACGTACGCCTCGTAGCTTCTCCACCATAGCTTCCATGTCAACTTCGCCCTCCGCCAATGCCGCCCTGGAGGCGTCAAGCGCCATTTTGGTGCAGTAAACCGCATGTAGCGGTTCGCATTCTTGGTTAGTCCAACGGGGCACCACCGCCGCCTTACCAACGCATAACTCAAACAGCAACGACAGAAGCTCATGCGAAACAAAGGGGCTGCCAGCAGGCAAAACCAGAGTGTAGTCGCCTTTGGTTGCTTCAAAACCCGCCAACGCCCCAGATAATGCGCTCTCGTCTTTGCTTTCGTTAACTGTAAACCTTATGTCGGGTGCGACGAATTTGGCGTAGGCGTCGGCGCATTCCTGCGAATCAACAACCACCACTATCTCGTCGACAAGGTCTCCTATTGCGGTTACTACGTAGTTTAGTAGGGGTTTGCCTTCTAACTCTGCAACTGCCTGTGCGCTAATTCCACCTGCTAAAATAACTGCTGACCTATCCATAACAACATCACAATGGCAATCCTAGCATGTATAGTAGAGTTTAAGTTTTTTGCACAGCACTGCGTGCAAACAGACGGGGAAAAAGGGGGGTTAGATTTCGGCTTTGCGAATCAATCCTTCTGCGCTGTTGAGGTTTATTCGGTAGAACACAACTGTGATGACTGCGGCGATGACGGCGCTGATTATTACGGGGAGTGTGAAGTCGATGGCGGCAAGGGATTCAAATGTGAGGGGGGAGGACAGCAGCATGCCGAGGAGGGAGGGTATGAAGGGGGAGAGTATGCCTAGGGCGGCTAGTGCGCAGGCACCTAAGCTCATGTATGACCATGAGGGGCGTATCATTCGGGGTCTTGGAGTAACAGAGAAATCAGCGCCCTTGAAGCCGATAGATAACGCAATGGAGCCCAATGGGAAAACTAAGAAGAGCCCTTCTAGGAAGCCGACTGCGATTATGTTTATCGGCGGATTGTAGAATATTGTGCCTATTGTTCCCGTTATGAGCAGCGTGACTATCGCGAAGAAGAGTAGGAAAGCAAATTTGCTCTTAACCAAGTTCTTGGGCGATATTGGCGATGCGTAGATTCTCCACACTGCTTCGCCTTCTTCGCCTATCAACATGTTTCCAAGCGACATAGCCATGATGCTTGAGGATAACAGGAAAATCATCCCCAGAAACATTAAGCTGACTTCTTGTGGTGCCCCTTGATTGGTGATACCGATGGACTGCATCAGCGGGATTATGACGAAAACTATGGGTACGATGAATAAACCGATTAGTTCCCGTCTGCGAGTGAAGGAGCGAATGTCTTTGCGTATTATTGCTGCTTCAGCGGAGGTGAAGCCGAGTTTGCCCAGCATTCCTGTTTTTGGTGCGTATGTTCCGCCTGCTTGGATGCGGATTGCGGGTGGCTCGTAGAGTCCGAAGCGCTCATTGAGTTTTATGCCTAGATAGTAGAGTGCGGCTATGAACGCAGCTGTTAATGCAATGAAGAGTAGACCTTCTAGGATTATGCCGTTGTATAGATAGAAGAGTGTTAAACCTGGCCAGATGAAGGGGATAAACCAGAAAGAACTTTGGAAGGTGTTTAAGCCTTGAATGAAGTTTGTGAAGCCCTGTGTTATCGAGAAGTAGACGACGTAGAAGATCAAGAAGAATGTGATAGAGCCAATGAATCTGACCCAGACGGCTGCTCTGCCGCTTGACTTGTAAACTGCGCCAGTGAAACGCACTTGAATGATCCTTAGGATCTCGGTAGTGGAGCTACCCATGAATGCCGCAGCTAACATGAAAACTGTAGTTACGAGCGCGGGCAAGATTAAACCGTTGAAGCCTGCAAAGACAAGCAGCCCAGCCGAGAAACCTATAGTCAACGCAACGGGTAACCCCAGCAAATTAGACAGTATGGATGCTAAGGTTTGTTCCTGCCACGTAATGGGTAACCAGTAGTTTACCCGTGTGGTCACTTTGACGCCGCTTAGTTGAATTTGCTGCAGCATCGAGAAAACAATGCTGAAAATCAGCACCAGTGTGGGCATGATGATAAAGAAGCCTAGTGCAGAAGTCTCAAGTGAAGGCAAGGGAATTTCGCTGGGTGCCGAGTAGACTTCAGCGGCGATTGCGTTTGCGCCCAAACCGCCAAGGACACCGATTATAGCTGCAACCCAGTAGGGCCAATAAGCCAAAATGCGGTTTTCCCTATAGCGGGTCTTTTTTACACCTCGAATGAGCCTGCCTGATTTGCGCTCAACCCGTATCAGGGCGAGAACGTTTTTCCAGTTCATCGGAGAAGTTCCTCAACGACGGGTTTTAAGTCGCCTGTTCCGGTTAACTTGAGGAATATGTCTTCTAAGCCGCTACTGGGTAAACTTGCTTTTTCTCTAAGCTCGTTAATGGTGCCCAAAGCCAAGATGTTGCCTTGGTACATGATGCCGATTCGGTCGCATACTGCTTCGGCGATTTCAAGCACGTGTGTGGATAGGATGGTGGTTACGCCTTGCAGTTTGAGTTGATGGAACAGGTCTTTGGCGATTCTTGCGCTTCGGGGGTCTAAGGCGTTTAGGGGTTCATCGAGTATGAGGAGTTTGGGTTTGTTGAGGAACGCTGAGATTAAGCTGAGTTTCTTCTTCATGCCATCAGAGTAGCTGTTTATCATGTCGCCTTCTCGGCCTTCAAGCTGGAGGGCTTTTAAGTACTCGTTTATGCGTTGCTGCTTCTCAGCTGGCGGCACGCCGTAGATGTCGGCGATGAAATCGAGGTATTCTATTCCAGTTAAAAACTCATATACGCTGGGCGATTCGGGGACGTAACCAACCTGCTGCTTGACAGCGACGGGTTCTTTCTGTACGTCTAGGCCTAGTACGGTGACGGAGCCGGCGGTTGGTTGCACCAATCCTAAGAGCATTTTTAGGGTGGTGGATTTGCCTGAGCCGTTTGGGCCTAGGAGTGCGAAGATTTCGCCTGTTTGTATGGTTAGGTCGATGTTGTTTACGGCGACTAATTCGTCGTAGCGTTTTGTTACTGCTTTTAGTTCTACTGCGTTGGGGGCTTCCATGTTCAAATCACCCTATTTTTACCAAAATACAGTAAAGATTTACCTTTAAATATTTCGGTAAACTAATTCAGGTAGGCCACTTCCCAATAGAAAGCCATCAGTATTTAAGCCTACAGCAAATTCCACGATTCAACAACAAACAAGCGCCTTACCACCAAAAAACCAACTCAGCCCTCATAAGTGAGTCAACAAAATTAATTAAGACTGCCAAGTACATGGTACACAAAAACGGCTGAGCCCCAAAAATGAAAGCTGCCCTAAAAACAGTTCTTTCTAAACGCGCCATCACCATCGTCCTTTCAGCCCTGCTCATAATGACCGCCATAAACACCTACCTGATTTTGGAGGGCACCCGCTTAGCCAACATCACCAACGTAGTAAACTATGACTTTGTGCTCTCTCAGGACGGCGTCACCTACAAACTCAAAAATAGCTACACAGGCTACATCTCTGAGCATCCAAAAAGCGCTTCCTCAGCGCTTAACGCGGCGTTTTCGCAGGGCAAATCCGTCTACCTAAACCCCGGGACATACGAGTTAACCGACGACGTCTACGTGGTCAATAAGTTTGATGCGAAAATCGTTAGTGACGAAGCCATAATTCAGGGTAACGGATACAAAATCGTTGTTTACGGGGATGACTACACTAAATCACAGGACGCATTGATTTCGGGGTTAACAATCATAAATGCGACGGTTCGAGTTGAGAACTCTTTTGCCACAACCATAACCAACACCAAATTCATCAACGCAACCACAGGCATAGAATTCGCAAACACAAACACATGGAGCGAATACAACAAAGTGGAGAATTGCCAGTTCATCAACAACACCGAAGGCATCGCTTTCCGAACCCCCGTCAACGGCACCCAAATCGGCAACGACATCGGGAACACCACTGGTTCCTACGCATCCTCCGTAATCGAACGCTGCTACTTTAACATCCAAGACTTCTCAGTGGGCATAAGCGTAGAAAAGTGGGCAGAATTCTCTGACAGCCAAATTCAAAATGTACGCTTCTGGATGGGAGAAAACGACCATCGCAGTAACCAAACCGCACTGCACGTAGATGGCTCCATGTATCAGACGCTGCTGTTTGGAGTGGTTTTTGAGTGTTTCACCTCTGACCCAATTTACATATTTGCCATAGACTTAGGCGAAAACTGTGATCCCGCGCCCATTCTTGACGGTGGCGTAAGCTTCTTGGGCAACTGGACTACACGAATTCATAATCCATTCGGGATTTGGCTTTCGGGCGTAGGAAGCGTGTTTGAGCGGGAGGTTGCAGTTCCAATCGGCGTCAACGGGCAATACGGCGGAAACGCAAGCATAGAGTGCAAACCACTCAAGATTTTTAACTTTAAACCCAAAATCGAGGTTTCAGGCAGCTTCAGCCAAAACGAAATCGTTACGGTACGAATCCGAATAGAATACATCGACAACGTTATTTCCAGTCCCGTTACTCGAACCTTCAATGGTAGCGGCTCAGCGTGGCTGACTGATGATGAAATGATGCAACTTTATTCGTCTCAGAGTATTGTTTGGGCGATAATTGTTGATGCTAAAACAAACGTGGGTTCAACTGGGGCGTCGGTTACAGTGACGGGTTACGGCGCATCAGGGTAGACTTGAGGTCACAAAAGAGCGCAAAAACCTTGAGTTTACGACCCCTTTAGCGCTATGGGTGAAACACAATTGGAAAAATGCACTCCATGAAAGCAGTAAGATCCTCGCGCGATTCTTTAAATTTCTCTATCCTCTTCTGGCCCTTTGGGGCTAAGCTAAAAGAGGTTTTCTTTGCAACTTTCTCGCTTTTAACAAAACCCTTTCGTTCCATAGCGTAAAGTGCTGCATACACTGTACCTGGACTTAGTGCAAGTGCGAACTTTTGATTAAGAGTAACGACTAAATCGTACCCGCTTAATCCTTCGTCATTTCTAAGTTCTATTAGAATGATTAAGTCCAGAAATTCTTTGACAATCCGCACTTTAATTTCCTGTACCGTTAATGAGTCATCAGATTCGGGATGGTTTTGTGGATTCATCAGTTCAGATTGGCATTTTTGCCATATAACGTTTTGCATAACCTTATCAGAAGCAAAAAAAGAGAAAGAAAGAGTTAACTGACAGTAAAGGCAGCCAAAATCCCGTGGTCTCTTTTCAAGGGGGTCTAGTCACGGCAGAGCAGCAACATGCGACATGTTTGATGTAAGTTTAAATCTAAACCTAAACATTACTTCTCAAAGGAGCTTGACGAAGTGTCATTTGTCTTCAACATACCCTACCGCGACAACATCAAACTTAAGCAGGTAATGGAGAAAGTCAAAAAAGACAAAAAACTCCAAACCTACTGGAAATGCTCAAACGTTATGGCTATAGAGCGCATGGGCTACACTGACCATGGACCAACCCACGTTAAAATCGTAGCCAACATCGCGTTGCGGCTTCTGCGCATTTTGGTTGAAAAGAAACTCATCACCCCAAGCATTGTGGAGAGCTACAAGATGAACAATGACGACGCCGAAGTCGTAGTCGTTTTAGGTTCAATCCTGCATGATTTGGGTATGATTGTACAGCGGTTAAATCACGAAAAATACAGCGCAACACTTGCACTCACCGTTTTAGACAACCTCTTAACGCCGACCTACGACGAGGAAGAACGCGTCATCATAACCTCAGAAGTGCTACACGCCATCGTCTGCCACGAGGAGCAACCCAACAATGAACCCGCAAACAGAATCCTCACCAAAGAAGCAGGTATAGTGGGCATCGCGGACGCGTTGGATATGGAAGCTGGCAGAGCAAGGATTCCGTTTAATGCAGGAAAAATCGACATCCACGCCGTCTCAGCGCTCAGCATTGAGAAAGTCGAAGTAGAAGTAACAGAGGGCGCACCTAAACCTATCACCATAAAAATCAAAATGTCCAACTCCGCAGGTGTTTTCCAAATCGACGAACTCCTCAAACCCCGCATCATCAAATCGGGGCTAGAAAAATTCTTTCACGTAACCGCAGAAATCACGGGCGAAAAAGAAACCCGTATAATAGAAAAATTCGAAATCTAAATTTCCCCTTTTGCAAAGAACATTAAAGCCACTTAGACAATATTAAAGGCTAAAAAGATAACCGTACAAATAACACGGCAGGAGAAATGGTTAGGTGGATACCAGAAAAGAAGTTGACCCCTTAGGCGAACGCGCCATCCCCCAAAACGCCTACTTTGGCATTCAAACGTTTAGGGCAACAGAAAACTTTCCCGTAAGCGGACTAAAAGCACCCATCCAAATCATCAAAGCATACGCGCTCATCAAAAAAGCCGCCGCAGCCGCGAACATGCAGGTGGGGTGGCTGGACCAAAAAATCGGCAAAGCCATCATAGCCGCCTGTGACGAAGTTCTCGATGGCAAACTCGTTGACCAATTCGTGGTGGATGTTTTCCAAGCGGGCGCAGGAACATCGTTTAACATGAACACCAACGAAGTCCTCGCTAATCGGACGCTCGAAATCTTGGGTAAATCCAAAGGCGACTACAAATCGGTGAGCCCAAACGATCACGTCAACATGGCGCAATCCACCAACGACACATACCCAACTGCGCTTCACGTGTCAGTTTTGATAGCGCTTCAACCCCTGCTAAAAGCGCTCGACGAGTTGGCTGCCGCTTTCGAGGAGTTAGCCAAGAAAAACGCGGACGTACTGAAGTCTGGCAGGACGCATTTGCAGGATGCTGTTCCAGTCACTATGGGGCAGGAATTCTCCGCTTACGCCTCAGCCATCACCCACGCCGCCGCTGAGCTGCGCAAACGCCAAGAAAACCTCTACATGGTCGCTTTAGGCGGCACCGCCACCGGAACAGGCGCCAACAGCCACCCAAAATACAAACGGCTTGCAGTGGCAGAACTCGCCAAACTTTCTGGTTTTCCACTTAAACCTGCAGCTAACAATTTTGAGGCGCTACAAAGCCACAGGGCGGCGCAAACGGTTTCCAGCGGCTTAAAAGAACTCGCCTTAGAACTTATCCGCATTGCTAACGATTTGCGGTTGCTTGCTTCTGGGCCGACAACGGGCTTAAACGAAATTACCTTGCCGCCTGTGCAGCCTGGTTCATCGATTATGCCTGGCAAAGTTAACCCTGTGATGGCGGAGTGCCTCAACATGGTTGCTTACCAAGTAGTCGGCTGCGACGCCGCCGTTTCCATGGCGGTGCAAGCGGGGCAACTGGAACTAAACGTCATGACACCCGCAATCGCCTACAACATGCTCTTCAGCATCCAAATCCTGAGCAATTACATTCCAGTATTCACCGAGCGATGCGTCAGGGGCATAACTGTGGACGAGAAACGCTGCGAACAATACCTCGAAAAAAATCCCTCGCTTGCCACTCTGCTGGCGCCCAAAATAGGGTATTTGGAAGCGGCAAAAATTGCTAAACAAGCTCAAGCAGAGAACCGCACCGTAAAAGAGGTAGCGCTCGAAAAGGGATTGCCTAAAGCTGAGTTGGAGCGGGTTTTCAGCCGCAAAAACCTCCTAAACGAGCAGTAACCCAGCTACTTTGCTACGCGTTGCTCTGCCGTGACTAGACCCCCTTATTTAAAGGCGGATACGAAAACGTATGCGGAAGCTTGAGGAGTTTGTTGCTCTCAGCGACCTCCCCTCCCCCTATATAAAGCAGAAAACGCTAATACCCTAAAGGTGCACTCTTTGCCAAAGCTTGTTGCAGTCGTCGGCGGAAAACACTCAGGCAAAACAACCGTCATCAAACACTTAATCACCGAGTTCACACGCCGCGGATACCACGTAGGCACAATCAAAGATATTGTTCGCATCCAAACCTTGGATACACCGCAAAAAGAAACCGACCGCTACAGCAAAGCCGGAGCCGAAATCAACGTAGCAGTTCCAAAAGAAGAAACGGTGATTTTCATAAGAAAGGCGGCTTAACCTACGAGATACTGCCACACCTACACGAGCTGGACTACGTCTTTTTGGAAGGTTTTGAGTCAGAAAAAGAGATACCAAAAATTGTCGCGGCTAAAACAGCCGAAGAAGCCCAAAACTACCTTGACAACTCAACAATCGCCCTCTCAGGCATCATAACCGCCAGCGAAGAAGAAAAAAAGAAACTCTATTCGAAAATTCCAGTAGTTAACAGTGAAAAAGAGATAGAAAAATTAGCAGATTTAGTCGAGAAAGCACTTAGGTAACGTCAATTGCCGCTACGCCGCGGACCCATCTTTGGGCGTATTGGTCGTCGCCGATGATTAGGCGCAGTGGTCCCTCGCCGCCGTCTTTAAGAACAGTTAAAGGCGCGCCGTCTTTTTGATAGGCTATGATTGTGTTTTGGTTTTGGGCTTCTTGGAGGGTTATGGTTGTTCCGTAGCCGTCTGAAGCTTGGATGAATACTGATGTTGCGTTACTGTTTGTTTGGGCTTGGTTTAGTAGGTCATTTAGGCGGACGCCCTTGTAGTTGAAGACTCCGTTGTCCTCTTGGTGGCTGCTCGATGATAGAGTTACCTGTACGGTTACTGATGGCATCGTTTCCAGTTCAGTGAGTGATAGCGTTTTTGGGCTGTTGACGTTGCCCTTAAGTTGCAGGGAACTTGCGGGTTGCCCAGCGTCGGGTCGAGTATAATAGTAGAGGGGAACGGCTGCTACGATTAAGAGAAGAAACACTATGAGGGCAATTTTAGTTGCTTTCGTCATGCCACTCACTTTTAGGAGACTGTTATTTCTGCGACCCATCTTACCCAGTTTTGACCCCACTTGAATTCTTCTGTGGGCACGAACAATCGGAAGGGTGCGCCGTCGTCGGGTAAGAGGTAAGCGCCGTTTTCTTGGTAGCCCACCAGCATGCCCGTGCTCTGTACTTGCGCTAAAGTGAATTCGCGGCTGTAACCGTCGATAGCTGTTACAGTAATTTTTGTTGCGCCTGAGGAGACGCCGCTTGCTTGCAGAATACTTTGCAATGTAACACCCGTCCAGTCTGAAGTGCGCTGGGGTTCGCCGCCGGGAGCAAACGCCGCATTCACGGTTTTTACTTCGTAATTAGTTATGTTGCTGCCTGTCAGTACCATTGGGTGGGTCACGGTGCCATTGACTGTTATGGTCCATGGGTTGAGGTTAATTTCTGCGACACTTTTAACGTTAAAGTTTGATACTAAGCCGGGTGCAATTAGTTTCAGAGGCCCCTCGGAAGTGTCGCTTATCCATTGGCCATCCTTGACAAACGCCAAGATGAATTCGCTACCCTCGTATTGGGTGCTGTTGAAGGCTTGATAGGTGTTTATGGTACGTTTGAAGCCATCCCCTGCAATAACATCGATGAAACCTGCACCCCATGAAGCGCCCGTTTCGTTGAGCAGATGCGTGACGGTTACACCGATGTAGGTGGCTGTTTCGCCTTTGATGGTGTGGGTCACGGTTGTAAGCGGCATCTGCGCCAAATCGGATATGCTAAGGGTTTTCTCGGTGGCGATGTCGCCTGTTACCTTCAGTTGTGCAGTTGGCGGATTACCTGTAGGCAGAAGCGGATTCGCTGAGTTGTTGTTTCCGTTTAAGTAATAGATTGACGCGGTAAGGGCAATTACGATTATGGCTACTGCAGCCAAAGCTATGATTATTTTACTGTTTTTGTTCAAGGTTTTTTCCTCCAATTCCAAGTTTTCCAATCCTAACAAGAAGCATGTTAGCGATGAACCCGCCAATGCAGCCGCTTATCGCGGCGATAACAGCCAAAAACGAGAGCACAACAAGGGGCAAAAACAGCACCAATGCACCCACCAAGACAGTTCCGACGACGTTGGCGATTGCAGAAGCGCCCATGCAGCATCCGAGGCAGCAGGCTTTGTGTCGGGAGAGCACGAAGAAAGCGTCGATTGCTAAGCCAGGACCGAGGTAGATAACAAAGGACAGCAGCCCAAAGTTGCCGTATGGAAGCACCAGGCTGATGAGGGCTTGAATCAGTGACACCATCGTGGCGGCGCCTGTTTTGCGTATGAAACCGAAAGCCATGACGGGCCACATCATGTAGAGACCTCCTGTGACTGCGCCTGTGGGGACGTAGAAGGCTCCGATTACTGGTCCAAGTAGAGGGTGGAGAACGTTTTTGGTTGCTAAACCTAAGGCGGCGAAGAGTGCCATCAGGACTAGGTCGACGGTTGCGATTTTTAGGTTACTGTTGTGTAGGGGTTGGTTTGGCTGGTTCATCTCAGGTTCGATGTTATAGGTTGGTAATATCGAGGAATTAAAACATTACCCCAACACAAACAACAAGAAACATCAAAACAAAACAATAAAAAGAAAAAGAGGGCACTTACTGCTTGGCTAATTCCCCAAGAATCTCTTTAGCGCGATCCACACGGACTTTACGTTCCTTAACCATCCGCTCCGCCACCAACTCAATCTGCGCCCCCTTCGCGCCCGCGTTAACAGCGATGTTGCGCGCGTGCAGAGACATGTGCCCCCGCTGAATACCCTCACTTGAAAGCGCACGGAGTGCGGCGAGGTTTTGGGCTAGGCCAACTGCGGCTAAGACTTCGGCGAATTCGTTAGCGCTTTTCACGTTTAGGATTTTCATGGCGATTCGCGCGATGGGGTGAGTTTTGACTGCGCCGCCGATTAAGCCGACAGCCATCGGCAACTCGATTGAGCCTTCCAAGTCGCCGTTTGCGTTTTTGGTCCACTTCGAGAACGACGTGTAGGCGCCGTTGAGGGCTGCGTAGGCGTGTCCGCCTGCTTCGATGGCGCGGTGGTCGTTGCCTGTGGCTAAGACGACGGCTATTATGCCGTTCATTGCGCCTTTGTTGTGGGTGGCAGCGCGGTATGGGTCGGCTGCTGCAAACGCGGAGGCGTATGCGATGCCTTCGACGACTGCTTCTCCGCCCACGGCTTCTTTGGGTACGGTGCAGGTAGCTTTCGCGAGGCGCTTCACTGCTAGGTTCGAGATGATTCTTAGGTAGACTTGTCCACCTGTTAGTTCCTCGATCATGGGGGAAACGGCTTCAGCCATCGTGTTTACGGCGTTGGCGCCCATGGCGTCGCGGCAGTCAACGAACAATTCAACAATAAGCATCTTACCCATGGAGGTTTGAATAACTTTTGCGCATAGATCTTTTGCGCCGCCGCCGAACGAATTCAATACGGGGTCTTGTTCATTTGCCTTCTTCAAGATGTCGTTTCTAGCAGTCAATACCTTCATCTGTGCGTACTCTGCATCCTTGAGCTTGACAACTTGGATTTGCCCAATCATAACGGGGTCGGTGCTGCTGGTTTTAAATCCTCCACCGTCGCGGACCATCTTCGCGGCGTAGCTGGCGGCTGCGATAACGCTGGGTTCCTCCGTCGCCATCGGGATGATGTAGTCTTTGCCGTTGATTTGGAAGTTTACGGCGACGCCGAGGGGTTCTGGAAAGACGCCGATGAGGTTCTCCACCATGTGATCAGCAACATCAATGGGCAAGGAGCAGGATTGCTGCAGAAGCTGCTTTTCCTCTTCGGTTAAGTCAGCAAAATCCGCGATTAGTGCTAACCGCTCTTTAGGCGGCAACTTGTAGAAGCCTGAAATAACAGATGACTTAGACATACAGTGTCACTTTGCATGTTTCTGTTTGGTTTTGGGCTTTTAAACTTAACCGAAAACCTACCAGAAAAACTGGTGTTCTACAATGTTGTTTGGGGTGTGCTTCGGGGCATGGCTACCGCGGATACGCCGAGGCGTTTGCAGATTTCTTTGGCTAATGCGTCGCCGTTGCTTCGGAAGTTGTCGGTGATGACTTGTTTGGCTTTGGTGCGCCTGACGTATTCGATTAAGCCATCAAAATCCGAGTGATCGCTCAGTGCTATGAGGTGTTCGCGGTCGCCGATTTGGCGACAGGGCTTCTGGAATTCCCAGCCGCTCACACAAAGCCGAGCGTTGTGCAGTCCCACGTGTTGGCGTTGGTTCATGTGGTAGAAGGCGACGCAGGGCAAGTTGCCGTCCAAGAGTTCATGACCTTCCTTGTCGGTGGAACGTGAGATGGGACCAAGCTGCATGCCGTGTTTTTCGCAGACTTGGGTTACTTCAAAGACGCGCTCGGGCATCACAAACGGCACTTGGACGTCGGCGTCGCGGAGCAGCTTCATGACTTCTTGGAGTTTGCCATGATAACCAAAAACGTAGACTGCGCCGCCGCGCAACCGCTTCTCAATCATATCCACTAGCAGTTGCCGCACGTCCACATCGAAGTTGCGCCTGCAAGATGGGGTACCATAAGTTGCTTCAACCACCAAAACGTCGCAGTCAACGGCTTTGGTGCCTTCCATTCGGAAATCCCCCGACCACGCAATGCGGATTCCGCCTGCGTCTTCGACGAGCACTTGGCATGCACCCAAAATGTGGTCAGCTTTGAGAAGGGTAATTTTTTCGTCGCCAAACTTGAAGGGCTTACCGTACTCCAAGGTTCGAACGGATTTCTGATGCAGGTTCAGTTTTTCGTCGAGTGTTTCGGCTAGGTCGCGGGTGGCTTTGGTCATGAGAACTTTTTCGCAGCACTTGACGCTTTTTCGTAGGCCACAGAGGTGGTCGGCGTGGGCATGCGTCACAACCCGCAGCGGACGCGCGTCGAAAGCGTCGCAGGCGACACTGTCCCCTAAGAGAACCGCGCCGTTCTTGGTTACAAGTGCCCGTTCCGCCACGCTTAAGCCTTCAAGTTCAGGTTCTTTCTGTTTTTTCTGCCAGCCACTCAACCAGCTGCGGGGCATTGTCGGTTTCGATTTTGAATCTTATGGGCCCCAGCGGTGACTCAGCGGTTTCTTCGGAGAAAGATACGTGCCCTGCATAGGCGACTTGCTTGTTTAGAAAGAAGCTGATGGTGTTGCCGCGGGTGGATTTGAAGAGCAGCCGTCTGGCGGCGTCGCGGATGCGGTCGTTACGCATCATTTTGCGTAGGTTAGTGAGTGAGTCTTGCCCTTTTGCTTCTGCGAACAGGGTACTGCCCCTTTGTGCGGGTTTAACTATGATTGCGGCGTTGCATAGTACGTTGTTGATTGCTGTCCGCACTTTTTCCTCGTCTTCGGTGGGGTTAACTTCTGCTTCTACAAAAACTGTTACTTCAACCATTTCTGCTCTATCCTGCCAAAATTCTCCGTTACCAGCGCCTTGAAGCCTTCTATGCTGTTATCGTTAACTAGTATCTTCTCAGCCATCGCTATAACATTTCCCAAACCCACACCGAGTTCGCGCATGTCGCGTTCGTGGAAGACTTCGTAGTTTGGGGGGTCGTCGCTTCTGCCACGAAGCCTAAGCCGCTCAAACCTCACTTGCGGAGGCGCATGCACCCCCACGAGGGTAAAGCTGGCAAAGTGCTCCCTGAAAATGTCTGCTTCGTAGAGGCTTCTTAAGCCGTCGATTAGAACGCGGTTGCTGGGTTGCTGCTCGATTTTTGGAATACATTTTTTGGCTATAACATAGTTGCCTTCCTGCGCACGCAACTCCAGCATGACTTTGCCCACGTTCTGCGGCGTCGGCTCTAAACCACGCAAGCGAGTTTGCTCCCGCACCACATCACCCATCGCCACAATATCATAGCCTAACTCCTTTGCGGTTTCAACAACAAGCGATTTGCCTGAGCCGGGCATGCCGCCTAAGCCCACAACAAGTTTGACAGCGTCCACTCTCTCTAACCCTTTTTTGGTTGTATAGCAGACACCTACACTAAAAAGCATTTACATTACTGCCAAGAAAAACAATTCTCGACATTCTGTGGAGTATTGACCACTTGGAGGGCTTTTAGCAAGGCTGGTTTTTCGGTCCTCTCAAAGCAGAGAACACCGCCGCCAAGAAGCAAAGAACCGCCGCAATAACGAAGGCGATAGTTAACGCCGACATGAAGGGCGCTGCAATCGCGTTGGGGAAGAACGTTTGCCCCTCCAGAACCGCACGGGAAGCATCGGGCAACCCCGCTGCAAGCGGCCCCATACCTTGTAGCAGTGTGCCAATCGGGTTATACCCCAAGAAAGCGGCGAAAAGCGCACCCGAAGCGGGCGTGGCGCTGAATGCGTCAGCTAGTTGCTGCGATGCGCCTGCGTTTGCGACTGCTGTGGAGAGGGCGGCGGGGAGGGTTGCGTTTAGGGATATGATTATTATGCTGAAGAATATGGCTTGGCTGATGGTTTGTCCGCAGTTTTGCAGGGTGGAGCGCATGCCTGAGGCGGCTCCTCGGTGCTCGGCGGGGCAGCTGTTCATGACGGATGCCATGTTTGGAGACATGAAGATGCCGTTTCCGAGACCCATGATGAGCAGTATCAGCGCGAAGGGGAAGTATTCAAAGTTAGCTGGTAGCAATGTGAAGAGCAGAAACGTTATGCCTGTGATTATCATGCCTGCTGTTGCGAGCACTCTTGCGCCGTGTTTGTCGGAGAGCCAGCCGCTTAAGGGTCCAGTGATGGCGATGCCGATGGACATGGGAATCATAAATATGCCTGCCCAGAAAGGCGAATCCTCATAGGTGTAGCCGTGAAGCGGTAGCCAGATCCCCTGCAGTAGCACAACTAGCATAATCATGACGCCGCCTCTTGACATCGAACTGAGGAAGGTGGCGACGTTGCCTGCGGCGAAGGTGCGGTTCTTGAAGAGGTCAAGGCGGAACATGGGGTCCTCTACGCGGCGTTCTATGAATGGAAACGCCATCAACAAGGCCGCGCCTACAGCTAAAGAAGCAACAACGAAGGGGTTACTCCAGCCCATCGGCGAGGCACCGTAAGGCGTCAACCCATAAGTGATGCCTAACAGAATCAGGGTTAAGCCGCCGCCGAAGCAGATGTTACCCCAGATGTCAAGTTTCTGTTTCTTTCGTGTTACATGTTGCTCTTTTAGTTTCCAATAAGACCAAACCGTGCCGACTACCCCGACTGGGACACTGACCAAAAAGACCAGCCGCCAATCATAAACCGCCAAAACACCACCTAAGACTAAGCCGATTAGTGAGCCTGCGAGGAACGCTAACTGGTTTATGCCCAAGGCTTTGCCGCGTTCGTTTTCGGGAAAAGCGTCAGTTATGATGGCTCCACTGTTGGAGAAAAGGAAAGCTGCGCCGACGCCCTGTATGATGCGGAAAACTATGAGTTCGATGGCGCCTGCATCGCCCGTGTGAGGTGTTATGGAGAGCAGGATTGAGCCGACGGTGAATATGGCGAAGCCCAGATTGTAGAGGCGCACTCTGCCGTAGATGTCTGAGAGGCGCCCAAAAGTCACCAGGAGCACCGCGGTTACGATGCTGTAGCCAAACATAACCCAGAGCAGGTATTGGAAGCTGGTGAAGGGGTCTATGTTTATGCCTCTAAAAATCGATGGCAAAGCAATCAAAACGATGGTCATGTCGATGGATGCCATCAGCATGCCAAGGGTCGTGTTTGAGAGTGCTACCCATTTGTATTGTACCATAAATTTAGTCATCTGAGCTGGATTGGGAATTTTTTGCTAAAAAGGCGGGGGATTTATAAAAAGTTTGTTGGGGAACAAACCTGTTCCCATATTGGTCTATTCGATTTTTGGTTCTGGTTGGGGCTGTTCTTGGGGTTGGTTGTCTTCGAAGTGTTTTATGCGTTGCAGGCGTTTTATGGGGTTGTACCAGTTCCATTTGCCAAACACTGACATCACCGCGGGCACAAGGTAGGTTCGCACCACCAACGCATCGATGAGGATGCTGAAAGCGAATGCGAAACCCATCTCTTTCATCATCATGTTGCTTGAAAGCATCAAAGCACCAAGCGACCCTGCAAGGATGACGGCTGCAGCTGTAATGATGCCGCCTGTTTGTTGAACTGCGTGTACGATGGCGTCGTTTAGGCTTTGTCCTTTAGCGGCTTCTTCACGTATGCGGGTTAGGATGAATATGTTGTAGTCCATGCCTAAACCAAGCAGCAGCACGAAGAGGATTAGCGGCGTTATGAATAGTAAGCCGTAGCCGAATACGCTTTGGAATACTACTACAGTAATTGCAAGCGTCCAGACGATGCTCATGAGCACTGAGAGAACTGCGAAGACAGGCAGAATCAATGAACCCAACACGAAGAACAGCACTAAGCCGACGCCTAAAGCCACGATTGGTAGAATCTGGTTAAACTGGTTCTGGAAAGTTACTCTTGTATCAAGGGTGGCGCCTGTTGTTCCATCCACATAGATGCCTGTTATGTTCGCAGTGCCGTCGTAGGTTGCATGTAGAGAGTCACGGAGTGCTTGGGCGTAGTTCATGGCTTCCGTTGAGTAGGGGTCTACAGTGAATTGCACGGTTATCAGCGCTGACTGGTTATCTGCGCCTATGGTATCGATTATGCCGCTGTAGGTGGTTGAGTCGGTTTCGTTTGTGATGGTTCGGTAATCTACTGCTTCGCCAAACGGCATCGTGGGCCCAGTAACTTGATGGATACCTCCACTGCTTGCTATACCAGATGACATGCTCTGCAACGTCGCCATTTCACCCAAATTAAACCCACCATTGTTCACTATGGGGTTCTCGAAAGTTACGACGACGTATGTTGGCATCAGCCTGCCGCCGCCAAAGGAGTCAGTGAGAGCGTTGGAAGCGGCAACCGATTCTAAATTGCCGGATGCGCTACCCAAGAGGTTGTATGTCGGCGTCGTGGTTGCATAGACATAGAATGTAGGCACCGTAACTAAGACCGCGATGAGTATGATTACTTTGCCGTGTTTCACTGAGAATGCTCCGCTTCTTGCGAAGTAGCCGCCTCTGCGTTGGTTCTTTTCTTTTATGCTTTTGGCGTAGCGTTCGAATCGTTCGCCAGAGTTGGGCCAGAAGATTCTGTCTCCTAAAATTGCTGTGAGTGCTGGTGCAACAGTTAAGGAAGCAAGCAATGTAACGATGACGCCTAAGCCGACGATGATACCCATCGTTTGCATCATAACCATCGAGGTGGCTGAAAGCGCGAGGAATGAGATGATGACGGTTGCGCCGCTGGTTACGATGCTTTCGCCTGCCCAAGTGATGGATTTCTTGATTGCTTCAAACAGGGGCAGTTTGTTAATTCTTTCCTCTCGGTGACGGGCTACGATGAAAATGCTGTAGTCTGTGCCCACCCCGATGAGTACCGTTAAGAGTACAGTGGTTACAGTGTAGTCCACTTGGTTTAAGTATGTACCCACCAGGTAGGGGAAAATCTGAGAAACACCAAGCCCCACACCTATCGTGCCCAAAGTGATGATTGGGGTGACGATGGAGCGGAAAAACAGTGCAGTAGCAATTACCAGAAGCGCAATTGTAACTGGAAGGATAAGTTCAAGGTCCTGATTGGTGGATTGCCCAAAGTCGTAGTTTAAAGCGTCATTCCCTGTAACTTGGGCTGAAGTTACGTCTGTGGGGTTTTGAACTAATTTTTCTGCGATGATTTCCCGTATCGCTAAGAGGTTAGCGTTATCCGAGTTCTCAAAAGTGATTGAGACCAAAGTAACGTCATTTGCGGGTGAAACAAACGATGTGATCAAAGATTTGAAGGGCTGCCCAATGTTGAAGGCATCAGGGTTAGAAACAACTTGGGAAGCTAAAGTTCTAATCGCACTCTCTGTTGCGTTTTCACCCATATCATAGATGGCTTCGACCAATTCTTCAGACAGGCTGGATTCGTTAGCGACGTAGTTGATGGTTAGGTTTTTGATTTTAGCGTTTGTATCGGCAGTGTTGCCGTTTAGGTAGTCCTGCAGTTTTAGGGTTGAAGCGATTTGGTTGGCAAAGTCTGTTTCTGTGGCGTTTAAGTAGGTAGCGATGAATTGGGCGTTGGCTATGTCAGCGGCTGTGGAGGCGGTGCTGTTAATCCATGTTGGGGAGGGTATTGGAAGCGTTGGAACTCTTCTTGTCCAAGAAGCATTAAAGAGATCCAATAGGTGGGAAGTGTAATCGTTGAAGGATGACTCATCGATGTCTTTGAGTATCTTCTCTGTTTGCTCGTAAGAGACACTGTTGAATGTGGGTATGAATTTGGTCATGCCAAACTGTTCAGGATACCAAATAACCTCATTGGCGAGGTATGAGAGGGCAAAAGAGGAGGGTGATTTACCCAAGTCGTAGGCGGCTCTAACGAAGGAGGGGGCTGAATTTGCCTGATTGGCGACGTAATTTACTGAAAAGTCACATAGTTGCGCGTTGTTTTGTTCCTGAGTGTTATACATGAAGTGATCAAGTGTGAAAGCTTGGGTTAAAGCGGTAACGAAGGCTTTCATGGTTGCGTTACCTGCTAAGGCAGTGTTGATGTATTGTTGGTTGGTGATGTTTGCAGCAAAAGATGCCCTAACTGCGGTGGGTAAAGCTTGGGTTTCGGGGTTCTGGAAGGTGCCCACCCAGGTAGCGTTGAACACGTACAGCAAAGGAGCGGTGTATTGGTCGTATGAGGCGGGGTCGGCTTGTTGAAGTATGGCGGCTGTTTGAGTGTATGCCACTTCGTTAAAGGTTGAAATGAAGTCGGTCCCCATGTTGTATGCGGCTGGATCAAAGATTATTGTGTCAGCCAAAGAGTTCAATGCTGAGTCAGAGGGGGTTTCGCCCAAGTTGTAGGCGACTGTGACAAATTCAGGTGAGGATAAACCACCTGAACCAGCGACCACGGTTTGAATGGCAAAAGCGGTTAGAGCGGCGTTGTTTTGCTCTGGCGTGTAAGTTAGATAATTCTCAAAGGTCAAAGCACTTGTTAATGCTGTGACGAACGCTTGGCTTGTGGGGTCTCCCGCTAGGAAGGTGTTGATGTATAGTTGGTTTGTTTGGGTTGAAGCTGCGGTGGCTCGCTCAAGCGGGGTCCATGTGGCGGTTTGGGGGTCTGAGAAACTTTGAGTCCATGCACCGTAGAAAGCATCCAGCAACTGTGAGGTGTACAGTGTGAATGCTTCTGGGTCGGCTTGTTGGAGGGTAGTGGCGGTTTGTTGGTAAGCGATCTGGTTAGATTGGCCTACGTCGACTGTTTGGCTGTATGTTTGGGTCCAAACGTCTAGGAAAATGGCGGGGCCGCCGTAGAGGATATTGTAGGTTAAGTTCCCGTTTTGTAGCGCGACAAATACGCCTTGATTGCTTTGGTTGAGGCCATCCACAAGTTGGAGATGCGTCTGGTTGTATGCGGTTGCCCAAACGGTGCTGTAAGCGGCTGGAACACCGTAGAGTAGGCTGTAGGTCATGTTGGCGTTTTCCATAAGCGTGTAAACGCCTTGGTTGGTTTGGCTGATGCCTGATGTTAATTGTTCTTTGGCTGTGTTGTAAGCCTGGTACCAGACGTTGGAGTATATGGTTGGGACACTGTAGAGTAAATTGTAGGTCAAGTTTCCGCCATAGTAGGCGGCGTAAACTCCTTCGTTGGTTTGATTAAGTGCGGGGATTAGAATTGTGTAGACGCTGGTTATGTTTTTTATTCCAGTTACGCTGGAGCTGCCGTTTATGGCGTCTGATAATTCTTTTATAAATTGTTGAGTTGCCAGTGACGAGGCGTCACGGGTGGAGATTACGATAACCAGTGAATCGTTGGATACTGATTTCTTGAATTGCGCAGAGATTATGTCTTCTGCTAGGGCGGATTCTTGGTTGCTGTCGGTTGATGCCTCCATGTTTAAGGAGGAGACACCTGTAGCTGTTGCTACTATAGGTAAGATGATTGCCAAAAGCAGTATCCAGACACCGAGTATGGCCCACTTACGTTTAGTAATTGTGTGGCCGAGCTTTGAGAAGGCGTTATTTCCGTTAGCCAAATAGGGACACTTCCGTTTCTTGATATGGTGATTTTAATCTCAGTAAGGAAAGCATGGCTTCTCTTTAAGATTGCACCGCGTATACTCGGGTTTTCAATAGAAATATATGCATTCAAGCAATATTAGGCATATGCGCCGACTCATACTTGAAGCCTCAGAAAAAGAACTACAAAAAGCAGGCATCGAACTCCCCCCGCTGAAAAAAATAAAAGCCCTCGAACTCCTCTACTTCCTAAGACAAGACGACCACGAACTAGCCACCATCTCACGCATAGAACTCCTCGACCCAACAATGAAAATCCAAGACCTAAAAGATTCAGGCTTACTCCTCGACGCCCAAATCATTGAGCAAGAAAAAAGCGGCGCCTACATACTTTTCACCCGCACCGCCTCACCCACCTTACAAAACGTTCTAAACAACTTGGGCATTGGAGGAGGTTACTTGTTTCCGCCACTGGGCATCGCAGATGGCAAAGTAAGGTTTTCTTTTTTGGGCAACGAGCAGCAGGTTAAAGATTTTATGGAAAAAATCAATGCCATAGGCATCCATTTCCGCGTGGTTCTGCTTGCAGACGCCAACTTTTCACCCATTTCGCCGCTTAGTCAGCTAACGGCGAAGCAGCGGGAGGTTTTGCTTGCCGCCTACAAGTACGGCTACTACGATATCCCAAGAAAAATAACCTCCGAAGAGCTGGCAAAAAAGATAGGGCTCGTGAATTCCACCGTCGTTGAGCATCTACGCAAAGCAGAACAACGCCTAATCAAACAGATAATCGAAAACAAATTCTAGCTTTCCCTAAGAACAACCGCTTTAGCTGGGCACTCCGCCGCGCACAACCCGCAACCGTGACATAAACCCATATCCACCACCGCTGGCTCCCCCTCACCCAACCGAAAAACAGCCTTAATCGGGCAAGCCTTGGCGACCGCACATTTCTTGCAGCAGATGCACTTTTCAGGATTGATTATGGCTTTCATTTTTGGCGGCCTTTAGCAGTTCTTTGAGGGTTTTGTGGCATTTGCTGCATTCAAACATGGCGTTGCCGCATGAGGGACAAAACAGCTCCTCGCTCAGCAGGCATTCCAGAATCGCCAAAAGCTCCGCTTTGTTGTGCAAGTCATGTTCGGACTCCACTTTAGGTGCGGGTGGCTCTGTGGGTTTGGGTTTTTCTTCGTTCACTATTTCCTGATAGACCCTTGAGATGCTGGTTTTTCCTTCTCGGAGCTTCTGTTTTTCGTCTTCACTGGCTTTCTCTAGGATTTTTTTGCCCCGCTCCAGAGTCCGCGCTGAAACACCCGCCTTTTTCGCTACGACTTCGGTGGCTTTTGATTTGATTTCTGGTTCAGGCAGCGGGTCTGCGTCTTCTTCTTGCGCTAACCCAAGCTGCACGTCACGGCCGTTCTTGCCGCCTTTTGACTGGCGCTTTTTGGCAAGGGCACGCTCTATCTCCAGCAGCGGAACAGCTAACTCGACAAGTTGAAAGTTGTTTAGGTGCCGACGCCGCAGGTTGGCTTCTATGACGAATTTTTTTTCGAGGAGTTTGTCGTCGAATTGTTTGACTTCGAAATCTGGTTCTATGCCCAGTTCTGTGCAGGCTCGGAAGCGGTGGTGTCCGTCGAGGACTTCTAGGTCGCCGTTTACGATTATGGGGTAGTGTTGGCCTTCGGTTTGGATTGATCGTTTGAGTTCAGCGAATTCTTCTTCTGACATTTGGGGCAGTAGTTTGTCGTATTCGGGGTTTAAGTGCAGGCTCATGGGTGTATCGCCTTCTCTTTGTATGAATAATTATTTAAGGTAAGAGGTAAAAGCACAGTTTTATGCAGCCCGCCGCATCTTTTGAGCCGTCACCCCGTTGAATCGGTAAACCACAAGTATTATTAGATGCAATGTACCCTAATTCTTAATCAGTTAACCTAATCTCATAATTGCGAGTAAAATCGCATAATGCGATTAACATAATCAACCTAAACATAAATAATTTACAGGAGAGTCACACTTACGGGAGCATCCCAAACCTTTACTATAAAGTACGTTGTACACGCTAAATTTGATATTGAAGGAGTCGTAGAAAAACCCGACGTCATAGGCGCAGTTTTTGGGCAAACAGAGGGACTTTTTGGTCCAGAACTCGATTTGCGCGAATTGCAGAAGACTGGGCGCATCGGCAGAATCGAAATCGACTTGCATTCTAAAAATGACCGCACAAACGGTTCAATCACCATACCCACCAGCCTTGACCGCGTTTCCACAGCCCTCATAGCCGCAAGCGTTGAGAGCATAAACCGCGTCGGCCCCTGCAGCGCCAAAGTCAATTTGGAACGCATCGAAGACATCCGCGAAGCCCGCCGAAAAGTCATCATCGACCGCGCCAAAGAAATCTTGCACCGATGGAACATCGAATCCATGCCCAGCGTGGACGAAGTCTATAAAGAAATCAGCGACACCATGAAAGTCGGCAAAGTCGAAAAATACGGCCCCGAAGACCTACCAGCAGGCCCAGGCTTAGAGGGCGCCAAAGACATCTTCGTAGTCGAAGGACGCGCAGACGTCATCAACCTCATGCGCTGTGGAATCTTTAACACTGTTGCACTTGAAGGCGCCAAAGTTCCTGATTCAATTAAGAAAATCACCAAAGAACGCAACGCCACCGCGCTGCTTGACGGCGACAGAGGCGGCGACCTAATCCAAAAAGAGCTGCTGCAAGTCACCAACGTCAAATTCATCGGTCGCGCTCCAAGAGGCAAAGAAATCGAGGAATGCAACTGCAAAGAAATCAACGACGCCATCGAAGGCAAAGTTTCAGTTTCTGAACTCAAAGAGGGTAAACCACAGCAGCAACAGCAAGCACCCCCGCAGCCGCCGGCACCCAAAAAAGTCGCCATCCCCCAACCGCCCAAAATCCAAGTTCCTGACACCATCAGCCAAGCAGCCAAAGCCCTCGTCGGCACACTCGAAGCAGTCCTGCTCAACGAAAAACTCGAATTAATCGAGCGCCTACCAGTTAGCCAACTTGCAGAGAAACTTCAACAGATAACAGGCGTTGACACCATCGTCTTCGACGGCATCATCACCCAACGCATCGTAGACATCGCAGCGGACAAATCCATCAAACGCATCGTAGCCTCACGCATATCCGAAGCAGTAAAACCAGCACTCAACGTTGCCCTGATAACTTTCCAGCAGGCAATCCCCCCAGCCTAAAAGTATTCTGTTAGGCTCTTTGTTTTCTCTTCTTTTGTTATTCGCTCAAGTTCTTTTTGAGTTACTTTGAAGAATTCCAGTATCCTTGCGGCCGCGGGCAAAACTTGGTTAGTTACGTAGTAGTCAACATCGACTTCTTCGAGTTTGGCGAATACGTGGGGTTTCACGCGGGTGTTAAGCGCCCCTTTCCCAGCTAAAACTACGTAGCCCACTTTGTCGCCGCTCCCAAGTGTCCAGCCCTTCTCCAGCAACAGTTTCGCCGCCTCCACATGGGGAGCCTTCACCGCATACTGCTCAGGCGGCTTTGTAAGAGTCTTCCAAATAACAAGGCTATCCAGCGGCACCCTTCTACGGCGCAAATCAGTCACCACCGAATGCACATAGGCAACTGCATTTTTGGGCGATTGCTCCTTCAAAATAATTTCAAGCACATGCTCCTGCACCTGCTTAGCCACCTCCGCCCAATCCCCCCGAATAACCTCCAAACCCACAATATCCAAGCTACCGTCTTGGTGTAGACCTGCGTAGCGTTTTTTGGCTTCGGTAAAAAAGATGCGCTTGTAGATTTCACCGATTTCCACGTCGAGCTTGAGTTCAGCTTTTATGTCCTTTTGCAGTTGGTCGGCTTTGGTTTTGTCGTAGTTGATGAATAAGCTATCCGTGTCGCCATAAACCACGCCTATCCCCGCCCGTTGAGCCATCTGCGACGCTGTCAAAATGATGTACCTGCCCCACGCCGATGCGGCTTCAGCGACGGGTTTAATGTACCATCTGGCGCCCACCCACCCAGCGTAACCATAAGCGGCGTTTGTGAGAATTTTAACTGCTTTTTGGCGTGCATCTAAAACTTGGTATTCGACGGTTTTTGGGTTTAGGGCCCTCATTTTATGGCGTATATTGCCCCTTACATCGATTAGGTATGTGAGGGCTTCTTTGTAGAATCCGGGCGGCGACTTACGGAAACGGTACCCCACCTCGGGCGCTTTGTAGGAGCCGCCTTCGGGGTCAGGCTGGTCTGGTTCAATGTAAGTGTCTGGGGACAGGTTGTAGGTTATCATGATGTTTGGGTACATAGATTTAAAGTCCAAAACGGCGATGTTGTCATGCAAACCGGGTTTGGGAGAAAGCACTAGCCCCCCGGCATAGGACATGTACTGTTGCTCGAGGCGTCTGGGCACTAATTCGCCGATTTTCTGCGCCAGCTTAATCAAGTACCAGTCCACGCGAAAACCAGTCGCCGCCGTCATAACATGATCTAAGGGTAAACTGGTTAAACCCGACATCTGCATGGCAAAGTCAAGCAGCAACCCCGCCACTCCGTAGACTCTGCGTGCGCTGTCCAGCGAAAACCGCTCCAACTCAGGCCGCTTCTCAGGGGCATCCCAGTATTCCGCGACCAAAACATCCTCAACCACACCCTCCCCCACCGAGCCGACTCCTAAGTGCTCAGCAAAGTTAGCAAGAGTTTTCACCTTCACCTCAGGAAACATATCCGAAAAATCAGCCAAATCCACATTCACAATCCCAGTAACTGAAACGTGACCGTAAACGCTGGTGTGCGGTTCGAAGCCTGCGCGGTCGAAATCCAATTTCAGCTTGTGCTTGTGGCATCGGGTTTTCAGATAGGTCCAGTCGGTGACGTTTCCGCCGTAGTTTGCGATGATGTCGGGGTCAAATTCTTTGATGTATACGTTGAAGTCCGTGAGTAGTTGCTTGTCGTTCATGTTTTTGTCGGCGGTAAATTGGTGTTCTTCTCCGTTGCTGGCAACCGTTGAGATTAATACGACGGGGTTTCGGTCAGGTTTAGGCGTGCCCTCTTGGCTGTAACAAACCATTGAGAAAGCCAACGTCCTCAAACCTGGCACAACTGGACTATCCAGCGGTTTAGGCGGAGAATTTAGAGCATAAACCTTAGCTACCCTGACGCCTTGGGTGTTTTGCTCTTCTGCCACTTCTGCTTCATGCCAGCCACAGGGCACAACGCCGTTGTCGATTAGGTAGCGCATGGCTGCGCGTATGTCGTCTTCTAGGCAGTCTGATACGCCGTCGAGTTTTCGAAGGGCTTTGGCGACTTGGGCTGTTTTGGTCGAGTTTTTGCAGGTGACTTTTATAGCGGTGACGGGTTTGCCGAAGAAGCGGCGGCTGACAACCTCTGTTTTGGCTACTTCCCCAGCAGATGCCCTCAGGATTTCCTGCGCGACTGCGTCGGGGTTAGCGCCTCCATGAAGAACCACATAGAAGTAGGCGGCAAAGTTGCGCTCAACCAACAGCACATGGTTGCCCTCCTGATCGATGCCCCAAAGCCACAGCTCAACAGTGTCGTCGTCCACTTTGGGGTTGATGTCGAGCAGCCAAAAAACAAATTTCAAAGCAACCAACACAAAATAACATAAGCAGAAAACCCCTTTAAACTTTAAAAGAAAACAAGAGAAAACTCAGGCTAGAATATGAAAATCAAAAAGGCTCTGCTATGCAGCTTGCTCATTTTGGTAATCGCTGTATCTGGCTTGGTGCTGTATCATACACCCAATCGCCCCCAAAACAGCGGAGCCCAAGACGAGGACGAAAGAGTTCTGAACCAAGAAAGCGGCAAATCGTTCAACTACGAAGACTGTTGTAACAGGACAGAGGTTGACAGCTTTACTGCCCAAAAAAAGCTAAAATATACATGGTGCAGGGGGTGGGATTCGAACCCACGAACCTCTACAGGATAGGCTCCTGAAGCCTACGCCTTTGACCAGGCTCGGCGACCCCTGCACACAATTGTTGACTATTGAAAAATAATTCTGACTGATAAATATATGCCGCTGACTGCTGGCGTTCTGCTCGGTTGCCAAAGCTTAAATCCCAAAGCAACAGATTGATTGTTCCATGTGGGTTGTCTATGGCTTTGAGTTGGAGAAAATGGACTAAAAACGATGTACTCTTCGGCATAATTGTCCCAATAATCGTAGTTTTGCTCATTGTCGGAATCTCTCAAATCACCTTACTTATCGGCTACACCTCCGAGAGCGCAGGCATACTCATCGGCATAACCATGGAAATCCTCGAACTCACCATAATCGTCGCAGTTCCCCTAATGCTTGGGCTGCTCTGGAATCAATGGGCTGGCGGCGCATCAGGCTTCATCATGGGCACATTCTACGCCCTATACTGGTCCAACGCGTTTGAGGGCGCTCACGGGTCAGGCACAGTCCTACTTGGATACGTTCTTAGTGCAATGCTCATAGGATACATGGCTGGCGCCTTGAACAAGCGCTCTGACGACTTCCGAAGAATGCTAATCTCAGGCGTAATCGCCACAACCATCGGCGGTGTGATGCTCTTTGGAATTTTTCAGCTTTCCACAGCAAACGTCGTAACGGGCTCTGATGGCTTTATTCTAACTCTTCTGCCTCGTATAGCGGCTGGTGCAATCATACCCGTCCTTGCCAAAGTATTCTTCTGGTACGGTATGGGCGTAAACAAGAAAACAAATCAGTAACCTTTTCCTTTTTGAGGCTACTCCTGTGAGTTTTGCTGAGTGTGACCAAAAAACCTGCATACACCACAAAAACGGTTACTGTACCCTCAAAGACCCAGAGAAAACTGGGCAATGCTGCCTTGACTTCGAGGATGCAATGGATTTTTTGCGGTTGAGGGCTGACGCTGTGAGGGGAACGCTCGGTTAAGCACTTGAGTGGGTGCGACGTTAGTTAATCATTAGTAGCTTGGGTGAGGCCTCTTTCTTTGAGCCAGGACTTTATCTTCGCCTCAATCTGCTCTCTTACTTCCCTAAACTTCGCTATTTGCTCTTCTTGAGAACCCGAAACTGCCGCGGGGTCATCGAAGGGCCAATGGAGTCGGGTTGAAACGCCCGGGAAGGTGGGGCATTTTTCTTCAGCTTTGGCGCATACCGTGATTATTATGCCGAAGTGCATTTTTCCGAGGAACTGTTTGAGGTCTTTTGAGGTGTGTTCGCTCATTTCAATTCCCGCTTCATTCATGACCTTTAGTGTTAGTGGGTGGATGGGTTTTGGGTCGAAGCCTGCACTGTAGACGTCAAAGTGTTCGCCGCCATATTTTCTTAGGAGTGCTTCGGCCATTTGGCTTCGGGCAGAATTGCCGGTGCATAAGAAAATAACTTTTGTTTTGTTCATGATTTCAAACCCGTTTAGGCTTCTTTTTTGAGTTGCTCGATTATTTTCTCTGTTTCCTCTTCTGATGGATGCGTTATAGCGCCTGCGGGGCAGATGTCTTCGCAACCTCTACAGAAAACCACGCATCTGTTCGGGTTTATTATAGTTATTTTTTTCCCATTTTTCTCTTCGATCGTAAAGGTTTTCATGTGGCAGAAGTCGACACATTTGCCGCATGTTGTGCATTTTTGGTAATCGATTTTTGGGTCCCATGGAATTTTGTCTCTGGGGGTGCCTCCGTATGTTTCTTCAGTCAAGGTGTTTGCCTTCTTGCAAATTCCATAACAATATGTAAATATTTAAATATTGCTATGGAGTTAATCTGCCTTATGACCCAGCAAACAACAAATCAACTCCGCTTCAAAGCCCAAGTCTTCCACGCCCTCTCAGCCTCCGACAGACTCGAAATCCTCGAATTCCTCCGAGACGGCGAAAAATGCGTCTGCGAAATCGTCCCCCACCTAAGCCTAATCCAACCCGTCGTATCCAGACACCTAAAAATCCTCAAAGACGCCGGCCTCATAAGATGCAGAAAAGACGGAACCAAACGAATGTACTCAACCGTTGACGCAAAAATATACGATACAATCGATGCTTTGACGCCACCGCTTGTTGGTGCTTTACAGAAAGAGGTTATGGCTCAAGTTAGTTGCACGTTTTGTGATGAGGGATAATTTTGGGAACCGAGCGGGAACACTTGAAGAAGGAATTATCGTTGGGGCTTTGGGAAAAGTACCTGACCGTGTGGATAGCCATCTGCATTGTCGTTGGCTTGCTGATGGGGCGTTTTGTTCCCGCTTTTGGGCAGTTCATGGAGTCATTAAAGTTCGCTCAACTCTCCATCCCCATTGGGATATTGCTTTTCTTCATGATGTACCCAACAGTGGTGGGGATTCGTTTTAGCGATGTTAAGCAGGCTACAAGAAACCCTAAACCCCTAATCGTAACAGTAATCGCCAATTGGATAATAGCGCCTCCGTTGATGACGTTTTTAGCCAACACATTCCTTGCAGGAAGTCCCCAGTACATTCCAGGTTTAATCCTACTTGGTCTTTCCCCCTGCACTGCAATGGTTATGTGGTGGATGTACCTCGCCAAAGGCGACATGGCTCAAGGCTTAATCAACACTGCAATAAACGCCCTTCTAATGCTGGGACTTTACGCCCCTTTGGCGGCATTCTATTTGGGGGTAAGCGGCATACCCGTTCCATGGGATTTGATCGCGTTAAGCGTTTTAGTTTTCATCGCGCTGCCCGTAACAGCGGGCGCAATATCGCGCAATCTCATAGTCAAGAAGAAAGGCGAAGAATACTTCAAAGACAAATTCAACCCAGTCGTTGGCAAAATATCCATCGTGGCATTGTTGCTTACTTTGATTGTTTTGTTCTCTTTTGAGGGACAAACCATCCTAAACGACCCCTTACTTGTGGGCTATCTCGCATTACCCAACTTGCTACATTACGCCATAATGATTGCTTGGACGTACCCGCTTGGCTACTTTTTAGGGTGGAAATACGAAAGCGCCATCGACACAACCATAATCGGGAGCAGCAGTCACTTCGAAGTAGCCATCGCCGTAGCCGTCACTCTTTACGGTATCGGTTCAGGCGCGGCTTTAGCAACTGTGATTGGACCGCTTTTTGAAGTTCCGCTTATGCTTCTGCTTGTGAAACTTGGGTTGCGGACGAGAAAATACTTCCCCAAGAAAAAAGCACCTTGGTCAAACTAAAATCATAGATTAATGGTGACAAGAATGAAAAACAAAAATGAAGAGGTAAAGAAAACAGTAAAGAAAGCCTACTCCAAAATCGCCACAAACAGCAATTCCTGTTGCTGCCAATGCGGCTGCGGAACCCTTGACAAACAAACTGTCAAAAAAGTCTCTAAAAGCATCGGGTACTCCGAAGAAGAAATGAACGCTGTGCCCGAAGCAAACCTCGGCTTAGGTTGCGGAAACCCAACTGCCTTTAGCAGCATCAAGGAAGGTGACACCGTTCTTGACTTGGGAAGCGGTGCTGGCTTTGACTGTTTTTTGGCATCCAAA
Source organism: Candidatus Bathyarchaeota archaeon (assembly GCA_023488905.1). Classification (GTDB taxonomy): domain Archaea; phylum Thermoproteota; class Bathyarchaeia; order Bathyarchaeales; family Bathycorpusculaceae; genus Bathycorpusculum. The sequence continues at coordinate 57,828 of JAMDCQ010000010.1, forward strand.
AAAGTTGGCCAAAACGGTAAGGTCATCGGGTTAGATATGACTGAGGAGATGGTTGCTAAAGCTCGGCTTCTAGCCAAAGAGCACGGCTACGCAAACGTGGAGTTTAAGTTGGGCGATATTGAAAAGATGCCAATCGACGATGGCTCTGTTGATGTTATAATAAGTAATTGTGTTATCAATCTCGCGCCTGACAAGTTGAAAGTGTTCAAAGAAGCGTATCGTGTGCTTAGGAGCGGCGGCAAAATGTATGTTTCAGACATAGTTCTGCTTGGAAAGCTTACTGATGAGCAGTTAAAAGATGAAGACTTGCTTTCTGGATGCGTCGCTGGGGCACTGCAGAAGGATGGTTACATAGTTAAAATACGGCAGGCAGGCTTCAAAGTAAAAATCCTCGGCGAAGACAAAGAAATAAGCAAAACGCAATACAGCGGAATAGCCCTCGAGAGCATAAAAATTGAAGCAACAAAACTGGGTTGATAAAAAAATGAAAAAACAAATACTTGTTGTCTTATTTGTTGTAGTTCTGTTGTCTCCATTTTTCGCGAATGCAATAGCAGCTTCTTCTGGCGATGACTGGTCGATGTTTCGCGGAGATTTAAAACACACTGGGTACTCAACTACTGCTCCTGCAACATCAAATGAGGCGCTCTGGAAATTCGACACAGAATCAACCATAGGTGCATCTCCAACGATTGTAGATGGAAAAGTCTACATTGCATCTAACGCTGGCTCAATCTATTGTCTTAACGCAAAGGATGGTTCCCAAATATGGACAGTTAGCTTAAGCTCTATGTCGATAGTGAGTTCCTCCATGGCTTATTCTGAGGGGCGTCTTTACTTTGGTAGCTTTAACGGTTATGTGTACTGTTTAGATGCAGCTAACGGTAGGATTGTGTGGTCTTATTTGACGAGAGATAGTATTCAGTCGTCTCCAGCAGTCGCAAATGGACATGTTTACATTGGTTCTTGGGATGGAGACCTCTACTGTATAGATGCACTATCAGGTAACAAGGTTTGGAATTACACCACAGGTGCGTTGGTGGATTCTTCTCCTGCAGTTGTAGAGGGCAGGGTCTATTTTGGTTCAGCTGACAAAAACTTTTACTGCCTCGATGCTACAACAGGAGAAAAAATTTGGAGTTATGCTACAGATAAAACCATACAATCTTCCCCTGCAGTCGTAGATGGATATGTCTACATAGGTTCACAGGACAGCAACATCTATTGCCTAAACGCTTTGACAGGCGAGAAGGTGTGGAACTCTTGGATAGAGAGTTGGGTTGACTCTTCACCTGCCGTGGCTAACGGGTACGTCTACATAGGTTCAGGTGTATCAGACACTCCAGATAAAAATGTCTACTGCTTAAACGCGCAGACTGGAGAAAAAGTGTGGAGCTACCAAACCTACGATGGCATCTATTCCTCTCCAGCGGTGGCTGGTGACTATGTTTATGTTGGCGGTTGGGATGGCAACATTTACTGTCTCAACGCGACAGACGGAACACAAATTTGGATATACACGACACAGGCGCAAATCAACTCTTCGCCTGCGGTCTCAGATGGAATTGTCTACATTGCGTCATGGGATCACAACGTTTACGCTTTGGGTTCGCAGGCGGCAGGTCAATCTGGCGGCGTTGATAGCTGGGTAATCGTCGTTGCGATTGTGGCTGCCGCGGTGGTTTTGGCTGCTGCCTTGATCGTGCTTAGGGGCAAAAAACAGGGTTCCAAACGTCCAAAACACCGATAACTAACCCCGCCCCCAATTTTTGATTGTACCTGCTTGTGGATTTGCCCACAACCAGCCAGTAACACAAACCAGACGCAGACACCAAAGCAGAAGCTTTAGCTAAGCTTCCGAGAAGATGAAGAATAGGGACGACACCCTCTTCTTCTTAATACAAAAAACAAAACACCCAATCGTACTGGTTTTGAAAAGAGGGTACGGAGACAACTAAGAAACAAACAGCGATACCATGAACTGCCACCCGCAATTAACCCTGCTTGGACGCAGATACTTCAACAAGTCAGCGGAAGCAGAAGCTACAATGCAACTGAGAACGCAACTAGAAACTCCTCCAGAACCGCTTAGTGGCTGACTTCGGCTTCCCGGTTCTTTAGCTTTTCTTCGAGAAGAACTAGCAGCTCCTGGGGCTTCACCGGCTTAACCAGATAAGCGTCTGCGCCTTCATCAAGCGCCTTAACGCCCGTTTCCAGCGAAGGAAAACCAGTAATCATAATTTTAACGGTGTTTTGGAGGGGCTTTTTTAGTTTCGCAAGCAAATCCGTGCCATCCATGTCAGGCAAACGGATGTCTACCAGTGCCAAATCGTAGTGGCGGCTGTCGGTTTTCTCTATGGCTTCTTTGCCTGTTTCCGCGGTGTCAATTTCATAACCGCTTTTTTGTAGAATACGGGTAAAAGTTCGAAGTATAGATTTGTCGTCATCTACAACGAGTATGGTTTTTTTATGGGCTGCCAACTTTCAACATCCTTCTAAATATATCGGCGACCAAGCTGAGTTGGATATGCCGATAACTGAACCTGCAACACCAGACCATTTAGTTTGATGTTACAAAGTCATCTTAATTTGCGGTTCGTCGTTTTTAACAATGATTTTCGGTATTAATAAACGCTGTCCCCTCTGCAGAAAACAGCAGCCCGCGCGGCGTAAGATACAATAAGGATATAAAACGCGGAAACGAAGGATAAAGTGTAGGTTTTGACAGCAGAAATGTCTACACCTTTCTCGTCTTTTTCGTATAGGATAACGCCTGAGGTTCCGCCCAGCTACTACGAGAAGCTCTTTGACTTCATCTATACCCAGTATTTGGTGCCTCAGAAGCAGCGGTTCACAGACATCACGCGTGAATCCACAAGCAAAGGCGAAAAACTAACCTACACTGTAACTGATTCGCAGGGAAACCGCTTCTTCTACGTTGAAGTCAAAAGCGGCACACCCTTCGAATTAACCATCAGCCCATTAACCTCGGTTGCATCTCACACTGCGGCTGAAGAAGCAAAACAAGACATCCTAATAGCCATGCAGCTTTTTTCGCAGAACGCCCGCAATGCATCAGTGTACTTTGCTTGGCGCGAAGGCGAAGAAATCGTGCCAGAAGCCTATACCAAACCTGAAAAATCGTTAAACAGGCTTTTTCTTGAAACGCAGATTCTGTTTTTTGTGGTGTTCATAGTTTTTGGCATGATAATTTTTGTTTCCATCTCTACGGCGTTGCCAGACGCCTTCTGGATTGCACCCTTGATTCTTATAGGTATCCAGTTTGGTTTCGTGTTTTTCTCGAACCGCTTTATCGCGCGCAGCGGGGACTGGCATATCACTAAAGAAAACCCCATCATACACTTCCTGGAATATTATCTGCCCATATCTGAGACTAATGATTTCACCAAGAGTTACCCACGCGAAACCTTGATTGCCATAAAAAAAGAAATCTATGACGAAATCATCGCCAAAAAAGGGGAAGTGGACGCGGAATCTGCGCAGAAGGTTTTTCAAAAGTACGGCGTTCCCTGCGAGTTACAGAACCTTAAAGCAAAAAAAGTCAACGTCTACGAACTCGTCAAGGGCATAGCTGACCGCTTCCGTTTTCCCATGCCTGAAGTGGTTGTTTCCAACACCATGGTTCCCAACGCGGCAGCTTCAGGTCCCAGCCCCAAACGCGGCCTAGTCCTAATAACAACGGGCATTTTGGCGCAGCTTAGTGAAGAAGAGTTACAAGGCGTTTTGGGTCATGAATTTGGGCACCTCAAAGGACGCGACCCTTTAATCCTGTATGGGTTAGTGTCAGCCGAGTTTCTTTTTCGCTTCTATGTGTTGTTTCCACTGTTCCCAGTGATTTTCTCTTCTTTTCTGTTCTTTGCCTATTTCTGGGCTGTCATGGTGCTGATTTTCTTCATTGCTAAATTCTTTGAAGCTCGCGCTGACTTGGTGTCCGCTATGGTTGTAGGTAAGCCGCAGGTTCTGGCTGGGTCATTGGAGAAGATCGGTTTCCAAAGGCTCCTCTATGAGCGCACCCCGTCCTATCGTGTTCAGGAATGGCTGGGGCTAGATCCTCATCCGCCAATCTATTTCAGGGTGAATCGTCTTGAGACTCTTTCGCCTGATTTTATTCGAAATCCTCTGATACAATCGATAAAAGATGTTACAAAAGGTTTTATCGCAACCCTCAAAAGTTAGCTACGGCTTGGCAGAAACCCTTATCCGCTTGATTTAGCTATTTTTTACCGCTTGTTTTGGAGATGCTTGGCATGAGCTACAATGTGCAGTTGATTGACTCAAAAGAGAAAGAAACCCTCTATGAAGCGTACGAACCCAGACTTCTTTATACCAGTAAAGCCGAAATCTACGGTTGCTGCATAAAACTCCTAACCGACTCGCCAAAAATCAAGGACCTCTGGGAAGACAATTTTTTTTCTGATAACGAAAACACCCGTTCACACGGTCGCCTCATCGTGCTAAATATCTCCGGTCAACCTTTAAGCGTGAAATATGACGCCTACACAAAAACGGCTTTCTTGATAAACGTGGATTACTACGGTTGGGTAAAAAGCATCGCGTTAGCTGTGGCAGGAGACATTCTTGAGGATGAGCATAGAATTTACTCGGTTCATGGTGCCTCGATAGACCTCGGTTGCCTTGGCGTTTCTATCATCGGTCCCTCTGGTAGCGGGAAAACGACGCATTCCTGGGGTTTGTTGAGAAATCCTACTGCACGGTTGGTCAGTGACGACTGGTATTTCGTTAGGCTTAGTACACGTGAACCGTTAGCGTTTAGTTCAGAGAAGAAAACTTACATTCAAGCTGACATCGGCAAAATTTGGAATGAATACGAACGACTTGTAGATAAAGCCCAGTTAGATGAACGGGGCAGAGCTGTCGTTAATGTTCGCTGGATTGTGGGCAACGGCGGTGTGATCCCAATGATGACGCTACACAAGATTATTCTACTAAAACGTGACCCCGCCGACGCCAGTATCGTTACCTCGCTTGATGTGGATGGGGCGTTGCGGTTTATGCTTGAACAGAATTTCTGCAACCCTCACCAACTGGTGCGTGACCAAAGGAAAACTGAGTTAAGAACCAACTTTTTCGAGAAGCTCTTTGAGCAAACTGAAGTTTACCTTGTGAACACCACTGGTTCGCCGCAGGATACTCAGGGCGTTATCCGAAGCCTTCTATCTTTAAAGTGAAAATTTCTATACAAAAAATAATAAACTAGCAAGGTAGCAATTACTCCAAGAGGCAAAAAAAGCTTGAAACTACTCTTCGTCGCAATAGACGGCATGGGCGACTTACCCATCGAAGCCTTAGGTAACAAAACAACCCTTGAAGCAGCCCAAACCCCCAACCTTGACTCTTTAGCCAAGAATGGAAAAACAGGTTTAATGTACACGGTTGGAAGAGGTATTGCGCCTGAAAGTGATGTTGCCGTCATTTCTCTTTTAGGATATGACCCCTTCAAGTATAGTACCGGCAGAGGCGTAACCGAAGCAGCGGGAATAGACCTTAAAATGAAAGATGGCGATTTGGCGCTGCGGTGCAACTTTGCCACATTGGGGCAAGGCAAAAATATTTTGGACCGCAGGGTGGGAAGAAACCTCACAACCGAAGAAGCCACCGAACTTAGTAAAGCCGTCAACAGCGAAGTCAAACTCACATCTTACCCAGCAACCTTCGAATTCAAGAACACACTGGGTCATCGAGCTGTTCTGCTCATCAAAAGCAAAGACAAACCACTGTGCAGCCACATAACCAACAGCGACCCAGCTTACGCAATAATCAACGGCTTAGGCGTCGCACAACTTAACCCAGAAATGGTGCTGAAAACCTGCGAACCCATGGATAACAGTGAAGCCGCCAAAGTTTCAGCTGGTTTAGTTAACGAGTTCATAGAGAAATCGCATCAACTATGGGAGACCCACCCCATCAACATTAAACGCTCTAAAGAGGGTAAATTAAAAGCCAATGTAGTCTTAACTCGCGATGCTGGGCATCTGCTGCCAAAATTCTTCAACATCAACCAGCACTACAATGTCAATTTTGCCTGCCTCGCTGACATGCACACCGAGCGGGGTATCGCACAGCTAGCGGGTATGGAGTCCTCGCTTCTTCCGCCGCCTACTGGCAACCTGCAAGCCGACTGCGAATACCGCGTAAAAGCACTCCTTGAAGCCATGCCCAAACACGATTGCTTCTACATCCACCTAAAAGGTCCCGACGAACCAGGCCACGACGGCAACTACAAACTGAAAACCGAAATCATCTCAGCCATCGACAAATACTTCTTCGGTCCGCTGCTCAAACAGATATCGCTAAAAGACACACTTATTTGTGTAACCTCTGACCATGCAACACCATGCGAACTTAAAGTCCACAGTGACACCCCAGTTGCGGTGCTCATTGCGGGGGGGAAAGTGGTTGGTGAGGGCAAAGCGGTCAAGTTTTCAGAGAAAAACTGTGCAAAGGGCAGCCTTGGCACTATTGAGCGGGGCTACATGTTGATGCCCCAGTTAATGGAGTTACTCAAAAAATAGTTTTTTCCCTCTATTTTTTTATTTTAAGGGTTTTTTCAGGTTTAAACAGGGCAATAGCTACTTTTATTGAGTGGTTGTGGTTTTTGCTGAACGGCTATCTGCGCGTCTCAGTATCCAATGGAAACGACTTTCACGCAAAACGCAACAGACGCCACGTTTTCACTGTGTTTGGGTGCGTTTTTCGCCATCATATTTGGATCCAAATATCAGATGTATGCAGAAACCTATAGAGGGATAGAAACCTGCAGCGAAACCGTGCGTATAGCGCAACTCAGCGGGTGAGCAGAAAACCGACGAGTATTAGCTATCTATGCCCCCCCATAGCATGACGCGCTACGGAGCAGGTCAATACCACTTAGCAAGGGGACAGGCTCAGTTTTCCTAATCTGAGAATTAGGTACAGATCTAATCAAGAGTGATTCGGGGATACCCTCAGT
>JAMDCQ010000008.1 GCA_023488905.1 Candidatus Bathyarchaeota archaeon
AACGCGTTGGCCGCAGACGTTGTGTACTTCGATTTTTTCTACATCGTTGCCTTGGATGACTGCGCGCAGTATTGCGTTGAGGTCTTTGTAGTAGAGGTCGCATGCGTCGATTTTTACGGTTTTTCCGTCGTGGGTTATGCGTGATTGGTATTTGGGGTCGATTTCTGAGGGGTTACTTCTTGGGGGTACCTGCATAGTTTTACGCTCCTGCCATTTTTAAGCCCAAAATTTTGAGCTCTTGATCTGATAAGCCGACGCCGCGCAGTGCCAGTCGGTTCCCTCGGAGACTTTCGATGGCGTTTATACCCATGCCGCCCATCATGTCTTTGATTTCTAAGCTCCAGCTCTGCAGCAAATTAACTAGCCGTTGTGTGGCGATGTCGGGGTTGACACGTTTGCCAATCCAAGGGTCGCTCGTGGTGATGCCCCATGGACATTTGCCAGTGAAGCATCGCTGGCATACTGTACAGCCAATGGCTACCAGCGCCGCAGTACCAATGTAGACTGCATCAGCACCTAAGGCAATGGCTTTGAAGACGTCTGAGGCGCTTCGGAAGCCGCCTGCAGCGACGATGGAGGCTTGGTTGCGTATGCCTTCATCTCGGAGACGCTGGTCAACCTGTGCCAAGGCGAGTTCGATGGGTATGCCGACGTTGTCTCGGATTACTTTTGGTGCTGCGCCTGTTGCGCCGCGGACGCCGTCCATGGCGACTATGTCTGCGCCTGCGCGGACGATGCCGCTTGCGATGGCTGCTATGTTGTGGACTGCTGCGACTTTGACGGAGACGGGTTTGGTGTAGTTGGTTGCTTCTTTTAGTGCATAGATGAGTTGGCGAAGGTCTTCGATAGAGTAGATGTCATGCTGGGGGTAAGGTGACAGCGCGTCGGAGCCTGTGGGGATCATTCGGGTTTTAGCAACGGGGTCTGTGACTTTTTCTCCGGGCAAGTGACCGCCGATGCCTGGTTTTGCACCCTGCCCGATTTTGATTTCGACAGCTGCACCTGAATCGAGGTAGTTGGGGTGAACTCCGAATCTGCCTGACGCAACCTGCACGATGGTGTGGTCGCCGTACTGGTAGAGGTTCTGGTCGAGTCCGCCTTCGCCTGTGTTGTAGTAGGTGCCGCATTCTGATGCTGCGCGTGCGAGTGCTGTGTGAACGTTTAGGCTGATGGCGCCGTAGGACATAGCTGAAAACATGATGGGTGTGTCGAGGCGTAGTTGCGGGGTGAGTTGGGTTTTGAGTTCGGGTATGCCGTCTTGGTAGTCGATGTCTAGGTGGTCGGGTTTGCTACCGAGGTAGGTGCGGATTTCCATGGGTTCACGCAGCGGGTCGATGGAGGGGTTGGTGACTTGGCTGGCGTTTAAGAGGATGCGGTCCCAGTAGTTGAAGGCGGGTTTGTCGTTACCCATGCCTGTGATTTGGACTGCGCCGCTTTCGGAGGCTTTTTTGAGGTCGCGGATGACTTCCACGGTCCAGTTGGCGTTTTCTCGGTTGGCGTTGGGGTTCTTTTTGACGGTTATGGCGTTGGTTGGGCACATGGTTACGCATCGTTGGCAGTTGACGCAGGTGGAGTCTTTGCTGACTATGGTGTCGGATTCAGGGTCGTAGCAGTGGGTTTCGTAGGTGCATTGGTTAACGCAGACTTTGCAGCGTATGCACCGTCTTGGGTCACGTTCGACTAGGTATTCGGGGATTACGTAAGTTTTCATTACTGTACACCTTTCATGTTTTTGAGTCTGCAAATGACGGGTTCGCCGCCGCGTGGCGCCCAGAACTTGTCTAGTTGAGGTGAGACAAGCCGCATAGCAGCCTCCTCTGAGGAGATAAACTGGAAGTCGCCTCGGGTACCGGCAACCATGGGTCGCAGTTTGATTCGGTCACCCAACCCAATCATTTCACCATGATGAGCAATTACGATACCGAAGGGCCCGTTCATGAGCAAGCTGCCATAGGTCTGGCGAAGTGCACGGAGCAAATCAGCTCGTTTAGGTTCCATCTGCTCAATTTCCTCCCAAAGAGACGCCGCTAAAACTTGAGCAACCAACTCCACAGGCAGATGCTGCCGCCGCATGAGCAAGTCCACTGCGTATGCGAGGACTTCAGTGTCGGTTTGCATGGTGCATTTGTAACCGTACATTTCGAGGTAGCGGCGGTTTATGCCGTAGCTGGAGAGTTCGCCGTTGTGGACGACTGTCCAGTCTAGGATGTTGAATGGGTGTGCTCCGCCCCACCAGCCGGGGGTGTTGGTTGGGAAACGGCTGTGGCAACTCCAAAGATAGCCCTGATAGTCTTCGAGGCAGAAGAACTCAGCAACGTCTTCGGGGAAACCGACACCTTTAAAGACGCCCATGTCTTTGCCGCTGCTAAACACGAAGGCTTTGCCTGTTTCTGTGTTTACGCGCATGATGGCATCTATGACGTAGTCTTCTTCGGTTTGGTTTTGTGGACGCTTCTTTTTAGGTGAAGCAAAGTAACGCCAAACCACTGGAGGGTCACGCACGTTTGCAGGTTTGGTCTGCATTTCTTCGTCGTAGATAATGTCGAATTTGGAAGCAAGGATTCTGTCGGTTTTTTCCTTCGCATCTCTGCTTAGGTACATGACGTGGAATGCGTAGTAATCTTTGAATTGGGGGTAGATGCCGTAGACTGCGAAGCCGCCGCCTAAGCCGTTGCCGCGGTCATGCATGTTTGCCATTGCGCGGACGGGGTCTTTGCTGCCGAAGCGGTCACCGTTAGTGTTCATCATGGCGAATATGCCGCAAGCGGCGAAGTCTTTGTCGTCGCCGTATGGGTTCATTATTTTTCTATCGTACATGTCCATCTTATTGCACCACATTCATTTTTTTCTGTAAACTCGCAGGCAACGTTGCCAAGCAGAAGCTGTCAACGAGCAGTTGGTCTTTGAATTTCTTTATGTTGATGCCGTTTTTGAGGAGGTAGAATATGACACCTGCCCGCTCGATGCAGTTAACCATCGTCATACCCACGATTACGTTGTTGCGCAAGACCAGTTTTTTGTAGACTTTACGTTCAAAGTCGCTTTTTACGAGGACTTCAACGGTTGGGTCGTCTTTGGGGTTAGCTAAACCTATGGAAACGATGGGTATGCCGAAGTATTTTAGGCTGCTCATGTTTGTCCCGCCTTCGTATGTGGATTTTTGCCCTGCCATGTTGTGACCTGCAACATGCCCTTCCTGCATCGCCAAAGGCCAAAGGGGCAACAGGCGGTTTTGGCCTAAAACGAAGTCGTATGCTTCAGCTACATCGCCGCTTGCGTAAACGTCTGGCACGTTGGTTTGCATCGTGTTGTCCACGATTATGCCTCGGTTGATTTTTATGGCTGCACCGGCTACGAGTTCGGTTCTTGGGATGACACCGATGGCTACGATGACTAAATCACATTGGACGGTGTCGCCTTTGGTTAGAATTACTCCGCCGACTGCAGCGTCGTTGTCGTGTTTTCCGATGATTTTCTGCACAGACTGACCTGTGACGATGTTGACGCCTGCCGCTTTAACGGCGCCTTCAACCATCTCAGAGGCTTGGGGGTCCAAGAGTAAGCTGAGGATTTTGTCCTGCAACTCAACCATAGTAACCTTTAGGCCACGCTTGGTTAGGGCTTCAGTGACGCTTAAACCGATTAAGCCTGCGCCGATTACGACCGCTGATTTGGCTTTTATGGCGTCGATTTTGGCTGCTATGCGCTGGGCATCAGTTATGGTGGTGAAGGTGAATACGCCGTCTTTTTCTTGTCCCTCCATCTTGGGAACAAAGGGCTTGCCACCTGTGGCTAAGAGGAGTTTTTCGTACGGAACCTTTTCGCCGCTTTCCAGTGTTACGGTTTTTTCGGTGAGGTTGAGTGCGGTGGCTTTTTTGCCGGTTATGGCTTCGGCTTTTAGTTGTTTCCAGAATTCGTCGTCGCGGCACTTCATTTTGTTGAAGTCTGCTTTGCCGCTGACGTAGTCGCTGATCATTGGGCGACTGTACTGTGGGCACGCTTCATCTGAGATTACTGTGATTGTGCCTGCGGTGTCTATTTCTCGTATGGCTTCAACTGCGCCGATGCCTGCTGCTGAAGCGCCGACTATAACATATTTCGCCATTTAGGATCGTACCTCTTTGAATTCTAAAGCTTGGTTTGGACAGTTCGCTACGCATGCTGGTTCTTTGAGGCCTTGGCAGAGGTCGCATTTGGCGATGACTTTGTTTTCTTTGTCCATCTTTATGGCGCCGTATGGGCAGACCATGATGCAGGTCCAACAGCCCATGCATTTGTCTTTGTTGTGTTTGACTTCGCCTGTTTTTGGGTCTTTGGTCATGGCGCCTGTTAGGCATGCGACTACGCAGGGCGCGTCTTCGCAGTGGCGGCATTGGATGGCGAAGGAGACGGGTTTTTGGATTTCGCGGGTTACTCTGCTTATGGGTTTGGGGCGTTCGCTGTTGTAGGCTTTGATTATGTCTTTTGTTTTTGAGTGTGCGACGGTGCAGTGGACTTCGCAGAGTCCGCAGCCCATGCAGGCTTCTTGTTTAGCAACTATTTTTTTCATGTTAATTCCACCTTTGTACGCCCTTAGCGTGGGCATGTAAGCATTAAAATGTGGAGATCTACATCTCTTGTACAGATAACACCTTTACTTTTAGCTGATTGTTCATTTTTTTGGATTGTTACTTTACAGGTGTTTAACGGCAATGGTGTACCTCCTTTTTTGGAGCGTGTTCACCCAAGATGCATGTAATCTATATAACTTTGTTGAAAATCATTTATATGAAAGTTCAACAACTATGTTATCTAAACGAAACATATATCAAAGTGATGACGGATGGCAGAAAAAGACCTGGGATATAGACGAGTCCAATGCACAGGCAGAGGCTCCTACATCATATCCCTCCCCAAAGAATGGGTCGAAGACATAGGACTAAACCGGGGCAGCGAAATCGCCTTCAACATACAACCCGACAGCACCCTCACGCTTGTACCCCGCAAAATAGCCGAGAAAGAAGGCAAAAACGACGCAGCAAAACCCAAAGAATACTACATAAACGTTGACCCCAAAGAAGCCCCCGAAGCCGCCCTACGCATGATACGGGCACTCTACGCCATTGGCGCCGACATCATCCGCATACACTTCAAAAACATAAAAGACGCTCCAAAATACAAAGTTGAAACAAAAAACTTTGTACGCGACACCTTCTTAGGCGCAGAAATCATAGACGAAACCCCGGACGAAATTACACTGCAAATTCTCATAAAACACAGCGAATTCGGTATCGAAAAAGCGGTCCGCCGCATGGCCATCGTGGCGCTTGCAGCTAACCGAGACGCCATAGCCTACCTCACCGACCGCAGCGACACCCTGTTTGAAAGCGTCCTCAATGCACGCAACGACGTAAACCGACTCGGACTCTACATCGTCCGCCAACTCAAATACGGCATAGAACGCAACTTATACCGTGAACTCGGCTTCCGAACCCCCAAAGAGTTTCTGCTCTACCGCATAGCTGTCAACGACATCGAGAACATCGGCGAAAACGCTCTTAACATAGTTAACAGCATCGGCTCATTCCAGAAATTAATCGACGACGAAACCCTCTTCTTAAAAGACCCCATCGACGAAGAAACATACACGCAACTGACCAGCTATTACACTCAAGCGCAACAACTCTACGAGGATGCAGTTAAAGCAGTGTTTAAGCGTGACTACAAAGACGCTGAGAAGCTAATTTCAAAGCGCGAATCGCTGTTTGCCTTGGAGAACGAGTTAATTATGCTGATTTCAAGCAAGAAGATGGATCCTAATGTGACGGCGATTTTGCGTTTAATCTTTGACAGCACACGCCGCATCGTTGACTACAGCCGCAATATGGCAGACCTCACATTAAACCGCACCGTGGAAGAACTCTGCTCAACATTAACATACAAGTAAGTAATTAGAAGGATGGTGCTCCGGCCGGGATTCGGACCCGGGTCCGCGACTCGAGAGGCCGCTATACTTGACCGGACTATACTACCGGAGCGCAACTTTTAGCGTACATACACATTTCTCCTCTATTAATTTACCTTCCCCTCAAAACCCCTTTGACATATGACAACCTGACAACAGTTCACTTGGGAGCGGGCAAGGTAATGCTTGCAATTATCAGTAGATCAAGTTTTGTTCTGCGTTCTTTATGTGGGTGTTTTGGTTTACGGCACACCACATGTCTGCTTGAGGATGGCTTTGCTTTTTGGATTCGGCTTGTGTTTCCACGTCTGTTTCGGTGTGGGCTGTTCGATTTCCACCACAAGAACAACATACCTCCATATTGAAACCCCCGCCATGTGAATGTGAAACCATGTGTCGACCCCTTTTTTTCTGCCACAAGAACCAAACAAACCTCTTTTTTTGACCTACTGATAAATAAGGAGAGGGGAGTTTGGCAAGAGCAACAAGAATGAAGAATTGGCTTTAAAATCTAACAGGAAAAGAATTAAAAAACAAAAAGAAAAGTTATGGAGGAAGTTTATTCTTCGCCCATGCCGCCCGGCATTCCGCCTGAGCCACCTGGACCGCCTTTGGGTGATTTGGCTGTGATAACGTCGTCGATGCGTAGGATGAGTGCTGCGGATTCTGAGGCTGATTTGATGGCTTGCTCTTTAACCATGATTGGTTCGATGACGCCGTTTGCGATGCTGTCTTGGAGTTTGCCTGTGAATACGTTGATGCCCATGAATTTGCCTTCTGCTTTGTCGTGGGCGCTGCGCAACTCGACGAGGATGTCTATGGGTTCGAGGCCTGCGTTTTCTGCGAGTGAACGTGGGATGACTTCGACTGCGTCTGCAAATGCTTCAACTGCAAGTTGTTCGCGTCCGCCGACTTTGGTTGCGTATTTGCGGAGTTCCTTTGCCATTTCGATTTCGATTGCGCCGCCGCCTGGAACGATCTTGTTGTTTTCTATGACATCTGAGACGACGGATAGTGAGTCAATCATGGCGCGTTCTGCTTCGTCAACCATACGTTCTAAGCCAGCGCGGATAAGGATTGCGACGCTGTGGGGATCTTTGCATTTCTCGACGAATATCATTTTGTCGTCGCCGATTTTGCGTTCTTCAACGTGCCCTGCTAAGCCAAGATCTGCTTTCTTGAGGTCATCGAGGTCGCTGACGATTCTGCCGCCTGTGGCGCGTGCAAGTTTTTCCATGTCAGATTCTTTCACGCGACGTGCTGCCATAATGCCTTCTTTTGCCAAGAAGTGCTGAACCATGTCGTCAATGCCTTTTTGGCAGAATACTATGTCTGCACCGGAAGCTTTGACTTTGGTAACCATGTTTTGCATCATGTCGGTTTCTTGGTCAAGGAACGCTTTCATTTGTGAGGGGTCTTTTATGCGGATTTCCGCGGTGATTTCGGTTTTCTCGATTTCAAGAGCTGAGTCAAGCAACGCGACTTTTGCGTTCTCTTTGACTTTTAGCATGCCTGGGTTGACGACTTCTTTGTCTATGATTACGCCTCTGATTAATTCGGTTTCTAGGAGGCTTTTGCCTGTTTTCTTGATAAGCTGGATGTTGTCTATATCGGCGATGGTTTTATCTCCGCGTTGTTCAGCGATCTGTTTGACTGCGTCGATGCTGATTTCTGCCAGGTGGTCTTTTGCGGAACCAAGTGATTTGCTACTCATGGAAGTTAATGCAACTTTTAAGAGAGTTTTGCGGTCATTGGTGTCCAGTGGCACTGCGGTTTTGTTGATGACTTCGATGGCTTTTTGGCTTGCTTTTCGGTAACCGCTCACAAGGATTGTTGGGTGAATGTTTTGGTCGAGGAGTTCCTCAGCTTTTTTAAGAAGTTCACTTGCTAATACGACTGCGCTGGTTGTTCCGTCGCCGACCATGTCGTCTTGGGTTTTAGCGATTTCAACCATCATCTTTGCTGCTGGATGTTCAACGTCGATTTCTTTGAGGATGGCTGCGCCGTCGTTGGTTATGGTTATGTCTCCGAGGCCGTCGATGAGCATTTTATCCATGCCTCGTGGGCCTAGGGTGGTTTTTAGAACTTCACCGATTACTCGGGCTGCCATAATGTTGTTTCGTTGGGCTTCTTTACCTCTGCTTCGGGTTGTTCCTTCTTTGAGGATGAGGACTGGCTGTCCTGAACCTGTTGTTGTTAAATACGCCATACTATTATCCCTACTTTAGTAGAATTTTGTTTGATTCGGATTATTGCAAAAAGTAAACGCAAATATAAACTTTAAGGCGTCCAAAGTGTTTGTCGGGTTACAGACTGCTAATAATTGGCATGTTTCTGGTTCGGTTCTTTAGGGGGCTGTCTATGACGCCGGACAATGAGGGGGCAAGCAAAAAAGCGAGAAGAGCAGCTTTGTAAACGAACATTTTTATCCCAACTCCACAATAGCATCCAGTCAAGGTGTAACATATGGGTAGAGGTTCAGGTTTCGGAAAAGTCATCCTATTCGGCGAACACTTCGTCGTCCACGGAATCCCGGGAATCGTATCAGCTATTGACTCCTCAACAGATGCAGAAGTCAAAAAATCCCCAACAATGGTAATCAGAGATGAGCGCAAAACCGCCAAAGGCTACAGCGAAGAAAAACGGCTCCAACAGATCGAATCCATCGAACGCATGCTAAAAGCCATGGATTTAGATCCCAAAATGCCCTTTGACATCTGGATCGGCGGCACACTGCCCGGATTCAGCGGCTTAGGCGCCTCAGCGGCAAGCAGCGTCGCCATCGCACGCGCCATCTCAGAGGAACTAAACCTCAATTTATCAAACGAAAAAATCAACTCAGTCGCCTATGAGGGCGAAAAAGCCTACGCAGGCAACCCCAGCGGCATCGACAACACCGCAGCCACCTACGGCGGCGTCATGTGGTTTAAGAAAAACCCCGCAGGCGGACAAGACCTTGTAGAGAAAATCCACATTAAACGACCAGTTGAAATCGTCATCGGCAGCACTGGCAAAGTTGCCAACACCAAAGCCATGGTGGAGGGCGTAGCTGACCGCAAAAAAGCCAACCCAGCCAAATACGGCCCCCTCTTCAAGCAGGCGGAGTCTTTGGCGGTTGCAGGCAGAAAAGCGGTGGAAGCAGGCGACCTCAAGAAAGTCGGCGACCTCATGAACGAAAACCACCGTATCCTGCAAGAAATCGGCGTCTCCAGCAAAGAGTTAGATTTGCTCGTTGACATGGCACGTAAGCAGGGCGCTTTTGGCGCTAAGCTTACGGGCGGCGGAGGAGGCGGCTGCATGGTTGCGTTGACTCCGGGGAAAGAGTTGCAGGGTAAAGTCGTGTCTGCCTTCAAGACGGCTGGTTACGAGTTTATAGCTACCAAAATCGGCGTAGTAACCTACTAAACAAGGGGTTTGTAGCCCCCATCTTTGTTTTTTCCTTATGTTTTCTCAATTTTTGTTCAGCTTCTTTTTCCAAAACCTATAAACGTTAACTTTCAATACTTTCCCAATCGAGGCGAACCCAATTTGACCCTTAGAGGCTTCATAGAGGAACTCCAAAAAAGTGGCGAATTAACTAAAATCACTAAGCCAGTCTCAACCGAATACGAGATTGCAGGCATCATCGCAGCGTTAAGCGAGAAGCCAGTTTACTTTGAAAACGTTAAAGAATCCAGCATCCCCGTCGTGGCTGGGCTGGTTTCTTCTAAAGAACTGATTTGCCGCAGCATGGGCATCACCAAAGAGCAGCTTCTACCCAAACTGCTGTCCGCAATTGAGCAGCCAATCGCGCCGCGGATGGTGGAGAAGGCAGCGTGCCAAGAAGTCGTCGAGTCAGACGTGGACTTAACCAAGCTGCCCATCATGCATTACACTGACAAAGACGGCGGCAAATACATCGCCTCAGCAGTCTCCATCATAAAAGACCCCCAAACCGGCGCCCGCAACATGTGCTTCCACCGACTTATGCTCAAAGACAAGAACCACTTCGTCGCCCGCATCGTCGAACACCGAGGCACCGACACTGCGTTGACAAAGGCTGGCGGCGAACTCGAAATCGCCATCTGCCTGGGCAACTCCACCGCGGTCCTACTCGCAGCTGCCACCACACTGCCAATGGGCGCAGATGAACTGTCAATGGCAAATGCGTTGGAGAAAACTGACCTTATGAAATGCAAAACAGTCAACCTCGAAGTGCCCGCTGACACTGAATTCGTTTTTGAGGGCAAAATCACCAACGAAAAAGTTGCTGAAGGGCCTTTCCTCGATTTGACAGGCATTGTGGATCGCACCCGCCAGCAGCCCATAATCGAAGTCAAATGCGTCACACACCGCAAGAATCCAATTTACCAGACGATTTTGGCTGGCAGAAACGAGCACAAGTTCCTCATGGGCATGCCTAAAGAACCCACCATCTACAAAGAAGTCAGCAAAGTCTGCCAATGCAAAGACGTCTACATCACCCCCGGCGGATGCAGCTGGCTCCACGCCGTCGTCCAAATCAAAAAACAGACCCCCGAAGACGGCAAAAACGCGATAGCAGCCGCCTTCAAAGGCCACGGCTCACTCAAACACTGCGTTGTCGTGGACGAAGACATAAACATCTATGACCCCCACGACGTGGAGTGGGCAATCGCTACACGCTTCCAAGCCGACAAAAACAGCATCATCCTAAGCAACCAACCAGGCTCATCTCTGGACCCCTCAGGCGACCTATCTGAGGGCAAGAAAGCTACAACCGCCAAAGCAGGCCTAGACGCCACCGCCCCACTGGTGACAACGGGCAAAGGCTTTAGCAAAGTTGATTACATCAAAGTGGACCTAAACAAGTACCTGTGATACGTATGGAGCTAACTAGTCAAGAACAAACTATGCTGGACGGAAAAGAAGGCTACGCCGTGCGCAAAAGCATGGAAATCCTCGTTGCACTCGGCGAAATCTTCGGCGCCAAGAACCTCATAGGCGTCGGCGGCGTCCAAGTTGCAGGCGTCAGCTACCACAACCTCGGCGACGCGGGACTTGAATTCCTCAACTCACTCGCTGCAGACGGCAAAGTTAAAGTCTTAACCACCCTAAACCCCGCAGGCATGGACCTAGAGAACTGGCAGCAACTGGGCATAAGCCCCGAATTCGCCGAAAAACAGAACATGGTCATCGACGCCTTCCAACGCATGGGCATCGTTATCAGCTGCACCTGCACACCGTATCTAATCGGCAACCTCCCACTCTACGGCGAACACGTGGCATGGTCAGAAAGCAGCGCAGTCACATTCGCCAACTCCGTTCTGGGCGCGCGCACTAACCGCGAAGGCGGACCATCCGCGTTGGCAGCGGCTTTTGTGGGTAAAACCCCCAACTACGGCTTGCACCTCGACGAAAACCGCGTCCCTGACGTACACGTACAAGTTAACGCAGAATTAACCAAGCTCTCAGACTGGGGCGCATTGGGCTACGCCATCGGCAAAAAAGCGGAAAACAAAATTCCCTACATCACAGGCATCAAAACTGTGGACTTAGATGAACTCAAAAGCTTCTGTGCATCCGTGGTAACATACGGCGCTAAACCGCTCTTCTACATGAAAGGCGTGACACCTGGAGCCGAAGCACAAAAGCAACCCCAAGAAACACTAACTATAGAGGAGAGCGACCTAAAAATCGCCTACGACGCCATAAACGACGACGTAACCAACATAGAACTCGTCTGCCTCGGCTGCCCCCACTGCTCGATCAAAGAAATTTCTGAGATTGCAACGCTGCTGGAGGGCAAGAAGGTGGCGGAGGGCACGGAGTTGTGGGTGGCGACCTCGCGGACTGCAAAGCAACTCGCGGATAAGCGCGGCTACACGGCGACCATTGAGGCGGCGGGCGGCAAATTCGCCTGTGACACCTGCATGGCTGTGGCTCCGTTGAAGGGCAGGTTTAAATCGCTGGCGACCACGTCGGCGAAGGGCTGCTTCTATTCACGACAGAACCTTATGAAAACCAAGATGGGCAGTATTGAAGAATGTGTTGATGCGGCGGTGACTGGACAATGGAACAACTAAAAGGCAGAATAATCTACAAAGGCAAAGCAGAAGGCGAAGCGCTGGTGACTTCGATGCCAATCTCGTTCTACGGCGGCGTTGACCCCAACACAGGCGAAGTCATCGAAAAAGACCACGAACTCCAAGGCATAAGCATCAAAGACAAAATCCTCGTGTTCCCGCAGGGCAAAGGCTCCACAGTCGGCAGCTACACGCTTTATCGGTTGAAGAAGAACGGCGTTGCACCCGCAGCCATGATAAACAAAGAAACCGAAACCATCGTCGCAGTCGGCGCAATCATCAGCGAAATCCCCTTCGTAGACAAGGTTGACGTATCGAAGTTCAAAACTGGCACAAAAGTCAGCGTAGAAAACAATACCGTCACAATCACCTAAAAATCAAAAAGCGCCCCTTCTTTGGGGATAACCATTTTTTATTTTTTTAAAAAAGACAAAGTGTAGTTTCCACCGTTCTTTGGTTTCGTAAATAATATAAAAGCGGCAATTCCAGTAATTTTCAATGAAAACTCTAAAAGTCATTGTTATGAGCGTTATAATTTTAGCGTTCAGTCTAACCGTGCTCTTAATTGTAGCCTATAACAGCGGTGTTTTATTGCCAAATGGTACTTCGAACAGGTCAACTCCCATTACATCAGTTACAAATACCCCTTCACCAAATGACGTTTATCAAGTCAAAATAGCTAATTTCTCATCAAGAAACGGCTGGTTTTGCCCGGGTGGAGTAGCCATGACGGTTGATTTCGATGTAACAATCCAAAACAGTGGAGCCCAAAATGTAACCAATTTAACTTTGCTCATTAAGAGAACTGGAGTATCCAATGACAATGAGACGCTTAGAAGTATACAAACATTAAATGTGACTTCAGGTGGAACCGTTCACACTTATGACTTCGTTGGTACAGATGTTAGACAATACTGTAAGGAATTCTATAACTCCACTTTTACGGCTACCATTAGCTTAAACGGTGTTGTTTTGGATGAGAAGACCATTGAGATAACACAAAGGCAATTCTAGCGCTAACATATTTGGATCCTATTAGTGGTTCTATGCTGAAACCTATAGGGGGGTCCTCTGTTTTGATCACGCTTTGCGCCTAACCGTTTGCGCCTTTAAATAGGGGGAGGGGAGGTTTCTGAGAGCAACAACACCAACCCAACATGCCTTTAACCTTCCCAAAAACGGAAAGTGATTTCTGCTCAATATTTAGAGTAATAAAAGCTTATCTTGTATGCCTACTTACTACATGGTTAGGTGGCAGTTTAGTGTATAAGGTAAAGACCAAGCGCAAACGCAGCAAGCCCTTAGTGATCTTGATGCTTCCCGCGCTCATCTTCATAGGCTTTTTAGGCTGGTTAATGTACGCCCTGGGAAGCCGAAAGCCAAACAACAAGCAAACCCATAAGGCACCTGCCAAAACACCGAACGCACCTAAACGTGAAGATGGTGTGTCGTTTGTTCCAGTTGACCTCGAAGAGCAGAAAGTAATCTCCAAGTAAGCGGTTCCCCTGTTGATGTAGCAAGCTGTTGTCACTGCCCTACAGTCACAACTTCTTTTATTCTTGGCTAAACAAAGTGTAGTTTGCGAGAAATAGCCATCCAAGAGGTACACCCATGCTTGGCGGCTTGAGCAGTTAACGTGGACATGAATCGCAAAGAACTAAAGGAAGGTTAGGGATCTACTTTTGATTCATGCCGCAGCGTTATACCGTGGCTGAAGCCGCCAGGCCTACTTTTAGTTACCCCTCTCCCCTACATGTTAAAGTCGTTTCTCTATAGTACTTATATGCGCTTAGACGCAATGCTAACCTTCGTGAAACCACATTGAATTACAAAGAACTCATGCACCCGAGAGTAAGCAAAGCAGAAATCGAAGTCTTCAAAGCACTAAGCACCACCAACCTAACCGGCGGCATGGTAACCCAGCGACCCATTATATTAAAATCAACCATCCCAGACTTCTGCTGGGTAGAAAAACGCAAAATCGTCTACCTCGACGGGAACCCCGTACACAAAAAAGACAAACAACTAGAAAAGGACGGGGAAATCAACGACCTGCTTGAGGCGCAAGGTTGGGATGTCCTGCGAATTCCTTATGACCCGCCGTTGACGGAGAAAGGGCTACAGAAGGTTATGGCGCAGATTAAGCAGTTTCTAAACGTGGACGAAGAAGACATCGAGTAACCCCTTTTTTAGAGAAGCACCCCTCTGTGTATGGGGAAATAATTTATGCAATGAACCAGTAAGTAGTCTGCAAGGTGCATTGCAATCGACGATTTACCGCTTGTGACTTTCAAAATTGGAACCGGCGAAACCAAAAGCGACCGCGAATGGCTGAAAAAGAAAAAAGAATACCTTGAAAAACTCTTGAGCAAAAGCGGCACAAAACTTTTGCACAAAATCGAAGACGCCTGCGGCGACAGCTACACCAACACAGCCAAACAAAGCGGCATCCTCGTATTGTTGCACAAGAAGGCGCCTCAAAGCAACAGTGGCAGCCTAAAAGAAGACAACCCCCTCGAAATCAACATGTTTCTCTCAAAAAACGACAACAACGAAACCCTAAAAGACCTCCTCATAAGGTTGCTTACGCATTCCTTTATTGAGCAGCAGTACGAGTTTCACTTCAGAATCCGCGAGCAAACCCTCTTTGAAGACATCCTCGCAGACGAATGCCTCACCTCCATCGTCAGTTTAATGGTGCAAGGCAAGAAGCTGGGGCGAGCAAACTGCGCTAAGGCACTTGATGAAGCCATAGCGGAAACGGTTTTTCGGTTGTCACAGAAGGCGCCGCGGGAGAAGTTGGTGGATATGGTTTTCGGTTTCTTCCAAGAGTACCCTGACAAAATCAAGAACCAAAAAATCGACATCCTTGAGAACCGAGAAGAATTCATAGCCCAACTGCTAAAGTTTCTGCCTAAGAACGTAAACCTCGACTAACTCGCTCCACCCTAGAGTATTTCGAATGATGAAGTGATAGGAACCGCTTTCTGCAGCATGCCCCCAACTGAACAGTACTTCTCCTCCGAGAGCTTAATAGCGCTCTCGACTGCTTGAGCGGGGATGTTTTCGCCTTTAACGATGTATTTTAGGTGGATTTTAGTAAATATTCTGGGCGGTTCCTCTCTTCTTTCTGCGGTAGCTTCCACAGAGTAGCCTGTCACATTCAACCGCTTCTTCTTAAGAATCGTTAGAACATGGAAGCTGCTGCAGGCGGCTAAACTTGCCAAAACATTCTCCATCGGGGACAGCGCGGTTTCTTCGCCGCCATGCGCTATTGGGGCATCGAAGTTTACTGTTAGGCCTTTCTCGTTTTTTGCTTCTAAGCGCAGGTTTCCTTTCCATTCGAGGACCATTTTCTTTGATGAAGACATACTTTACCTATCCAACCCGTTGCTCTTATGTTTAGGGCTCAACGCAAGAAACGCTCGGAGTTGGGTGCTTTCATGATGCCTGTCCACGTTACCCATAAATGTCAAGTTTGGCTCTCTCGCATTGAGATAGGCATGTAAATGGGCTTTACACGTGCATAGCAGGCATCCAGAGATGAAAGCTTAAAGGAACTTGGTTGAAGCCTGTTTTTTTAGTTTTGTCTCGATAGAATATAGCCTATTCAATGGTCTATAATATTCAATAGAAAGCACAGAAACTGAAATGGCGCCGGGAGGGGGATTTGAACCCCCGCGGCCCCGAAAGGCCACAAGCTAACAGGTACACACCCTGAAGAGTGCTATCTCCAGGCTTGCTCCCTGCCGGGCTAGGAGACCCCGGCAACAAAGGTTTGCACCTTTTCTCTGACTTGCGCGGAATTTAAAGCTTTATCGAAAAACAACCGCCAACACAGCATACATAATTTGTACCTATTAGAAAACTTGTTGCATAAGCCTTTTGAGGGGGCTCCAGGTGCCCGATGCTGCTTTATATAATGGAGGGGAGGTGGCTGCTGAGAGGTCGCGTGGTTTCTTTGGTTGCGGATACGGTTTCGTATGCGGCTTTAAATAAGGGGGGTCTAGTAGAGAAATCGCAAGCTATCTTTACAAAGCATGGACGAGTCATCGGTGTGTTGCGGGTACTAGAATCTATGGAGCGCTTGTGCCGAAACCTAAAATAAGCGCGTGACAAAACTATAGCGTCTGAGGTTAAAGCTGCATGTCATCAATCATCGAAGACCTCATTGCTAGGAAAGTTTTCAATAACCGCGGAGAAGAAACCATAGAAGTCGATGTTATCACCGCAGGCGGATTCGGACGTGCAGGCGCACCCGCAGGCAAAAGCCGCGGCAAAGCCGAAGTCATCTACTATCCGCAGGGCGGTGTGGAAGCAGCCATAAAGAAGGTTGATGACTTAATCGCCCCCGAACTCGCAGGGTTAAACGCTGATTTCCAGGAAGAAATCGACAACACCCTCCACGAAATCGACGGCACAGCCGACCTCAAAAACATCGGCGGCAACACCGCATTCGCCATAAGCCTCGCCAACGCGGAAGCAGCAGCCAACTCACATGGTTTACTCTTATTCCAGTTTATAGGCGGAAACGCCGCAAACACTCTGCCCTATCCATTGGGCAACTGCATAAGCGGCGGTGCACACGCCAGAGGCGGCAAAACACCCAGCATCCAAGAATACCTCGCCCTGCCCCATGGCGCGGAAAGCTTTCTTGAAGCCCAAACCGCCAACACCCTGATTCACAAAAAAATCTACGAGTCACTCAAGAAGAAAAGCAGCACTTTCACGGGCGGCAAAAGCGACGAAGGCGCATGGATAGCCAACATCGGCACCGACGACGCCTTTGATGTTATTGCGAAAGCCTGTGAGGAAGTGGGGAACGAGATGGATTTTGAATGCGGCTTCGGCATAGATGTGGCAGCTTCAAGCTTCTGGAAGCCTAAAGAAGAGAAATACATCTATGAGATGGAAGGCAAAAAACGAGACACTTCCGAGCAGCTTGAATACATGCGTGAGTTAATTGAGAAGTATCATGTGGCTTATGTTGAGGATCCGTTCCATGAGGACGACTTTGACAGCTTCGCCGAACTCACCAAAAAAGCTAAAAATTGCATTATCTGCGGCGATGATTTGTTCACAACCAATACTGAAAGGTTAAATAACGGAATTAAGATTAACGCTGGAAACGCTATCATCATCAAAGTCAACCAGATAGGCACCTTAACCGATGCAGCTGAAACAATCGAGGCAGCCCAGCATAACGGTTACAGCGCCGTCGTTTCCCACCGTAGCGGAGACACATGCGACTGGCACATTGCCCATTTGGCTGTCGCCTACAGATGCCCCCTCATCAAAACAGGCGTCGTGGAAGGCGCACGTATAGCCAAACTAAACGAGCTAATCAGAATCGAACATTTCCTTGGCACCCGAGCCAAGATGGCTGACTTAAACATACGCTAAAAGAGAAGATGAATAGAATGTCTGAAGACCAAGTAAAAGAAAATCAACCAACAGAAAATCTACCTGAAGAAGAACCAGTAGAGGAACAAATCGAAACCGTAGAGGCTCCTGTGGAAGAAACCGTTGAACCCGCACCTGAAGTGCCAGAAGCCGAAGTCGTCGACGAAGAGGCAGACGAGGAAGTCGAGGTTGCCGAAACTGGTCCAGAAGAAACTCTTCTTCTCCCAAGAGACACCCTGCTCTCTGCAGGTATTCACATCGGCACAAGGATGAAGACACTTGACATGGAACCCTTCATCTACCGTGTTCGACCAGACGGCTTATTCGTTCTAGACGTCAAAAAAACAGACGATCGCATCCGAACAACAGCCAAATTCCTTTCACGCTACGAACCCTCCAAAGTTGCCATAGCTGCAACTCGCCTATACGCGCATGAACCAGTCAAAATGTTCTGCAAACTAACCGGCGCAACACCCCTCATCGGCAGATTCATCCCAGGTCAACTATCTAATCCACAATACAAAAACCGCGTTGACCCAGAAGTCATCGTTGTATGTGACCCACGCGCAGACGCACAAGCAGTCAAAGAAGCATCCACAGTCGGCATCCCAATAGTCGCATTATGCAGCACAGACAACGAATTCGCAGGCGTAGATTTAGTTATCCCAACCAACAACAAAGGTCGCCGCGCTCTCGCAGTCATCTTCTGGCTAATCGCACGCCAAGTCCTCCGAGAAAGAGGTGAAATAGGCCCAGACAAAGACCCGCCAGTCACCATTGAAGACTTCGAAGCCAAAGTCACACGCGAAGAGGAGGAGGACACCTAAAGGTTTGCCCAGCATTCGGCGTCCAGTAGTTGCTTCTCAATTTTATGAGGGCGACGCCGAAGCGCTCAGAGCACAACTTACCTCCTGTTTCCTCCACAAACTCGGACCACAAAAACTTCCAACCGTCAACAAAACTACCTGCCCGCGAGAAATCGTGGGTTTAATTTGTCCCCACGCAGGCTACATGTACAGCGGCCCCGTGGCGGCAACTGCTTTTTACCATTTAGCCCAAGATGGAAAACCCGATACCGTAGTCTTACTTGGCCCCAACCACACTGGATACGGCAGCGCACTCTCAATCATGCGGGAAGGCGCATGGCAGACTCCACTTGGTAAAGTCGAAATCGACACAGCCTTAGCGGACGACATACTTCACGAAACCAAGTACCTTGACATCGACGAGTTGGCTCATCGCTTTGAGCATTCGCTTGAGGTGCAGTTGCCCTTTTTGCAGTTTCTCTATGGTGACAGCTTCAAAATCGTGCCCATCTGCTATCAGATGCAGGATTACGATTCAGCCGTCGAAATCGGCAGAGCCCTCACTGAAGCCTTAGACGCCGCCAACACAGTGGTCATCGCCTCCTCAGATATGACGCATTACGAATCTGCTAAATCAGCCGCAGCCAAAGACCACGCAGCCCTAAAAGCCGTAACCGCGCTTGACGCCAAAGCCTTCTTTGATGTTGTCGAAGCAGAAAACATAACTGCCTGCGGATACGCCCCAATAACCAGCCTCATCACCTATGCAGTGGGCGTCTGCGCCAAAGCCGAACTCCTCAGCTACCACAACAGCGGAGACATCACAGGTGACCCTTCAAGCGTCGTTGGCTATGCAGCCGTCAGCTTCAAAAAAATAGTTTAAGCAGGGAATTTTAGTATAAACTTGGTCCCTGTGCCAGATTCTGTTTCAAACGTTACCGTTCCACCCATTGCTTCAGTCATACGCTTCACCACTGCCAACCCGAAGCCTTGACCTTTCGATTTCGTAGTCATCAAGGGCGTGAAGAGTTTAGATTGGACTTCTTGGGGTATGCCTTCGCCGGTGTCTTGGATTGCGATTTCTATTCCATGTCTTTTTGTGGTTGTAGTAATAGTTAGTTTTCCGCCTTTCGGCATAGCTTGTACTGCATTCTGTGCCAAGTTGACAAGTATGCGTTTTATCATTGTTGAATCAGCGGTTAGGGCCGTTATTTTTTCGTCTGAGTTTATGGTTACTTTGATGTTTTTAGGAACCACTACCATTGCCAGAGCGTCGGTAATTGCCTTTGACAAGTTAACCTGTTCTCTTCTTGGATTCAGAGGTTTAGCAAAATCCTGCAGATCAGCCACTATTTTGTTAATGTAAAGAATATTTTCTTCTATGCTAAGCATGCTTTCCTCCATGCTCTGTTTGGATGTATTATCAGGTAATTTTGCAATCTCTAGCCGTGCTAAATAGATGTCTCCTGTTATCGCCTGTAGTGGATTACGGATGTCGTGTCCAACCATCCCGGCTGTTGCGCCAATTGCTGATAACCGCTCGGCATCTTTGAGTT
Source organism: Candidatus Bathyarchaeota archaeon (assembly GCA_023488905.1). Taxonomy (GTDB): domain Archaea; phylum Thermoproteota; class Bathyarchaeia; order Bathyarchaeales; family Bathycorpusculaceae; genus Bathycorpusculum. The sequence goes on from JAMDCQ010000008.1 coordinate 19,754, forward strand.
TTCTAGCTCTCTCTTCTGCTAACTTCTCCATTTGAGAAGCATATTCTTCAACTTCTGCCGCTTTATCTTCAAGTTTTTCTTGGAGCTCTTTTTGTAAGTTGAGGTTTTTTGCAAGTTTAAGGTTGGAATGGCTTATTTTCGAAACTAATTCTGAAAATCTAGAATAGAACACCATAAGCTCTTGTATGCTTTTTCTACTGAACCTAGGAATTCGGTCAAACGCTGCAAGATACTCTTCTTTGTTGAAGCCATATTTTTCGGCTTGAGCAGCAAACAGTTCTCTGTTAGGTACCTCATCGTCAAAAAAGAATTGACCAAAGAACACGTTGCCAACATGTTTGTCGCCGATGAAAAGCGGGGTAACCACGTCCCACATGTTATTTTTACATTTATACAGGCTTATTTGGCCTTTCTTAAGTCCGCTTGAGAGTTCAATGTCGCTTTCGATGCAGTTTTTGCATGTTCTGGGGTTGACTCGGTGGAATTTGGTGCATATATCTTGCCAGCCTGTGCCGACGAGGACTTTTCCTTTGAGGTCTATGAGCGCAAAACCCATGTTTGTAACCTCATAGAGGTGATCCATGGTTGCCTGTAACGAGGGCACATCGATTATGTTTGAAAGGTCGTTTTCGCCTATCTCAATATCGGGAGAGAGCACTGAGTCAAGTTTTAGTTGCAGGCGTTCTTCGCTTTCTCTGAGGGCTTGTTCAGCTTTTTTACGCTCAGTGATATCTTGGACCATGCCAACCGAGCGAATTACTTCTCCGAATTTGTCGCGGATATGCGAACATTTTTCGTGAACAAACCTAATTTCCCCCGTATCTTTTCTTACTGCCCGATGATCAATTTCGTAGTTGTCGTTCCCCTCATCAAGTGAAGCATTGAAAGTCTTATCAACGATTTCGCGGTCGTCAGGGTGCACGCAACTTAGGAAGGTTTCATAGGTTGCGTCGAATTCGAGGGGTTTAAGCCCAAAAATTCTGTAAACCTCATCAGTCCAAACAAGCTTGTTAGCCACTAAATCCAGTTCCCAACTGCCTACATGCGCGATTTCTTGGCTACGCTTTAGTTGCCCTTCGCTTTCTTTAAGCGCTTCTTCGGCTTTTTTACGCTGTGTTATGTCTTCAACAATTACGGCAAAGTAACCTCTTTGTGGGCTATAAGCGGATGCAGCCAGCCAGATTTTAAGAGGTTCTATAAATAGTTCGAATTTCTCTTCCAACCCTGTGGACGCAACTAACCCCAGAGTATTCAAAATATGCGGGTCAACATTTCTAAACCCGCGGAAAACCTCTGTTGCTTTTTTTCCAAGCACATGCTCTTTTTTTACCCTCAATATCCGCTCAAAGGCTTGGTTAACCTCTAAGCATATGAAATCCCGCGGTTTATCCTGCTTATCATAAATCATTTGACAGAAAGCAAACCCATCAACCATGTTTTCAAAAAGCAACTGGTACTTCTCTTTGGACTCCAACAGCTCAGCGTCCGCGCGGCGCTGGGTTATTATTCTGTTGAGTTCAGTCCCGATTAATTCAAGCTGGTCAATGTCACGTTGGGTGTAGGGGGCTTTTTTGTTTCCTACCCCAAAAATCGCCTTTGTTTTCCCTTTCTCAATTATAGGTATGCCAAGCATCCGTTTAAGGGGAACATGCCCTTTTGGGAGACCTTTTTGGTGGGGGCTGTTTTTGAAGTCATTATAAATTATTGGGCGTTTGAAACGGATGCGGTCTGCCCAGTTCCCTGCCTCAGCCATGGGATAGTGATTAACATAGTTGGCTGTGCAATTTTTTAGCGCTTCCTTGTTCCATGTGGTCAACGCGATTGTTTTTTGGTCGTTGCTAACGAAGTGAAAGAAACCTATCTTGCTTTTTGTGAGGTTAACGGCGTGGTCTAAAAAGTAATCGTAGAGGTCTTGGTCAGGCAAAGTTAAGGCTTTTCGGTAGAGGTCAAGTAAAAATTTTCCTTTACCTAAAGTATCCTCCCTAACCTCACGTGAACGCAAGCGTTTGCCCTCTTTCTCACCCTACAATCCTTAGCAAAAAAGAAAAATGTTTCCCCGCATCTTTTTGCTAAAAAAGAAACGTTACTTGAGCAGATTGGCGTTTAATACTGTTTTAGCAGATTTTCGAAGAATATTTTGGTTTTAGCGATGTCAGACATAGAAGTCGTATGTACAAGCTCTAGCGTGATGGGGCCCTCATAACCGCATTCATGTAGTGCTGAGAGGAAATGGGTTAGCTCGGGCTTTTTCTCAAAGAAAGGCTGGTGATGCTTATCCGCCATGTGTACATTGCAGACGCGGCTACCAAACCGGTCTATCAACTCATCAACAACCTTTGTCTCCAATGCATGGCACAAATCAAACGTGAACCCCATCTCACCCTCTGGGTCGATACATCCCAGTACGTCTTCAAGTTCCTCAACGTTTTTACCAAACCCCGTCGAATTAAACGACAGATTCTCCAGCGAGAGTTTGATTCCTACCTTTTTGGCGAAGGGTTTGATTTCCCCAAAAACTGCATCTAAGCATTCAGCTCTGACTTTTTTAGGCAACTTTTTGGAAACATCCGAATGCACAGTCATAAGCGGAGCACGCAAAGCGCGGGCGCACTCCAACGAAATCTTCCCATAATACACTGCCTGATGCACCTCAATCGGATCCTTCACATGCAGCACAGCCGAGTGCAGAGTTAAGCAGTTTAAGCCTGAAGCAGCCAACGCCTTCTGTTCGCGGTAAACGTCGGTGTCGTGTTCTTTTTTGATGGATTTCATGTTGAATTCAACGTTTTGGAAGTCAAGCTGCTTTACGGCTGCAAGGTTCTCGTCGATTCGTAACTTGCTAAAAATACCGTTGGATAAACTCAGTATCGTTGTCGGGCACCTCTCATTGAAGCTTGGTTTTTCAGAGAAAAAAGGATTCTCTTTTGTTTAGGGGTCTTTTTATAGGGGATAGGGACCTCGCTGAGAGCAACAAAGCCCGGCTAAGTTGCGGATACGGTTTTGTATGCGGCTTTAAATAAGGGGGATCTAGTAGAAAAATCGCAGATGGCCGCCGTCGGAAGCTGTGCAGTCCATAGTTGTATAGAATAATTTAAAATAATCCTTCTCGTTTATATCAGAGAAACACTAACAAAACAGGCGTATAGGGGAAACATGAGCTATGAGTGATGAAGGCGACACATTCTGGGTATCCTTATTTGAGAGACTAATTGGTTTACTTCTCATCATAATCGGAGCAGTCTTGCTCTACTTTACCGCAACCACCGCTGATTTAGGCGGATTCGGATTGTTCTTCGGCGTCATAAGCATAGTCTTGGTCATTGTGGGCATATTTCTGCTCCTCGTTAAACCGCCCCAATAACCCTCTTATTCTCTTCTTTCAACCACTATCCGACAGTTTGTAACCAAAGCAGCGATTACGCCCAGCGCCGCCAACCAAGGAGCAACAACTACGCCGATGGTGGCGGGAATCTCTAGCAAGGTTTTACCTGCCTCGTCTTTGACGATTATGCGTGTAACGTTGCCTTCATGGAGCAACTGACTTACTCGGTCAGCGACGTCTTTGCCTGAAACATTGTATTCTTCGCTTCTAAATTTGGGTGTGGCTGCGCCGCATGCGGCACAGAACTCGTCATCAGCTTTTAGGGGTAAACCACATTTAACGCAGTAAGGCATAAAATCACCATACAATTTGAAGCTTGGATAGGCATAAAAGGTTTGTCTAGGCAAGCAAAGGTAGATTAGCCACCCAAAACACAAAATAAATGAGCGGATTTATTAACAATAAACTGATACAATCAACCCTTACTATAGGAGAAAACAGAGTTGCCCATACGCCAACCAATCGTCTGTGTTCTTGGACACGTAGACTCAGGCAAAACTTCACTGCTTGACGAGCTGAGAAAAACCAACGTGCAGGTCCGAGAAGCAGGCGGCATGACCCAGCACATCGGCGCCAGCTTTTTCCCCGTTGAAACCCTCAAACAGCTCATCGGACCATACATGGGCACCTTCAAAACCGGCATAGAAATCCCCGGCTTACTCATCGTTGATACGCCTGGACACGAAGCCTTCACTAACTTGCGGCGCAGGGGCGGAAGCGTTGCCGACATCGCAATTCTCGTCGTGGACGCTTTGCGTGGGTTTGAAGCCCAGACGTTTGAGTGCATCGAAATTCTCAAGGCCCGTAAAACGCCTTTTATTGTAGCCGTTAACAAGATTGACCGCATTCCCGGCTGGAAAGCACAACAAGGCAGACCTTTCTTGCAGTCGTATGCGGCGCAGTCGAGCTTTGTTCAGGAAGAAATGAACAATCGCCTTTACCAAGTTATGGGCGATTTCAGCCGCTTAAGCTTCAAAACCGACCGTTTTGATCACATACGCGATTTCACAATCAACATTGCTTTGGTGCCAACCAGCGCCAAAACCGGCGAAGGCCTCGCGGAACTCGTCATGGTCTTGGTTGGACTGACACAGCAGTTCCTCAAGAAGCGCCTGCAAACCACTGATAGCGCTGCTAAAGCGTCAATTCTCGAAGTAAAAGAGGAACCTGGATTAGGTGTAACATTAAACACAATCGTTTATGACGGCACTTTGCATAAGGACGATTTGGTTGTAGTCGGAGGTAAAGATGGCCCCATATCGGCACGTGTCCGCACGATTCTGGTTCCCAAACCGCTTGATGAGATGCGTGATCCCAGAGACAAATTCACAAGCGTTGACTGTGTTTACGCTAGTGCTGGTGTAAAGATTGTTGCGCCAGGTTTAGAATGTGCGTTGGCTGGTGCCCCAATGCTTGCGGTGCCGCCGGGCGAAGATGTTTCTAAATACTGCCAGCAGATTACAGAAGAAATCGGTAGAATCCGAATCACTAAAGAAATCGACGGTGTCATCGCTAAAGCAGATACTTTGGGCTCGCTGGAAGCGATGGCTGAAATCCTCAAAGCCAACAACGTACAGGTCCGAAGCGCAGACATCGGCGACATAAGCAAACGCGACGTAATCGAAGCTTCAGTTGTAAAACAACGCCAACCACTGGTCGGCGCAATCTTAGCATTCGGCGTCAAAACCCTGCCCGACGCGGAAGCTGAAGCGGAAGCTAACGGAGTCAAAATCTTCCGCGACCCCATCATCTACAACCTCATCGACAACTACCTCGAATGGGTTAAAACCAAAAAGGAAGCCAAGAGCGAGGAAGAATTTGAGGCGTTGGTTAAGCCTGGCAAAGTTATGGTTTTGCCTAACTGTATCTTCCGCCGCGCCAAACCCTTAGTTGCGGGTGTAGAGGTTCAGGGTGGTAGAATTAAGCCTAAGGTTTCGCTTATTCGTAAAGAGGATGGTTCGGATTTGGGGGAAATCGAGCAGATTCAAGATAAAGGCAAAGCTATCGGCGAAGCCAAAGCGGGTGCGGAAGTGGCGATTTCTATGGATAAACCCATAGCTGGACGCCACATCTTCGAGCGTGACGTGCTGTTCGTTAAAGTGCCTGAGGACGACGCCAAAAAACTGCTCACAGCCCACCTTGACGACTTAACCGCAGAAGAGCAGGATGTACTCAAAGAATACATCAACATGATGCGCAAAAAAATACCGTTCTGGGCAGGCGTCATGTAGAACCTTAGCTGCGTTTTTCTGACTATACCCCCTTATTTAAAGGCTGAAACACAAGTTCAACTTACAGTTCACCAAAAAATTCAACAATTGAAAACCACTCGACCTCTCAGCGCTGACCACCCCCTCCCTATAAGCCGCAAAAACGATACGACCGTTCCTCTAAAGGCTCCTGCATAGATAGCATAACAGGCACCAAATACGCTCGCTACTTCAAGCGTCTCCTACGCAAAAACACAACCACACAGATTAGGGGGTGCGCTATGGTTCAGGTGTCAGCTTTTTATGTTATCGGTTTGTTCACAGGGCATTCTACTATACCTCACAGGTCTAACACCCAGTTAATAAACGGTCAAAGCAAGAAAGCAATGGATATACTGACGAAGAAATGGGGGAGGCATGAGGGGTTGGTCAGGAAGTGTGTGGTAAAAGTCGTACTTAGCAGGGAACAGAGGGAAATACTATCAGAGTTGTCTACAAGGTTGGGTACAAGCGAAAGCGAGGCAATGCGGATGGCGCTTATGGATTACATAAAAGAGCTAAGTTTAATGACCGAGGCATTGCACCATAAAAAACGGTGCGAAAAAGATCCTGAAAAACAATAACTTAAGACGCCACAATCCCCACTGGCGAACTAACGCTCCTTTTACGCAGGTACACAACCACAAAAACCAACAACACCACAATTGCAGCAAGCAACGCCACTATCGCGATTCCGACCCAATCCAAACCAAACAACACTGAGGTGCCAGTATTAGGTTGAATAGGCGTTGCTGTTGGGTTCTGTGATGGGGTAATCGATGTGTCAGGAGTGGGAGTTGGAGCGTTTGATGGGGTTGCTGTTTGGGCAGGGGTTGGTATTGGTGCGTTTGGGTCAGGCATAGCTTGAGAATTAGCCGCAATCAAGAAAGGTGTATAGTTAACCTTGCCTAGTTCGAAGTCATCGTTAAAATCATAGATTTTCTGGTCAATCGCCGCAGAATTAGAAGTACCCCACCAATTATTAGGTACATCTATATTGCTTTGTGTGTCCAATCTCAAGTTATAATTTGAGTTGCCTTCGATATTATTGCTGACGATTCTTGGATTAGGGCTGCCATCTATGAAGATTCCTACTGCACTCTGGGTTATTGTGTTATCCTTAATTGTTGGACTGCAGTACCCAGAGAGGGAAATCCCAGATTGCCAATAACCTGTTTCTCCACCATAGCCGTAGCTATTACTAATGTTGTTTCTTGTAATCGTAGGCGAACCGCTTGAAATTGAGATAGCTGCTTTTTCTAGACTGCCTGCTATTGTATTGTCAATGATTATAGCTGTATTTTCTCCTCCAATACTAATGGCTGTTGAGCGATAACTAGGGCGACCTACCCAATCTGAAAGCGTAGTGATCGCTATTGTGTTTTGGGATATTATCGGCGAACCACCGCTGACAGCAGTGCCGAGCATAATGACGTTTCTATGTATTGTAGGCGAAGAATTGTTTATCTGTAATGAGGCGTTAACTATTGCATTCTCGATTACACCATTCGTGCTTGATGGGTTGAATATTATTTCACCGGATATCGAGCCACCAAGGTAAATTTTATCGGTGCTGCTGCCTTTTGCAATTAGTGTACCGTTTACTCGAATATAGTAATTGTTGAGGTTCACTGTGACTCCAGATTCAACAGTCAGTGTAGCTCCCTTGTCTATAGCTATGTTTCCAGCAAGGGAATATGGGCTATTTTCTTTAGTCCATACAACATCCGAACCAATAACACCTTTCACAGTATTCGGTGCTTGTCCCTCCCCAAAATGGGGAGCGCTAATAAAAATGGCTCCAACAAGTAACACTATAAAGAACAGACTAACCTGCCATTTTTCCATTCTCTATCATCCTTTACTACTGTTTGCTGCTCTCTGATATTCTTTTGCAATATTACGCTCTCAGTTTTGTCAAACGACCCCTCGGATGGTCCACAGAATGGCCCACACATGGGCCAACAGGTGGTACAATTAGACTTTTTGATTCTAAAACTATTTTGTTAGATAGAGGAATAATATGCAAACAATCCAAAAATCAATCCAACGCTCTAGAACCTATACGAATCATAACTTAATTGTATTGGAGGTGAGAGTGTGGTAGTAACTTATAACGAAACTGTAATTGTTAATGACAACACACTTGAAGTAAGGGAACATTGGGAAAATCCTAGTTATGACAATTTTCTGTACGCCCTGTACAATCATACATTTCTGGACAGGGCTGGTAAATTACAATTCTATGACTTGAATACAGGAAACTATGTAATACTTCGGGGAGAATTGACTGGAGGTTATCCAGCGTTAGTATGCAGTCAACATCTAGCTATTGAGAAAGACCTAATTGCAAAGGGTTTTTTGAATAGTCTTGAAGGCGAAGTTGCACTCAACGCGGGATCATACAGTCCAGGATGGGGACCTTATACCTCTAATCCATTCATTTGGCTTAAAGATACAAGCTATCCTACGTTAGAAATAAGAAAAGTCGTTGCAGCCGGTCAAGGAGATGCAGATAAACTGAATCCAATAAACTATATTTGGGGTTGGGGCAATTTGGCACTTGGTGATTTGACAGTTCATGGATCACTTCATTGGAGTTCAGGCGCTTACTTAACTGACAATCAAGGCGGCTCAATTGAACTAGGAAATTCAAGTGCTGCGGTATCCTATCCATTTATCGACTTCCACTTTGGCAGAAGCACAACCGAAGACTTCAATGTTCGCCTAATCAACTATCAAGACTGCATTTTAGAATTTCATGCGAGAACAAGCACAGGTGGGATATTGCCCGCGAGCTCCGGCATCTATGTACTAGGTTCACCAGATAAGCATTGGAGTTATGTCTATGCAGACTACCTACGATATGACGTAAACATTTCGATATTTGATGCTTATGACGACCTTGCACTTGTGAAGCTTTGGGGCGAAAAAGATTCGGTAATTCCGGATATTTACGACCAGACAAAGCTTAAGCCACCAACAAATGACCCATTTAGCATATTGAAAGGCACAGATAAAGATGGAAAAGTAGAAAACGAATTCTTTGATGTAGGTAAAACCGTAAGCTTTGCAATGGGCTGTGCTAAAGCATTGGCTAAAAAACAGGATGAACATGATGCCTTGCTGCTTAACTTATTGGGTCAGATAGAATCACTGCGCACTGAGATAGCCATAATGAAAAATGCTTAGGAAGGATACAGAAATGACCGAAGTAAAACAACCACCTGAAATATCGCCAATACTACAGCAAATCGGTATGTTGAATCTGCGCATCAACGACATGATGACACAACTAAACGCCGTCATGAAAGCGATGATGGAAGAAAACACAGGTCTACGCAAAGAAAACAGTGAACTCAAAGCTAAACAGGAAAAAACAAGTAAGGCCTAAAAAGGCCAACTCAACCCTTTTCTTTTTTTGGAAACATAGACTAAGCAAGTCTTCTTCTATTTTACCGTTTTATTAAGAAAAAGAAATAAACTCAAACGTACACTCATGGATAGACGGTTTGCTATGAAGCAGCAATCAGATAAGTCTCAGAAAGGCGAAATTGAATTCAGAAGAAAGCTGTCAAAACAACAAATCAGCGGCGAATGTTTCTTTGAGGACGAATATGATGCCGAGGGCATCGAAAGAATTCTCTCCGATAGAATGAAAAAAACCTATGACCATATGGTTTCGTTGAAGGCACAAAACATCGCGCTATCCCCTTATTTAGAGATTGGCGCAGAAAGGTGCCAACGTTCACTCGTTATGGAAAACGACCTTGAAGCTAATGGTGCAGCTGTCGACATTTCTTTTGACATGCTCAAATCCTGCGACCATTATAAGGCGGCATTCAATAAGGGCAAAGTTCCCCTGCGGATATGCTGTGACGCAAACAACATGCCGTTTATGAGTAACTCGGTCCCTTTTGTGTTCTGTTACGAAACACTCCACCACTTTCCCGATCCCTCGCCCATAGTGAAGGAGATACACCGTGTACTCTCGCCGGGCGGCTACTTTTCGTTTAACGAGGAACCATTCAAAAAAGTTCTCCATATCAATCTCTACAATGCAGAAAAAGCCTATGCAAACAAGCAGTCCAGACGAGGTAAGCTTCGGAAAATAAAGACTATGCTCGATATTTTCTTTGCCAGAAAGACTTGCAATGAAGTCGACCACGACATAATTGAGAATTTGGACATTACAATCAAGACTTGGAAGAGAACCATAGAGTTGTTCGAAGAGAAAAACGTCAACTTGCATTCAAACGCAATAACTAAGACTGTCAATACTGAAATGTTCCATCCTAAAAATCGAGGAAATTACATGTTAGCTTACCTGTTCGGCGGCGAAATTTCGGGTGTTTGCCACAAGGCAGGTCACCTCAATGCAAAGATAAAGCCTATCGAGGAGGTACTTATTTGTCCATCATGCCTCAAAGAGGGAAATGAATCAAGGCTAGCTCCAAAGAATTCGGCTCTCCATTGCGAAAAATGCAACAACACTTATCCGATACATGGGGGGGTTGCTTTCCTGTTTTCGCCTGAAAAATTAAAGGAGCTATACCCTGAAATATCCGCGATAACGGGAACAGGCATTTCAAGCTAACAAGGATACCCTTAAGAGAACAGTACCAACAGAGTGATGAATAGAAAACTAAACAAGGATACAAGTAGCCCAAAACTAAGACCTAACAATGCCTCAGTTTCTTTTAAGTAAAGATTCGAGTTAGCGATTGCTTATTTTGAGATATGACAAAAAATTTGCGGTGTTTTTGCTTCTCAGTTAGACGAAAAGCACCCCTATTCCAGCCCATTTTTGATTCTTGTTCTCTATAATCTCTTTATTCTTATAATGCTGTTTTACTTCACTCCAAAATCATCGACATGGCACCCGGATACTGGATCATGTTGGGCAATGTCATGGAAAGCAATTATTCCGCCTTCTTTGACTAGAGGGGAATAGATTTCAAAGTCTTTCTTGACGCCGTCATATGTGTGATCGCCGTCTATGAATAAGAAATCGATTTTACTGCCGTTTAGAATTCTTCTTAACTTCAGCGCTGTCTCTTCGCTATGGGAATCAGCTCTAAGCAATTTTATCGTGTTCCATTTGCTGAAGGATTTAAACAACGGAATCTTCCAAGAGGGATAGCAGCCGCCAAAGGGCCCGTTAGGCAGATCGATACTTACTATTTTCTTGGCTTGAGTGATGTTAGAAAAGAGGAACAGAGTCCCTCCACTTGAAGTCCCTATCTCAACGATTACATGAGGGTTTGCTTTTTGAACAATTTCACATAAACTTGTTATCTCAGTTTTTACTTGGTAAAGTTGTATATCCATAACCCAATTTTTTCCAATAATACTCTGCTTAAAAGTAAAATTCGAGATAAGGCTAACTAATTTTTCAGGATCATTATTACAGCTTCTTGCAAGCTTCCTTAGCCTGTTAGCAGCCATTCTTGAACCAATCATAGATTTATATAAATGAAATACTCTTTTCCGCAATGTGGTCATATGCCTACTATCGTTGTTTAACACTAATTAAGTCTAATGTTATTTGGGTGTACTTGAAGAAGCCCACAAAAAATATCTAAGGCGTGTCCTAAAATTTTGCTCTAGCTTCAATTCGTTGTTAGTCTTCAACTTTTTTGGTCTGCGGCTGCATTGTGGGGTATTCTTTGATTTTTTCCGCCATCTCCCGCAGTACCTTGTCAACGAGATAGTTTACTGTGCCTTCTTCGTAGGTGCCGTCTGCCCGCCTCTGCCCCGCCTTTGCGCCCGTTAAGACTTCGATACCTTCGTCAATGGATTTAACCGAGTAGATACTGAACTGCCCCGCCTTCACCGCGTCAAGCACCTCCTCCTTTAGCATCAAGTTCTGCACGTTACTCTCAGGAATCATCACGCCCTGCTCGCCCGTCAGCCCTTTGGCTTTGCAAACCTCAAAGAAGCCCTCGATTTTTTCGTTGACACCGCCGATTGCTTGCACTTCGCCCTTCTGGTTAACAGAGCCCGTAACGGCAAAGTTCTGCTTTATTGGGAGTCCACTGAGGGCGGAGAGGATGGCGTAGAGTTCGGTGCTGGATGCGCTGTCGCCTTCGACGCCCGAGTAGTTCTGCTCAAACACCAACCGCGCCGAGAGGCTCAGGGGTTTGTCGCGGGCGTATTTCTCGTTTAGGTAGCCGCTTAAAATCAGGACGCCTTTGGTGTGGATGGGACCGCCCATTTTTGCTTCCCGCTCAATGTCGATAACGCCCTCGCGACCTAAGCCAATGCTGGCGGTAACGCGGGACGGCGAGCCAAACGCAAAGTCGCCTAAGCCCATGACGGATAAACCGTTGACCTGCCCCACCTTTTGCTCGGTGGTGTCGATGAGGAAAAAGCCGCGGGTGATCATTTCTTGAATTTTTTCTTGAATGAGTTTGGAGCGGTAGATTTTTTCTTCGATGGCTTTCTTGACGTGCCCAGCGGTGATGTATTGGGCGCTGTCTTGCTCCGCGTAAAAGTTGGATTCTCGGATGATGTCTGCGACCAGCGAAAACTGGGTGGAAAGCTTGTATTGGTCTTCGACTAGGCGGGAGCTGTATTCGACGAGTTTGGCTAAGGCGCCGCTGTCAAGGTGCCGAAGTTGCTCGCGTTCGCATAAACCGCAGACGAATTCGGCGTATTGCTGGACTTTTTCGTTGGTGCGGGGCATGGTGGTGTCGAATTCTGCTTTTATTTTGAAGAGCTCGCGGAAGTCAGGGTCCATGCTGAACATCATCTGGTAGATGTTGGGGTCGCCGATGAGTATGACTTTGGCTGTTAGGGGTATGGGTTGGGGTTTGATGGTTTTGACGCTCAAAAAGCCATAGCGTTCTTCAGGTTCTTCAATGGACATTTTGCTGTCTTTGAGGTCCCGCTTCAAGCCGTCATAGGACAGTGGGTTGCGTAGGAGGTCTTCGACGGGGATTATGAGGTATCCGCCGTTGGCTTTGTGGATGGAGCCGCCGCGTATCATGGTGAAGTCTGTGGTTAAGGCGCCGAATTGGGCTTCTTTCTCGGTTTTTCCCAGCAGGTTGGGGTAAGTGGGGTTGGTTTCCATGATGACTGGTGCGCCTTTGGTTTCCGAGTTGTCTATGACTAGGTTTACTTGGTATTTTTTGTAGAGGTCTTCGCCGCGCATCCAAGGCAACTGGAAAAGCGACTGCTGTTGAGCTTCTGGACCACCTCTGCGCGCAAACTGCTGCAGGTTCTCCAAGATGTCATTTTCAACAGCCTTAAGGTACGCCGTCACATCAGCATTGCTTGAGTATTTTTCCATAAGGCTCTGTGTTTGACTGCCGATGGCGTAGAGGGCGATTTCCTTGTTGAGCTTCCTGAGTGCATCGTGAATTTGGCGTTCCATATCTAGGAGTTGCCGCATGGTCACGCGGAATTGCGCTTCCAGTTTTTCACGTTTCTCTGCAAGCTTCTGCTTCATGTCCTGAGGCAAAGCAAGCATTTCTTCCTCGCTTAGCGGTTTGCCATCTAAAACGGGAATAAGCAACAGCCCCACCGGGGTTGTTTGAATTACGAAGCCTTCGCTTTGGGCTTTGATGTTTAATTCATCGATTAACTTTTTGCGTTGGGTCTCTAATTCACGGAGAGTGGCTTCTCGTCTTGCCACGTAGTCTTCGCTTTCGAACGTTTTAGGCAGGGCACTTTTGACGTTTTCGATAAAGTTTTTCATGTCTTCGCGGAATTCTTTGCCCTTGCCCGCGGGTAGCTGGATGGCTTTGGGTTCATATTGGTTGGCGAAGTTGTAGACGTAGCACCAGTCAAGCGGCACCGGCAGGGTTTTGGATTGGGCTTCCACGAAGCTTTTCACCGCGGTTTTTCTACCCGTGCCCGAGTAGCCCGCAACGTACATGTTGAAGCCGTGGTTTTTGATGCCTAACCCAAATTTTAGGGCTCGCACCGCTCGGTCTTGCCCGATAATTTCGGTGAGAGGGGTTAGGTCTTTGGTGGATGTGCAGTGGATAATGTTGGTGTCACAGATTTTTCGTAGTTTCTCTATGGGTAGTTTGGTAGCCAAAATGAATCCTCCTAACTGGTTAATAGGGAATTGGCTTTGAGCATTTAACTTTTTTTGCCAACAGATAACCCGATAAAAGCTCCTGGCGATTCAATTTTTATAGTAGTAGTTGTTGCAGAAAAACCCCTATACACAACAACAACCAGCAGACTGCGCTGTGGCTTGCTTTTTTGAGGCGGCGTCTGGTTTGGGTTGCAGGTTGGTTGTGGCGACTTCCGCAAGCAGTTCGGCTTGACGAAGCAGTCATGGCGAGGTCAGTTGCAATTTTTTCTCTAGCCCCCCTTATTTAAAGGCTGAAACGCAGGTTGAAGAAGACAAGAGCCAACATAAAGAGGTATACCCCTTGGACGGGCCCGCGGGTGGGCCATCACGTGGGCCAACGGGTGGTACAATACAGCCTTTCAGTTTGAGTTGCTTTAAACTGCAATAAGGATTGAAAAAACCAACCCGAAAAAAGAAGTGTGACCGATATGAATCCGGAAACCGAAAAACAAACTGAACTATCAACCCCAATACAGCAGCAAATCGGCCTGCTAAACCTGCGCGTAAACGACATGATGACCCAGCTAAACGCCACCCTCAAAGCCATGCTCGAAGAGAATCAGGCGCTAAAGAAAGAAAACGCAGAACTCAAAGAAAAAACAGCCAACCCGCAGTAGTCATTCCAACCAAACTTTTCTTTTTTTACCAGAACAGGGACGCATGGGGTTGGCTAGAAAGCTTGTGGCAAAAGTAGTACTCAGCAAACAACAAAAAGAAATCCTAACCGAACTCTCAAGGCGCTTAGGCACAAGCGAAAGCGAAACCCTACGAACAGCCCTAATGGACTACGCAAAAGAACTAAACATAATAACAGAAACAATACAACGCAAAAGAATCGTTAAAGAAGAAACCACTTAAGCCTCAACTGAGCCTACCCATCATCTAAACAGGCGGTTTCTTGACAGACCCACTAACGCCCCTCTTACGCAAATAAATCACTACAAACACTAACAGCACTATAATAACCGCAAACAAAATCACAACGGCGATCCCAACCAAATCTAGACCAAAAGCTTGGCTAACTGTCGGGTTTACGCTTGGTGATGTTGATAATTGCGAAGCGCCCGGAGTAGATGTTTGTGCTGTCTCGCCAATGGTAAGGGTTTGGGCGCTACTCCAACCGCTTTCTTCCCCTGTAAAATACCAAGAAGCAAACCCCACTGTGCGAGAAAAATACCCTGTCATTGCTTCGACCTGGATATCGATCTGTGAGCTGCTATTGGTAGGTAATGATGCAAAAGGACCAATATTTCCACCTAATGGCAAAGATATGGTTGTGTAATCGGAGTTTGACTGAACCGGATGGGCGTTATCGACGGAGAAAACTTCAGTCCAGTTCCCGCCGAAATGTCCTCGCACTCTTATGGTATAGTAAAGTTCGATGGTAAAATTGCTTTTATCATCGACATATGAAGTAAACGGTTGGTTTTTGACCTTAACTTCTATTGTTCGATTATCAACGTGTTGTGCCTGAGTAGTTATGGTTTGTCCTGTGTAGGGGTCAATTGAGGAACTGGTAGGTATATCATAAGACGAATCGATATACTTAGCAGTAAATTCTGGAGTAGACGGTTTTGGGATAGATGTGAAAGCTTCGGTCACCGTAAAACTCGAAAGCAATAAAACGAGAGAAAGTAGGAGGGTATATGCTTTATACATATTCAATAGTTTAAGGATTTTCTTTAATATAATTTACGGTAATTGCGCTTTCAATTTGGTCCAATAAAAGAGCAACACATTGGTCATTGCGTGAGCCAATCGGTTGTACAATTAGACTCTTCTATTTATTGAGCATTTGAACATATGAGGAATCCAAATGAATAATACATCACGTCAAAAAAATAAAACATCAACCGTAGAACATCAAACAAAGATCATTGAGGTGAAAGCATGACATACATTACAGCACCTGATTATCTGATATTTAAGAATACAGATGACTGGTATGTCAATGTTCAGTGCCAAAATGGTCAAACTGAACCCACCTTTACATACCCCGGAACAGGCATACTCTATATTGACAGTTATGTCAACTGTAAGAAGGATGTTAATTGTTGGGGAGCTTTTATAACTACCAGCCCGAGTGGGATCACTGGTGGTGGAGCAATCCAAATGGGACATGCATTCACTGCAACAGGGGATGCACCAATGATAACCTTAATAGACTCAGGAAGCGCTTACGGCGGTTACAATACTTTATGGATAAAACAAGGCGATCGCGATCCCAATAATACACTAGCGACAAATTGGCTGGGGGGTCATTTGGAACTGGGTAACTTGACTGCCCATGGCATAGTTACAGCGACGGGGTACACAAACTCCAGCTTCACACATAGCGGCGACATTAAATCATCCAGAGGCTTCAACACCAACTATACTAATAGCACAGGAAAAACGATTGTGGTCTATATCGCAGTGAAATTCAATGGACACCCAACAAGCGCAGTATACTATGTAGAGGGATACATTAACAACACTCCAACCACAGGCGTAATATCTAACAACTACAACCAACTTTATCAGAATATTGTTCTGGTTGTACCACATGGAGCCACCTACAAGTGTGCATGTAGCGATACTAGCAACACAACTTTTGACAGATGGGTAGAAACAAGCCTCTAACCCCCTCTTTTTCATCGAATAAGACAGTGAAAAAACATGACTGAACAACCCACTGAATTAATGCAGCAAATCGGCATGCTTAATCTGCGTATCAATGATATGATGACTCAGCTTAATGCTGTCATGAAGGCGATGATGGAGGAGAACACCGCGCTCAAGAAGGAGAACGCTGAGTTGAAGGCTAAGCAGGAGAAGTCAAGCAAGTCCTAAACGGGCTTGCCCTCACCTTTTCATTTTTTTATCGATTTAGTTCTTGAACATTTTTTGTCTGCACCTGCACGGCTTTTAATTACTGCAGGTTGATTGCGCCAAAGCAGTGCGAGCTTGTTTGCAGTATGGGACTGAACAATTAAATGCCAGAGCCGCTTTCGACAAATCGTTTTAAGATGTCTGGGTTGCGGACTTCGGGGTGGAACAGGACACCGTAGAGGGGTTTTTGTCGGTGTTTTATGGCTTGGATGCACTCTTTGGATTCCGCGAGAACCTCAAAGAGGGGGGATGGCGTTGCTGAGTAGCTGTGTAGAGAGTAAGCTTGGAAGGCGCCGCTGAATAGCGGGTTCTCTTTTGTTGTGGTGATTTCTGTCATGCCCACCTGTTGGCAGGCGCTGAGGGTTTCGCTGTAGACTTTTGTGATGGTTTGCATGCCCGCGCAGATACCCAAAAGCGGCTTGGTGCATGTTTTTATCCATTGGAAGCGGTCGAGGTGTTTTTGGAACTTGAAGTCTTTTAGGGGGGTTCCTGAGAGGATTATGTGGCTATAGCCATCGATTTCTGAGGGCTGTAGTTCCAAGTAATGCCTGACTGCACATGCCACAAGGGGCTCAACGGCGGCAACAATCGGCGAAACAAATTCGGTGTAAGCCAGCGAATCCTTCTTCCAATTCATGTCCACAACAAGCACAGTCACTTGGGAACCAGCCTCGCCTCTTTAATTACATACACACCTGAACTGCCACTCCACTGCACCGCAGCATCGGTAACTTCGATTTTCTGCCTAAACAGGGGCGCATCAAGAACGGTAGTCTCGATTTCGCCACCTTCCCCTGATGGGCTTATGGCGTATTTGCCCTGCAACTCCACCAACCGCGCGATGACTACGGGGTCGATTTGCTTGCCGAGCCATTTCTCATCCAGCGGGTAAGCAAAAACTCCTGAAATGATAACTTGATATTTCTTTGCGACTAAGGTTTCCAGCAGTGCTTTTTGGTCTGTTTTCCAGAGAGGGTTGAATTGCCAGAGATCAAGTCGGTTGCAGATGCGCTGGACCCGCGAGGCTTGGTAGACGGATTCGACTGCGCCTGTGACGACGCCTTCGATGCCAAACCTGCTTTTAGCTTCGGCTATGGCACACTCCAAATCGGCGAGTTCCTCTTCCTTTTGGCCCTCTGTCTCCACCCTAACCAACGGCAACCCCAAAGCCTCCGCCTGCAAGCCAGAAACGTCGATGTTTGGCGTGTGGAACATGAAGCTCTCTTTATTCTTGGAGACCACGGTGATGAGGCAGGCTACGGTTTCTTTCTCCGCCGCCAAATGCAACGCGAGAGTGGAGTCTTTGCCGCCTGAAAACAGCACACCTAAACGCATAGGAACTAAAAAGAAGAAAAGAAGTTAATATGCCTGCTTGAAAAAGGCAGGCTCTTAGGATTTGACGTTGCAGACGTTGGGGACGGCTTTGAGTTTATCTATGATGCTTGGGTCTACGCGCTGGTGAAGTACATAAACGGATATGGCGTAGCCCTTGTTGATTTGGCGGCTGTAGTTGGCGCGGATGTTTATGTTGCTGTCCGCGAGGACCTTGTCGATGTTGGCGAACACGCCGGGCACGTCATGGTGGTGGATGAAGAGCGTGAAAATCTCCTTCTCCTCTACCTCGATAGATTCGCCTGCGTTCACGGCGTTGGTGAAGTCTCCACCCAAAAGGTAGCCGCTGAGCACCCGAGCGATTTCAGTTGAGGTTTCCCGCTGCGCCTCCACAGTAGATGCGCCGAGGTGGCTGCTGAGGACGACGTTTTCGAGTTCTTTGAGTTTGTCGTTGAAGGGGTCGTTTTCGGCTTTGGGTTCTTCTTTGTAGACGTCTGCTGCGTAGCCGCCGATTTTGCCGTCTTTGAGGGCGGCGTAGAGGGCTTGCTGGTCAATGTTGTTGCCCCTTGAAGTGTTGATAATGTAGGCGGTGGGTTTCATGACGGCAAGTTCGTTGGCGCCGATGATGACGTCTTTGCCGCCTGTGTGGACGCTTAAGTAGTCAGCTTTCTGGAGAACATCCTCTTTGGTAGCGAGGAACTTGATGCCGCTCTCTGGACAGGGCTTAATGTCAAAGCCAATTACTTCCATGTTGAAGCCGAGTTTAGCGATCTGGGCTACTTTCTGGCCGATTCTACCGCACCCGATTAAGCCCAAGGTTTTGCCGTTAAGTTCTCTGCCTTCCAGCTTCTTCTTTATCCAAACCCCATTCTTGAGGGAATGATGCGACTGTGGCGTGTTTCGCGAGATGCAAAGCATCAAGTCTATGGCTAACTCTGCCACGGCGTTGGTGCTGCCGTACGGCGCGATTTTCACCACTATGCCGTTTTCTGATGCCGCTTGGGCGTCGATGTTGTCGTATCCTACGCCTGCGCGTCCGATGATTTTGAGTTTTCCCTTAGCGCCTGCCTCGATGACTTCGCGGGTGACTTTGGTGGCGCTTCTAACAACGAGTGCGTCGAACTGGCCGATTTCGGCAACCAGTTGAGTGGCGTCACGTTTTTTGGTGTCGGTTTCTATGCCGGCTTCTTGGAAGATAGCTAAGCCTTCCTTCTCTAAACCATCGTTTAACAGTACTTTCATGACAAATGTTCACCTTGAATGTTAGCTAAGACTGAGATTGCACTTGTAGCCTAATAAAGCTCTCTACAACAAACAGGGGCTGTCTACTTTGTCTTTTTAGGTTTTGGTGTGCTGACGCGGGTTGATGCGATGTCGTAGGTGGATTTTATGTGGCAGTAGGGGCATTTGAGGTCGCGGTAGTTGCGCCTAAACAGCGAGGTTATGGTGGCGCCGGGGATCCAGTGGAAGTTGAAGCTTTTTCGGCAGTTAGGGCAGGTTAAGCGTGAGGTGTAGTGTGGGCCGTATCGGGGCAGCACAAAGAAGAGCACTAAAAAACCTATAGCTACGATGATGACTAACCCAGAGACGAGGTCGATGTCCATGTCTTTTCAATGCTAAATCATCGGGTCAGTTAATTAATGTTTAGGGAAAACGCTCTGTTTACACTCGACAGGTGACTGAGCTAAAAATTTTGGGTTACTCGGTTTCTGTGGATCCATGCCAACGCCGCTCCAAGTACAGAATCAAACTGAAGAGGCCTCGACTGAATATAACCA
This sequence comes from Candidatus Bathyarchaeota archaeon, assembly GCA_023488905.1. Taxonomy (GTDB): domain Archaea; phylum Thermoproteota; class Bathyarchaeia; order Bathyarchaeales; family Bathycorpusculaceae; genus Bathycorpusculum. The sequence continues at coordinate 39,455 of JAMDCQ010000008.1, forward strand.
AAATCAGAAGCGTAAACTCCTCGTATGTGCGAACGGCGACGGTGCGTATGATTTCCGCTCCGATGAAAAAGTTTAGGCTCAACGTGAGATAGCTTGAGAGGTAACGAGTGGAGTAGGTGTGCTTGTAGGGGTTAGCCAGCTTGATCTGGATAAAACGGATTGTTACCAGTAGTGCGCCGTAGATTAGGACGCCTCCCCCGAAGAGGTACAGCACATCAGTCGCCAACGTGAGGACAACGTAAATGGCGTCGTAGATGGCGCCGCCTGAAACGTAGGTGGTTCCCGAGAGCAACGTTACAAAGTTGGGGTAGATGAAACTGATAAGGGCACCTACTGTAGCCGTGATTACGATTGCAAGAATTAGCGCTAAAGATAGGGCGCTTATTCCTGCTGGTTTATGTGTGGGTTGTTGGGTTTCCAAAATGGGCACTCTGCGCTTACTTGTAGGGTAAGGCTGGTTTAGCTTATAAATTTGCAGTAGATCCAGAGTTTGTTTGGTTTTGTTTTTTCTAGTAGTAGAAGAAGAAACGTTCGCCCTTATTCTTCATCTTCTCAGAAGCTTAGCAATACAACCCGTTTACGTTTTAGCGTCTGCTTTTAGCTGCTGGCTGGTTGTGGCGGGTTGTACTAAGGCAGAACAACTATTGATCTACTGAATAAAAATAGCATTCAAACGTGACTTGCTTTATGTTACCGAGTGTGCTACTACACAAGCCACAGCGTGCTTATACAAAATGCTTCAATATTTTGTTTATACAACCAACCGCCCCTATAATGAATTTGACCGCCAACCGCCAAATAATACATATCAGAAAAGCTTGTCATAACCTTTGAACTAAGTTTAGTCAACAAACGTGGACAAAAAAGCTTTTTTATTGGTTAATTAAGGGGACTCTAATTATGAAAAGAATCGTTGCATTGTTGCTTGTAATCTTCATCATTACGAGTACATACCTTGCTATCGATCAACCTGTTTCTGCCAGTTCTGTAAATACTTGGGCGGAAAAGTCACCAATGCAAATGGCAAGAGGCAGTTTAGGTCTAGCGGTCGTGGATAATAAAATCTATGCTATTGGCGGCGACGCGAGAGAAGGAAAATGGCCTTATAGAGGATCAATTGTGGGCACCAACGAAGAGTACGACCTAGCAACCGATACATGGACTACTAAGGCATCAATGCCGACACCCCGATCAGAATTCGCCATCGCAACCTACCAAGGTAAAATCTACTGCTTTGGAGGAATATCTAACATAGATGATAGCGGCAGACACATCACAAACGTCATTGAAGTCTATGCCCCAGCGACAGATACTTGGGATAATAAGTCAGCCATGCCGACAGCACGATGGGGACTCCAAGCCAACGTAGTAAACGGTAAAATCTACTTAATAGGTGGATATACTCCAGAAAACGCTAGTTACAGTGAGTCCATCACGACCCTAAACCAAGTCTATGACCCTCTAACTGACTCTTGGACTACAGCATCACCAATGCCTGTCGCTGGGCGAGGTTTCGAATCAGCAGTTTTAGATGGGAAAATACATTTTATCGATGGGGTTCCAATGGAATCACGAAATCTGTTACACCTCATTTATGATCCAAATACGGATATTTGGAGTGAGGGCGCTTCTTCACCAGCTATCACCGGTTATAGCACAGCGGCTGCAACCAGTGGCATAAACGCTACCAAACAAATCCATGTTTTCGGCAAAACAGGCGACCTTTGGGAGGACAAGGTATCAAGAACTAAAGTCTACAATCCAGCGACTGACACCTGGACATTTGGTGCCAATATGCTAACAGAACGCCTTGATTTTGCAGTTGCCGTAGTCAACGATGTATTGTATGCAATTGGTGGCTATACAAGAAAGCTCGACGCATCACATTTCGGTGATACTATCACCCTCTACGCTACTAATGAGCAGTATCTGCCTTTAGGTTATGGAACACCTGATCCCTCTTACGATGCCCCTCCAAAGATTGAAGTTATCTCTCCCCAGCAAGGAGCCTACAGCACCCCAAACATAGCATTGGACTTTACCGTCAATGAGTCGATTTCCTCGATGAGTTATGTGCTTGATGGCAATACAGCCGTCGAAATTATCGGAAATGTAACTTTATCCGATTTGTCTAATGGCTCTCATGACCTCACGGTATATGCAACCGATCTTGCAGGGAACACTGGGGTCTCTGAAACAATCTCTTTTACGGTTACAGAGTTAGTTTCTCAAGATATACTTCGGCCGTCGTTTGTTATGGGTGCTTTGGTTGTATTGGTTATTTCAGTTCTCTGTGTGGGCATGGTTTTCTATTGGAGGAAACGCAGAAACTCCAGGCACTAGGCGGAGTTTCAACTGGTTGTAGGGACTTCCGCAAGCAGAACAGTCAAGTTTTGATCTGTAGACTTCAGGGTTAAAAAAGAAGGTTATGCCTTCTTGACGTGTTTGAGGGCTTCTTCCACCGACTGGAAGCTGTATTTGACGCCGCAAAACTCTTTCTTGAGCGCCAACACATCCACCTTAACTTCAGCTGGCGTGCGTTTGCCCTTGATTACGTCCAGCATCAAGTCGCAGAGGTGTTTTACGTCGCCTTCACGGAAGCCGCGTCGTGTGATGTCTTGGAAGCCAACGCGGAGGCCTGAGGGGTTCTCTTTGGTATCTTGGTCGTCGTATGGCAGGAGGTTCTTATTGAGGATGATGTTTGCGTCTTCGAGGTCTTGGGCGATTTTGTTGCCGCCGCCATACGCTCGGATGTCGAGTGCGATTTGGTGGCTGCGTGTGAAGCCTTTGTGTTCTGCTATGACTTTGACGCCGTTTTCGTAGAGGTACTGCCCTGCGGTTTGGGCGTTTTTGACGATTTGGGTTGCTAGTTCTTTGCCGAAGAGTTTCATTTCGAGACAGGCGATGCCCAATGCGGGCAGTCTGCCCAGATGGGTGCTGGATGCGGTCAACGGGAAAACTGCATGCTGGATTTTCCGCACCGCCTTCTCCTTTGCGGGGGTGTCGGGGTTGCCCATAATGACGCCGCCCTGTGGACCGGGGAAAGTCTTGTGAGTAGATGAAGTGATAAAGTCGGCGCCTTCGCGGAGCGGGTCCTGGAATTGGCCGCCTGCAATCAAACCCAACACGTGCGCTGCGTCGTAAGCTACGTATGCGCCTACTTCGTCGCAGACTTCTTTAAGTTCTTTGATTGGATGTGGGAAAAGGAATAGACTGCCGCCGAAGGTGACGATGCCGGGTTTCGCGGCTCGGATAACGTACGCTGATTTTTCTGCGTCGATGTTGAATTCTTTAAGGTCGTAGACGTGGTTGATGTTGTCTATGCCCAGTATGCTGCCTGCTAAGCCCGTGTAGTCATGGCTGATGTGGGCACCGCAGCTCAATGGGGTGACGACCATTTTGTTATTTTTAGAAGCCAACGATAAGCCTTTGAATGTGGCTGTGTTGGCGTGGGTACCTGATATTAAACGGATATCTGCCCATGACGCGCCGAAAAGGTTTTTGACCGCGTCGCACGCGAGATCCTCGATTTGAGACATGTACTTTTGCCCTTGATAGTACCGCTTCTTCACGTGCCCCGCCATATCGTTGTCGCCTTCCGCGTAACGGGTGGCAAGGTCGTGGCTCATGTCGAGCATTTGGCATACAGCGGGTGATTTGATGCCTTCGCTGGCGATCATGTTTATGCATTCTTTGTCGCGGTACTGCTCATGCTTCTTGGATGCTTCGATTAAGTCAACGATTAATTCGGGCATATCTGTCATTTGCTCTACCCCACGCTGAATATCAACGCATGTGGGCTTTGTTGTATTTAGCCGTTACTGGATGCAAAAGGGCATTCAAAGGATGCGGCTCAATTAGGGGTCAACCGCGTTTTTGGGCAGAAAAGGCTTGCCAAACTCTTCTTCGCTGGCGACTTCGCTGAGAAGTTTGCGGGTTCGCACCAGCCGCAGCAGTTTATTGGATAAATCCAGCTTCTCTTTAGGGTAACCAACAGTCAACATCACCAAGGCTTCATAGTCATCAGGAACCTTCAGCAACTCCTTAACGTCAGATTCATTGAAACTGCCCACGCAGCAGGTTCCAAAACCTTCTCCGACAGCTGTCAAAACCATGTTTTCCAGTGCCAGCGCAGCATCAATGGCGTACCAATCCGCGGAGGCTTTTTTGTTGCCGCAGACAACAATGACCAGTGGCGCATGGGCAACAAACTTTGCGTACAGCCCTTTTGAGAGCGCTTTACGTTTCTCTTTGTCGGTGACCGCGATGAAGTGCCATGGTTCACGGTTTACCGCTGAAGGCGCCAGGCGTCCAGCTTCAAGTATGCGTTCAATTTTTTCTCTCGGTATAGGCGTGTCTTGGTAGGAGCGGATTGATTTTCGTGCTTCGACGACTTCAAAAACATCCATTCTTGTTTGCCTCACTGGTTAGAGGAGTTGTGCCTTTTAGCTTTTAAGGCTTAACAGTAGATTGCGTTCACGCGACCTCTCACGGCGGAGGACCCCTCCCTTATCAGTAGATCAAAAAATATGTTTGTTTGTTGGTACGTTGGGGTTGTTTGTTCTTGTGGAAGAAATATGCGGCGATACATGCTTTCACATGCACATGGTGGCGGTTTCAACATGCTTCTATGTTGGGCGTGTGGTGGAATTCGGGTATGCCACACCGAAACAGGCAGAGAAAAACAGGCTGAACCCAAAAAGCAACGCAATCTACAAGCAGACATGTGGTGTGCCGTAAACCAAAACACCCACATAAAGAGCAAACAACAAATTTTTGATCTACCGTTATATAAAGGCAAAATAACAATAGCTGCTGCCATTACAGTCAAGTTTTCTATTGGAACCAAACAATAACCTAACTCAAACAACAGTGCCCACGCTTCGATAGATTCAAAAGCCCAAACAATCACAGGCTTCTTGAAAGAAATGAACGAGAAAAAACGCTTCATATTCCACTTAGACATGGACCACTTCTACACCGCCGTTGAGGAACGCGAAAACCCCGCCCTCAAAGGCAAACCCGTAGTCGTCGGCGCAGACCCAAAAGAGGGCAAAGGCAGTAAACACCATCGGCGATTTGGCTCGATACGACCCCTCGGCTTTGACCTCGATGTTTGGAGTCATGGGGTTGCAGATGCATCTCATGGCTAAAGGCTTGGATCGCAGCGAAGTCGAGGAACGCGTGGGCGTCAAAAGCGTAAGCCACGAAACCACATTTGAGGAAGACACCTCAGACTCCGCCGCCATTCTCTCAGCTCTGTATGCTCTCTGCGAAAACGTCCAAAAAGAAACCGCCCAACAGAAACTGCTATTCAAGACCGTGACCGTTAAAATCCGCTATCAAGGCTTTGAAACGCACACAAAAAGCAAAACCCTGCCCCGCCTAACCAACAGAGTGGAAGACCTAAAGAAAACCGCCAAAGAATTGCTTCAGCCCTATCTTACCCCAGAGAGGAAAATGAGGCTTATCGGAGTCCGTGTTTCCAGCCTTGTCTCCTGCGAAAAACAAAAAACCCTGTTCTAAACCTATGCCTCATAACTTGTGGGGTCAGCAACGCCTGCGTCTTGGAAGGCTTTTTTGCGGTTCACGCATGACTCGCATCTGCCACAGTGCACTTCGCCGTCGCGGTAACATGACCACGTCAATTCAAAGGGCACACCCAGCTCAGCGCCTTTGTTAATGAGGTACGATTTTTTTTGGCTACTAAAAGGCGCCCTAACGATGATTTCTTGATCTGTGCCCAATCGCGCTGCTTTTTCGAAGGCTTCATAGAAGTCGCGTCTGCAGTCAGGGTAGTACGGTTCATCGCTGCCCTGGGCGCCATAGAAAATATATTTTGCACCAACAGTGACGGCGTACGCGACGGCGGTGGAGAGGAAGATGGCGTTTCGGAAGGGCACGATGATGGGGGCGCTGAATTCGGCTGTCAGTGGGATTTTGCGGTTGACCAGCGAGGTGGTGCCGCTGAAGATGTCTTTTAGCGCTGAGAGGTCGATGATTTTTGTGGTTGCACCGAGTTTTTCTGCGATTTTTTGGGCGGCTTGCGTTTCTTTGACGGCGATTTGGCCGTAGTTGAATGTTATGGGGTAAATTTGGTAGCCCTGAGTTTTCGCCCAACACGCGACGGTTGCCGAGTCAGGGCCCCCGCTGAGGACAACTACGCATTTTTTGTTTACTGTTTTCCCAGCCATCTTTGTAAAACTCCTGTTCTTTTTAGTACCTTGAAGAGGGGCCATCCGATGAGGACGCTTGCAATAATGTTTCCTATCGCTACATAAACGATTGTGAGTAGCAGTGGCAGAGCATAGAGGTAAGAGAGCATCCACCCAACAGTTGTGCCGATAACCGCCGAGTATGCTAAACAGGTTAAGATTACGGTGTAGTCGTTTTGGGTCCGCTTGTAAACGTAGTAGACAAGGTAAGCCATGACAAACGAGGGTATGGTATTGAGTAAGTCGATTAAGCCTGCAGTGGAGAACATGTTAGCGATGAACACACCGAGTGTGTGTCCTAAAACTCCAGCGAAACCAAGCAGGGGAATTGCAGCTAGTAGGGCGTCTGCGATGCGGACCTGAACGGGTCCATAAGAAAAAGCTCCGAGAACAACTACTAGCGCTGCATACAGTGCAGCGTAAACTGACATTATTGCTAAATCTTTAGTTCGTATTTTTAAATTCATTTTTCTCCCTATCCCGGGTTTTATTTATTTTGGCGGAACGGGTAGGAGAATCCACTCACCCGCCAATGCGCTTAAACACGACGTACTTGCCTAAAAACGTTTAGCCAAAACCAGCAAGTCTCATGATTGCTAAATGTGTGCCCTTAACAGAAGGGGATTTGGTTTTGCTTGTGGCGCAATCCACAACCAATCCGCAGCTTCCTAACGCAACCAACATCAAAACAGACGCCACAGCAAAGCCTGTTGGTTGTTGTTGTGTATAGGAGCGTCTCTGCAACAACAACTAACAAAAAACAAGCTACACCAGCTTTAGCGGCTCATGGAAGTTTATGGCTGAAACAGTATGTTTATATTGGAATCTAGTGTTTTAGTGACTACGCAATTGAGGAAAAGTGGATATGTCTACTCATAGCAGTTTACGCAAAAGAAAGCGCTCAGGCGGCAAAAAACGTGCTTACCGCACCAAAAAGAAGTACGAAGCAGGCGGATACCCAGCAGAAACCATTCTAGGCGAACCCAAACGTAAGTTCACAAGAGGCTTAGGTGGCAACATGAAAATCAAAGTTTTAACCGACAAATTTGTCTCCGTAACCGACCCCAAAACAGGCGCCACACAAAAAACTGAAATCACCCGAGTAGTACGCAACAGCGCAAACGTTGATTACAACCGCCGAGGCGTCATCACCAAAGGCGCAGAAATCGAAACCGCAATGGGCTTAGCCAAAGTAACAAGCCGACCAGGCAACGACGGCATCATAAACGCTGTGCTAATCGGCAAAGAAAAAGCCTAAAAATCTTTTCAATTTATCTTTTGGCAGGCTGAGCAGCTTGCTGACTTTTAATTTTCTGTAGATGCCTCGCTAAATCCTGAATCAACTCTTCTTTTGATTCCCGCTTCTCAACTAGCAACATACCCATCTTAGCCCAAGGCATCTTGGGGAAATGCGCTTCAAGGTTAACTTCGTTTTCTAAGCCCAACTTATCCGCAGCTTCTTTAACCTCGAGAATTTTGGGTGAAACCACTGATAGGTTTTTGGGGACGCGGCGTCCTTCCTTGCGGGATTTGTTGCAGTCGAAGTAGACTGGCCAGATTATGAATTTGTCAAGTTTACGCATATCTTTCACCTATTTTTGGGCGTAGTAAGCGATTAGTTTTTCGCCGACTTCATCGACCCTGACGAAGCCGTAGCGTTCAAACTGTATGATGTCGTCTGGCTTTAACTTTTTGCACGCCACTTCAGAGTAGCCCTCAGTGACTGAGGCGTCTTGCTGAACCACCTCGGTTGGGTACTCGCTGCCTTTAGGTATCCACTGGATAAGTTGCACCTTGATTTTTCGGACATCTGTGTAGGACTCGCTTGCAAAGGCTGCGGTTACACCGGTTTCGGTTTTGTTCTGGATTTGGATGTTAAAGAGTTCCATGAGGCGGATGGTTTGCCCTTGTTCCATGGCTTGAGCATCTTTCTGGGCAATCCACAAAGATACAGCCTTTTCGTCGCCACTTGGAGTTACAGCGTATTCCCTAAAACCCCGTTCGGAGTGTTCAGGATGATGCGGCAATTTCGCCTGGAAGGCCTTCGGCAACCCCACAACTCTGAGTTCCGCTGGCTCTGCTACGAAGAAGTAGCGGTTGCTTGAGGCGTCGAGGACCTTGCGGTTATGCGAGTAGAGGTTCTCCCAACTCAAGGTAACATCGTTGGGTTTTGTGCCGACTTCGATGATCATTTTCTTTATGGCTTCAGGCGTGATCCCACGTTTCTTTAGAGCCGAAAACGTGCCCAGTCGGGGGTCGTCAAAGTCCGCGAAGGCGCCTTCTTTTATGCCTGCGACGATTTTGGATTTGCTCAATGCAGCGCCTGTAATCTTTAGCCTGCCATAGTGGATAGCTTCAGGGTATTCCCATCCGAGATGCTGATACATATACTTCTGGCGGACCATGTTAGTGTAGTGTTCTTTACCGCGTATGATGTGAGTCATGCCCATCAAGTGATCATCTACACCCGCTGCAAGATTGTAGAGGGGCCACAGGAAGTATTTACTGCCAACACGGGGGTGCGGATACTTTTTGGTATCAATAATGCGTAGCGCTGGCCAGTCACGGATAGCGGGGTTAGGATGATCTAATTCGGTTTTCACACGAACCACGGCTTGCCCTTCTTGGTAGCCGCCGCTGAGCATTTTGTGCCAGCGTTCAAGCTGTTCTGCGGGCGGGATGTTGCGGCATGGACACGCGTCTTTTGCCAAAGTTTTATTTCTGAATTCTTCTGGGGAGCATTCGCAGACGTATGCGTTGCCGTCGCCGACCATTCGCCCAACGATTTCGTAGTAGATTTCGAGGCGGTCACTTTGAATGTATTCTTCATCGACTTTACAGCCCAGCCATTTGAGGTCTTGGCGTATGGCGTCGTAGAATTGGAGTTGGGGCTTCTTGGTTTTAGGGTCAGTGTCTTCGAAGCGGAGGATGAATTTGCCGTTGTACATGCGAGCGTACTCGTGGCTTAGAACTATTGCGCGTGCGGAACCCAAATGCAAGACACAGTCAGGGTTAGGCGAGAAACGCGTTGTTATAAGCTTGTACTTGTCCGCGTTTGGCAGTGGAGAGAGCTTTTTCTCTTCGACTTCATGCTTCTTCTGCGTTTCAGGCCAATTCTTCTCTACAATGGCCTTCTGCTCAGAAAGCGATAAACCGTTAACTTCCGCTACAACCGCGTTTATGACGCCTGAAAGTTCCTTCACTTTGCTTCTTAGGTCAGCGCGTTCACCAAGGACTTTGCCGACCATAGCGCCGGCCTGCGCTTTACCATCATGCCCAACTGCATTTAAGAGTGCGGCTTTACGGATAAACTCCCGTAATTCTGTATCGTTTTCTAATGTCAAATCAGATACGCTCGCTTTACTTGTTTCGGGTTATCAAGAATTCGGCGAACGCTTTTAATTTTTCCTTAGCTTCCGGCGTGGGCAGGAGCTTATCGACTTCTTTCCAGCTGTCGGTAACCATGCTTTCCGCGAGGGCTTTGACGTACTCAAAGGCGCCATACTTTTTGATGATGGCCATGGCTTCGTTGCGCAGTTTCTGCTCAGAGGTGTGCATCGCAAGGATTTCGAGGAGACGTTTCTTGTCTTTCGCGTTTGCTTTCTGCAACGTGTAGATGACGAGGAGGGAGCGTTTGCCTTCGCTTATGTCTCCGCCGACACAGCCTTTACTTTTGGCAAATTCTTCGCCTGTTAAATCCAAAATGTCGTCCTGCATCTGGAACGCCACACCGATGCATTCAGCTAAGCGCCCCAGTTTCTCCACCAGTTTATCGTCCGCACCTGCCAGAACCGCCGCCATCTTCGCCGACATACGCGCCAGCGTCCCCGTTTTGTAGGCACACATCTGCAGATAGTCCTCTTCGCTTAAAGCGTCAGCGTTGGCTACACCGCGGTGCCATGCGATATCCATGGCTTGTCCCATGCTGAGGTTAATCATTTCCTGCACATAAATTTCGTAAATGTCACGTTGGGCTTCGGCTGAGAGTTTGCTTCTGTTCACCATCAGGGGCAGCAGAGGCAGATAGTACATGGCGTTCCCCACATTGATAGCTATGTCCATGCCGTAAATCTTGTAGGAGCATGGCTTTGCTCTGCGGACTTCCGATGAATCTTCGATGTCGTCTATAACCAAGGTGCCATTGTGGATAACTTCCGGGATGATTGAGAAGTCAAGGCAGTAGTCTGCTTTTTTGCCCAGAGCCTCGCAGATAAGCAAAAACAGCGTGGGTCGCCAGCGTTTTCCGCCGCGGTCAAGCATGTCCCAGATGGGTTCAGAGATGGCTTTGTTGAGCGGCTCTAAATTGTAGCTGTAGAGGGGCGGGTTAACTTTGAATAGGGCTGAGTTTTTGGTTAGTTTTCTGGGGATATATTTTTCAATTGCTTTATCAATTTGTGGGGCGGTATCTGCAAGAAACTTTTCTACGTTCACTTTACTTTGCGCCTCGTTTTGCGTATTTTTGGAGGTTGAATCCTCGGGCTGTGAGCCACTGGGCGGTTTTGCCCGTGATGACCACTGGAGTTTTGGGTAAGTCAGAGATTTTTTCGGCACCGACCAAGAACATGACGTTTCGCAGCTCTTCGATTAGGCAGCTGAGTTTCTGCTCGGTTTCTTTTGTGCCCTTAACTGCGGTTTGCAGAATCGGCTGAACGATGCTGGCTAAGCTGGCGTTTAGGGCTAAGGCTTTAGCTATGTCAGTGCCGCTTCTGATGCCACCCGACGCGATTAAGGGGAGTTTGACAGTTTGGGATGCCTCGATGAGGCTGACTGCGGTGGGTATGCCCCAGTCCCAGAGAGCTTCACCGATAAACTGCTGCGTTTCGCCGCCAATTTTTGGTGCACGATAGTATTCGACTGCTGCAAAGCTGGTTCCACCGACGCCGCTTATGTCGATGGCTTTGACGCCTGCCTTCTCAAGCGCCTTAGCATCTTCCGCCGACATGCCTGCACCTGTCTCCTTAACGATCACAGGCTGCTCGATTGCGGCGGCGATTTCAGCGATTTTTGTCAGAACACCCTTGAAGTTGGTTTGTCCTTCAGGCTGAACCGCCTCCTGTAGCGCGTTTAAGTGGACTGCCACTGCGTCAGCATCAATCATTTCCACAATACGTTTAACTTCTTTTACGCCATAGCCATGCACGAGTTGGACGCCGCCGACGTTAGCGATTAAGAATGCATGGGGTGCTTTTTCGCGGGCAACTCGGTAGGTTTTTTCGAGATTTTTGTTTTCTATGGCGGCTCTTTGGCTTCCCAAACCCATACCTAACCCGAGTTTCTCCACGGCTTCGGCGATGGAGGCGTTGATTTTCATGGCTTCCTCCGCACCGCCAGTCATAGCGCCCACTATGATGGGGGCTTTGAATTTTTTCCCAAGAAAAGTTGTTTGGAGGCTGATTTTGGCTTTGTCAGTTTCGGGCAGAGCGCGGTGGATGAGTTGGATGTCCTCAAAACCAGAGGTTGCCCTCTTAGCTTGCGCTTTATCATCCAAACAAATACGGATGTGGTCGACTTTGCGTTTGCCCGTTTCCTCTGCCATTTTACGCCTTCTCTATTTCAGTGCCTAACACGCTTTGGTCTGTTAAGGCTCTGTAAATAGATAACCCTTTCGTGGCGCCTGTTATGGTTACATGGACGCTTGCTTCGACGGCTGGGATTAACTCGGCGATTTTGCCTGCCATGCCGCCTGTTACGTCGGTGCCCTGTGCTTTGCCCAGTTTAGGCTGGAGGTCTTTGAGTTCTTTTAGGGTTAGTTTCTTGAAGGGTTTGGCTTCGGGGTTAGTTTTCGGGTCACAGTCGAATAGTCCATCTGTGTCGGTGCCTATGACGATTTTTTGGGCTTTGTACTTGAGTGCCAAGTAAGCGACGAGTTGGTCGCCTGAGAGAACGGTGAAACCCAGTTTTTCGTCGAACACTACGTCGCCGTAGAGGACGGGTGTGAAAATCAGTTTTGCCATGTTTTTCATGACGGTTTCGTCGAAGAATTTGACTTTGCAGTTTTCTGTCACGAAACAGTTGGATGGTGCGATGCTTACGGCTGGGACCTCATGCCAAATCAACGCGTCCATGACTAAGCCGTTGAGGACTGTCATCATGTGGTGAGTTTCTGCGAAACCAAATTTTTGTGTGGGGTCTTCTTTGTAGCCGTCTTTTATGCCGTATTTTGCTGCGGTTGGGTGTCCGAAGCTGCCGCCGCCGTGGACGACTATGAGGTTGTCTAGGTCGGCGCGTTTGATTTCTTCGGCTAATCGGTTGATTATGTCTGTTCGGGGCTTTGCCTCTTCTGCTTTGTCGGTTATGGCTGAGCCGCCAAGTTTTAGTATGATTGGTCTTGCATCATTCATCGCAAATCTTACCTGTCTATGTTTATTTGAGTTCGGGTAATTTAACGTTGCAGTTGTTCTGCTTTGGCGTCCAGTACGGAAACGGATTGGTCTGTTTTAACTGTGGATGCGTAAGATTATCTATGCACAAATTGAGCAAACTTTGTTCGTGATTGTTTCAGACTAAACCACGAGACATGCTCTTTGTGTCGTCGATAAATCGCCTCTAAAACAGCCACTGATAAGCAAATCGACTTCAAACCTCACTGTTTCACTCTCCAGTTTACCACTAACGTTAATAGGCAGTTAGGAGCAATCAATCCTTGAGGCTTAATTACACTGTCCATGCGAGACCCCGTCTGCGGCGCAGTTCTCGACGAGAACACCGCGAAATTCAAAATTTCTTACGAAGGCGAAACCTACCATTTTTGCAGCTTGGTATGCAAGAAACGGTTCAAGCGTCAACCTACTAAATTCGTGAAATAAAAAAAGAAGGTTGAGTGGTGGGTTTGGGGCTTACTTTAGGGCTTTCCAGACTAGTGCAGCCAAGATGCCGCCGATGATTGGTGCAACCCAGAACAGCCACAACTGCTCCAACGCTACGCCGCCGACGAAAACAGCTGGGCCTAGACTTCTTGCAGGGTTTACTGATGTTCCAGTGATGGGTATGCCTACGATGTGGATAAGCACTAAAGACAAGCCGATTGCGAGCCCCGCGAAGCCTTTGGGCGCGCGCTCAGAAGTTGAGCCATGGACAACCAACACGAATATGAAGGTCAACACGATTTCGGCGATTAAAGCCGCGAATAATGCGTAACCTGCTGGGGAAGCTGCATCATAACCGTTTTGTCCTAAGCCTGATGATGCTAAAGAGTACGATGGAAGCCCTGTTGCGATTGAGTACAGTATGCCTGCGCCGATTACTGCACCTAAACATTGGAATACGACGTAGAGGCCTGCGTCGCGGGCACCGATTTTTCTGGCGACCAGCATGGAAATCGTGATAGCTGGGTTTATGTGGCATCCGCTTATGCCGCCTATGGTGTACGCCATTGCTATGACGGCAATACCGAAGGCGAATGATATGCCTAAGTAGCCTACGTTGTAGCCTGCTATGACTGCACTGCCGCATCCCATGAGTACCAGTACCATGGTTCCGATGAGTTCAGCTAGATAACGTTTTATTGGTTTGGGGGGTATGTCTACTTCTTCACTCATTTTTTTCTCCTCTTTATTATGCTTAGTGAAGCACTCAGCGGTTTACCTAAATAATGGTTGTACACAAAAAAAGCGCCAAAACGCCACTTAAGCAGGCAGCTTTTCGCTAGCCCCAATATCCATCAAAACAAGCCCTGAAACCAGTTTAGGATAGAAATCGGTGCTTTTTTCAGGTAAAACTTGATGCTGCACTGCAACTTCCGCCACCGTCTTAGCCGAAACAGGATTAACCAAGAAAGCTATGCTTGCCTCTCGACAGTCAACCTTGGCGAGGGCATCCTTTGTCCAGCGCTCGTAGAGGATGGTTTCGTCTATGTTTAGTTGCCCCGTCTTTAGCACATGCTTGAATACTATGTCGCGGAGGATGACTACGTCGAAAACCTTGGTTTCCTTAGAGACATTAGCATCTATGAAATCGTAAACGAACTTGTCATGTTTCAAGGTTAACCCACAGGCTTTGACGCCATCATAAACACAGAATGCGTGCTCACACAGGTGGTTACGCAAGTAACGTTCGATGGCTTCAACGGTGGGCTGGATTTCGGTGATTTCAAAGAAACAACTCAAGCCAGCCACGACTTCAGGGGTTAACTTGTAATTTTTCAGCAGTCGATGGGTCGGCAGCACGATTAAGCCTTCCTGCTGAACGGGAACCATGTAGCACATGTAAAAGTTAAACGCGTCGTCCTCGCTCCAGTCTCCTTTGGCGCGCATTTCATCGCGGTAAGCCACTGCGCTTTCGTAGCGGTGGTGCCCGTCGTTTATGACCAGGGGCTTAGGCGCTAAAATCGCCTGTAACTGGCGGATTTTTTGTGTTTCCGTAACTTTCCAAATCGTGTGTTTAACGCCCAGTGCATCGGTTATCTGCGTCACTGGCTGGGTTTCGCTGACTTCAGCCATGAACTTGATGGTTGCCTCTTCGGGGTCTTGGTACATTAGAAAAACGGGTTCCAAATCTTTCTGCACGGTTCGCAGCATGTTTAGGCGGTCGGCTTTGGGAGCTTTGTAGGTGGCTTCGTGTGGGAACACCATATTTTCGCTATAGGGATAAAGCCTGAGCGCCGCGATGATGCCTATGCGGCTGTATTGCTTGCCGTTTAAGGTGAATTCTTGGCGCGAGATGAAAAGGGCTGGTTGGGGTTCTTTGGTCATGGCGCCTTCTTTGAGCCACTGCTGTAACCTCTGGTTTGCCATAGTATACTTGTCTTCTTCCATGGGCAAAATGAGGCGGCAATAATTGTACGGCGACAACGCATAGTAGGCTTTCTGCATTGTCACATCGATTTTGTCATATGGTTGCGTTATGAGTTCTTCAGTTTTGCCTGCTTTCGGCGTGTAAGTTATCGCTTTAAACGGTCTAACGTCAACCAATATGTTCAGCTCAGAGTTTGAGTTTATCGAGCGCATCTATAACGTTATTGGCTATTTGTATGCTTGCCCTATGTTGAGCCTCAAAAGTTTGAGCCCCCATATGCGGCGTCGCGATAACGTTACTTAAGGCAAAGAGTTTGCGGTCTTTGGGCGGTTCCTCTTCAAACACATCTAAAGCCGCGCCTCCAACTTTGCCAGACATTAAAGCTTGGTAGAGCGCTTCTTGGTCGATGACACCACCACGTGAACAGTCAATGATGCGAACACCTGTTTTCATAAGGTTAAACTCTTTGGCTGAGATGAGGTGGCGAGTTTTAGGCATGAGGGGCACATGTAGAGTTATGAAGTCTGCTTGGGGCAGCATATCTGCCAAGGGCACAAAGCGGTCGTAGACACATTCCTCGACAACTATGACTTTCATGCCCAAAGCCAACGCAAGGCGCTCGACGTCTTTGCCGATGAAGCCACAGCCGATTACACCCAGGGTTTTGCCGCTGAGTTCGGTGCCCATGAGTTTCTCTTTTTCCCATTTGCCTTCGCGCAGCGAGTTGGTACATTGGACTATGTTTCGGGCAAGGGCAATCATGTGTCCGATGGCGAGTTCAGCAACACTAATGTAGGATACGTGGGGCGTGTTGACAAGCGTGATGCCGAGTTGTTTGGCGCGTTCGAAGTCTACGTTGTCTAAGCCTTCGCCTGCTCTGCCGATGACTTTGAGGTTTTTAGCGTTCTCGAGCAGTTCGCCTTTTACTTTGGTTGCGCTACGCACGATTAGAACCTCGTATTCGCCGATGATTTTGGGGAGGTCAGGTTTGGGAATATCCCATCCCCGCTTAACTTCGTAGCCTTCTTCTTCGAGAATTTTTATGCCTTCGTCAGCGATTTTGTCGCTAACAAGGATTTTAATGACCACTATAATCCCCAGATTTGGTCGATGTTGGCGATTACGTCTTTGATGCCGTCAAGCGTCCATTCGCCCATGTGGCCGATGCGGAAGGTTTTGTCTTTTAGTTTTCCGTAGCCAGCCGAAATCAGGTAACCTTTTTCGACAAGTTTCTGGCTAAGGGCGTTGACGTCTTTGCCGTTGCTGTTTATGCAGCTGACCGTTATGGATTCGTAGCCTGCTTCGGGGAACATGCTGAAGTGCTTCTTTGCCCAGGCTTGCGTGTAGTTTGCCATGTCTAGGTGGCGCTGGTAGACTTTGTCGTATGTCTCAGCAAGGAGAAGGTCCATGCGCTTGTTGAGTGCGTATAGGAGTGAGACGTTTGGTGTGAAGGGTGTTTGGTGTTTCTTTTCGAATTCAAATATGTCTACGAGGTCTGTGTATGCTCCGCGGTTGGAGACGGTTTTGGCGCGTTCAATAGCGCGGTCGCTGACCAGCCCAACTGCTAAGCCGGGTGGAAGTGCGAAGCATTTTTGTGTGCTGCCAAAGACGATGTCGCAATTCATTTCTTGAGGTAGGGTTTTGTCGCCTGCCATGGAGGAGACGGCGTCAACTGCGAAGATTATGTCTGGGTATTCTTTTTTGACCATTTTGCCGATTTCGGCGATGGGGCTGCGGACGCCTGTGCTTGTTTCGTTGTGGCAAACGGTTAGAGTGTCATATTTACCTTGAGCGAGTTTCTCTGCGACCATTTCGGGTTTGATGGCTTGGCCCATTTCGACTTCTAGTATGTCGGTTTGTTTGCCGCAGGAGGTGAGTGTTTGAGCGCATCGCTGGCTGAAGGCGCCGTTGACGCATGCGAGTGCGCGTTCTTTGACGATGCTTCTGCCTATGATGTCAAACCAGAGGGTTCCTGACCCAGTTGTAACGGTTGGTTTGTATTCGGCGGGTAATTGGAAGTATTTGGCGATTTTGTCGGTTATTCCGCCATATAATGTGGAGAACTCTTTTTCTCTATGCCCAATTAAATATTGGGTTTGTTCTTGGAGTACTTCTTTACTTACTTCTGTTGGACCTGGAATCAAGAGTTTCTTATGCATGACCTAAACCTTCAGTCAAAAAAGGTTAACTTTGCAGATATAAGGCTTGTGCGCATATAAACACCAGTTTTTGCCCAAAACAACCACCCAACAGCCCAAAGCGCAGTTAAAATTTGGGTTTGCTGCTCTCAGAGAGGACCCTTCCCCTTATTTAAAGAACAGAAAAGGTCAGGTATTTGGGGCAGGTAACTGTGTGTTGCGCTAATCGCACGGTTTCGCCGCAGCGCTCTATCCCTCTATAGGTTTTTGCATACATCTGATATTTGGATCCTAATATGTTGGCGAAAAACGCACCCAGCAATGCGCTTTGCGTGGCGTCTGTTGCGTTTTGCGTGAAAGTTCCGCTTATAGAACCACGCGACCTCTCAGCATCTACCTCCCCTCCCTTATATAAAGGGTCGGAGGCGATATAGTTCCGCGCTACAAGTTCTGCATTGTAATAAATGCCAGGTTGGTTAAGTATCTAATTGGATTCCGAGCCATTAGATGATGAAAGGTAACACTATGCCTAACGCGACGAGAACCACACATGCCGCGGTAACTGCGAGCGTGGTTCGGCGGATTGCTTTTTCGCTCATGCGTTTTCCCGCAAGCTTCTTGAGGGTGATGTCAAAGATTCTGCCGCCGTCTAGCGGGTAGATTGGCAAAGCGTTGAATATGGCGAGGTTGAAGTTTACGAACCATACCCAGAACAGGGTGTTTGCAAAGATTTGCCAGTACGGTAGCGGGCTAGAGTAGTATGGTGCGAGGGAGTCTGAGAAGGGAACCACAGCCGACGCCAATGTAGGCGGTACCATGTACATGGATAATCGGTCAAGCGAGAACGTTTGGTAATTCGTCAATCGAGCGTGACTGTTTAGGTCTCCTGCGCTGACGCCCATGACGGTGCGGTTGTCGGATACCGTGAGGTTTAGGGTGGTTGTGTATTGGGTCTGCCAGGTGTCGCCTCTGGCGACAGTGACCTGAACTGTATCTCCAGCCGTTTTAGTATCCAATAGGGCTCTAAGAGATGTTGAATTAGTAATGGTGGCATTGTCGATTGAAACCAAAACATCGTTAGGCAGCAACCCCGCCGCCTCTGCAGGCATCCCCTCCGAAACACTTCCGATGTAGACACCATCAACCATCGGAGTTAAACTACCAACAATCAGTAAGAGCCCAAGGAGGCATGCCGCGCCCAAGATGATGTTTCCGCCGACGCCTGCAGCCATAACTTTAAGGGAGTGTCGGGGTCGAGCCTTCTTGATTTGCTCCTCGTCAACATCAACAAATGCCCCGATAGGAACAATTAGAAAGAAAAGTAACCCGCTTGATTTAACTCGAAGATTAACGTTCCGTGCTAT
Source organism: Candidatus Bathyarchaeota archaeon (assembly GCA_023488905.1). Classification (GTDB taxonomy): domain Archaea; phylum Thermoproteota; class Bathyarchaeia; order Bathyarchaeales; family Bathycorpusculaceae; genus Bathycorpusculum. The sequence goes on from JAMDCQ010000008.1 coordinate 57,905, forward strand.
AATTCCATGTGCGCCTTCATGGATCACTATGGCAACGACAATCGCTATCCAGCCGTAAACTATCGGGAGCATAGGGTTAATTCCGGGTAATAGCAGAACTGAGCCGGGCCCCAAATCTTTGACGATTTCCCCCACCAAAGGGTTTGAGAGCACCGCGATTAAACTGTTAGTTATAAGATAGAGCGCTATACCCGCGACAAAAGGCACCAAACCAAGAAAGACCCAAGAAAAATACCTTGACGTTTTTAATGCGCCCAGCTTTTCGAAGATTGCGGAGAAACGTTTTGTTCTAAGAATCAGCAGTGGGAAACTGAACTCTATTCTCTTCTCTTTTTCCTGCGTTTGGTTTTCTGGTTCCTGCGTCGCCAAATCTCAATCGCTCAGCCTAAATCATGTTTGGAAAAACTTAAACATAGCGCAAATTGTCGGGAAATCTGTTCGAGGTTGGCGATATATCGATTTTCGTAAGCTAGATTCTTAAACAAAACAAAAGAATATGGTGTTGAGAAGGAAGGAGAAGGCTTACGTATCAGATTAGAACAGCGGTGCTGCCAAGTGCACTACTTGTGCTCATGGGCACAATTGACTGCATAACGACCGTTATAGGGGTGCTTTACTTTGGAGCCATAGAAGTAAATCCTCTACTTGCGGGCATAATGCATAACATACCCCTGTTTATGGTCATCAAGCTCTCAGCAACCCTATGCATCGGTGGCACCTACATTTTAGCCAACAAACTCCTACATCAAGCCCCCGACAAAACCACTAAAGCCTTCAAGTACTCCAACATAATCATGAAAGCCGCCTATGTGGGCGTAATTCTTTTCCTCTCATTGGTTGTCATAAACAACTTTGCCGTCCTCATGGGCATAGCTTAAATCTCCAAGCCACGTTTCGGGTTTTATCACTTCTTTCGAGCTGAAACTACCCAAAAATACACTAAACAAGCGAAAACCACAGAGCGGTGAAACACAAATCAAATATTTAGGTGACAACAAATTAGCCTACACAAGCGTCAAGAGTTAAAAGTAAGAAACGCTTAACTGTGAAAACATCCGTAATGTATGGTTGAGAGGACACACAGAAATGCCGTTCAATCTATTCCACCGAAAAAAACAGCCACAACAGGAAGCCCCAGCCACGGCACTACAAGAACCAACTCAACCAGCACAAGAAGTTGCACCTGAACCCGCCGTGGTAGCCCAAGACAACCCTGCACAAGAGCCCGTCCCGGACGCGGCACCAACTGTGGTTGAGCAACCGCAAGAAGCCCCAGCAGCATCCGCTACGGTGGAGCACCCCCAAGAAACCCCATCACCCGCACCAGAGCCGCAACCTCAAGAGCAACCGACCCAAGAACAACCAGCCGCACCCACCGTTGAAGAGAAAAAACAAGTTCAGGCGGAACCCGCAAACAAAACCTACCTCAAAGCCATGCCCCTCAAAGAACTCTCAGACATAGAAAAAGTAAAAACGGATGTAACAAACGGCAACATAATCATTCTACGCATAACACCTCTCGCTAGTAAAAGCATAGAAGATGTCAAGACCGCAGTGAACGATCTTTTCCAGTTTGCCGAGTCAATCGGTGGAGACATTGCGCGGTTAGGCGAGGAACGTGTGGTTATTTGTCCAAAAAGTATTAGGATTTGGCGGGAGAAAACTCCGGCGCCAGTACCAAGTAATCAGCCGATTTCTACAGCAGCCTAAAGGTTTCCAGAACTGACGGCACTTCTGTGTGTATGCCTGCTTTGTTGATTAAGAAGTTGCCGAAGTTTAGTGTTTTCTGTTTTTCGCCATGTACCACGAAGATGCGTTCAGGCTTCGGTGACAGATGAGTTAGGTAGTTGACTAGTTGTCGTCGGTCGCTGTGTCCTGAGAAGCCCTCGATTGAGTTTACACCCATTTTAACGCAGAAAGCACCCATTTTGCCTTCGTTATCCATCATGGTGACTTCGCCGACGCCTTTCTGAACTCGTCTGCCCATGGTGCCTTCGATCTGGTAGCTGACAAAGATAATTTGATTTCGTTCGTCGCCTGCCCAATTCTTAAAGTACTCAATTACTGGACCGCCCTCAAGCATACCAGAAGTTGCCAAGACGATGCAAGGTTCGCCTTCCATAATGCTGCTGCGTTGGCTGGGGTGCTCAACGATTGTAAAGTAGTCCGATTGGAACGGGTTGACCTCTTCATGTAGGATGCTGTGGCGTACTTCTCTGCCGAGGTATTCTGGGTAGGCGGTGTGGATGGCTGTAGCTTCGCTGATCATGCCTTCTATGAATACTGGGGCTTCTTTCATCATTCCACGTTTCATGTAGCCGTCGATGACAAGCATAATTTCCTGTGCGCGTCCAACTGCGGGGACGGGGATGAGGACTTTACCTTTTCGCTCCAAAGTAGTGTTGATGACTTTGGTTAATGCTTCTTCGGCTTCTACGCGGCTGGGAACGATGTCGTCGGGGCCGCTGTAAGTGCTCTCGGTGATGACGGTTTCGATGCGTGGAAACTCTGTGGTTGCGGCTTCAAGCAGCATGGTTCGGCCGAATTTGTAGTCGCTTGTGTAGACGATGTTGTGTAAACCTTCGCCGATGTGGAGATGCACCATGGCGCCACCTAAGATGTGGCCCGAGTTGTGTAGGGTTAAACGGATGTCTGGGGCGATGTCAGTGACAACGCCGTAGCGAAGCGGGATGGTGTGCAAGACGCATTCGCGGACGTCTTTTTGGTCATAATGTGGGGTTACGCCTTGTTTGTTAGCTACGTCGAGGTAGTCAAGTTGAAGCATAGTCATAAGGTTAGATGTTGGAGCAGAACAGTACACTGGGCCGTCGTAGCCGTATTTGTAGAGGAATGGAACCAAACCGCAGTGGTCAAGGTGCGCGTGACTGATGACAACCGCATCAAGTGAGTCTATCTCAAATTCGGGTGAATCAAAACGTGGGAAAGATTCGAAAGGTCGATTGGAACCTGGGTGGATGCCACAGTCAAGTAGCACGCTGCTTTCTCGGGTTTTAACGAGGAAGGCTGAGCGCCCGACTTCCTGCGCGCCGCCCAACACAGTCATGCGTATGTCGCCGACGTCGAAGCTTTTCGGTCGGAAAATCCTCTCGCCAACAGTGCGCAAGATACGTTCACGTTCTTTACTTTCTGAGTGGAGGTAGTGACGCATGTGGGTAACAATTTTAGATTTAATCGGTGGACTCCGAAGAACATGGGGGCGCCACTTGGTTTTCTTAATGATTTCCTGCAAAACCGCACCGTTTCTGCCAATGACTAAGCCTGGTTTCTTGGTTTCTATAATAATTTCGCCTAGGCTTGGGTCAAAGTTTATGTCGGTGATTTCGGCTTCAGGCGCGATTAGTTCTCGGGTGATTTTTTCCGCTTCCACCTCTGGGATGCGCACAGATGGGTCAGGGCGGATGACGATTCTTTTACGGATTACGCCAACTATTTCGGCGACTATACCACTTTGGTCAACTAAAATTTCTGGTTTTTTAGTGTAAACGGCGAGCATGGGTCCCTCGTATTCGATTCGGGTGACTTCTGCTTCGCGTGGAACTTTTTGAAGAATATATTGGCTGATTTCTATTTTGTCTTTTTCTTTGTCTTGGTTTCGAGCCACAGTCGTTAACTTCCTGCTTTAAGCAGTTTGGCTTTTTCCTCGTCGGTTAACTCCTTGTAACCGTGCTCATTGATGACTATGATGTTGTAGCTGTTGCCGCTGGCAACGTCTCGTTTCATTGCCGCGTTAACTGCTTTTGCAATGATGGGCAGCGTGTCAGCTATGGTGCTGCCTTCTTTGAATTTGTC
>JAMDCQ010000002.1 GCA_023488905.1 Candidatus Bathyarchaeota archaeon
GGGTCTGGGGGTTGCGGTTGGTGTTGGACTCGGGGTGGGAGTTGGAGTCGGCGTTGCTGTTGCGTTTGGTGTAGGTGTCTGAGAAGGTGTTGGTGTGGGGCTTGGCGTTGGAGAAGGGGTTGGTGTCGGTGTAGGGGTGGCTGTTGGGGTCGGAGTTGGGGTTAATGAGGGGGAGGGGGAAGGCGTCGGAGTTGGAGTTGGGCTGGGTGTTGGCGTCGGAGGGATTTGAGCGAGAGCGAATTGAGGAATAAACAAAGCAACCGCTAAAAGATTAAGAAGTAAAAGCAAAAGTAGACCCTGAGACGTAGCGTTTTTGGTCATTTTACGCCTTCTACGTGTTTAAAAACAATCAGAAAATTGCATAATGATGGATAGCTTGGGATACTTACTGATTTAGAGAATATATGTAGTTGTGGCTTCATAGCCGAACAACTAACGCGGAAGCAAAGAGAAATAAGACCCGCTTAACTTCGATTTAGTGGAGGTTTTTTGTATGTATGACGGCTACGTGTTTTTATGCACCAAAATAACTCAACAGCAATGCCTAAGCCGCAAACGCTACACCTGCACCGACAAAGCCATCCCAATGCCTATGCCGATAAAGGAGGGCTCCGTAATTTTTCTTTTCAACACCGACGACAAAAGCTTGCTTGGCCCCTTCACAGCATTAACCGAGGGCGGCGAAGAGTTGGATGCGGGTGCTTGGACGATGGATATAGAGACCCATATCCCTTCCCAGGATGTAAAAGTGACCTGGGCGGATCTGCATATAATCCGCAATGTAGAGGAGGATTTGCCTTTTCTGGTGGAGCCTAAAACCTGTAAGTTGTCTTTTACGCAGACACAGCGAATTCTGGATTTGCTACGGCAGGGTGAACTCTACCTCTACGCCAAAGAACTAAAACATTAGCGCTTGATGAATTTCTTTGCATCCAACGCCACGATTTTGTGGCAGTTTATGCACCGAGTAAAAGTGAATTCCAACCCGTTTAAGATGTCAAACCGAGTCTGCTTATACAGTTGAGCTTTCTCGTGGCGACAAAAAAGTTGCCTAGTATACAAAATACTGTCTTCCTTCAAGTTCTCCCTTCTCCCAATAGCAGAGATACGGCATTAAGCTAAAAAGCTTTCCAAAAAACATCGTTAACCCAACAAAAGAAAACAAAAACAGAACCAAATGAAAAGAGAGTAGTGGCTACTCTATTTGGATATCCACTTCAACCTTAACCGGTATCTGCTCTTTAAACTCAAACAGCACTGGGCATGACGCTTCAGTTCTGCGCCAAGCAGCCTCCACCAGCCCCTTGCGCATCTTCGACTTAATGTTGACTTTCATGGTGACCCCGCTTAGAACAGGCGAATTAGCTGGTTTCTCTGCTTCCACTTTGACTTCGATTTGTCCAGGGTCGATTTTGCTGTTTTTGCAGACATCCGCGTAGATGATGACTCCGCAGCCCGCAAGCGACATCAACGACAACTCTAGCGGAGTCGGCCCCGCGTTGGTTCCGCCTGCAGCTTCTGAGAGGTCACATATGACGCTGTGCCCACGGTTGTTCTCGGTGACTAAGCGGGTGTTTTCTAAAAATTTTGCGCTTCCTTTGATTTTTCCCATAAATATCACTCTTAATGAACATGTTTTTGCTTTCTTAAGAATTCTGCGATACAAAAACGGCTGTTAACCGAGTGATTTTGGTGTGAAATGTTAAATATCATTGGCGTGTTTTTATTGGAATATACCCTGTGGAGACTGTGCCTTGAGAAATAAAGGTCCCTTGTTTATTGTCCCGTGGCGGTGTACCTTTGCCTGCGAAAGCAACTGTGCCCATTGTGTTTCAGCTGGCAAACCAGCTTTTCCAGACGAATTAGACACCAAAGCGGCCATGCAAATCGTCGATCAAGTCCACGCGTTTGGCGCAAGCTTCTTTGGGATCACTGGCGGGCAGCCTTTTCTGCGTAAGGATCTTTTTGAAGTCCTCGACTACGCCACCAGCTTGGGATTGAACACAAGCATAATCACCGACGGCCGCATGCTTGATGAGAAAGCCATAAAAAACATAATTAAAAACAAAACCAAAATCTCGGTAAGCATCGACGGAGCCCAAAAAACCAACGATATCATCCGAGGTGAAGGCGCTTATGCTGCGGCGGTGGCTGCGATTGAGCGGTTCGCCAAAGCTGACCTGCTAAACGTGCTAGTTTACACATTCGCCAACAAAGGCTCAGTTACAAACGCCAACGAGGAAGACATGGTTCACGTCATCGAGCTGGCAAAAAAATATGGCGCCCGCTGGGTAGTTTTCCACGGTTTCGTCCCCTACAGTAACGATAAGGATAGCCTAAAAGCTGACCTCGCACCCAAGCAATATGAGTGGGTTTGCAACAAACTCTTCGATTTAACCGCCAAATACGACGGCAGACCAGGCATAAACGTCTACATACCCTTCTACGCGCGTGTCGCTAAGCAGCGGGGTATGCCTGATTACGATGAGTGGTGGGATCACTTCTTCTTGGGCAGATGCTTCTTTGGTAAATTCATGAGCATAGCCGAAAACGGCGACGTCATCCCCTGCAGTTACAACGACATCTACCGCATCGGCAACATAAAAAACAAAAAACTGGAAGAAATCTGGGCGGACATGCAGAACAGCGACTTCTTTGACAAAGTCAAAGACAAAAGCAACCTCAAAGGCAAATGTGGCGTCTGCGAATACAACGACGTCTGCGGAGGCTGCCGATCAGCGGCATTGTTCTATACGGGGGACATTTGGGGCTCAGACCCAAGATGCACCTATATACCTAAGGCTTTACGCGAAAAATAGCGTTCAAAATTGGTGAGCGGGAGTGACGTGCACCCAAAAAAGAACATTCGGAAGAGAGAGGGGGGTAAAGGGAACAGGATGCACGCCACACAGTCTACTGATCTCTCAAATGCTGCTTGTAGAGAAAACCGACCGTTCGCCTTGAGCGGCTAAAGTTTGCAACCGCCAAAGCAGGGGTTTTTTTGATTTTCTGCGAGTTTTTGCTGGTGATAAATACTGAGCCGCCGCCATTTAGGTGTGCTTTTACTTGACTGAAATCGACCTGCTCAGCTTCCTGCACTTCCACGTCTTGGGTTTTGTTGTTGTCGAGCAGTAAAACCTGAAAAACCGATTGTTTTCTCTTTTTCTCTACAGTCAAAAGTGGTTCTCCCCTCAGTGTTTGAGAGCAAACTAATATTTCTTCTGGTTTAAGTTTAAAGCTATGTGACTGCGCAGCCACAACCACAAACCGATTATCCAAGAATAAAGGGCAAGATTTGGGGGTCACTTAGTGTTTCCACGATTAAGTCAGGCTTCTCCGCCGCAAGTTCCTCTCCGCCGTACACGCCCGTCGTCGTCGCCACGCAAGCCATGCCCGCGGCTTTCGCGGCTTTTACGCCGAAAATCGAGTCCTCAAACACCACACACCGCACAGGCGCCGCCTTGAGTGCTTGGGCGGTTTTTAGGAAAATCTCCGGCTCAGGCTTAGAACGCGAAACAGCTTCAACCGTTAAAACCGCGTCAAAACAATCCGCTAACCCCTTCATTTGGAGCAAATGCATAATGACGGCGCGGTTATTCATCGACGCCAAACCCACCTTCACTTTACCATGTAACGCAGCCAAAAGCTCCTCTACACCCTCAAACAACTCCACCTCGTCGGCTAACTGGATCTGCACTTTACTCTTACGCTCAACAAGCTGCTTCACAACTTTCTCGTCAACCCGCCTATTTGCAGCTTGGAGAATTTCGCGGAAGGTTTCCGATGCGCCGATGCCGATTCTGCGTTCAATGTACTGTGTTGGGACTTCTAAGTTGATTTCTTTGAGGGCTTTTTGGAATGAAACAACAATGCCCCTTCGCGTGTCGGCGAGGGTTCCATCCCAGTCAAAGAGAACCGCTTCAAACATGGCTGTTCGCTAAGTCAGGTTGAGTTTTTCTCTGATTGTTTGGCTTTTTTTGGTGGCTTCTTCGATGGCGCGGATCATGGCGGGGCGGATTTGGCTTTGTTCGATTTGGTAGATGGCTTCGATGGTGGTTCCGCCGGGGGTGGTGGTCATGTCTTTTATTTTTGCGGGGTCCTCTTTGAGGTCAACCACGAGTTTGCCTGTGCCCATGACGGTTTGCGCGGCGGCGTTTAGGGCGATGTTTCGGGGCAACCCGACCTTGAGGCCTGCGTAAGCTAAGGCTTCGATAATTATACTCATGTAGCCGGGGCCGCTGCCGCTGACCGCGGTGATGGCGTCCATGTATTTCTCGTCTACTTCGTCGCAGATACCCATCATGTTGAGTAGAGTTTTGACTTTTTCTTTGTCTTTTTCGGTTACGTTTTCTTCGCAGCAGAACGCCGTGTATGAGGCTTGCACCATAGCGCAGAGGTTGGGCATGATTCGCACGAGTTTAGCGTCAGGTGCGTGTTTGCTTAGAAACTTGAGGGGCACGGTGGCGGCGACTGAGATGACGAGTTTACCTTTTATTTCGTTGCCTGCTTCCTTGAGGACTTTTTCCACGTCGCCTGGTTTCACGATAACAAAGACGATGTCGGCGTCCTCAGCTGATTTGCGGTTATCAGAAGAAACCTTCACGCCCATCTGTTCGAGGTCTTTTAGTTTCTCCACTGCAATGTCAACCGCTGTGATTTTACCCGCGTAGCCGCCTTTGAGGAGGCTTTTGATTATGGCGCTGCCCATCATGCCTGCGCCGATGACTGTGATTTTATCGTTCATGGCAATTCACTGCTTACTGTTAGAAGCATCGGTTTTTGCCTTTTAACTTTTGTTACCCCAAAAGCCAGTGGTCACTGGGCAGAGACGAGTTTTTTTAGGACTTTTTGCATGGCAAGGGCTGAGGCGTCGGTTTTTATGCCTCTGGGATTAAAATGCGTCGGCACCGCCTCAAAGCCCGCTTTTTGAAGCGCCGCTAAGAACACTTGGTTTGCGGGGGCGGGGAGGTTGAGTTTTTTGCCGAGTTTGTCGATTACGTAGTAGGTGGCTGGTGCGTTGGCTTCGTTTTTGATTTGGGTGAGGAGTTTGTTGATTTTAGCGTTGTTTCTAAAGGCTATAGATTGGTTTTCTGCTAAAATCTGCTCAACAAAGCCTTGGTCTGCGATGGGGCCAGTCCAGAGGGGACCTGCATAATCCATTTTTGCGCCGCATTCGTGGCAAGTGGGGCAGCCGAACGGTTGATGAGTGATTTCTCGGTGCAGGCAGTTGAAGCAGTGCATTATGTAGCCGACGGAGTTGAGGCTGTCGTCGCCCTTTTTTGCACCATAGCCGATTTGGGCGTAGACGCGGATGTAGTGGTCGCTGCTGTGGCTGAAGAGGAACTGGATGCCGATGTCATGCTGCGCCGCCACTTTTGCCATGCAGCCCGCTAAAAGCCGCACCGCCAACTCATGGCAGTACTCCGCGCGCAAGGGGTTGCCGCCATATTTACGCAGACAAGCCTTCGCATGCACCCCGCATAGAGGTGCCAAATCCGTCGCGGTAGCAGCGATCAACCCCTTGTTCTTCAGAGCGCGGAACGCTGAATCCAAATAAGGCACAGGCGTACCGAAGGGGTCGATGTCGATTATGTCAAAGCGTTTCTTGGGCGAGGCATTGCTGCTCAATAGGCGATTGGCGTCGCCGTATTTGAGGGTGATTTTGTCTTGGAGGTTGTTGAGTTCGATGTTGTGTTTGGCTAATTCGTAGGCGTGATGGTTGATGTCGCTGGCCAATACTTTGGCGACGCCGTCTACTTCTGTAGCGTATCGGATGCCGCGTATTCCTTGGCTGGTTAGGGGCTCGCAGATGCTGACTTCATGATTAACCATGTGCTGGTAGGCGCGGAAAGCCAAAACGGAGAGGTCGCGGTTGAACTCCATCACGGGGTTGTAGAAAACTGGCGCTTTAGAGGGCGCGTAATCGCTGGGTACCACGCCGTATGCTTTGAGGTTGGGCACTAAGACTTGGATTTTCCCTTCTTTGATGATTTCGCTGGGGAAATCAGCGACGTAACCTGTTTTTTCGTCCATACTTGTGCCTCAAAGGTACGTATGATTTGAATGATTTTACTTAAAAACGTTCGATTAGCTTCTTTAAATTGCGTGTAAAATAGGGGACAACCAACGATAAAGCCTAAACAGACCCATTCATATATCGTTGCATTCAATTGTTCTCCTAATGCCCTTTTTGCATTCACCTCTAATGTTTGGGCCTTGCTACCGTGTTCAACCTTGCTTGACTCTTTATATAAGGGGAGGGGAGGTCGCTTAGCGCAGCAAATCCTTTGCTAAGCTTTCGGATAGGAATAGTATGCGCCTTTAAATAAGGGGGGTATAGAAAAAAATCGCAACTGAAGGAAGCCAGCATAAATTTAGGCTAAGTGCAGAAGAAACTTGATTTCTGTCTCCAATAGTTACTGCAAAAAGACTTGAATTAGCCCATTTGTATCGCGTTTTGCTGCTGTTTATACTTTATATAGTCTTTTTGCGTATTTTGCGTGACGGTAATGGATTTGACTTCCCAAAACACAGCTGACCAAAACAAGAACGCTCTTCCCACTAATTATACGCCGCTTGAGTTGGAAAAGGAAATCCGTGAATTCTGGGCGGAGAACCAGATACGGGAGAAACTTGAAGCCTTAGAGGACTCGCCTAACATCAAGGGCAACCTCGGATACGTCGAGGGACCGCCCACACTAAACGGAATCCCGCATATTGGTCACGCCCGCGGCAGAATCATGAAGGACATCCGTTACCGATGGAAAACCATGGAAGGCTACTATATGCCGTTTTGGGCAGGATGGGACTGCCAAGGCTTACCCGTGGAGCTCGAAGTGGAGAAGCTCCTTGGTGTTCGAAACAAGCGGGAATCCATAGAAAAGTACGGTATGGAACGGTTCATCGAAGAATGCAAAAAAGCCATTATGCGTTACCATGTGATGTGGCTTGAAGCCGACGGCAGACTCGGCATTGCGATTAATCAGGATAAAGCTTACTGGACATACAAGGACAGCTACATAGAGCGGGAATGGCAAATACTCAAAGCCGCCTGGGACCAAAAACTGCTTGAAGAAGGCCACTACGTTGTTGCTTACTGCCCTGGATGCCAAACCAGCCTTAGCAGCGCCGAAGTCGGCTACGAAGGCAGCTACAAAGAAGTCGAAGACCCCTCATTCTACTTCAAATTTAAAGTCACAGGCACCCAAAACGAGTACTTCCTTGTTTGGACAACCATGCCGTTTACAGTCATAACTGACACTATGCTGGCGGTGCAGCCGGAAGCCGAATACGTCAAAGTCAAAGTCGGCGACGAAATCTGGATAATGGTTAAGCAACGTGTCGAACCCGTTATGGCGGAACTTGAAATCAAAAACTACCAAATCACAGAAGCAGTTGTGGGCAAGAGCCTTGAAGGCACAGGCTACGAATACCCACTCAAAGACATAATCCCCAAACAGGCAGAACTCGAAACCAAACACCCACTCGTCCACCACGTCGTTGGCGAAGACTTCGTAGACGTAAACACAGCCACAGGTGTCGTGCACCTCTCACCGGGCAACGGCGAAGACGATTTCTGGGCAGCACAGCGCCGTGAAGTCCCGATCTTTGCGCCCTACGACGACGAAGTCAAATTCACAAAAGACGCAGGACAATTCGTAGGCGTATTTGCCAGAGACGCTGACATGCTGGTTGTGGAGGAAATGCGCAATCATAACGCGTTTGTAGCGCTCAAAAAAACCAGGCACGAGTACCCAACCTGCTGGCGCAGCCACCACAAACTCGTCTGGCTCGCACGCAAAGAATACTTCCTACGTACCGACAAAATCAACCAGAAAGTGCTCGAAGCAGCCGAGAAAGTCGAGTACTTCTATGAGGAACCCAAAAACCGCTTCCTCGGATTCCTAAAAGAGGGCAAACCCTGGTGCATCAGCCGCGAACGCATCTGGGGTACACCGCTGCCGATGTGGACATGCCAAAAATGCGGAGAACACCGATTGGTTGGAAGCAAAAAGGAACTCATCGAAGCTGCACAAGAAGAAATCCCCGCTGACTTCGAGCTGCATAAACCATGGGTTGACAGAATCACCATAAAATGCGGCAAATGCGGCGGCACCATGCGCAGAGAAGACTTCGTGCTGGACACATGGCATAACAGCGGCGCCTCGCCACATGCACGCTTCACAGACGAAGAAGAAGAAGCAAAATACGTGCCAACAGCTTTCCTTACAGAAGGCATTGACCAAACGCGTGGCTGGGCAAACTCGCTCCTACTCGAACGTGTAATCCTAACTGGAAAAGCAGAAGCACCCTACAAGGCGTTCCTGTTCCAAGGCTTAACACAGGACGCCAAAGGACGCAAAATGAGCAAAAGCCTCGGCAACGTAGTGCAAACCAATGAGTTGCTTGCCAAAACCAGCGCTGACCTCTGCCGATTCTACATGACCCGCAAATGCTCACCCACCGACTTCATGAGCTTCGACATGCAGGAACTTACCCGCAGAAGTTACCAAGTCCTCTCCACGCTATACCACCTTAGCCGCTTCTTCATGGAAAACGCATCCTTCGACGAATTCAGCCCCAAAAAATACTCGTTTGATTGGGCGCTAAAAGCTGGGAAGCTTCAAGCCGCTGACGTTTGGATGCTCTCGGTGTTGCAGGCGCGAATCGCGGACTACACTGAAAAGTTGGAGCGCTGCGAATTCAACGCGGCATTAGCGGTTTTGGATGATTTCGTCATTGAAACGCTTAGTCGCCTCTACGTGCCGATGATCAGAAAGGAACTCTGGACGGATGACCCTGAAACTTTTGAACGCCGCCAAACCATCTATGCACTCCTGCATAGCACGTTGAAAACGGTGACTTTGCTATTCAACCCGATCACGCCGTTCCTATCAGAAGCGCTCTATCAAAAAATCTACCGAAAACTCGAACCTGACTTGCCAGAAACAGTCAACTTAGCAGCTTGGCCAACACCAAACTCCGACGCCGTGAACAAAACTGTGGAGGAACAGTTTGAGGTGCTGCTTAAGGTGGTGTCGATTTCTTTTGCGGCGCGGCAACAAGGAAAACTTAAACGGCGTTGGCCGTTGGCTAAAGCCATAGTTGTTGCTCCAGCAAAAACCTTAGATGCGCTTAAGACTCTTGAAGGCTTGTTCCTTGAGCAAATCAACGTCAAATCCGCAGAATACGCATCAGCTGTTCCTGAGTATGTTGGTGGCGAGAGTTGGGTAAGCAACCAAGAAGACGACATAACCGTGTTTGTGAGCGGCCAACGCGACGACAAACTCTTAGGTGAAGGCATCATGCGCGACTTGGCACGCCGCGTTCAAGCGCTACGTAAAGAGAAGGGGTTTGTGCCCACGGAAGTGCTGGATTCGATACACATCGCCGAGTTGGACGCTGAAAGCATGGGGTTGCTTGAACCCTATTTGGAGGAGATGGCTGGTTTAGTGCGCGCCCGAAAAGTCTACCTGCACACAAACCGCAGCGAAGTCCAAGCAGAATGGCATGAATCCGAATTAGACGGCAAAAAAATACACATAAACATACACTAGGCGAAGGATGATGGAGCAAAAAAACCAAAACCATTACTTCAAATGCCCACACTGCGCTTGCCTATTTTTCAGTCAGGCAGACCTAAAAAAGCACACCGACACCTTCGGCACAAACAAAGAACAGCATGATTACCAGTATAAGAAGACGCATGGCAGAATGGAACACGGCTACAGCGACGAATAAACAAACAGCTGCTCTGCCCATTGCCCCCTCCCCTTATTTAAGCAGACAAAGGGGTCAAGGGTTGCGTTAAACGCACCCATCTGCCGCCAAGTAGAGCCCCTCTATAGGTTTCTGCATAGAACTGATATTTGGATCCAAATATGTCCACGCAAAACGCACCCAAACGCAGTGATTCCGTGGCAAACAGTGCGCTTTACGCACAAGACATCAACGAACAGCACAATGCAATCGGACAATAACATGACCCACACTCAAACAGGCAACTTTCGTCCCACCACTGTTTGGTCCAAGTTTCTCCATGCGGCTGCACCTACGCAAAACCACCTCCATGGACGTTATCGCCAAAACTTTAGAGCTGATTTCGCCTGGTACGTTGGTGTGCATGGAAGCAGTTTTGATGGCGACGGATTCTGGAGTAATCCCTGAAGGCGAACTCGTCTACACATGCGCTGGAACCGAAATGGGCTTGGACACAGCATGGATAGTGAAGAGCAGTGCATCCGCAAACATGTTCCCCCTCACCAAAGGCTTCCGCTTCGTCGAGTTGCTGGCTAAACCTGCCCTGTCGATGGCGCCGAGCATAAACATAAACTATCTGCGATAAGGAAACCCCTTCGACAGTGAGGGTTCTCCACATTTGTTCTGAGCTTTTTTAAGGTTAAAGCGTTTCTGTCGAAGCCAAAAGCATATATCTCTTAACTATTCCTGTTTCTTTTCACCTAACTTGGAATCGGCGAAACCATGGATTTACCACAAAAAATCCAACAACTCAAAAAAGAAAAGAAAGCCATCATCTTGGCTCATAATTATCAGCGTCCCGAAGTCCAAAACATAGCTGACTACGTGGGCGACAGTATAGAGTTAAGTCGCAAGGCAATGATGGAAAAAGACGCTGAAATCATAGTGTTCTGTGCGGTTGACTTTATGGCTGAATCTGCCGCTGTCCTTAACCCTTCTAAGAAGGTGCTTTTGCCCTCTACAGGCGCACGTTGCCCCATGGCGCAGATGCTCACTGTGGATGAGATTAAACGTGCCAAAAAACAGTACCCAAACGCGCCAGTCGTGCTCTACGTTAACACTTTAGCTTCCTGCAAAGCAGAAGCTGACGTGTGCTGCACCAGCGCTAACGCCGTGGAAGTTGTTCAGTCACTTAAAGCCGACACTGTGCTGTTTGGTCCAGACATGAATCTCGCTGAATACGTGGCTGAAAAAACAGGTAAAACTATTATTCCCATTCCAGCTCATGGTTTCTGCCCAACTCATCTGCTTTTCCAACCTGAAGACGTAAAAGTCCTCAAAATGGAACACCCCAAAGCCGTAGTTCTGGTTCATCCTGAATGCACCAAAGAAATGCGTGCAGTCGCAGACTTCATCGGTAGCACATCAAAGATATGCAAATACGTCAAAGAATCAACTGCACAGGAATTCATTGTGGGCACCGAAGAGGGCATACTACACCGCCTCAAAAAAGAGAACCCGAACAAAACCTTCTATCTCGCTTATGCGGGTGCCATTTGCCCTAACATGAAGTTGACTACGCTTGACCGAATCTATGAGGCATTAAAAGAAGAAAAACATGTGGTAACAGTTCCAGAAGCAGCGGCAAAGAAAGCCCGTGCCTCGCTGGAACGGATGTTTGAGGTTAAAAGCTAAACCGAAACAATCATTGATTTGAGGATTTTTACGCCTCTTCTTGTAGCTAAGTCGTCGCTTAGGTGCCGTATCTCTGAACCTTTGCCCTTTACTGCTATGACTTCTAAGCAGTCGTGTTCTCCAAGGTGAATATGCATCGTTGAAGAGATGAGTTCTTGGTGGTGATGTTGTGACTCGGTTAAGTCGCTTTCTAAATTGCGGGTGTCGTGGTTGTAAACCATCAGTATTACGCCTGTTTGGTTAGCGCCTTCTTCTTGGAGCCACTTACGTTCTGAAACGTAGAGTCGCACTGCGTCTTGGACAGCTTTGCTTCGGCTTTCATACCCCATTTTGCCAGTGATTTCATCGAAATCTTTGAGAAGATCAGGCGGGAAAGTTACACCTACTCGGACAATTTTAGACATCGTAAGTCAACTCTATGATTGTTTGTTCTCCCTAAAAGCTTTTGGAAAAATCAAGCGAGGTTGGCGAGTATACGCTGATTCATCTTGCAATGGTGTATCCGACTATGATTTTAAGGCTTGCGAAAAACCTGCACATTCTGCAATCAAAACCAATAATTACCTGTTACACTCCAAAGGTCTTATGAAACGGGTTATCCTCATCACGGGCACGCCCTGCGTCGGAAAAACAACCACTGCCAAAGCTTTAGCTGCCAAACTCAACGCAGAATACATCAACCTAACTGAATTCGCCAAAACAAACAACCTCACACTCGGCGACGACGAAGCGCGATGCACTGTCATTGTGGATGAAGAAAAAATGCAGCAGCAACTCGGAGAAAACATCGAAGCCTCACAGAACCCAAACATCATCATAGATGGCCACTTCGCAAGCGCAGTCACCCCAACTCAGCATGTAGCCCACGTTTTTGTTCTGCGCAGACACCCCAAAGAACTCAAAGCGTTCATGGAGAAAGCTGGTTATAGCGGCAGTAAGATGTGGGAGAACCTTCAAGCCGAAATCATCGATGTCTGCCTTGGTGAAGCCGTTGAGGTACATGCGGGCAGGGTTTGCGAGATGGATGTTACAGGCAAAGCAGTTGAGGACGTGGTTAGGGAGATTTTGGATGTGTTGGAGAAACGCAAAACCTGCTTTGTCGGCTGGGTGGATTGGATGGGCACCTTAGAACAAGAAGGCATTCTCGGCGAATACCTAAAACCGAATTGATTAGCGGAAGCTGCCGATTTTCTGTTTCGTCAATAAGCTGATTTTGCGGCGGTTGCTGTAGGATTTGGCGTGGTCGCTGAACTTGTCCCCAATCATAATCGGCGCACCCAACTCTACATCGTCTGATGCTGTGTCGAGGTTGATTATGACGTTTACGCCGATGGTGCGGTTCCAGTCACGTACCCAAACGCCCTGTTCTTGACGGCCCTTCTGCACGACTAGGTCGAAGTGGCGCATTACGCCGCTGTGGCCTTCCATCATGACGTTTTCGCCGTTGACTTTGTAGCCTTCCTTTTTGAAGTACTTAAACGCCATATCCAACAAATGAGACCTTGGCTTCGACTCCCCTGTGTCCATGCTCACTCCCTAATCCCTCTACCAACAATGTTATCTGCCTGTGTGTGGAAAAGGCTTTCGGAAGCAACCCCAAAATGGCTCCAACCCTCATCGTAAAATGCACAAAATGCGGCGGCTACATGCTCTCAGCCAAAGACCAAAAAACCAAAATTTGCCCATACTGCGGAACCAACGTGAACCTACATAAAGCCCAGCGGGTTGCAGCCGCAAACACAGCCTTTGAAGCTTCAGAGATGCTGCGTAAACTGAAAAGTGAACGCGGTTTCAACCGCTAACCTTAACGAATTTGATGTAGCATCTCGCAGGTTTTACACCGCTCTAACGCGGAGGGTTCGCCGCATTCTTTGCAGGTTTTGAAGTCCTCTTTTTTGAGGTTTTCCTCTATGGCTGGTCGCAGTTTCTCTATGGCTCGTGCGACGGTGAATTTGGTTCCTGCATGCTTCTCTTCCATGCGGTTAAGCATTCCACGGATGTCATTGCGCAGGGCTTCTGAGGCGTATGGGCAGGGGGTGTCTTGGAAATCGATCTTTTTGACGTAAGCGTAGAGAGCGCTTTCTTTCTCTGGAATTTCGCAGAAAGGCTTGATCTTCTGCACAAACAGCGGATGCACTTCACTGGTCACAGGTTTCTCTTTGGCTAAGCGGGCAATGTCACCGCGGAGTATGTTCATCAGTACAGTTTGGGCTTCATCATCAAGAGTATGACCTGTGGCGACTTTGTCCGCTTTAACCTGCCTTGCGCCGACGTTAATGGCACGGCGACGCATAACTCCGCAGTAAGCGCAAGCAGTCAACTCAGTCTGCCCCTTTTCACGGGCTTTGGCAACAATTTCGTCAAGGCTAAACCCATACAACTCCTTGAAAGAGACGATGTGATGCGGGACTTCTAGCTTTTTGCATAGTTTTGTGGCTATGTCAAGTGCTTCGTCGCGGTAGCCTTTTATTCCTTCGTCAACGGTTACGGCCGTCAGGGTTGTTTTTGGTCTGTGTTTCCGTAGTTTAGCTAGGATGTAGAGTATTGCGAGGCTGTCTTTGCCGCCTGAAACCGCCACCGCCAAGTGGTCATCGAACCGTAGCATGTGGTGACGGGTTATGGTTGCGCGGACTTTGGCTTCGATGGATGCGGCGAAGCATTTTCGGCAGAGCCGCTCGCCAGAGTACTGCCTAAAGTAGAATGCTTCCTTGCGTTTGCAGCAGGTGCACAGCGTGGCAGCCATCGACTTCACTGTTAACTGTTTGGGGTGTTAAAGTAAATAAACGATGTCACAGTTAACCTAAAATTGTCAGGTAAACAATGGCGACTAAACCCACAAAAAGCGGAGACTACAAAGAAGTCACCTACAGCAGCACACATTGGACTCAACTAAACGATCTGCGAGAAAAAGCAAAGCCCATAATGGCTGCGCTTGAAACCACTCATCTTCAGTCAACAATACATGGCAGCGCTGCTAGAGGCGACGTAAAAAAAGACAGCGACATAGACATCTTCATCGCTGAGGTCCAGAGCAGCTTTTTGGTGGAGATTGCGCTCGAAAAAGCCCACATACCCCTAAACGCCCGTTGGATAGTGCAAGCAACACCAAACTACGCCATGAAAGCCCACATCGAAATCGACGAAGCCACTACCGTAACGTTTCCACTTATGGAGATGCGCCGCGTAGAGCGCGAGTTTTACCGATTCGGCGGAGAAGCCAACCTTGCACAACTGAAAGCCGATGTTCGCGTGGCTGGCGTGGACAAGCGCCTCATGCTTATCGAACCCACCCCGCAGGGTCATGTTGAAAGCAGCATAATCGGAAAAGAAGAATCAGCCGCGCGCACATTGGGGGTTTCGGCGGAGACAGTGCTTGACCGAGCCCATGCCCTCACCAAACGGGACACAGTTGGCAGGACAGGCGTATTCATCAAAAAAGAGCTCTCGCAAAGCGAAACTTTTGAGTTGGCGCTAAAAAAGTTGGCTGAGGCAAACCCTGCGGTTCGCCGAAGAAATAAAGGGGTTTAAGAGGGGTAGTAGATTAGTTCTTTTTCTTCGAGTAGCTGCTGGATTTTGTCGACTGCTTCGTAGACTTGCTCTTCCTTCTTTGCACCGACGCAAACGAGTTTGCCTGCGCTGAAGATGAGGAAGACGACTTTGGGTTCGTCCATGCGGTAGACTGCGCCGGGGAACTGTTCAGGTTCATACATGACGCGGCTGAGTTTGTAGACGAGGCTTTCGAGGTCGATTTCTCCGCCGAGTTCTGCTGAGGCAACGATGTTTTGGATGTTAACGATTGGTTTCTCATTGATTTGGATGCCTTCACCGCGGAGTTCTTTGACGACTTTATCTACTGCGCTGCGGGATTCTTTCTCTGATTTGGCGCCTGTGCATACCATTTTGCCTGTGCCGAAGATAAGGGTGGCTGTTTTTGGTTTTTTGAGGCGGAAAACTAGGCCTGGGAATACGGATGGGTTGTATTCGGTTTGAGGGAATTTCTCTACTATTTTTTGTAAGTCTATTTTCTGGTTAAGTGAGACTGAAGCGACTATGTTCTGGATGCTTATGATTGGTTTTCGTTTACTCATGTCAACTCACGTGCTTCTCTATTTAAATAATAGAGGGAGTATATAAAGCATCTATTTATATAGGGTTGACTAATTGATGTTCCAGATGCTTTTCGTGTTCAAGCATTCAGTTTTAAGAGGTTTTTGGCGTTTTTCTGCAGGTTTTAAGCCTTAAACTGTTTTGTTTAGCATTTCGGCTCAATATGAACTGTAACCACTGCGTTGGAGAAGCGGTCTTTGGTTTCCTTCTCTACCAGCGACGCTAAATGGTGCGCCTGCTTTATCTGCACGTTCTTAGTGAAACAGCAGTCAATGTTGATGTAGCGTTTGCCCTCTGAAGCGTAAGTGACTACCCGGTTAACCTGTAGGTTTCCATCGACGCTTTTCGCTACGTCACGAACTACTTTTTGCAGCTTCGCTTCATCAAATTGTTCTGTGGGGATGACTACTCCTGCGGGTTCAATATGTACCGTCACGTTCTCCAAGGGCTTAATTTCTGAGTATATTCTGCGTTCTATGTTTTCTGCGATTTTGTGTGCTGCTTCAACGGATAAGTCGGGGTTGACATGTGCATGTAGCGTTATGTAGCGTTTGCCGTTGACGTAGTTGGTTGTGATTTCATGTACTTCTTTTATGCCTTCGAGTGCGGCGAGTTTCTGGACGGTTTTTTGGACTTTTTTGTCTTGTTCGGATGGCTCGATGTGTATGGTGGCGTCAACGTTGGCAAAGGCGTCTTTTAGGCAGCTTTCTATTTTGGAGGAGAGTGAGTGTGCTTCGTCTAAACTCATAGCGCTTGGAACCTGCACTGAGGCATCAACGAAGACTTTTGAGCCGACTTTGCGGACTTTTAGGTTTTCCACTTTGACGACACCTACGCAGTCAAGGATTACTTTTCTTGCTTTGTTTACGAGTTCTTTTGATGCGCTGTCGCTTAGCTCCATAACGCTGGATTTAGCTAGCTTTATGCTTAAGTAAGTAAGCATGGAACCCAGAAAGATGGAGGCGAATGCGTCTGCTCCAGTGAAGCCCAAAAGCGCTAAGGCAAAGCCGACGAGGGCTATGATTGTTGAGCCTAAATCCGAGATTGCATCGTAGAATCCCGCTTTCATCGATTGGCTTTCCACATGCTGGTTTTTCTTGAAGACCGTAACCCTTAATGAAGCCACGAATAAGGCGTAAGCGATTGCTCCGAAACCTGCGTATTCTATGCCGCCTGATAGCTCCATTCCGCTTATGAGTCTGAGTGCGGCTTCGTAGAAGATTATGCAGGCAACCGCAACCAAAACTATGCCGCCGATTAATCCGCCGATTGCCTCGAACTTTTCATGCCCATACATGTGTTCCTCGTCTGGCGGTTTAAGTGCCGCTCGAACTGCAAAGTATAGCATGACGCTTGTTAAGGCATCTAGGAGAGCATGTAAGCCGTCGCTGATGATTGCTAAACTATTAACCGCTGTACCGATAGTCACCTCAACGATTACAACGCTAAAGATGGCTACCGCGGAGATCTTTAATGCCTTAAGCTTAGCTTGTCCTTCAAGGCTACCTTGCATTACTATCTATCTATGCTCGCTGCAAGGGCGATTTAAGAATTGTGGGGCACAAGCACGTTTGAGATGATGCTTCTTTCTCTGTTTAGATTGTTTTTTTAGTAGTAGTTGTTGCCGCAGACCCCCTATACACAACAACAACCAGTGGGGTTGGCTGAGGAGTCGGTTTTAGTTTTGGCTGGCTTTGGCGGCTGCACGCTGGTTGTGGCGGATTGTGCAAGCAGTTCAGAAACGGTTTGATGAAGTCAACTGCTCTTGGCTGAATAGGCCCCTTAGATCAATTTTTTATTTTAGAAGTTGCCGTGGGCCCCTCTTATTTCAACATCTACCAGCCGTTTGTGCTGTGAATTACTTTTTGGGTTCTGCATCTGCAGGGTGTTACTGGCTGGTTGTGGTTTATTCCGCAAGCAGAAGGGAAAACATGTGGCTTTTGTTGCTCTGCCATAGACCCCCTCCCCTTATATAAAGGCACAAGCGGTTTGGCGTTTGGGGCAGCCAATAGGGGCCTCCCCTCCTAAGGGATTTCTGCAGTTGCGCCTATTGCGTTAAACGCACCCATCCGCCGCCCCGTCTCTCTCCCTCTATAGGTTTCTGCATACATCTGATATTTGGATCCTAATATGTCCACGAAAAACGCACTCAAACAGACGGCTTCTGTGGCGTCTGTTGCGTTTCCCGTGAAAAACCATTCCTATTCGCGCAACCAGCATGGCCCATAAAACGGGCTGCCCGCCCGCGGCAATTAGCACCGCACCCGCTCTTAGCTTAAATAATTCCACGCTGACTCTATTTTTAAGATGCGTTTCTCGGGGCTTTTCCGCGGGGACCAAGCTGTCCTTAGAGGCAACTTCCTACTCATAACAATCAGCTGGATAATCATGTTCACGGCGCAGCCGATTCCCGACACCTACGCCAGCCTCTTCTACCTCCACCTCGGCGCCAACGAACTGCTGCTCTCCATCATGGGCTTCGCGGGGTCTATTGCTGTGGCGTTGGTGCAGTTTCCAGGTGGGTATTTGGCGGATAAGCATGGCAGACGGCGCCTCATCGTCACCATGACTTTTGGGATAGCCATCGGCAGCTTATTCTTCGTCTTTGCGCCCTCATGGCCCTTTATCCTCATAGGTTTGCTTGTGCAGAACGTGTGCTCGATTTATGGTCCTGCCCTGATGGCTATGGTTATTGATTCGCTGCCTGCGGAGAATCGTGGGGCGGGGTTCAGTTTTCAATCTGTTGTAAGCACAATTGTTCTGTTGCCTGCGCCGATCATCGCTCAGTATCTTGTGGTTACTTTCGAGTTTGATTTGGGTATGCGTATAGCCTACTCGCTAACCTCTATTGCGTACTTTACCATAGCCATTCTAAGGTTGAAGCTCACCGAAACCTTGCCGCCAAACGGCGAAGACAAAAAAATCAGCTTCCTCGGAGCATTGCGGAGTTATCCTACCGCGGTAAAAGAAAGCATCCGCGTGTGGAGTAAGGTTCCCAAATCCGCCTTCAACCTCTTCATAGCCATTATCGTAGCAAACGGCTTTGTTGTGAGCTGCCAGACCTATTTTGTAGTCTACGCCACCAAAGTACTCAACATGTCGTTGGAGCAGTGGGCGCTCGTCACGGCGTTTAGGTACTTAACCATAGCCATTCCCGCCATAATCGCAGGGTTCAGCATGGATACTTTTGGAAGAAAACGCTTCCTGATACTGGGATACTTGCTCTATATACCTGGCATGCTGCTGTTCATTAACGCGGATTTCAATATGCTTTTGTTGTCTTTTTTCTTCTTCGGCTTGGGCAACATTCTGCAACTTAACAGCTACCAAGTGCTCATGGGCGACCTTGTCCCCCGCAACCTACGCGGCACAGTTATGGGCTGTTTGAATTTCTTCATGTTCATTTTTCAAGCGATTCTATACATTATTGTGGGCCAAATCTACGTCAATGTCTCGCCGCAACTGCCATTCATCTTGTTTGCTGCAACCATGATTCCGCTCTCAGTTTTTGTTTATTGGCGGGTCCACGAACCAAAAGTCAGAGAGGCATAGACGCGCAGCCGCGGATTTCTTAATCGATAGGCATTTAGGGTTGAAGAGAAGTATAGTCTGCAAATAGTTGATGCACGATGGCACTGGTGAAAATAAGCCAAATCCTAGAAGGTAAATGCACAGAACAGAAAGTCACCGTTCGCGGCTGGGTGTACCGCAAACGTGAAGGAAAAGCACTCATATTCCTAGTAATCAGAGACTCCACAGGAGTCATCCAATCAACAATCAAAAAAGACAGCCCCTGCTGGAACGACGCCCAAAAACTCACAATCGAATCCTCACTCATACTAACAGGAACCGCCCGAGAAGACACACGCGCACCCGGCGGATTTGAAATCGGCGCAGAAGCCATCGAAACCGTGGGCTTAGCCGAAAACTTCCCAATCAGCAAAGATAAAAGCGAAGAATTCATCCGCGACATGCGCCACCTCTGGCTCCGAAGCAGAAAAATGAACCTCGTCATGAAAGTCCGCGCCGAAGTTCTAGAGGCAGCACGCGAATACTTCAAAAAACAAACTTTCACCGAAGTTTCCCCGCCCATGTTCATCTCTGCAGCAGTCGAAGGAGGCTCAACCCTGTTCGCCCTGAAATACTTCGAGCAGGAACTCTACTTAACACAGAGCAGCCAGCTTTATCTGGAGATTTTGATGTATTCGTTGGAGAATGTTTACTGTATTGCGCCCTCGTTCCGAGCGGAGAAAAGCCGAACGATTCGCCACCTCACAGAGTACTGGCATATGGAGGGCGAATGGGCGTTTGCAGACATGAACGACCTGATGGCTTTTGAAGAGGGCTTAATGGCTCACATCTGCCAAACCGTAGCTGCAAAATGCGAAAAGGAATTCAAAGAATTAGGCGCCGACATCGAAAAAGTCAAAGCCGTCAAAACGCCTTTTCCAAGAATCACCTACAAAGAAGCCATCCAACGCCTCAAACCCAAAAACCCAGCTTTAGACTGGGGCGCTGACCTCGGGTACGAAGACGAAAAAGTCCTCGCCGAAGACTTCGGAAAACCCTTCTTCGTTTACGATTACCCCACAGCCATCAAAGCGTTCTACTGTAAAACCTACAAAGATCACCCCGAAGTCGCCATGTCAGTGGATATGATGGTGCCGCGCATCGGCGAGATCAGCACTGGCGGCGCAAGAGAAGACAACAAAGACTTGCTGATTCAGCGTATGAAGGAGCAGGGATTGAAGCCTGAAGATTACGAGTGGTACCTTGACCTCAGAAGATACGGCACTGTACCGCATGTTGGCTTCGGCATGGGGCTTGAGCGACTCTTAGTGTGGATGCTGGATTTAGAAAACATCATCGACGCCATACCCTTCCCAAGAACCACAAGACGGTTCTATCCCTAACACCTTTCTTTTTAGGTGTAACCTGTAAAAAACTCAAGCTTCAGCCTGTCTTTGCTTAAGCCTAGATTCTCAATTAACGCCTGCATTGCTTTCACCATTGCTGGGGGTCCGCAAGAATAGAAAACGTAGTCTTTGTAATCTGGGAGTTCTTTCTTTATCATGTCTTGGTTTATGTTGCCTGTTAAACCTGTCCAGTCTGGTGTTGCCTCGTTTACGGTGAAGTTTACTTTTAAGTTGCGGTTCTTTCGGGCGAGTTCTTCGAGTTCCTCTCGGAACGGTATGTCGCTTGGTGTTCGACAAGAAAAAAACAATACAATTTGGCTGCTTAATCCTTTGTCGGTGGCGTTCTTGCATATGCTGATGAACGGGGTTATTCCTATGCCGCCTGCCAGCAAGGCAATTTTGGGGTATTCGCCTTCGAAGGTGAATTTTCCATAGGGTCCATCGATTTGCACCCAATCCTCTGCTTTTGCGGCTCTGAGCGCATCTGAGTATTCGCTGTCGCTTAATCGTTTGGTGAATTCGATGTGGTTTTTTTCGGTGGGGCTGCTGCTGTAGCTGAAGTGATGGATTAACTCTTTGCCCTGATGGCGTAGCGTGACAAAAAAGTATTGTCCAGCTTTGTAGTCAAGTTCGGCTGGGCGGGGAAACCTAAAGCTTGTTATGCTTGGAGTGCGCGGGATGACGCTTTGGAATGTGGTTTCGTACTTCAATGTAGCCACCTAAAACAGGTTTCTAGAGTGCCGCAACTACATTAGAACTTTTTGTTTAGGCAAATCTTTGAAAAGAATATATGGCGTAGTCCGCGTAGAATTAGCCTGATGATGCAATACCAAGCGCCGCTGAAGCTGAGAGTAAAAGACTACTTTAGGAGTCATGAGGTTTCGCTTGGGCTGTTTTTAGCTTCATATGGCGTATTCTACCTCACTGTGGTCATCATGGGCGGCTGGTCGCCGTCAGATTGGGGCAAAGACACCTTCGATGCGCCTGTCTCCGCAGTCCAATCCCTCATCCCCCGCAGCTACATAGCGCCCCTCTTCTTCGTCACAAGCATCCCCACCCTAATCATCGGAGCAACAATCCTTTGCGCCATCAGCGTGCGGGCACTTCGCTCAGGCTCGGCAGTGGACGAGCACATCGCCATTGTTCTGACTGCGTTTGGGTTTGCCTACCAAATTGTGGGTGCTTGGCCTCTTCAGAGTATGGTTGATTTGCCTTGGCAGTGGCAGAAGCAGATTATGAGTTTTGGACCTGTTTTCGGGTGGGGGCTTTATGTGTTGAGTTGGGTTGTGTTGGCTGTTGGCGGCGTCTCGCTGTATGTGCATAGCAGAAATTACCATCGGGAGCACTCTGACTTTTCTGTTTTAAATGAATAAAGTTTTTCATTGCTTTTGTTCAGAGGTTCGATGTGAGCTTTCATTGTTAGTTATTCGTCTAGACTTCTTTATTATTATTGATCGTTCATACATGCCTTTGTA
The DNA here is from genome assembly GCA_023488905.1 of Candidatus Bathyarchaeota archaeon. Classification (GTDB taxonomy): domain Archaea; phylum Thermoproteota; class Bathyarchaeia; order Bathyarchaeales; family Bathycorpusculaceae; genus Bathycorpusculum. The sequence continues at coordinate 21,893 of JAMDCQ010000002.1, forward strand.
AAATACCTGTTGTTTTGTCAGATTACAATCGAAATGCCTGTAACACCTATATACCTGATGATAAAGTATTATGGGGAGCGAGGGAAAGAAGTGGCTAAGGTTTGGCACAGCGAAAACACTGAATCCGTAATGAATGAACTAAACGTCACCAACAGTGGATTGACTTCACAGGAAGCAAAACAACGCCTAACACAATATGGACCCAACGAACTAAAAAAAGAAAAAGGCAAATCGCCGCTGAAGCTCCTATTAGGTCAATTCACAAACGTTCTTATGATTATCCTACTCATCGCCATCGGCCTCTCCATCGCGGTAGGCGAAGTAGCCGACGCTCTCATCATCTTAGCCATCGTCGTCGCCAGCGCAGTCCTGGGCTTCACACAAGAATACCGAAGCGAAAAAGCCGTTGAAGCCCTCAAAAAGATGACTGCACCCACAGCTAACGTTATCCGCGACGGAAAAGAAACAAGGATTCCCGCCGTGGAGCTTGTCCCAGGCGACATAGTTGTTCTCTACACTGGCGACAAGATTCCCGCAGATGCCAGACTTATAGAAGCCTTCACCATGAAAACCGATGAGGCGCCTCTAACTGGCGAATCTGCACCCGTTGACAAATCAACCTCGGCGTTGCCTGAGCAAACCCAGCTAAATGACCGCGACAACATGGTCTTCTCTGGAACAGTCGTGGTTTACGGCAGAGGCAAAGCCATAGTCACCAACACCGGTATGACTACAGAGTTCGGCAAAATCGCCGCGATGGTTCAGTCGGCTCCACAGGAAAAGACGCCGCTTGAAAAACGCATGGCTGGCGTCGGCAAATGGATCGGTCTCTTCGCCGTTGTCATCGCCATAAGCGTGGGCGTAGTCGGCATAGTTGTTGAAGGACGCGACATCGTTGAGATGGTGCTTTGGGCAATCAGCCTCGCAGTTGCAGCGGTTCCCGAAGCATTACCCGCCATAATAACCGGTGCACTCGCCATCGGCATGTACCGTATGGCCAAAGTAAACGCCATAGTCAAACGTCTCCCAGCAGTAGAAACGCTTGGCAGCACCAGCGTAATCTGCAGCGACAAAACAGGCACCCTAACCAAAGGCGAAATGACAGTTCAACGCATCTACGTCAACGACAAATCCGTTAAAGTCACCGGCATAGGTTACTCTCCAGAAGGCGACTTCTTCTTAGATGACAAAGAAATAAAACCAGACGAAGCCTTAGAGCAGCTACTCAAAGTTGCCGTCTTATGCAACGATTCTGGTTTAGAGAAGGATGTTAAAGCTGGGAAGTGGGTTGTGAAAGGCGACCCAACCGAAGGCGCCTTGGTCGTTGCCGCCGAGAAAGCAGGCATCAAAAAAGAATCTCTCGACCGACGAGAAAACCGCGTCGCCGAAATACCATTCTCGTCTGAGCGCAAACGCATGACCACCATACACCAAGTCGACGGCAAATATGTTGCCTACATGAAAGGCGCACCCGAAATAGTCTTGGGCAAATGCAGTAAAATCCTGCTCAACGGCAAAGTGCAAATCCTAACCAAAGAAGTCATCCAGAAACACCACAAAATGACCGAAACCATGGCGCAGCAAGCACTCAGAAACCTTGGGTTTGCCTACAAAGAACTCCCGGCAAGCATAAAGGAATTCAATGAAGAAATCGAAGAAGACTTCATTTTCGTCGGTATAACTGGCATGATTGACCCGCCGCGATCAGAAGTTAAAGACGCCATAAGTATCTGTCGAAAAGCAGGCATACGCGTCGTCATGATTACAGGCGACCACAAACTCACCGCCACAGCCGTCGCAAAAGAACTCACATTGCTGGGCGACAACGTCGAAGAAGGACAAGTGCTAACAGGCGACGACCTCGAAAAAATGACTGACGAGCAGCTTGAAGCTGTAGTTGAAAAAGTCGTCATTTACGCCCGTGTAGCTCCTGAACACAAATCCCGAATCGTCAAAGCATGGAAGAAGAAAGACCAAGTCGTCGCAATGACCGGCGACGGCGTCAACGATGCCCCAGCACTCAAAATGAGCGACATCGGCATAGCCATGGGCATATCAGGCACAGAAGTCAGCAAAGAAGCCGCCGACATGGTTCTCGCAGACGACAACTTTGCAAGCATCGTTAAAGCGGTGCGCGAAGGCAGAGAAATCTATGACAACATCAAAAAATACCTAACCTACCTACTCCAATGCAACATCATGGAAATCCTAGTAATGTTCATCGCCGTGGTCAGTGTACCCTACATCGCCCGCTGGATGTCGCCAGGTTCAGATATGGAGCTGATAGGTAGCTCAGCCATAGCTCTAACCGCTGTGCAAATACTCTGGATTAACCTCGTCACTGACGGCTTACCTGCCATCGCGTTAGGCGTTGACCCAGGTGACCCTGATTTGATGGATCGAAAGCCGCGCAAGCCAACCGAGAGCATATTCACAAGAGACGTCAAAGTTTACCTCGTTGCTGTTCCCTTATTAACGTCTGCGCTCCTGTTGACGGCTTACTTCCTGCATACGCCCTGGGTAAATGAAGATATGTTGCTGGCGGCACGTACACAACTGTTCACCGCAATGATCGCCATAGAATTAACCATAGCCATCTCGGCGCGCTCGTTCAAGTACCCGATTTTCAAAGTCGGCGTATTCAAGAACAAGTACCTCTGGATAGCAGTGCTCTCATCGTTTGCCTTGCAGCTTGTGGTCCTCTACACCCCTGGAGTTCAGGAGCTATTCGATGTACACACACCAGAACTAATCGACTGGGCTGTTGCAGCTCTATATGCCGCTATAGTCTTTACAACGCTTGAAGTCGGCAAGTACGTTACAAGCAGACGCAAAAAATGAGTGCGCTTTGAAACGGTTTATGCCGTAAAAGCTTTTCTTTTTATTTTTTAAAACTGCCTTTTTTATTTACAGTAGCTTAAAAGTTTTTTCTGCTTGCAGAAGTCACCCCAACCAGCTTGCAGTCACCTAAGCCCGCTGAATCCAAAAGCCCGCCCAAAGCCGCATTCTTGTGGCGCCAATTCGCCTTTAAATAAGGGAGGGGAGGTCAGCTTTGAGAGGTCGCGTGGTTTTTGATGTTGCTTGTTTGTTCAGTGAACTGGTGGTTGAACTTCTGTTTGTGCCTTTATATAAGGGGGGCTATAGAAAAAAATCGCAGCTGACCCTGCCTCAAGCTGCCTCGCCAAGCGGAACTGCTTGCGGAAAACGCCACGACCAGCTTGCATATGCTGCTTAAGCCTAAACCCAAAAAAGCAGTCGCCTGCACAGGCGGCTGGAAGAATAAGCAAGAGGAGCCCACAGCAACTACTAAAACTATATTTTTGACCTACCGATAATAAGGGTTCTTTTTCTAAAGTCGGCATCTAAACTGGCTTAAACCTGAATAAAACTCTGGTTGTGTTGGTAGCGCAAAAGTTAGATAACAAAAAAGAAAAAGTGCGAGTGTTTGTACACTCGATTTGTCAGCACTTATGTTCCCGATAAACTAACGCGAGCACCACTGCAACAACACACATCACGGCTGCAGGGATAAACGCGTACAGGAAACTCATGCCCGCATCCTGCACTAAACCAGCCAAAATTGGCCCAACAATGCCGCCTATGCCATAAGACGTAAAGAGGAACCCATAGTTTAACGCAAGATTTTCTGCTCCAAACGAGTCTGCACAGCTAGCAGGGAACAATGCGAAGTTACCGCCGAAGTTAAAGCCTATCAATGCCGCCACAACGTAGAAAAGCAGTGGGTTTGATGTTGTGTAGAAGAATACTGACATCATTGCTGCTTGGAATACAAACATACCGAGGAGTGCTTTGCGTCGTCCTATTCTGTCTGAGACTTGTCCCCAAGCAATTCGTCCTGCACCGTTGAAAATCGGCAAACAAACAGCTGCGCCGATAACTGCAAAGTCCGTTGCTTCGGTTAAAGTGAAGCCGCTTGCGATGAATCCATCAGTCGAGCTTTTGGCGAAGTTCTGAACGTTACCGATTACCATGAGACCCGCGAGAGCACCAATGAGGAACATCATCCAAAGGATGTAGAAGTTTTTTGATTTAAGCATCTGTTTAGGTTTGAGTGAGATTATACACGGTTTACCCGCAGTGGCTTGTGGCGGATTCCATCCTTTTGGTTTCCAACCCGCAGGTGGATTTTTCATGGTTAGTGAGCCCATGAGTACAAGGACTAAAAAGACAATGCCGTAAACCAAGAACGCAAAGTCTACGTTTGCAACGGTGTATGCATATGCGCCTGCTTGTATGCTAATTAAACCGCTAAATCCAAGAACACTAGGTGGATTCGCTAAAAGGATCCAGATAAATGCTCCAAACCCAAAACCAGCAACCGCAAGACCGCTGACTAAGCCCTTTTTGTCAGGGAACCATTTCACCGCCGTTGCAATCGGTACTACATAGGCAAGTCCGATACCTGCACCAGCCAGAACACCGATGAAGATTAATTTTCCTATAAAACTTGCGCCCATAAAAGAGGCAAGGACGTAACCCAAACCGAGCAAGACACCTCCGAGTAATGCCACTTTCATCGGGCCCAGCTTAATCTGCAGCCGACCACCAATTATGGTAAAAATGGCGAAGACCAGAAGACCTACACTGAAAATAGCCTGGGTTTCTGTTTTACTAAAGCCAAATTCGCTGGGTGCAGCAGTTGAGCCTTGCAGGGGACCGGTGAATGCAGACCACGCATAAATCGCTCCTAGCGCAAGTTGTATCAGAATGCCGCCAACAACAATGACCCACCGATTCATAACTTTTTGTTCAAGTGTTGAATTATTGGGGGTAACCATGTAATTCACTTAGCGCAAGACTCTTTGTGTTCTTAATTAAATCTCTTTCGTTTTATGATTTCTGCACATTGATTAAGCGAAAGTTTTAACATACCAGTCGATTTAATTCCTCTTCTGGGAAGTGAATGTTGCTTGTCAGACTATGCTTAAGTGTTCAGCAATGGAATAGTATATATTTCCAAGACATGTATGAGTGTAAAAAGGGGAAATATGAATGAGTATTAAATTAGCTAACCCTGCACCTCTTGGGCTTTTAGGCTTTGGTTTAACTACCGTTCTATTGAACCTGCACAACGCTGGCTTGTTCCAGCTTGATACGATGATTCTCGCCATGGGTTTAGCGTACGGTGGATTAGCACAGGTTATCGTTGGCGTCATGGAATACAAAAAAGGCAACACATTCGGCACAGTAGCTTTCAGCTCTTACGGCCTCTTCTGGTGGTCGCTTGTTGCTCTTCTATTACTGCCAAAAATCACTTTCATTACTGGGCTCGCTACACCTTCTAACACTGCAATGGCTGCATACTTCTTCATGTGGGGCTTATTCACGTTTGCGATGTTCTTTGGTACTCTGAAAAAGAATCGTGCACTGCAATTCGTATTCGGAAGCTTATTCGTATTGTTCTTCTTGTTGACTGCGAGAGAGTTGATGGGTAATCCAGTGTGGTTCAACAATATTGTCGGCATTGAAGGTGTAATCTGCGGAGCTAGCGCTGTATATCTAGCGTTTGCGGAAATTCTCAACGAAGAGCATCAGAAAACAGTTTTGCCCATCTGTCCAGTTAAGTAAAAGAGTTTTTACTCTCTTTTTTCTTTATTTCTTACTTTAACCACGTTTTTCATAAAACCGATCATTTCAAAATACGCTAAACGAAGTATTTTTGCGGAAACAGTGAAATTTCCTTCCAAAAAATTAAAAGTTAAAGCACTTTAAGCATCAATTTAAATCTATAGAAAAACCCTGAAACCGAATTGTTGTAAGTCGTATTTTTGCTCCATCCAAATATAAAAACATAAACTATGGGCTACATCAAAAAAACACCAAATCTTTTTTCAATTTTACACTAACAGTTTAAAAAAACTTATATTCAGTCAGGCATATTGTGCAAGCCATCAGGATGAGAATATGTCCGACGCTAGTCTACCCTTTAATGAGAAGTATTCTCCCAATATCGCCAAATTTTCTTCAGGTGAAATCCGCAAACAAATCTGGGAACAATCCATAAACAACCCCCGCGAATTCTGGGCTGAAAAAGCCAAAGCAATCGACTGGTTTAAGGCACCCACACAAGTGCTGGATGACTCAAACCCGCCATTCTTCAAATGGTTCCCCGACGGAGAACTCAACATCTCCTACAATGCACTCGACAGACACATCAAAGGCAGCCGCAAAAACAAGCTTGCCTACATATGGGAAGGCGAAATGGGCGAAGTAAAAACCTACACTTATTATCAATTATACCGTGAAGTAAACAAACTAGCAAAAGTCCTCCAAAGCTACGGAGTCAAAAAAGGCGACCGCGTAGCAATGTTCTTGCCAGTTATCCCCGAATTGCCAATAGCACTACTCGCGACCGTGCGCATCGGAGGAGTCCACGCAGTAGTCTTCTCAGGTTTCAGCGCTGAAGCACTCGCAGACCGCGTAAACGACTGCGGCGCAACAGTCCTAATCACGGCAGACGGATCATTCCGCAGAGGCAAACCCGTCGCAATCAAAGACACCGCAGACCGCGCCCTACCAAACATGCCTGGCGTAAAGAAAGTAATCGTTGTCAAACGCACAGGTCAAGCTGTCCAAATGCAAGAAGGACGCGACGTATGGTACAGCGACGCCCTTGCAAGTGCAGGCGCAAACGCCTACGTTGAACCAGAAAGCATGAAATCAACCGACCCCCTGTTCATCCTCTACACTTCAGGAACAACCGGTAAACCAAAAGGTGTCCAACACGGCACAGGCGGCTACTTAGTTTGGACCTATTGGACATTCAAGTGGGCTTTTGACCCCAAGGATGATGACATTTACTGGTGTGTTGCAGACATCGGCTGGATCACTGGACACAGCTACAACGTTTATGCCCCCCTCAGCCACGGCGTAACCGCTTTCCTCTTCGAAGGCACCCCCGACTTCCCCGCACAAGACCGCTGGTGGAGTATGATAGAAAACCACGGCGTCACAATCCTCTACGGCACCCCAACCGCAGTTCGCATGTTCATGAAATTCGGCGAAGAATGGGTCAACAAACATGACCTCAGCACACTACGTATACTCGGCTCAGTTGGCGAACCCATCAACCCAGAAGCATGGAAATGGTACTACCGCGTAATCGGCAAAGAACGCCTACCAATCATCGACACTTGGTGGCAAACTGAAACAGGCGGCTTCATGATTTCCCCCACAAGCGCCATCGAGTTAACACCCCTCAAACCAGGCAGCGCAACCTTACCCATGCCAGGCGTAAAAACAGACATCGTAAACGAGCAAGGACAAAGCGTACCCAACGGCACCAAAGGCTTACTAGTCATCCGCGCACCATGGCCAGGAATGCTCATGACCCTCTGGAAAGACCCCGAACGATTCAAGAGCGCATACTTCGGCAGATGGCCAGGCATCTACGTCACGGGCGACTACGCAATCCAAGACCCCGACGGATACTTCTGGTTACTCGGCAGATCAGACGAAGTCCTCAAAGTCGCAGGACACCGCATCGGAACAGTCGAACTCGAAAGCGCCTTGGTTTCACACCCTGCAGTCAGCGAAGCAGCAGTCATGGGCAAAGAAGATGCAGTTAAAGGCGAAGTGCCAGTTGCATTCGTTACCCTGCGCGGCGGTTTCCAACCCTCAGACGAACTCCGCGTAGAACTCATAAAACACGTCCGAACAACCATAGGCCCCATCGCCACCCCCGAAGCAGTAGTGTTCGTTGCAAAACTACCTAAAACTCGCAGCGGCAAAATCATGCGCAGACTCCTCAAAGCAGTCCTAACCGGCGCCCCACTCGGCGACACATCAACCATCGAAGACGAAGGCTCCATCGAAGACATCAAAGCAACCTACAACGACCTACGCAAACAACTCGAAAAGAAGTAAAAACTTCCTCTTCTTTCTTTTTTGTTTTTTTAAACCCTAAGTACCCAGATACGCGCCTGCTCATACGATCAGCTGCTTAGCACAACGTTACTTGATTTGCTTGTTTCACAGGCGGTTATTGTGGGTCGTCCTGTTTAGATTTTGCCATTCTTTTTTGTTGTGCATGCGATGTGATGTTCGGTCATTTCGTGGTATATCACTTTGTCGAACTCTTTATCCGAGTAGGTTTGGCAATATTGGCAGCACCATTCTTCACAGTCTATTTTTTTATGTGGCATAATAGCCCAATGAAGAGTCGCTAATAAAAAGGAAACTTCAGGGTCGTTTGGTTTATAGTATTACGCTTACGTTGTTGACAACCACGCCCGTAAGTAATAGGAAGGTTGCGAGGTAGCTGACGTCTAAGAACCGCTTCGCAGGCATCCAGTTCAAGTTTACGCTTATGCCAACAGCCTTGTAGAAGGCGAAACCTGTTGCTACAACTGCAAATAGTTTGACCACGCTAAAGGCAACCATGTTTGAACCCACAAGACCCGCCATCAAAGGGTTAGTTTCACTTGCCCCGCAAAACGTGACCCCTAACACGGTGGTTAGCCAGTCGGAGACGCCGACTAGGATCAAAGCAGATAGGAAGAGCAGGTCTTTTTTTATCATGATGGTCTCTTGCGTGGTTATGCAGTATCTAATAATGGGGTGGAGGCACTTACCCTTTTACAATGATAAAGTATACAACTGATATACGCATGTACGTCTACGTTGACATGTTTATACAAAAATAAGTGTGAATTCTGAATATTAATTACAGATTTATGTATATCTGGTTGTGTTCTCGTTCTACAATTCATTTTGTCAAGCAAATACGCCGTTATTCACATGAGGACCATACAGCAGTCTCTTTGTGGAAACGTTGACAAATAGAATAAGACCTATTGAATTGCGGGCAGTCGCTACACCTATTGGTGGGCTTTGGGTTTAAACGATTCTCCATCAAGTCACCTGCGGAATGGTAATGAATTGCCTAATAGATGCATTATTTCTAAAACCACAATATTGCCGCCAAAAGCAAAACCCCTGCTTAACCGAGGAATGTTACGCTTTTTGATATAATGACTCCTAAGAATTATTTTCTGCTCGATAATAAATCCCTGCGGAAATATTGCTTTTTAAATAAAAACCCATTCAAGTTTGTTAAGTGAAAGGAAAATGGCTGAAAACAAAGTGGTTAAAGAGGAAAGCAAGTTTGCGTTGAAGTGCCGTATGGCGCTTGAAAAGAGTTAGGGTATGAGCATTCCGACTCCGAAAGGTATGAAAAGCTGCAGATAACCCGTTTTTGTAGTTGATTTTGAGTAAACGGTAAACCTCATCAATTGACGCTTTGTTAAGGTGACTAGACGGCTCCTGTTGCGGGTTTAGTCAAGGTTTCTTGACGAAAAACGCTTTAAACCCAAACCAGTTGATGGCATAAACGATGAGAAATGAAAACAAAAAGGCTGTTAACCCTAAGCCTATTCCTTTGTTTTTCACTGTTAACCCTTCCTACACTCGCATATGAGCCATCGATAGGTGTTAAAGAGGGCGACTGGATTGAGTACAACATCAGCGTCTCTGGCAAAGGTTCGCCCCCTCCAACTCATGATGTTAGGTGGATGCGGATAACGGTTTTGGAGGTAGACAGAGCAGCTTTCTCAATTAACCTCACTGCCCAGTATGCCAATGGAACAGAGGGTAGCGCCATCTGGAAGTTCAACTTTACCGAGGGCAACGTGGGTGGCTGGATAATCATCCCCGCAAGCCTCGGCGTTGGCGACACATTCTTTGATTCCTCGATACACAACCACAAACCTGTCAACGTAACCATCCAAGGGGAGAGCCAAAAAACAGTGTTGGGAGCAGCTCGCGTGGTGACGTTTGGGAATGATTCGTTTAGGCATAAGGAGTGGGATAGGGCTACTGGTGTGTTTGTGGGTTCTTCGGAGACGTATCGGAACGTGACGAATAAGGATGGCTGGTACATCGAAGACCTCACCGTAACCATAGAGGCAGCAGCAACCAACATGTGGAACCCCAAGACAATTCTGGGATTAAACCCAACGCTTTTCTATGGGTTGATTGTGGGTACAGCGGTGGCAGTATTGCTTCCTGCAGCGATACTGGTAGCTCGAAGAAGAAAAGCCACATTAAGTCCGAAGCAGAAGAAAATCTTCGGCATTATCCTCCTCGCCGCATTTGTAGTGACCATTGGGGCAATAGCCATAACTCCAATGAGCGAAAGCCAGGTGCCCCTGAGTTTTAGAGAAATCAACCTCCTCATGCAGACCATGTGGACAGGGCTGGTTTTGGTGAGCATGTGGTTTAGGAAAAAAGGTAACTACATCATGCATGAAATCGTCATGTTGGTGGTGGTTTCTGCTACGGTGGTTAGTTTCTCTGCGGTGCTAGTTATGACTCCTCCTAGCAGTGGGTCATGGGGCGATTACTTTAGTTCCACAGCTAACGTGGTTGCGGTTGTTGTGCACAGTGTGGTTTCGGTTCCAGCGATTGCTTTTGGGGTTTGGCTGGTGGTGCTTTGGCGACCAAATTCGGCTACGTATGCGGCAAAAAGCCGGAGGGCTGCGCAGTTAACCGCCGTATTCTGGGTTCTGTCCTACGTTGTAGGTGTCTTGGATTTCGTCTTGCTTCGGATGACCCTTATAGGGTAAGCAATATTGTTTGTGCTGATGGAAGCTTAATTAGAGCTTTCAGTTATAGTATTAAGTGAGGGATTTTATTGGCGACACCTCAAGAAGAAGTAAAAAGAAAGTTGCCAAGCGTCGTTGACATAGCCTACGAACAGTACAAACGAGATCTGCCTCGCTATCAAACAGCCAAGGAACTCATGAGCCCAAATGTTGAAACCACAACTCCTGACGCTTCGCTTGACGAAGCCGCGCGATTGATGGGCAGCAAACACATAGGCAGCCTCATCGTCATGAAGTACCGAACGCCTGTAGGAATCGTCACAGAACGTGATTTGTTGACAAAGGTGTTGGCGCTGGGTCTGTTTCTCAGAGATGAAAAAGTCGAGGACGTTATGTCTTTTCCACTTTCGGGGGTTTCACTTGAAACTAAGATAAAGGATGTAGCAAAGCAGATGATTACCAAGAAGGGCAGGCTCGCCGTGTTTGACGCAGGCACACTTGTGGGGGTCATTACCGCTTCAGACCTCATCAAAAGCTTACCCGATGTTCAAGAAACAGAGGTTAAAGTTGACCAATTTATGAGCGCAGATGTGGTCACTGCTGACGCGGAGACATCAGTTTTTGATGTTACTAAAACCATGGGTCGACAGCGTATTGGCAGCGTCATTATCACAAAAAAAGGCGAACCCTTCGGCATCTTCACTGAACGTGATTTGCTGACGAATTTTTTGGCTACTGGCAAACCGCTGTTTACATCTGTGGGCCCCGAATGCGCTACACCGCTTACGGTCATAGCAGCCGGCACGAGTGTTCATAGAACCGCTGCAACGATGGCACTAAAACACATCAGGCGACTACCCATTGTAAAGGACGAAAAACTGATAGGCATCATCACTGCCCGAGACCTCGTCGAAGCGTACTCAAAATAACCCCTCTTTTTTTTTAAAAGAAAAGGGGCGAGAGACAATCTATGAAGCGGCTAATGTTTGCATTCAGTGATTTCGTTACTTTCACTTAATTCTTTGAGTGATGGCGCTAGGTTAACTACGTCGGCAACTGCTAAAACCATCTTGACGGGTATGCATACGGTTGAGCTTCTAAACCTTTTTTTGAACCCCAACTCTTCAGCAGCAGTATCAGTCAACTTTACGTATAGCTGAGGAATCTGCCACGTAACCGTGTCTACGCTTGCCCCTTTGACTTCACCTACGATGTATGCGCCAGCGCAGATGACTTTTTTTTCCTAAAAGAGTGTCAAAATTTATCAAAAAACGCACCACTATTAAGTAGTGTTACTAATTTTTTAAGGCTTTCGTAAAAACGCTCTGCCTACAACTCTAAGTTAGCCATCTCTACCCATCTACGCAACAGTCGCGAGCGTGTTTCAGCCAAAACCCGCTTGTCAGTTTCAGGTAGTTCAAGGTCTTGGGCAGTTAGAGCCACAATCTTGCCGACCAAAATCTGCGTGGCCTTGGTTATTTCGTCTTTAGGAAAAGTTCTTGCAGCATCCACACCTGTGCAGCAACTTGAAAAAGGAAAATTCAACGCCAACTCAACCATGTTATGCTCGTAATCGTAGTCTACAATGGTGAAGGGTTCCAGTTTGCAGACAGCAGGTCGCACGGCGTGGATTTGGCAGGTTTTTGCGTCTGTGAGGAACATGCAGGAACCGTTTTTTGTATGTTTTATCCAGTTTAGCCCGTTCTCGTCGGTTTCGTAGAAATCCTTGAACCCTTTGGCTTCTATGCGTTTCCGCTCAAATTCGTCGACATCGGGAGGTTGCATGCGGCAGCAGACACCGCAGCTTTGGCATTGAAAACCAACGTTTTCTGTAAATACGATTTTTGGGGTGTTCAAGGTATGTTTGGATGCGGCTGGAGGGTTTATTTAGGTTGCGAAACGAAGCAGCGAACTTGCTATTTTTAATGCTGACCTATAACAGTTTTTAAGAGCCGTATGGCTTATTCTTGCGTGTGTGGTTGGTATGCCTGAATCTGAGTATATGTCACAGAAAACCCGAAACAAAAAAAGAGCCGTGGGAGCAGTAGCTATAGCATTACTTCTAATTTTTACCGCACTGGCGATTTTGGGTATCATCGACTTTCTTGTCTGGGTGATATCTGATTTAGTTGTGGCTGCCGTTGCGAACCTGCTGTTTAGACGAATCGGGCGTGTTCCACTTTAGCGATTTTTTTTATCGTTTTGTAAACTTTTTTCCATGTATAAACTGTGACTGTACCCCTGACACAGCAAACAATTATAAAGGAAAACCTCAGAATTTGACGTGTGGGTAAAATATATGACTGAACTCCGCCTCATACCAAAAACAACGATGGAGATAGAATGCGTCTGCTTTGACCAGAAGCCCTGCGACATCCGCATAAACGACGGCGGCCACCTAGTCTGCAGACACGGCAGCAACGAAGGCGTCGTGGACGGAGTTGCCAAGGTCATTTGCCCCCTTGAAATCGCCACTGAACAAGTCAAATGGGACATATTCCTAAGCCAAGAAAGAAGAGCAAACACAGTTGCTAAAAAATCAGCAAGTCACAAGTAAAACAGCTACAATAAGCGTCAGCTTTCAAACTAAAAAGTAGCGAATGCCCCATTAACTTTTTTCCAATTTAGCAACAAGGTTTTTTGCCCATTCACCGGCAGCAGTGATTTCCTCTGGTTTTGGGTGACCTCTCTTCATCAAGATACCCTTCCAGCCGCCAAACGCGGCAAAATGTTCCTCAAGCACTTTTTGACCTTTGCCCTCAAGTATCGCGCGTAGTTTTCCCAGTGCCATTTTGTCACTTCTTGGCGCGCCGCCCCATGTTATGAACAGGGCAAACTGCTTGGGACTTTTCATGCTGAGGCTATTTAGATATTTTACCATGTCTTCGTTGGGTGTGCCTGCGTAGAGGCCTGTTCCAGCAAAAACCAAATCGTACGCCTCCAAATCGGTTTGTGTTGGGGAATCGGTTATTTTGATTGCTTCACAGCCTAACTGTGCCGCCATCTGGTCAGCGATTTTTTTGGTGTTGCCACTTTTAGAGGCGTAGATGATGATTGACTTCACGGGTTCACCTATTGATGCTGTGAAGTTTAAGCTTTTAAGGTTTAAGTCCGCAACTGCTTTTGGTATTTTGGGTTTTTTGATTCCCGCAGCCAGAATTCAGGGTCCTCCACGTCTATGACTTGAATTTGTACGACGTTAGCCGGGTTGGTGAGGACGGCCCGGAATTTTGTTGGCAACTCAGGCTTTGACAACAGCAGCATCCTTGACGCCTCCAGTGCTTCAGCGATTTTTTCCGCTCGCTTGTTAGGGTAACCGTTGTACTTTACGCTCTTGCCTTCTGTGATGGCTTTGTCGAAGGTTTCTTTGGTGCACTGGATTAGCTTGTTGCCATCTCGGATGAACCAGAAGGGGCCAGTTGGATTTTTAGGCATAAGGGTCAGCGAGAGAGTTATTTTTGTTTAGGTTTAATTAAGGTTGTGTGGTGGCGGCTCAGTACACTAATGCTACTCAGTCATTCTGGACTTAACCAGTGCTTTTGTGCAATTATCTTCATTGACGCCACAGAGAAACATGTTGCCCTCCTAAAAAATTGTTGCCAAGAAATTCCTTTTCTGAGACCCTGATAATACGTAAGCGGTACCTCAGAATTTGTTAACTGTAATCATTTCCGAAAACCGCCAGATCATACTAACGTGTTATTCGTCATCGGCAGGCTATTAGTATTGTGGGTAAGATAAAAACAGGAACTGCCCCTATGGCAGAAGGAGATTGTAATTGTTGATTGTATCTACTTCAATGGTGGCGTCTTTTATTATGCAGTCTAAAAGGTGTCCGCCAGCAGTCCTGTCATCAGTGATGAAGTGAACGTGGTAGCCTGCGTAGTCTACGCCACTCATGCTGGCAGGGAACCAGAAACCAACCGCCGTAGCTTGTGCATCTGTTAAATTGAAGACTGCCTGCGTTTTCAATGCTTCTGTGATGTTTGGGTAGGGTTCCGTTTGTTTTTGTGGGCTGCGTGTTTCTGCCCAATCGAAGGTTCCGCTCACTTTTATCCCATATATTACATCCTTGGACGTATCAATTTGGCTGTCTAGGTAGGTTTTTAGTTGAGTAAAGTTGAGGCCTGCAACTGTGAAAGTTCTGTCAGCTTCAAAATAGGTGATTGTGGCGTATGGGGCTGTTTGGGTTAGCTCGGCTTTTCTTGGGATGCCTGTGCTTGGAATCTGATAGAATACCCCGTCTAAGGCGATCATTTCTCCGTCTAAGCCATCGAAGGTGCCGATACCGAAGTCACCATGCTTCTCCAACTCGCTGTAGGGCATTACGCCCGCGTATTTGCCCGTTGAGAAGGTATTGAATGCCGCTAACTGAAACAGCGTATCCTTATCTGGAGTGGTACCTGAATTAGTTTGATATTGCCACCCAAAGATTGCACTGCATGCGATTACGATAATTAATGCTGATGTTATGAGCCATTTGCTCTTCAAAGCCATTTTTGGTCACTCAGCAAGCGAGATACGCATTGATGAGTAAAAAGTTTTCAGCTTACTCCGAGAAGGGGTAATGAAATTTTGCTAAAAATAAAAAATAAATGTGAAGGCTCAAGAAGGCTTAGGCTAGTTTAGCTGGTCTGTGTTTTGCTGCCTTTTGCTTTTTTGGCCTTTCTCTTTTCGTCTTTCTCTTTCTTAGTTAAGGGTTTGCTTTGTTTGCTGGGCATGGATGTTCATCTAGGTTAAGTTTTATACATGTTATGCTTTTAATATCTTTCGAAAGATACAGGTAAATAAGCGGTTTTTAGGCGTATTCTCTAAAGGTATGACCGCATTTTGTACAACGCATGAACTGTGTCATGGCTTCGTCGCCGCCACGTGTCTGAACCATCCAGACGTAGACTTCGTCGTTTCCGCATTTGTCGCATAGCTTCTTGATTTTAGTCATGGTGTTTACTTCGTCATTTTGGCCAATAACAGTCATGAACGCTTTAGGTTTAGGTTGGAGGACTGCGCCTGTTGTTGCTCTTTTATCTAGCGGTTGCTTAGTATAGTTGCATTTTGCGCAGCAAAGCACAAAGGCGTTGCCTACGCCAGTTTTTTTGGGCTCCAAACGGGAACCGCAATTGGGACAAAATTCCAAGTTATAGAATCCCTCTCTTTATTCTCCCATAGTGTTAACTAATTAGATATAAGGATTCTTTTTCAGAAATACATAGATTCTGGCAAAAACGCACGCAATACCATTTTAACCTCTCTTAGAAACATAAGCAGGGGATACACATTGAGTACTGAGGATACATCGAAGAGTGAATGGCAAACCAAAAAGCATGCATTCAAGTATTTGTCTAGAGCACACAAGCTGCCGCACAGAACTGAAGGCGAAAGGGTTCTACTAGAACAGATACCTCAAGGTGTTGAGCGCGTTTTGGATTTAGGTGCTGGTGATGGTAGGTTACTTTCACTTGTTCTTGCCATCAATCCCCAAATCAAGGAGGGGGTGGTTCTGGATTTCTCCGACCCGATGTTAATCCGCGCGAAAAGTCGATTCCAAGATGACAAGCGAGTCAGAATAGTCAGGCATGACTTTAGCCTGCCGCTTCCCAAGGATTTAGGGTGTTTTGACGCTATAGTTTCAAGTTTAGCGATACACCACTTGACCCATGAAAGAAAGAGGCAACTCTACACTGAGGTATTCAATCACCTAAACCCAGGCGGCATCTTCTGTAACTTTGAGCATGTATCTTCAGCTACTGAGCGGTTGCATCGTAAGTTCTTTTTAGCGATTGGGCAGATGCCTGAATCTGAGGATCCCTCTAACAAGCTTTTGGATGTGGAAACGCAGTTGGGGTGGCTTAGGGAGATTGGGTTTGTGGATGTGGATTGCTACTGGAAATGGCTTGAGATAGCTCTCTTGGCAGGCTTCAAACCCACTGTTTGCTAGTTTATTTATAGATTTTTGTTTATTTTCGTGCTCGGCAGCTCTTGCTTTGCTCTTTTATTATATAAATGGGAGTGCCTATTCAAATTCTGAATGTAAATTGTCCATGGCTGCTAAGCAACACTGTTTTGCCTCTTAACTGTCAAATTGCACCTTAGCAGTTATCGGCTTACGCCTACATTTTTCACTATTCAAAAATAGATCAAAAAATCCCGCCCCTTCTCGGGGTTGAAAGACATTAAATGCATAATGCGCTAATCTAGAATCAGTGAATAAACATGTCTCATGAAACACCCCCACCACCCCCACCATCACAATCTGGTGACAGATTAAGCACCATACGAACATACATGCTAATAGCGTTCATATTCTCGCTGCTGTTCATGATCGTTTGGATAGGTGCTGCCCTCTGGACTATAGCCGCTTTCGCAACCCTTGCAGTTTTTGGACTCGCCTTCTTCGTTCTACTCCCAGCAATTGTCTATCTTGTGCTCTTTGCGGTTTCAGTTATTGTTTTTCTAAGAATCTGGAAAATGTACAAAGCAGCCAACGCAGGCGACATCGCAACACTAAAAGCAACAAGCAACATGATGTGGGCAATACTGGCGCTTATCTTTGCTGGCGTAATTCCAGGCATTATGCTGATAATCGCTGACGGTCCAATCAAGCAACTCTAAACTGCCTAAATCAACTCAACTTTTTTCCTTTTTTCTTTAGTAAAAAAATCTTTGATAAAAAATAGGAAACCAAATTTTTTAGGCTTCTTTTTGCTCTGTTAGCCACTTAGTAAATTGTTCTTCCCTTAGCCCCGTTCCTAGTCGTGCATCTAATCGGTCTCGTATTTTGCCTCCTTCAAAGAGAATCACGGTTGGTACCGCTGAGATATCGTATTCTTCCCAGAGGGGGTTGTCGTCGTCTTCTAAAAGAACATGGACCAAGTTGAATTTGCCTCCGGCAGTTTTCTTTTCGAAGAACGGAACAAACCGCATGCAGTAGGGGCACCAAGACGAGTAAAACAGCGCTAAAACCGTTTTGTTCTGGGTTAAGTGGGCGTCGAGGTCATGTTTGCTGGAGACTTTAATCATAAGCATCCTTAAAGTTAAGCCCAATTTGGGTTTCATAAACCCTTTGCTTTTGATGCAACAACTAAAATAACCCAGCCCACACAGAATAAGCAGAAACACTTTGAAACCTAAAAGTTACAGACGCGGCTACCCCGTCGCCGTCCTCATCGGAGTCGAAGTAGACCACGCTGCACTCTGGCAAATTTACAGTCAAGTGGCCAAACCCCAACAGACCATACCGCTCACCGATAGACGCGACCAAAAAGCCCTCTATAACTTCCACGAAAACATAATCAACGCATTGCGCCCCACTTTCAAAGAAGGAGTGCGGAGCATTATAATCGCCTCTCCGCCAAGAACTAACTATGCACAAGAACTTCAGATGCACATAAGTGGCCATCACTCTTGGCTTACCTCAGGAAACAACAAAGCATCCATCGCCATTATTTCGGGTTCAGCCAGCACGGCACCGCAAATCGCAGCCTTGACTCAAAAAGCCGTCTTCAAAGAGTTAATCCAAGAAAACGCTCAGCAGGAAACCGAAAACCTCCTGGAAATCCTCGAAAAACGCCTCAATGCTCCCGGCAATCTGGTGCTTTTCTCGTTGCAGGAAACTGAAACATTCATCCTAAACCCGCAGACACCAGGTAAACCTCAGCCTGAATATCTCCTGTTGACTAATGAGTACCTATCGAGCAGCCGCCAAAAATATCGCGTGAACAGATTAATGCAGGTGGCCCAAAACAAAAAAATTAAAAACCGAGTAATCGACGCTGAATCCAAAGCTGGAGCCCGTTTGACGCAGTTGGGCGGTCTTGTTTGCTTGGCAAAACGTGACTAAAGGAAACCTTCCCGCTTTAGGTCCGCAACAGATATTTTGCCTGTGTGGAGTGCTGTGGCAATTAAAACGCCTGATGCACCTAACGTTTTTAATTCGACTAAATCTTGGATGCCCCTGACGCCCCCGCCAACATAAACCTCCAAACCCAAATCAAGGGCTGCTTTTAGGAAAGCCATGTTAACCCCCTCACCGCTGCCCACCCGCGCCAAATCCAAAACAATAACCTGCCTAACGCCCATGCCTTTGAACTCTTCCAAAAGGCATATTGGATCGGGGTAGTCGTCAAACTCGGGTTTAGCCAGCACCCTGTCGCCCTTCAAGTCTAAGCTAATCATTATTCGGTCGCCGTCGAACTGCCTGAGTGCGTCTGCTATGAAGGTTTTAGACGTTACGGTTTCGGTGCCGATCACGAGTTTGGAGACGCCTGTTTCGAGGAGTTGCTGCGCTCTGTTGAGGCTGGTTATTCCCGCGTCAACCATCAAATTGAGCCCAGACCCTTCGACTATGCCCTTGAGTATAGAGAAGCCAGATGAGCAGTCAACTATGGCGTCCAAATCAGCAACATAGAGTTCGCTAAAACCCTGTGCTTTGAATGACTGGGCAACTTCAAGGGGTATGGCTGATTTTGTGATGATGCTTTGAATTGGTTGGTACTGGCTACGTAAGCCTCTGACGGCGTGAACTGCAACTCCGTTTAGGATGTCAATTACTGGAATAACCTTCACGCTTAAACCCACCTCAATTGAGTCGTACACCTAAAAAAACGTAGCCATACGGCGACGGGACATAATTGAGGCCTACCTGAGAGGGGTGGTTGGTTTTTGCCTTTAAATAACAGTAGATCAAAAAGTGAGGTTTGTTTGGCGGTCTGGTTGGGTTGTTTGGTTCTTGTGGAAGAAATAAGCAGTCGATACATGGTTTCACATGCACATGGCGGCGGTTTCAACATGGCGCTATGTTGTTCTTGTGGAAAAAATCCCACAGCCCACACCGAAACAGAAGCAGAAAACCGTTGCAAACCCAAAAAGCAACCGCACTCAACTGCCGCCGTGTGGTGTGCCGTAAACCGCCGCACCCACATAAAGAGTACAGAACAAACTTTTGATCTACTGATAAGGGAGGGGAGGTAGACACTGAGACGTCGCGTGAATATAGCATTTCTGTCACAGCTAAATAAAAATTCAGAGACCAAAAATACTGTGGGAAAACTTTAAAGCCTTCAACAAGCCGCATCATTGTGATACCCTTGAAGCTCCTCATCAGCCCCACAAACCCAACCGAAGCACTCGAAGCCATCGCTGGAGGAGCAGACATAATCGACGTCAAGAACCCCAAAGAAGGCGCACTCGGAGCCAATTATCCGTGGGTTATCAGAAAAATCAGGGAACAGACGCCGAAGGGCATAGAGGTCAGCTGCACGTTGGGCGATGTTCCAAACCTTCCGGGCTCCGTGTCGCTTGCAGCACATGGCGCGGCTTCGTTGGGGGTTGACTACGTTAAAGTTGGGCTTTACGGAGTAAAAACGCCGCGTGAAGCGGTTTTTCTACTAAAGCAAGTCAAGAGAGCCGCCAAAGAGTGTAACCCAAAAATCAAAGTCGTCGCCGCCGGCTACGCAGACGCAGAAAAAATCGGCACACTACTCCCCTCGCTTATACCGAAAATCGCCCACAACGCAGAGGTCGAAGTTGCGATGCTTGATACAGCCACCAAAGACGGCACAACCCTCTTTGACCACCAAACCCCCGAACACCTCAAAGCCTTCGTTGATGCCTCACACGGTTTCGGTTTGTCTGCGGCGTTGGCGGGGGCACTGCGAAAACAGGATTTACCCACGGTTTACGGTTTAGGCGCTGACATAGCAGGGTTAAGAGGAGCCGCATGCACAGGCAACGACCGCAACAAGGGACAAGTTACCCGTGAACTCGTGGCGGAATTGGCAAAAGCCGTAAAGCAGGCGAAGAGGTTTTGAGCTTGCAGCAGAAAAGCTCCAGCCCTAAAGATGTCCTTGCGGAACTCAAAAAGCAACGCGCCCTTGACCAGAAGTATCGGGATGGGCGAATTCTCTGTTCCATGTGCACCACGCCTCATCCTGTAGCTAAAAAAGCGTTCGATCTCTTTTTTGAATCAAACCTTGGTGACAGCGGGCTTTTCCCAGTCGCCGCGCAGCTTGAGCGGGAAGTGGTTTCTCAACTGGCAAATCTACTTGGCAGTGAGTCGGCTTGTGGCTTTATTGTTTCAGGCGGCACCGAAGCTAACCTGCTCGCAATCCTTGCTGCAAAAAACATGGCTAACAAGGAGAGACCTGAGGTTGTGCTGCCGCAATCTGCCCATTTTTCTTTCACAAAAATCTGCAACATGCTCAACATAAAACCCGTCTATGCGCCACTAGACGACGCTTATCGGGTTAAGCCAGCCGCGGTTGAAGCGTTCATTAACAGAAACACGGTTGCCATAGTCGGGACCGCTGGAACTCCCGAACTAGGTGCCATAGACCCCGTCGATGCACTCGCCAAGATTGCGTTACGGCATGATGTGCATTTGCATGTGGATGCGGCTTTCGGCGGCTTAGTTATCCCCTTCTTAGAAGGCACCAAACCCCCCTTTGACTTCTCTTTGGATGGAGTCAGGTCAGTGACGGTGGATCCGCATAAGATGGGGTTAGCTGCGATCCCCGCAGGCGGCATCTTCTTCCGCGACCAAAAAACGCTTGACGCCATCAAAACCGAAACCCCTTACCTAACCGACAGCTACCAGTACACTTTCGTCGGCACCAGAACGGGCGCTTCGACGGCGTCAGCTTGGGCTGTTTTGAGAGTTTTAGGCAGAGAAGGCTTCCAAAAAATGGTGGCGCAATGCATGAAAAACACCCGCTATTTAACCAAAAACCTTGAGAAAGGGGGGTTTAGTCTTCTCTGTAAACCGACTCTTAATATCATCGGGTTCCGAGGCGAAAACACAAAGCACCTTGCCGACCAATTGCGGAATCGGGGATGGTTTGTTTCCTATGTTTCACGCTATGACTGTATAAGAATCGTCGTGATGCCCCATATCAGGCGCCGTGATGCGGTTGCTTTCATGCGGGACTTGAAAGCAGCGAGGACGGAGTAGCATGAGGATTTTTGTTTACGAGCACGTTTCAGGCGGCGGACACGCAGGGCAACCGTTGCCAGCGGGTGTTTTGGCGGAAGGCTTCGCTATGCTGCGCTGTGTAGTCGCCGATTTTCGAGCAGCGGGACATGAGGTTACGGTTTTGCTGGATGAGCGACTCGCCAAGGTTGATGCCCCAACAGGCGCCAACTATACCATGCAAGTGCTCTATGCGAATGAACCCAAAAAGTTCCTGCAAAACGCCGCAAAAAACTATGACGCATTCTATGTGATTGCACCCGAAACTGACCGCATCCTTGAGGACTTCGTGAAAACCGTCGAGGGAACTGGCAAAACCTCCCTGAATTGCGAATCGACCTCAATTGCGCAAGTGGCCGACAAGGCTGCCCTAATCGAAGCCTTACAGAAAAACGGTGCTGCAACACCCAAAACACTCGCGTTAAACGTCCACGACAAATCCTCTGCTATAGAGCAAAAAATCAAAGACGCGCTCTCGTACCCATTAATTTTCAAACCCTCAGACGGCACAAGCTGCAGCGGAATCAGCCTACTCAAAAGCCAAACAGAAATCGACGCCGCCCTCGCCAAAATCAAAACGCAATCCACCAACCCCCAGTTCCTCGCCCAAGAATTCATCCAAGGCACACCTGCAAGCGTAAGCCTAATCTGCAACGGCAAAAAAGCCGCCGCAATCAGCCTAAACAAGCAACAAGTCAGCCTCGCCCAACCTAAAGGCGAATCGAGCTACCTTGGCGGCTGCGTCCCCCTCGACCACCCACTCAAGCAGGCTGCGTTCGGTTTGGCTGAGAAGGTGGTGGACGCGTTTTCGGGTTTGCGGGGTTATGTTGGGGTTGATGTTGTTTTAGGGGAAAAAGAGGTTTTTGTGCTCGATGTTAATGCGCGGTTGACGACTTCTTATGTGGGGTTGCGACAAGTCGCCGACTTCAATGTCGTAGAAGCAATCATTAACGCCGCAGTTAGTGGAAAACTTCCTGAGAAAACGAAAATGCGGGGTGCCGCTTGCTTCGAAAAAACCTCAACCCCAAAACCTGCAATAGGAGCCTATCGCCGAGCTATAAGAGTAAACGGGGTTGTTTCTCCACCGTTCCCCTTAACCGACTCCATAGACGCGGTGGCTTTAATCATGGGGTACGGCGACAATGCACAGGATGCCGCGGCGGGTTTAGAAGAAGCTAAAAAGAGCCTCAGCAGAATTACTGGTTGAGATGAAACAGTGGTTTACGCTTTGGGATTTGATGTGGGGGGCGCGAACACAAAAGCCGCACTCATTCGCAGTGAAAACGGTGAAGTGTTCGAGGTAAAGGTTGCCTCCGAATACTTTCCGATTTGGAAGAACCCGCAAAACCTGACCAGCGTGCTTTTAGCCCTCAAGGAACAGCTCAGCTCCCCAAAAATCGACGTTTTAGCCCTAACAATGACCGCTGAACTCTCCGACGCATACCAAACCAAGCGCGAAGGCGTCCACCAAATCCTCTCCTGCGTAAAAACCGCTTTCCCAAACACCGCCATCCATGTACTGACTACGGATGCGGCTTTGTCGTCTGTTGAGGCTGCTGTGGCGGAGCCGCTTTGTGTGGCGGCGGCGAATTGGGCTGCGACGGGGTGGCTGGTGGCTCAGCGCTTAAAAGACGCCGTGGTCGTGGATGTGGGCAGCACAAGCACCAGCATCATACCCATCGCCCACGGCAAAGTGGCAGCTCAGGGAAAAACGGACCTTGACAAACTCGTCTGCGGCGAACTCGTCTACACAGGCAGCTTGCGCACAAACGTAGCCGCAATCGTCCAATCCATCCCCCTGCGAGGCGGGTCTGCAGCGGTGTCGTCGGAGCTGTTTGCCCAGTCAGGCGACGTACACCGCATATTAGAGCACATCACCGAAGAAAGCTATTCTTCCGAAACAGCCGACGGGCGAGGCAAAAGCGTCTCGGAAGCCATGGCGAGGCTTGCGCGGGTGGTCTGCGCAGACACAGAAATGCTCTCGAAGGCAGAAATTGTCGAAATTGCACGCTACATCTACCAGCAGCAAATCAAGCAAATAACCGAAGGCTTAACCAAAGTCTATCGGCACACAAAAACCCTGGCCTCGAACAAGTTGCCCGTCGTGGTTACTGGGCTGGGCAAAGACTTCCTTGCACACAAAGCCGCCCAACACGCAGGCGCCGATGCCATAGTCGATTTGGATACGTTGCTGCCCAAGCAGGCGGTGCTGGCAACTCCGGCAGTCGGCGTCGCATTGATGGCGCTGACCAAACTGACAGGAGCCCCGATCACATGGACTTAACCGTCGTCAAAGTCGGAGGCAGCCTCGCCGCTGACCCACAAAAACTGCGGGCGCTATGCCAAAAGCTATGTGAGCTTTCAGAGGGGCACAGGCTGGTTGTGGTGCCGGGCGGCGCAGAATTCGCGGATACCGTGCGGCAACTGGACAAAAAGTTCGCGCTGTCTAAGGTGGCTTCGCATCGTATGGCTGTTTTGGCGATGGATCAGTATGGGTTGCTTCTGGCAGATTTAGTGCCCAATTCAGTTTTGGTAAGAGATTTGGGTGGTGAAGTAGACGGCGCCATAGAGCAAGGTAAGTTGCCGATTTTTCTGCCTTCGAACCTGTTTTTCAAAGAGGACCCGCTGGAGAATTCTTGGGATGTCACCTCTGACTCCATCGCCCTCTACCTCGCCGCGCAACTGGGGGCCGACAGGGTGCTGTTTGTCACCGACGTTGACGGCGTCTACACAAGCAACCCAAAAGTGGACAAAAATGCCAAGCTAATCGAGAAACTTTCACCAGCCGAGCTATCAGCGTTGGGGCGAACAAGCGTCGATAAAGCCCTGCCAAAACTGCTACTGCAGTACAAAATCGACTGCTACGTAATCAACGGGCACCACCCAAAGCGGATTGAAGCCGTTTTAATGAAACAGAAAACCGTCTGCACCCTAATTAGCAGCCGCTAACTGCAAATCTTTGTGCAAATAAACCCGGTGCGGCAACTGCTTATTTTTTATGCCTGCCAAGCTCTGCAGCTCAAACCATTTCTCCAAAAACACCTGCCCCCGCTGCGTAATCGTCAGCTTCTTCTGCCCAGCGTCTCCATCCACCTCTGCAAGCCATTGCCTAACCCTTAGCTGCATAAGGCAACTCTGCAGAACCGCGTACGAGACGCATGTTTGTCGGCGGATGTAGGTTTGGGTTTGGGGGCTTCGGCAGGTGTAGAGGATATCTGCAATGATTTGAATACGGTCCCGTTTATGGTTGTGGTTGCTGGACAAAAGTTTGTTCTCCAATGATTTGGCGTTTAACCAAGCAATTAAACGTTTGTTGTAGGAACACAGCAACCACAAAGATGGGGTGCCCACAGCCTAAAAGCGAAAGTAAAAAAGAAAAAGAGATTTGGAAATGTGCCGTTTAGATTTTTTTCTTGTCTAAGACTTCACGGAAAGTCTTACCGCAGCAGTCGTAGAGTGCGATGGTGAGCTGTGTTCTTTTTCCTTTTTTGTCTGGTTTGCCAGCCATTTTCCATGTTTTCTTTGCGTTTTTAACTTCTTTTCCACATGTGGGGCATTTTGCCATGATTATTTCCTCTGCGTGAACGTTATCGCATGTATCTATTTAAAACACTTTCGATGATATACTTCAAATACGGCTGATTTGGGCTTCTTTTGGGGGGTTTTATGGAGAAAAAACGGTTTTTTGGCTCAATAGGCAAGCGCTTAGGGCACCATGTGCGGGGGCGCAACAAATTTTTAGCTCCACAACCAAAGATTGTACAAATGACGATTGTAGGTTTAGACTTAGCAGGCGTACCAACAAGGCCAACGGGCTTCTGCAGCTTAAACGGATTGCAAGCCGAAACCTGCCTGCTCTTCGGCGACCACAAAATAATCGAGGCAACCCTCAACTGCAACCCAGACGTAATCGCCATCGACGCCCCGCTTTGTTTGCCACACGGACGGAAAACCATCGAGGAACGCACCGCAAACCACCTAAGAGACAGCGACCGTGCGCTGCTTAAGATGGGCATAAAAATCTTCCCCGTCACTTTAGGACCCATGCGTAAACTCACGGTTCGAGGCATCGGGCTAAGAGAAACCTTCCAAACCCGCGGCTTCAGGGTTATTGAAGCATATCCTGGCGGCGCACAAGATGTGCTAGGTATCCCAAGAAAGCAGCGTGGTCTGGACGGGTTGCGGATGGGGTTGGCTAAGCTGGGCATCACTGGCCTCGACAATGCCCTAAGTGACCATGAATTGGACGCGGCCACATGCGCCTACGTCGGAAAACTGTACCTTGAAGGCGAAGCAGTCGCTTACGGTGACCCAGCTGAGGGCATCGTTATGCCTAAAGGGAAAAAGTTGTAGGCGAAAAATGCCTAAGTTAAACCTCAAAAAATTAGAGGTCAACTGGGTTATAAAGTAACGCTATATAGGCGGGTGTAATGGCTGGGGCGGGGTAACACAACTGATATACATTGCCTCGCCCTTTAAGTATGGTGTGGGGGTAATAGAGACGTCAATGGAATGTAAGAACTGTAAAAAAATGGTGACGCCCAAATTCGAAATAGATGCAGGGATTGACCGTCACGTTTGCCCTGAATGCGGCTGCGTACTCGACGCATGCACAGACAACATACAAGTCATCGGAAGAGACATGTAAACGCTGCAGATTTATTTCAGTGTTACAGAAGTTCGGGTAAGTGCCTTACTGATTAATTATTCATAAATTCTAAAAATAAGAACCCTCCACATTTCAATTATGTGCACTTTACCAACGATGAACAAAGCAGACTTCCCCAAAAGCCAAAGCAAACCCAATCCACAAAAAAGGAAAACATCTGAGTACATTGAGCTAGAATTTTATCACCCATGCATTGTTGAGAATATTAACATGTCTGATTAAAATGTGACGACTTGATTACGGATTTGCATAATTCAAACAAGCCATTAGCACAAATCACGCTTCTTGGAGAAATAATCCCTGAAGAACAATACCACTTACTAGGCTTCGTCACTGGAGAAGACCTGCATATAGCGGAAATAGATGGTTTATAGTTCTAAGTCATGAACAACTAAACTTACTAGGTGATTGCCTAAAAGAAAAAAATCTTTTACTAAATAACTAAGCAATCAATCACACCCAGTGTTGTCTATTCCTGTATCTTAGAATCTCCAAAGTCCAGCGATCTATTACCTTGCTATGTACTTGATCATGACACTCTCGACAAAGAAGAACGCTATTTTGCACTTCCGTTCCGCCACCAAATTGCTATCAAGAATGTGATGAATTGTCAAATTTTCAGTAGATTTGCAGACATGGCATTTGCCATCAAATTCCTGAATTACTTTTCTTCTCTCCGTTGGGCTTAAGTGATTTCGAGCTAATTTTTGTCCAATCTCAGTTTTCTCATTTATTAATCGTCCATATTCTGCAGAATTAAGGTATCCCTCAGATTCAAGGAGTGAAGGAAAATACTCTTTTAAGAACGAAATATGAAAAATTGCTCGACCTGTTCCTTTCTTTAACCATGCAAGCGAAGACTTTAAATCAAAAATTATTACATCAAAGCCAAGAACTTCGCATTTTTTAAGATAAGATTTAGAGTATAAAGGCTCGATTCTAGGAGTCCTAATCTCTCTCTTACCATTGAAACCTACCCAAATATCTCGTATTCCAGGCGGTTTATCATTCAAAAAAATCTCGCCAAGTATAAACCGATTATCTGTTTTCATAAGAGCCTTGAGCTTTCTGCAGTACAGATTTTTCATATTAAGCCGTTTTATCTCGCAATGTCGATAAAAGATTTTCCTAACCCCGACTGTATTTTTACGCCGAGGGAGGAGTGCGGGGGGGTACCCTTTAGGGTGAGGTCATCCGCTAATTGAGTTGTAGTTAGTTTACAAAAACGGCAGTTATGTTGGATAAGTTGGTGGTGCCGAGGGCAGGGTTTGAACATGCGACGACTCGGTCTTCAGCCGAGCGCTCTCCCAGGCTGAGCTACCTCGGCACATATCCTGGGATATCCAAACAAAAGTATGCTGTGGTGTTTTAAATGTTTCTGATTTGTCGGCGTTGTCTCTAGATGCCGAGTATGGCTTGGTGGTTCATCAACAGGTAGCCTGCTAATGCACCGCCGAAAAAGCACGCAAAGATGAGTATGCCGTCGTATTTTCGTTCTGCAAATTGTAGATTGAACATTTCTGGATTCGCCTAACCTACCTTTTATGTGGTGGATAGGGAAAGGTTTTATGAAAGCAAAGTATGTATTCTGAATCTAAGCTTGGGCCGTTAGTCTAGCTGGCTAGGACGTCGCCCTCACGCGGCGAAGATCACCGGTTCAAATCCGGTACGGCCCACCAAGCCCTCGTTAAGGCTTATTACATTGAAGAAGACTGTTTTATTGGGAGGTTTTTTATTGCACAATAAAGCGATTTTTGCCCTTGCAGGCGCGTTTTTGGCTGTGGCAGTGGTGGTGGTTTTGTCTTTGCAGGCCCAAAGCGACCTAGAAAAGCTGATAATCGTCCAGAACCCGTCGGGGATGGAGACAGGCGGCAACTCCACCTCGATACCCGATATTGGGCAGATTCAAGCCAGTCACCAAACAACCTAAATCATCGGGGTTTCTGTGGCGGCGGTTTTCGTGGTTCTTTTTGCTGTTACAATCTACTATGGCATCAACCACGTTCACCCAACCCATGGCAAGCCTAAGTAACTCCTCAAGCTTTTGCCTTTAAATAAGGGAGGGGAGGTCAACTCATACGTCGCGTGGTTTCTAAAAGCTGCCTGTTTCACGGAAAACGCAACAGACGCCACGCAAAGCGCATCTTGGGGTGCGTTTTTCGCAGACATATTAGGATGCAAATATCAGTTCTATGCAGAAACCTATAGAGAGGCTCTAAGCAGCGGCGGAAAAAGTCCGTTTAACGCACCGTAGTTTCTCGGCTTATGCATGCCTAAAACCGTTATTTTTGCAGGGAAATACTATAAATCTGTGATTGTATTAGCATACAAAGTTCAATTATTCAGACTATACGGTAAGGTCGCATGGCTCAAAAACGAGATTACTATGAGGTACTTGGCGTACAGAAAGGCTCAAATAAAGACCAAATCAAAGACGCCTACCGCAAACTTGCGTTGCAGTACCACCCGGACCGCAACAAGGACCCCGGCGCAGAGGACAAATTCAAAGAAATCAGCGAAGCATACGCAGTCCTAAGCGACGACCAAAAACGAGCCCAATACGACAATCTCGGTCACGCAGGCTTCGACCAACGCTACACCAGCGAGGACATTTTCCGGGGCGCAGACTTCGACTCAGTCTTCCGCGACATGGGCTTCGGCGACCTATTCCGCACCATCTTCGGCGGCGCAGGTGGATTCGGCGGATACGAGGAACGCAACCGAGGACAAGACGTCGGATTCGACCTCGAAGTAACCCTGGAAGAAGCCGCTAAAGGCACAGAACGCGAAATCGAAATCCCAAGAACCGAACGCTGCGACACCTGCAGCGGCTCAGGCACCCAACCTGGCACACAAGCCAAAACCTGCCCCAGATGCGGCGGCGCAGGCAGAGTACAGAACATGCATAAAGTCGGCTTCGCCACCTACATGCAAGTCAGCGCCTGCCCAACCTGCAAAGGCAGAGGCAGAATCATCGAAACCCACTGCAGCAACTGCCGCGGCTCAGGCTTAGTGCGTAAACGCCGAAAAATCACCGTTAAAGTTCCGCCAGGCATCGATGAAGGCACCCAGCTGAGGTTGCGCGGCGAAGGCGAAATGACAGCCAGCGAAGGCGAACCCGGCGACCTCTACGTAATCATCCATGTACGGCAGCATCCGCAGTTTGCCCGCGAAGGCGACGACCTCTGGCACGTAGCCATCATCACTTATCCCGAAGCGGCGCTTGGCGCAGAAATCGTGGTGCCCACACTCGATGGACCAACAACCATTAAAGTTCGTCCGGGAACGCAGGTGGGTGAAGTTATAACGCTACGCGGCAAAGGTATGCCAAGGTTTAGGGGTTATGGCAGAGGTGACTTGCTTGTGCGACTCGGCATTCGTGTACCCGAGAAGCTCACAGGCACCCAGAGGGCTTTGCTGGAGCAGCTCTCAAAAGAGTTCGGCACCGACTCGCAGACTAAGAGCCGAAAATTCCGCCTCTAGCGGAAACGCGAAAACCTTCATATGCGGCGCAGAAGTCGCTTAAGGAACTGTATCGTTCCATCGGATGTTTGCGGCAGCAAGATTTGGATTTTAGATGCTCAGGCTCATTGTGGATAAGAAGTTTGGGCGGATGGTGGATAAGAAAACCTTTGCAATACGGCTCTCTTAGTGGCCGTGCCGGGAAAAAACTGAGTCAGTGCCTTTTAACAGTATGAGGTATTCGAAAAAAGGGAAGGCGATGGTCGTAATTTTCAAGATAAGGGAGAACGTATGGTATTAGCTCAAATTAAAATATGGAATCAACAGGTTTTCCATGGTATAGAATCCATTTTTTTTATCGGCAAGATTCTTAGCAGCAAACAAGGCGCCACCGCCAAAGGCTTCTCTTTGGATAGATTCATGAATTAAACGCACCGTTTGATAGGGAAAACCGAAGATAATCTCATGACGTCCGACGATACCCCCTGCCCTAACTGATTTAATCTCTGCGGGAGGTAACGCTAATGTCTCTGAAATTTTTATAGCAGTACCTGAAACCTCTTTTTTGCTCTTGAAGTGTTCTTCAATTACTTCAATATCTGTATAGGGTGCAATGGTTTTGAGGATTTTAGCTGCCAGCATCAAGAAATTGATACCTACGGTGATATTAGGAGACCAGAGTACTCTTGTTTTCCGCGATAATTTTTTTAGTAAAGCAATTGTTTCATCAGGGTAAGCTGATATTGCAGTAACAATGGTTATGCCTCTCTTAGCTGCCTCTTTACCGTAAGATAGTATGGCTTCAGCGGAAGAAAAGTCGATTATTGCATCTACGGGGTACTTGTCGAAAAGCTCCTCAGGTGTAAATTCATCTTTAGGGAAAATTAATCCAGGGTTATCATGTTTAATTCCGAGAAACTCGGGGACTGATCGATGCTGTAAATTTTTTGTTTTTCTTATAACCCAGCTAAGGTCTGTTTCTTCACTTTGCAGCAGTATCGTTGCAACGGCTTTACCTGATTTTCCAAATCCAAAAAGGCCTACTTTCATTTCTAATCCAACTGCTTTCTAGGCTTCTACACTATTTATCTCTTTTTTTTAATTTGAAAAACAAATCCTAAAGAAGCTACAGAAATTAGCACTTGACAAACATCGGTTCTGGTCACTAGACGGCGATTTCTTAGTTCTAAACTCGTATACGTAACCTAATTCACAAACGAGCAGGAAGTTGCCAATAAGAACCCCTAAAGGCGTTTAAGTTATCGTTACAAATCAATTCGTTTCCTTGCATAGCTTTCCTTTTTGAAGAAAACGGAGAAGCGGGAGCGACGCGCTATTTTCAACAAAGAGCAATAGATGCTTTTACTACGTTGAAGGGCGAAATGGAAGAACTTTAGAACCTCATTGTTGATGCATCTGGTTTAATGTAGCCTGATTCCAATTTCTGTCTCCACTTTGCAGCAGTTTCAAGGAGAGAATACCCGCTTCTATCGGAAAAGCCTTCAACTTCATTAAACCATTTCTGCGCTAGTTGGTCAACTGCATCCCTTTCGCCAAAATTTGCTTTTAGGGTTACTATTCGTTCTCTTAGTTTTTTATTGCCCATTATCAGTCTCTCTACTGATTCGTCTGGGTGAGGAGACAGAATGCCAATGTTTCTAATGGTTCCGTTTTGTAATCTATCAAGGATTGGACGATTGAAGTCATCATGTCTAAACGAGAAACCCACAAACAGACAATTCCCTTTTAAATTATCCTTAAAGTAGTTATAGAGAGTCTCCGTTTGTCCTCTGTTTACCTTCTCCTCTTGCCCGGGGAAGATTATACAGGGTTTCCCTTGAGGTACACTTCCGTAAAGATCTGTAAACATGCGAAGGTCTGGCGGTATTGAGAATTTAATTCGTAAATTATCGTTAATGTCATATGACCATATTGACCCGTGAAGCCGAACTAACCCAATTGCGGTAGGTGCATCGAATTTTTCGATTGGTTTATGTGCCTTTTTTCATCAAGCATTCTTCTGACTTCAATGTTACTATTTCTTTCCGAACCGTCAAAACATCCAACATTACGCTTCATGCACCAAATCTCTACAGATGGATCATAATTTGTTGAAAAGACAATTGTTCTTTTTTCATGGTAGAGGTAAGTACCTATGAGCGCATCATAGGTTGCTTGAAATTTTGACTCAAACTCTTCAGGCTTCAGATAGTTACTTTCACCTCTAACAAAAGGCAGATTACAGTATTTGCAGACAATAGTGTGAATTTCATCAATTAATGCCGTTATTCTCTGAGTATCGTTGAATTCTGGATTTCGGGTGGCGAAGTTAAGCCTGTAATCATTAGTTCTAAGTTCGAATGGGTCAATATAAGCTGTTAGATATCCTAAGATGTCCTCGTAATTAGGAGCATTGGGACGTTGAATTTTATGGTCTTCAATTATTTTTAATAAAAGCGATTGACTTTTTCGAATTTAGAATATCGGTTGTTACCTTCGTAAACTCAGGCGTTGTCGGTATTCCGAAAGTGGCTGAAGCACCAGCTCCTAAGAATATCATGATTAGACCTTCTGCTATATTCTTAGTTTATCAATTTAAATTTTGCAATTGAATTCAATCGATGCATACTTAAGATTTCAAATTATTGATGTACTCATCTTATACTGATTTTCTAGTATTCTATTCGCTTAATGCTTTGGCGAACTTGCGAAAAACTGTTCATATTTTTCTTTTGTTGCTTCTGCTTTGTTTGCGATTTCGTTCTGCCAGTATGTTAAGGCTTCTGATGATGGATAAATTTGGCTTATGTTGTTTGTGGCGGAGCTTACTTTGTGTGTGACGTTTTTTGGGCTTGGTGTGCTGGTTGTAACCCGCCTTCTGTTGTCTGTGGCATTCGGCTAATCGGGCTACCCGCGCCTTCCGGCAGAGTCTTCATCGGCGACTGTTTGCCCTTTCCACTTGCAGGACGGCCGTTTCACCGTTTCCACTCCAGCGGGCTCTGCATCACTAATGCGTCATTGCCGTGTCTGGGTGGACGTTTCGTTTCTGCTCCGTTGCCAAGCTTTTCAGCTTGTCCCGTTTGGGACTGCAATTCTGCGTGTGGGCGGAGTTTCCTCAGTCCCCATTTGGGACCGATAGCCACACACCAACACACCAGCCCATATTGAATTGCGTGACCGTAGCCAATAAAGGTAGTCGTCCATGTCCGCCTTTATATAAGGGGGGTATAGAGAAAAAAAACGCAAGCTAGACCCCACTCCCGATTGGAGCTGTATTGCTGCTTGTGATGCAACCCACAACCAACCAGCAAACCCCTCCATCAGGCAGCTAACAAACAGACGCCAAAACACCGTCCGCTGGTTGTTGTTGTGTATAGGGAGTTTTCTGCAACAACAACTAACGAAAAAACGGTTGCGCTATTCTTATAAGTCCAGCGCCGAAATTAGATTTTCATGCAAGCTGAATTTGGAGTAATCGGCGGAACAGGTCTCTACGACCCTAAACTTCTCAAAAACATCCAAGAAATCATGGTTGACACGCCCTATGGTAACCCCTCAGACGCCATAACCGTCGGCGAACTCGGCGGCAAAACCGTGGCTTTCCTGCCTAGACATGGAAAACTGCACACCATACGCCCAACCGATCTCAACGTCAGAGCCAACATCTGGGCATTCAAACGCTTAGGCGTAAAACGCATCATAGCTGCTTCAACCGTTGGCTCGCTGCGAGAGGATTATCAGCCCGGCGACATCGTTTTCGCTGACCAATTCATCGATCGAACCACACGCAGAGAACAATCCTTCTACACCGTCGCGGAAGGCAAAGTATGCCACATATCAGTCGCGGAACCCATGTGCCCACAACTCCACAAAACCGTAATCGAAGTCGCAGAAAACCTAAAAATCAAGATGCACCCAACTGGCACATACGTCTGCATCGAAGGCCCACGCTTCTCAACCAAAGCAGAATCCAAAATGTACCAGCAGTGGGGTGCAGACATCATTGGCATGACGATGGTTCCTGAAGTTGTGTTAGCGCGGGAAGCTGAAATCTGCTACACCAACATATCCACAGTCACGGATTATGACTGCTGGAAAGAACATGCAGTATGCGTAGACGACATCGTAACAACCATGCGAAACAACGTTGAAAACGTGAAGCGCATAATAGCTGAAACCGTAGCCAAAACCCCCAGCGAATGCAGCTGCCGATGCGGACACGCATTAACAGGCGCCTTCGCATAACAGGAGAAACTGAAATGAAGAAAACAGACAAAATCAACCTAAAAAGCAACATCAGACGAATCCCCGAATTCAAGGGAGTAGTCTTCTGGGACATAACCACCCTGCTAAAAGACCCCGCCTGCTTCAAAGAAACCATAAAACAACTAGCCGACCACTACCGCAACAAAAAAATCGACGTCATCGTCTCCAACGAAGCACGCGGCTTCATCATCGGCGCACCACTCGCATACGAGTTAGGCGTTGGCTTTGTGCCCATCCGCAAAAAAGGCAAACTCCCCTACAAATGCCTCGACTACACCTACCAAACCGAGTACAGCAACGACACCATCCAGATCCACCAAGACGCCATCAGCAAAGGACAAAACGTGCTCATCATCGACGATTTGCTGGCTACAGGCGGAACCGTTAAAGCCAACGTGGAGTTGGTTGAGAAGTTGGGCGGCAAAGTCGTTGGCATAGGCTTCCTCATCGAGCTGGGCTATTTAGGCGGCAGGAAAGTTCTGGGGGATAAACACGAAATCTACTCTCTAGTTGAATACAAAACGCCGTCCGACGTTTAACATTGAGGTTTGGGCTTGGCTAAAGAAAGCACAAGTTAAGCTCCCATTCCTCCACTTCCTCCCTGTTGGCGAAAAAAAAATGATTGCGAATGGCCCAACTGCCTTTCTTGTGCTTTCCGCAGTGGCTAAAAGCGGGTTTTCGCCAAGCCCGCAGCTGTTTGTGAGCTGCATACTACGTATTGTGTGGCGATTTTATATCGGTTTGTTGTTGTAGCAAGACAGCAACGCACACTTAATACCTAAATTGGGTAAAGTAGTGTCAGATAGGAGTTGAATGTTTGGAAACCGTTTTTGCTGATCAAGCAACCATTAGCGCTCCCTCTGAACCTGCTTTTTTGAAGCCTAAAAGGAGCGCCTTCATTTTCATAACCGCCGATTCCGAGTTAAGCAACATTGCCCTCGAAGACCTTCGCAAGATCGGCGGAGTAGAAGAAGTCTACCGTTCGCGTGGCGCATATGACATTGTTGCTAAAGTTAATGGGGACTCTTTGGAGTACATCCGTGAATATGTACTCAAGCAGATCAGAGACATAAGCAGCATAAAGTCCACGTTAACACTTACGGTGGTTTAAGTCGAAACAATAATTTAGAAAAAACAGCCGCATCACGCAAAATCTAAGAAGTCATGTAGGCATCAGTTGTTCTTTTGCTGTCTGAGCGTAGATGTCAAAGTCTCGCTGCGAAAACAGCACAAACGTTACCCGCTCAATTCGGTCCTCTGCCCTCAGGTAATCCTTCACGGCGGCGACAGCAACACGGCTGGCTTCTTCAGTTGGGTAACCGTAAGCCCCCGTGCTTATCGAGGGAAAAGCAACCGATTTGAGCCCCTTCGCTGCTGCAAGCTTAAGCGAATTCCAATACGCCCGCCTCAGCAGTTTCGCTTCTTCATGGACTCCGCCGCGCCAAATCGGCCCCACAGTATGAATCACGTATTTGGCTTTGAGGTTGCCGCCTGAAGTGATAACGGCGTTGCCTGTGGGTAACCCGTCTGGCCACTCGTTGTCGCGGATACGTTTGCATTCTTGGAGGATTTTTGGGCCGCCTTTGGTGTGTACGGCTCCATCTACACCGCCTCCGCCTAGAAGCGTCGAGTTTGCCGCGTTAACAATTGCATCTGCTTCAATGTCGGTTATGTCGCTTTTGATTAGCTGCAGGGTTGCATTTCCAACTTTAAATTCCATAAACACCACTACGGCATGCAGGCTATTTAACTATGCTAACAGTGACCACAACGCAGAACCCATAAAGAAAGCGCCGAATCCAATGAAAACCACCACACAGAACAGCGTGATTCCCATGCGAACACGGTCATTCCAGAAGCGTTGAGACTTGAAAATCAGAAAAGCCGCCGCCGTGTACCATGCGAAGTCCGTGAACCAATGCACCCCCGCGAAGATAGAGAAACCTAATAACCCAAACAGCTTCGCATTCAAAATAAGCGTGGTGCCGATGGTTAACCACCAAAGGATGAAACCAGCGTTTGCAGCAGTCGTGTAGATGCCAGCGATCACTGAGTCTCGTTTAGGGCTGATTGTGAACGCCTCTTGTCTGTGTCGGTTATGATAAGTTTGTACTCCCATAAAGATCATCAGAGCGCCGCCTACCAAGCCCACGGCAATCTGCGCTATCATAGGCACTTCAACTTCACTTAGTATAAAGAAAATCAGAAACATCAACGGAAACTCAACGACGCCATGGCCAATGGCGATTAGGGCTCCAGAGATTTTGCTTTTCGCAGCCTTCTTAATCGTGATGGCAAACAGTGGTCCAGGCATAAGCACTCCTGAGAGAGAAATCAGGAGCACCGAAGCGAGAAACATTGGAAATTCGGTTATGTAGACCAACTAGAGATCCTCAAAGACGCCTTTAGCTGGCTCCCGTTTTTTGCTCTGCAATAACCGAGCCTGCATCTCCACTATCTCTGAACTATCCTTAGCAGTAACATAGTTATCAAGCAACATTTGATTTAACTCGAAAAACGTGTGACCCCACGGAAAAATCTCAAGCACCTTCTTCGCCTCTTCTTGGAAACCAGTTATGTAAAGTGCTGCCGCAATTGCCTCAGCCGTCGTCAGCTTAGTTAGCTTCCCAAAATTCACAGGGTTCCCCGCAATCAGAATCGGCAAGCATCTGCTTGTTCCCCTTACATGTTCACCCATAACTTTCTGGGCATGCTCCCAACTGCAATCTAACGCGACAATTCCGAACTGCTCAAAACGTTCTCGATCAGCTGGTGACAAGGCAATCTGACCAAACGGATTTAGCACTATTGCCCTTTTAGGCAAGAATTTAATCTTGGTTACTATACGTGCGAGTCCTCTGCGGTTTAACCGGAGTGCAGTGTTCTTTTTTGGGTCATCCTGCGCAGCGTGATAAATCGTAATTCTAACTGGTAAAGCCTGCTGCGCCTCTGAATCCTTTTCAGCTATGGCTTTTTCACCTTTAAATGGCTCATTGGATCTTCCAGTAGCTTTGGGATCCAGTCGATGATGTCGGTTGCAACCATGTGGTAGCCGATTTCGTTTGCGACGAAGTCACCTGCAGCACCGTTAACGAATGCTCCTGCCACCGCCGCTTCGAAGGGGTCAACATGCTGTGCCATCAAACCTGCCACGATACCGCCCAAGACGTCGCCTGTGCCGCCTACAGTCATGCCCGGGTTGCCAGTGAAATTGAGTTTAGTTCGTTCAGCGTCGCAGATGATATCCACTTTGCCCTTAACAAGTACTGTCGCGCCAAGTTTTTTTGCGTTCTTCTGAATCATAGCCACATGCTCATCTTGGTTTTCGGGAAGGGCTTCGCCTGTCAATACCGCATATTCACCCGCGTGTGGCGTCAAAACCAGAGGCACCTTCAGCTGCCGTTTGAATTTTGCAAATGCTTTTAGCCCATCAGCATCCAATAGCAGCGGCTTACCTGCTTTTTCAACATCGGCAACAAATGCCTCAGTGAACTTTTGGGTTTCAGCATTCAACCCCATCCCGGGACCCATGGCAACTGCATCAACCATCTCTAGGTAAGGTTTGAGCGTTTTGAGGTTGTCTGGGTTGAGGTTGTTGCCTTCCAGCTTTATGGTTATCAAATCAGGCGACATGGATGAAATCTCATAAGCGTTGTTTTGGGGGGTGGCAAGGTAAACAAGGTCAGCTCCTGTGCGCATAGCCGCCAGCGAAACCAAGACTGGGGCACCCGAATAAATTTCGCTACCACCGATAACTAATAAGCGTCCGAAATCGCCTTTGTGACCTATTGGGCTACGTGGTTTTAAAGCCAGTAACACATCACCTGGACCCGCAAATCGCTCCATTTCTGTGGGTAATCCAATGCCGCCGACCACGATTTCCCCCGTGTATTTCTTCGCGTTTTCCAGGCCCTTCTTTGTCCTATGGAAAGTCACGGTCAAATCGGCTTTAACCGCATTGCCTAAAACGGCGCCAGTGTCAGAATCGATACCTGTAGGCACATCTACAGCAACCTTGAAACCACTCATGGCATTGATGTAGCTGACGATTTGGGTGATTGGGGGCTTGAGTTTCCCTTTTGTGCCTGTGCCTAGCAGTGCGTCCACCACTATGTCCGCTGTAACATCAGGTGTGGCTGAGCTGTCGGTAACTTCAAGGATGGGCACTTTATCCTGTAGCGACTGAAGAATCTCAAAGTTCTTCAACGCTGCATCGTGATTTATGTCGCGACTTCTACCAACCAAAACAACCGTAACGTTAAAACCTGCTGCCAAAAGATGCCTTGCAGCAACAAAACCGTCGCCGCCGTTACCGCCTACGCCGCAAAATATCGCAACCTTTTTGCTTTTAGGAAGGCGCGAAATCACTTCATGGGCTACGTTGTGTCCTGCTAACTCCATTAGTTGAAGCAGGCTTACGCCAAAGTATTCTGCGTTAACTTCTAGGGTTCGCATTTCACGGCTTGAAATGTAGCTTCTGTTTTTGGGTTGCATGCTGGGGACGCCTTGTTAGTATTGGTTTCTTTATAAGATAAGCCTATCTTTTTGAGCCCCGTATACAAAAGCATCCCCCAAACACATTTTTTGCTCCAACACTAAAAAAAATCAAAATAGCTGTTCTTTTCGAAAACAGACGAACCTTATATATACATGAAAGTTGTACAGCTGCATTTTTCCGGTTAACGCTCCCTTTTTGTCAAGACAACTTGTTTTAGGGCTAACGTGCCTTTGAAAACGCCAAAGACGTAGTCTCAATCGCCCATGTGCACCTTCAGTTGTGCGGTTACAAGGTACACTTGGGGTGCAGAGGCGCAGTAAGGGTACCGTTGTGGGTTATTGACGTGTTTTTGAGGCTTGTCGGGGGCAATTTTTTCGGTTTTTAGTCTTGACTTTTGTTGTTTTGAGGCGTTGTTGTTTTGCGGACAGATAGATGGGTATGCTTGAGCAGCGAAGTTTCTACTTTTCACGCCTGCATTTTCGCGAAAAATTTTCGAACGTACATTTTTTACATTAAATAGTTAAAAACAGGCATTTTAAACGTCATGGCGTATAACCAATATGCATAATTTTCCATAGAGCGTTGTGTTAAAAGAGGTCCAGATAATCGAAGCCAGTATTTTGATTTAAGAAAAAGTTTATTCCAAAGCCCAGCTCTAACTCTAGTAGCTTTTAACAGACCTTAATTGGTGGAAGCCTTGAACAAAAAATATACCCTTACAGAACAAGACGCGCTTCTAGTAACTGATATTCAAATCGACTTTTTACCCGGAGGCGCTCTGCCCATAGAAGGCGGCAACACAATAATCCCCGTAGTCAACACCTACATCAAACGCTTTGAAGCCGCAAACTCACCTATTGTCGCTTCCAGAGATTGGCACCCACTCAATCACATTTCATTCAAAGCTCAAGGTGGACTGTGGCCGGCTCACTGTGTTCAAGGAACTAAAGGCGCAGAATTTAGCCCTGCCCTAAAACTACCAAAAAACGTCAGGGTGATTTCTAAAGCCGCTGATCCAAATCGTGAAGCGTACTCTGCCTTTGATGGCACAAATCTCGACAGTGAACTGCAACGACTGGGGGTTAAGCGGCTCTTTGTCTGCGGTTTAGCCACCGATTATTGTGTGGTAAACACTGTTCTGGATGCGTGTGACCTTGGTTTTGAAACGGTTGTTCTCATGGACGCCCTCTTGGGTATTGATGCAAAGCCAGGCGATGTAGACCGCGCAATTGAGGAGATGCTTGAAAGTGGTGCCGCCCAAGCTACTGACGCAGATTTTTCTGATGCAGAAGAAGCCTTGCCCGTTGAAGAAGCAGAAGTGGATGTTTTAGCTGCTAAACCCTCTTTGCTTAGTGGCGCAAAAAAGAAGGCGCGGCTGCGGCCTAAGACTGCTAACCGACGGCTTAAGACTGAGCGGGGATAAAAAGTCTTCGAATTGGTGCGAAGCTTAAATAATCATACCTGCAGGCGGATAAATAACTAAATATTTCCGCTATAACTTGATGGCATAGGCGGAACTGTGTTCCAAAAAAGCTTGATAGGCACATAAACGTTGGCATAAACGACCAAATTGTGGCTCTATTCGATTTTTTCAGGGTCTTTTGCAGCTGAAATTAAGCTCTGCCTACAAAGTTTTGTTTTTAGCGCCGCGAAATATTGTCGAATGAACATTTTTTACAATAAACAGTTAAAAACGCGGTCAGATGTGTTAGTGTTTGGACTCTAAACAGTAAATTTTCATGTTACCTTCGATTATTCTGCGGCTCCGAGAAACGAAAACCAACTGCTACTGTTCACCCATAACCTGAATAATCACCGTACGCTCACGGGGGTAAACATCGGTTTCCACAAAAAACAGCGACTGCCAAGTCCCAAACTCCACACAACCATCAACAACTGGCAAGGTTTTATCTGGCGGCAGAAGCATCGAGCGCAAATGCGAGTGAGCGTTGGAGGGGTGATGGTAGTTTCGGTGTTTGGGCACCAGTTCTTCAAGACAGGTTTTGATGTCCGCCAGCAAACCCTCATCGTTCTCTGTCAAAATCAAAACCCCCGTTGCGTGTGGTGCATAAACGTGGACGATGCCATTTTTAATTCCTGACACAGCAACAACTTCCAACACTTTATCAGAGAGATCGACAAAGCTGATTTCGCCTTGAGTCTTAAATTTTAAGGCCTTGTTTACCACTTTGAAACTGGGCATACAAATTCCTACATGAGTAGTCTGGCTTTTTTGCTGAAAAACGTTTCGAGTCGGCGTGGAACTGTGTTTGGGGGATGCTTTTGTATACAGCGGTAGCGGCTGGGTATGTTGCTTGCGACTCGTTGGTACACTCTTTACTGCTCAAATATTTCTGCGCAAAAAGTGTACCCTGTCAACTGGCGCGCTGATGCACCATGAGACCCCGATATCGTTGAACACAAATGGTGGTATTCCTTCGAGAATAACGAATGCATCTAAAATAGCTATAACGCAGGTAAGCTAAGAACTATGATCAACCCCTTTAGTCGCAGTTGTTTAGATACACCGCGGCATTGTATTGATCATCAACATACCATCATAGGCGCCAAATAGGATATCTATGCAAAAACCCATAGAGGGTCCTCAAGCACCCAACTTAGCAACAACTACTCTTAAGAACAAAGTTATCAACCATACCCTTTCCAGTTTAAAAACTAAAAATATCAGACTCTGCCCGAACGCTTGACACTCACAAAAACATGCTTTCGATTTCTAAGAGGATAGAAACAGGACAGCGTACACTGGTAGTTTGTACCTGAGGAGCAGCACCGTCAATCTGAAACTTTAAGTCAACATAACCGCCAACGCCGACAGAGCCCCAAGGAGACGACGATACAGGCTGGTGAGAAAAAGTCTCACCTACAGCCCATTTTTTTAACTGCAGGCACCACCAAAGAAAAACCAAAAAACAGCAAACCAAACCCCACATATCCAACACAAAAATCAGCGCAACACTTCTCCTTAAACCTCAGTTGCCAAAACTGCGGCAAAGTTAATTTTCAGATGCGCCAAAGAGTATCGCCCTCTAACAAACAACTTCAGCGCTATGACCCGCTAAAAGAGGCGAGGGATTTACGATGGGATGCACTCCAGAGGCGCCTGCAATAGAATTCAGACTTTTGCTTAAAATTTTTTACCCAACCGCTGCACAGAAAAGTTACGGGGTGCCGAAAGAGCTTATTGATTAAAATAAGCTCAAATTTGCCATATTTGCTCATAAAATGTTATGATGACCTTTGTTTGGTC
Source organism: Candidatus Bathyarchaeota archaeon (assembly GCA_023488905.1). Classification (GTDB taxonomy): domain Archaea; phylum Thermoproteota; class Bathyarchaeia; order Bathyarchaeales; family Bathycorpusculaceae; genus Bathycorpusculum. The sequence goes on from JAMDCQ010000002.1 coordinate 63,587, forward strand.
ACGAAATGCCATACGCGAAAAAACAGTTCACTTTTTTGCATGGAACACAAAAACTAACGCCCCGTAAAATGCCCCTGAAGCCAAAAGCAGCCCGATTTAATCCGATTCACCCTTCCCCTAAGGGCTTGGCATGGTAAATATCAGGGCCTCTTAAAAGTACTGTCGAAAATCTCCATAGATAGCACGCAGCCATTTTTTCGGGTAACCTTCGAGCATTTTAGTGCCTCGGCGACGCTTTTGGGGTTTTACAGCAAACTTTGCCGCTTTTTCGAAAGCGCTAAGTCTATTTTCAGAAGTGCTTTGTTTTTTGAAATTTGGCAATTTTAGCAAAGTTGTCGTTTGACCGTTTAAGTCAGGGTGGCTGATTGGGGTTTTGTGGGTGCTGACTGTGTTTTGGCGATGCTTTTGTATACAGCCTTTTTGCTGCAGCGAGGTTTGTGTGTTTGTGTCTCTTTTTGAGGTTTTGTCGCTTGGGGGTTGATGGTTTCAGCGGTGGTTTTGTAGCGGTTAGTGTTGGCTATGTGGCCCATATTTTTGAAACGTTGATGCTGTCAAATCCGTTTTCAGTTGCCATAGTTGTATGAGTAATATGATGCTGTTTTATGTTCACCAGTCACTTCCAGCGCCACCAGCAGAAAAGCACAGTATACAAAAGCACCCCCCAAACACACTATTCTGTTCCCTAAGAGAACATTTTTTTAACCCAAAACCCTAATAGCCATCAGAGAGGGGCACCATTGGCGACGGAAGAAGACCGCATCAGGCTAAGGCGTTGGCGCAAAAGAGGCTTCTACAGCGAAACCGTACTAGTCAAGTTGCTACACAAAAAAGGCTACTACGCCGTCCGCGTCCCCGTAAGCAACCCAAGCCTAAACCCCCTCCCAGACATAATGGCACGCAAAGGACAACACCTCTACGCCTTCGAAGTCAAAAACGCAACCTACTACGCCTACTTCCCCAAGATACAAATCGACAAACTGTTCCGCTTCCTTGACCAGTTCATTCCCACAGGTCATGAGTTGAAGCATGCAGTGGTGGCTGCGCATTTGGGGAAACGGTGGCTCTTCAAAGAAATCAGCTGGACAGATTGGGAAAAAGACAAACTGCCCGAGAAGGTGCGTATTCTGAAGCGGGACAGAGGCAACCTCAACATCGACACATGTTACCCGCAGTAAGGGATTGTACCTCAAAAGCTATTATACATAAAAAGTAAACTCTCGCTAATCATTAGTGGGAAATAGAGATGGCACAGCAAGAAGAGGCATGGTGTCCACTCAAGGATTAGCAAAAACCTATCCTGTGGGCGAAAGAAAAATCACTGTTCTATCAGACGTCAATCTGCAAATCAAAAAAGCCACGTTTGCCGTGATTTGCGGGCCTTGAGGCTCAGGAAAAACAACCTTGCTAAACATCATCGGCGGCATTGATCACCCAACAAAGGGCCAAGTCATTGTCGCAGGGCAAGAACTCAACGACAAAGACGAGGATTTCCTCTCAGAATTCAGATGTGCCCATGTGGGCTTCGTTTTTCAAGCCTACAATTTAGTCTCAACTTTGACTGTGGCGGAAAATGTTGCTTTTCTATCAGCATCTTGGCAAACCATCATGCTTTTGCCTTTAGCGACTTTGGTTTCCGCATCTATCTGCTTAGTGGCATACATGATGTTATCTGTTGATGAGCAGCATCAAGAATTCGCTATACTGCGAGCTATCGGTGCTAAACCAAGAATCATCGTGAGTATATCCGCTATTCAATCTGCAGTTGTTTTGCTTTCAAGCTTCGGAATCGGATTATCATTTGGGACGATATTCACCTTTATGATTTTGATGGCTAACCCATCGGTGACTCCAATCACTATACTCACAATTTCAGGCTGGATAATCACAGCATTAATTGCCCTGTTCATTTTAAGTCTCTACCCAGCTTTTAAACTCTCAAAAACCTCGATCCTAAAAATACTAACTTAACGTGTTGAATCTCTTAGGAAAACACTTAAGCGATTCAACATGCAGAGGCAGTTGGCAAATGAAATCTTGAATTTGAAGTACTGTTACCACGGGGACTTCGTAATAAAACTTGTACGCACCCGGCATCAAGGATAGTACTGCTGGCATGAATTTTACGTTGTCCCATTTTGTGCATTCAAGCTCTAATTTTGGGTTTGGAAGCGAATCAGCTAAGGCTTGGGTCCGTTCTGTTTGCTCTTCAACAATCTTTCTTAGCGCTGATGCAGCGATTGCATGTTGCCAACGCTTGCAGTCAATACAAATAACTAAAGGTTTTCTGCAACCCACTACATCGACTTCATATCGGCGGCCTGCATGTTTGAAACGCAAGTTGTTATGTACAGTGTAGCCGTTACTTTTGAGGGCTATAGCGGTCATTTCTTCAAATTCTTGCCAACCGAGCAGGTTGCTGATGGTTTGAATATCTGCGCCTAAGGTGGCGGCTTTAACTGCGATTTTTAGGCGGTTGGCGCTGTCTATTTCTACGCTTTCGCTTGTGAGGTAAATGAGGTTTTCTTTTTGCATTTTTTGCAGCAACTGCCAACAAACTTCGAGGGGTAATCGGGCTGTTGTTTTTACATCTTCAACTAAAACAGGCTTTTCTTTGGTGAATTTCAGGAGCGAAATTAACAGGTTACACTCAACACTCATCACAAAGGCTCCTTCGAAATTGACGGAATCCAAGCAAAAAACAGGTTGAGCGAAGAATAAGCAGACGTACAGTTTGGTATACAAAAGCATCCCCCAAACACATTCCTGAACCACTTACCTGCAATAGTTGGCTAACTCCGCTTTTTACGTAAATTTACATGTGTCTTATGCAAATAACTTTTCCCGTTCAGCCCACGATTTCTGGCGAGGCTAATTTTTTTGGCGCTGGTTTCGTTAATCGTAGTTGCTTAAGATTGTGTGTCCTATGGATAAATTGTCGTTATTTGTATCTTTTCAGTGATTTAGCGGTTAATATTTTAACTGTTTAGTGTAAAAAGTGGCAGTTCGAATATTTTTCGCCAAGCAAAACACCACAACAACACGACCTTAACCTAAAATTTATGTGCACAGAACAGTTTTTACAAAAAATAAAAGGAAAATAGCCTCAAAACCGACGAATCCCCGCATCTTTTTAGCGCTTAAACTGCTCAAGCCCCCTTCAAGAGCCCATTTTATGGCGCTAAAAAGCAATTTTAGGTGTCCCTACCCATAGTTTTGGGTCAGGTCTTTCAGTGTCTATTGCATGATTATATAAAGTTCGTTCATTTTCGAGTTTTTTGGCTGATTTTGAGGCGATTTTTGAAAAGGCGACTTGGTTTTGGCGATGCTTTTGTATACGGGCATAAATTGCGCCGAATTTCATGGACTTTTCCATTAGACGACGCCTGATGCGTTTACCATTCGTTTTTGCTTGTAGAAATCTCCACAACCCACCAGCAACGCATCCCAGACGCAGACACAAAAAAGCAGTCGTCTGCAATGCCCGTTGGTAGATGATGAATAAGGGCGACACCCTCTTCTTCTAATACTAGAAAAACAAAACCCGCCCCTTGAATTGCTTCAAAGCTTAAATGGCACAACCCCATTTTGACTTTCGAGAGGAACAACTTTGGCTAACCAAACAATCCAAGACGGCGACTACGTACTCATCTATCTCGATGCACGCCGCACCTACATGATTAAAGTTCAAGCGGAACAGACCTTCCACACTCACAAAGGCTACTTGAAGCTCGATGACTTAATCGGCAAAGAGTTCGGGGAACCCATCAAGAGCAGCCTCGGCGTAACCTTTACCACGCTTAAGCCGTCGTTGACTGATTACATGATGAAGTCAGGTCGCAACACACAAATCGTCTACCCCAAAGACGCCGCGCTTATCGTGATGTTTAGCGGTATTGGTCCAGGCAGCCGAGTTTTCGAATCCGGAACAGGCACAGGAGCCTTAACCAGCGCCTTAGCGCATTATGTTGGTCCAACGGGTAAAGTTTACACCTACGAGTTACGTCCCGAATTCCAAAAAAACGCCGCTAAAAACCTGCAGCGCTCAAAACTTATCGACAATGTGGAAATGAAAAGTGGCGACGTTACCATGGGTATTGAGGAGCGGGATTTGGATGCGGTGATTTTGGATCTTGCGGTTCCGTGGCTTGTTGTTCCACATGCTTACGTGGCGCTTAAGCCATCAGGCGTTTTGGTCTCTTTCAGCCCAACAATCGACCAAGTCATCCGCACAACCGAAGCACTACGCGACCAAGGCTTTGTATTCATAGAAACCGTCGAATGCCTAATGCGCACCATGCAGGTCGAGCGCGGAAAAACGCGGCCAAACACGATGATGACTGGACACACAGGCTATATTACGCATGCACGGAAAATCATAAAACCGCCAGTCCAACAAACAGCGCAGGCAGATTCACTTTTACAGGAAGCCATGCCCGAAGTAAACATAGATCAAGAAGCACAGCAACAAAAAAATGAAGAGATGGCAGAGGAAGCTGCCTAAACTTTCGCTTGTACTTTTCCCTTGGTTCTTCTGCCGTTATCAGGCAGAGGCAAACTTAACTGATACACAGCTTGCTTGAACTGTTCGCCGCTTGAGCCGCGCGTTAAACCGTAGTATGCGCCTAGAATTTTACCGAAGTAGGGGATAACGACTTTGTCAAATGCATTGTAGAGCATTGGATTTTGCAGGCGATTTTCTAGGAAGGTGGGTTTCCAAATTTTGATGTTGTATTCCCAGCATTTTATGAAAAAGTCCCAGCGTGCCTTAGACAGCGAGTCCATTTCGGCGCCTTTCTGCTTCATCAAAACACAATTTTCCAATGGCACAAAGAACAGCGGCACGTAGAAGGCATTGTAGTCTTTGAGTTTATCCATCAACTCCAAGGTTTGGAGCATGTCCTCTTCTTTCTCATCAGGCAAACCAATGATGAGCGTCGCCAGCGGGTACCAGTCATTATCGTTTAGGATACCAAACGCGTTGGTGACGACGTCTTGCCACTGTTCAGGCTGGAACGGCAACATTTTGCCTCCCATGTACTTTTTCATCAGGCGTGGGCTGCCTGTTTCGATGCCTGTTTCAGCTGTGATAATCGGCTTTTTCCCAAAAGAATACCATGATTTCTCAATCAAGATTTCTGCGAGTTCCCTGATCATTTGTGGGTCATGATAAACAGGTGCAAGTGACATGTGTGCGGCTTGAATGCTTTTTACGCCGTGGTAATCGGCGACGGTTTTGAAGAGTTTTACAACTGCTTCTCGATTGGGCACAAACCTTGGGTCTTTTGCGCCGTAGAGAAACATGTCTTCAGTGATTAAGGTAATGTGATCGCTACCCTGCGCTACGCTTAAAGCAACTTCCTTCATGATTTTTTCAAGCGGCACATCGATTTTGTGCTGCATAGTGGGTGTGCAGAATTGGCAGTTTCTACCGCAGCCTTTACTGATTTCCACTGCACCATGGATGGCGACGTTTTTTGTGATAGGCATTTCTTGGTTGTAGTTCCAGTTGTCCAGTGATTCGTCGGCTTTGGCTATGCGTGGAAGCGGTTCGCCGTTTAGGGCTTTCTTGAAAAGCTCCACGATTGGTTCGGGTCTGCCGCCCATTAAGACGCAGTCAACGCCGTAGCTTTTTGAGACGTGTTGGCGTTCAAGCTGCCATGAGCCGTATCCGCCGACGATGACTTTAGGGTGATACTTTTTGATGGCGGGGTGCATGACGAGTTTGCGGAATTCGATTCGGTTCATGGGTTCGCCGCCGCCTACGATGGAGCTGTAGGTTTTGCTAACGTAACCCATGCCTGTGGGGTCCATACTTGAGATACCGACTACTTTTGTTTCTGGACCGATGAATTTGTCCAAGTCTTCTGGGTAAGCTACCGCGATGTCGTTTGGGGAGAATCCGCCTTCTACTAGGATGGATTCGACTTTTCGTAGTCCATAAGGTGCGTAGCTTGCTTGTCCATCAGCCCGTTTTGGGCGATGGGGGTAGAGTGTTTTGCGTACGTATGAGAGTGGGATGGGGCCTTTGCCGAAGCCGCCTGCGAACGCGATGAATGGGTTGTTTAAGAAGTCGCTCATTTCTGTGGCTGATGCTGTGAGCACGATTTTTTTGCCGCTAACTGTTTCCAACCTTTCGCTTCCTGTAATAGACTTAATGAATGGGTCATACGCCTTTTAAAAATTACTATCGCGTAACGTTTTTCCCAGCTAGCTTATAAAGAGGTGCCGTCCGAGTAACTCTGAATTTTCATCCCGTTAAGTCAATTTAATGCCTTCTCTTCATCCGGCACAATGTTAAGGTCTGGCGGATAATAAAAGTCTTAACATGATTGGGTGTAAGCTTGCTGAGAAGGCTTTTATCTCAGTTTTGGGTAAACTCAACTAAAGGAGTTTTAAACATGAATTTTAACGGAAGCCAAACAGAAAAGAACCTTCTTGCAGCCTTTGCAGGCGAATCCCAAGCACGCAACCGATACACCTTCTTTGCCAGCGTAGCAAAAAAGGAAGGCTATGAACAAATCGCAGCCATATTCGAAGAAACCGCAGCCAACGAAAAAGAACATGCAGAACTATTCTTTAAACACCTAAAAGGCGGCGTAGTCGAAATCACCGCATCATACCCCGCAGGTATCATCGCTTCTACAGCTGACAACCTTAAAGCGGCGGCGGAAGGCGAAAAAATGGAGTGGGGCACGATTTACCCAAACTTTGGTGATGTAGCCGAAAAAGAAGGGTTCCCCGAGGTTGCTCAGATTTTTCGGATGGTTGCCCAAGTTGAAGCCTACCACGAACGCAGATACAATAAACTGCTGGCCAACGTCCAAGATGGCAAAGTGTTCAAGAAGGATGCGGCTTTGAAGTGGAAATGCCGAAACTGCGGCTTAGTCATCGAAGGTGCTACGGCCCCAGAAAAGTGCCCGACGTGCGCACATCCCAAAGCATACTTTGAAGTCTGGGTTGAAAACTACTAACCAACAAATCATTTCTTTTTTACCTTTTTGATTAATTATGGTACGTCGTGTTCTGTTGCTCTGCCGTGACTAGACCCCCTTATTTAAAGGCGCATATAAACCGTATCCGAACAAGCGGAAACCACGCGCGCGTCTCTGCCGCTACCTCCCCTCCCTTAAATAAAGGCAAAAGCCGATTTGCCTCCCTCTATAGGTTTCTGCAATGAATTTCTATTTGGCGCCTAATAGGTTGGCGCGTTAACTAGAGCACAATTAAACGATGTATCTGCCTGTTTTCTCGAAGTCATGGACAATCTCCATTACTCGCTTGGGCGTATAAGCTGAACCCAGCGGAAGATCTTTCAACAGGACCCACGGGCTTTTCCGTGCAAGAACTGTGGCGATGTGTTGTTCGCCGAAGCTTTTTTTGGCAACGTCCACAACTTCGCGCCTAACGCCTACTTCTGATAAGTCGCCCAAAGCATGTAAATATTCATGCAAAAGCAGGTTATACACTAAAGCGTTCACTGTGGGTTTATCGGCTACTGAGGCTTCAACCACATCGACAAGGGCTCGGTTGAGCACGATGTTGTTGGTTCCCACAGGGTAGTAAGCGCCCAGTTGCAACGGTAAGTCATCGAGGAAAAGCATCATACAGTTTCGGCGTTTGCCTAATGCGGACTGCGCCGTTTCCTGCACGATAGTCCAGACTTCTGCGTAGTTTTTAGCTTGGTCTAGACTGGTGCTGAAGCGTTCAGTGTCAGGCGCGCTCAAAACAGGTTCCCTCTAATGCAATTTTAATCGTTTTTTCGTACCTTTAAAGATTTCAGTAATGATTGAGAAAAAGAAACGTAAAATACATAAACAACAACATCGTTGAGATAGCGTTAAGGTGAAAAATGAATGGCAACCAATGTCACAGTAAAAGACATCATGACAAAAGACGTTAAAACAGTAGAAAACAACACCGTTATGAAAGAAGTCGTTGCAATAATGAACAAATACGACAAAGATGCAATCCTCGTTATCCAAAGTGGTAAACCAACAGGCATCATCACAGTAAAAGATGTTCTAATCCGTGCAGTCGAGGCCGAAGTACCAATGAAAACCGTCATCGCAAGAATGGTCTACACAAACCCACTTGTCGTAATCGACCAAAACGCAACCGTCAAAGAAGCAGCTGAACTCATGAAGCACTGGCAAATAAAGCACTTACCAGTCGTTGACAAAAACGGCGCATTAGTCGGTATGGTTGACGATAGACAAATCGTCTACGCAGACCCCAAACTGATGCCCATAATGGACTACTGCCGTCGAAAGTAATTTCGCGGCCAACACTTTATTTTTTAACTTTCATTCAGAAACTAATTTTTAATAACTGAAAAATATAAAAAATATAGTTTGAGCAGTTACTGCTTCTGCTCTTTTGCCCATGCTTCCTTGGCAGCTTTTGCTAGGGCGTCAATGCTTGGCTGGGTATTCAAATCGTATAAAAGACCTTTAACAAGCTCGTTGTTTACAATTAGCGCGATTTCGCCGGGTCTTAGCGGTTCTGGTCTTGTTGATTGATATACACGTAATGCTCTAAGAACGAATTTTACAATTACATTGTTAAGTTCGTCTTGTAATTGGGTAAGTTCATCTTTGGCTTCAACCATCTTTTTGCTATAGGCAATTGAATCTCTTTTGCCAGTGGGTTCCATACTCATTTTATATCAATCCTTAGGGAGTCATGTAAATTGAGCATTATAACGTTTACTAAAAACGGTAAAAAGAAAGAAGAGTTAGACTTTAGGTAACCCAAGCTTTTTGTTAACGCAGGCTTGGATAAAACCAAAGTATTCTGGGCTTGGTCTGCCGGGGCGACTTTTGAATTCGCCGTGAAACTGCGAGGCAAAATAGAAGTATTTGTCGGGCAACTCGAGGGTTTCCATTCTTCGGCCGTCGCTGCTTTTTCCGGTGAAGCATAAGCCTTTGTTTTTGAGGGCGTCGATGTAGTCGAGGTTTACTTCGAAGCGGTGGCGGTGGCGTTCACAGATGTCTTCTCCAAATAGCTTGTGAGCCAAGCTGCCTTTTTGCAGGACCACTTTGTGAACTCCAAGTCGCATGGTTGCACCTTTGGTTTCTATCCCGCGTTGTTCAGGCATGAGGTCGATGACTGGGTATGGTGTGTCAGGGTTGATTTCTGTGCTGTTTGCGTCGGTTAAGCCGCATACGTTTCGGGCGAATTCTATAACTGCAAGCTGGAATCCGTAACAGATGCCCAGGAATGGGATGTCGTTTTCTCTTGCGTATTTGGCTGCTGCAATCTTGCCTTCTGTGCCTCTTGGACCGAATCCGTATGGGACAAAAACGCCGTCGAAGTTGGCGAGGTCTTTTAGGCATTCGGGTTCACGCTCGAATTTTTCGGCTTCGAGGTAGGCGATGCATACTTTGGTTTTGCATGCTGCGCCGCCATGTCTTAGCGCTTCGGTCATGCTTACGTAACTGTCAGAGAGCCCCGCGTATTTGCCTACTAATGCTATTCGGACTTCATGTTCGGGGTGAATCATGCCGTCGACAAAGGTTTGCCAAGCAACGAAGTCTTTTACGTCGCATTTAAGGCTCAAGCGTTGACAGATGAAGTCGCCCATGCCTTGTTTATCCAAAATTAATGGAACTTGGTAAACTGTTTCTGCGTTGTATGAGCAGAACACGGAACTCTCAGGTATAGTGCCGAACAGGGCGATTTTGCGTAATGCTTCAGCGTCTATCATTTGTGGGCTGCGGGCTACGATGGTGTCTGGCTGGATACCGATACGGCGCAGCTCGTTGACGCTGTGCTGGAGGGGTTTGGTTTTCATTTCGCCGGTAACATCCAAAACCGGCACAAGCGCAACATGAACGTAGAGCGTGTTTTCGTATCCTTCTTCGACACGCATTTGGCGTATAGCTTCAAGGAAGGGTAAGCCTTCAATGTCGCCTACTGTGCCGCCTACTTCAGTTAAAACTATATCAGCGTTTACCGCTTTGCCAGCGTTTTTAATTCGGTTTTTGATTTCGTTAGTCACATGGGGAACGATTTGGACGCATCTTCCTAAGAAGTCGCCGTGGCGTTCTTTTTCGATGACACTGCGGTAGATGGTGCCTGTCGTAAGGTTGTTTTCCTGCTTGAGACTCAAGTCCAAGAATCGTTCGTACCAGCCTAAGTCTAGGTCGGTTTCGCCGCCGTCGTCGGTGACGAAGACTTCGCCGTGCATGTAGGGGTTCATCGTACCCGCGTCGATGTTTACGTACGGGTCGATTTTTACAACCGTGGGTTTTAGTCCACGTGCCTGCAACATTTTTCCGATAGAGGAAGTTAAAATGCCCTTGCCAACAGAGCTCAATACGCCGCCGGTTACGAAAATGTACTTAACCATTTGTTTCCCCGCAATATCCTACAACTTTCATGCAAAGTTAATATAACTCTTTTGTGTGCAGAGCTAAAAAATTGTGCAACATACCATCGATATTACAGAAAAGTTGTTTAGGTTACGATGGCGGCGGTTGCCTGTATCTGCGGTTGCGCCTCAAACCAAGTAGGAGAACCCACAAGCCGATTAAGATAAGCATGATGGGCCAAAAATACGCCCAAAACGCTGTGAAGCCTGTGAGGGCTGCCACGCCGATGATTACGATGAATAAGCCTGCGATAAGTAGACCGATGCCGCTACCGCCGTGACTTCGACGATAGCCCTCGACGTTTCTTTGATGTTCATAGGTGTAGGGTCTGGCTGTCTGCTCCGCGGCAATCAGTGGTGCTCCGCAGTTTGAGCAGTTATTGTTGGCGTCTGGGTTGAGCGTGCCGCATCTTGTGCAATAAACCAAAACTGATTTCTCCATTTAACATTTTAGAAGATGTGGACTCATAAGATTTGTGGTTACATGAATAGGGCTGCTTGAATAGAACACACATTTATTTGCATAAGAACTATTAATTACACTTGCACTAGCATTAATGGAGACTCTATACATGCCACAAGCCTATGTACTAATCAACGTTGAATCAGGCGCTGAAGAAGAAGTAGTTACGTTGCTCAAAAAAATTGATGGTGTTGTAGAAGCCTACTACTCGTATGGCGTTTACGACATAATCAGCAAGATTAAAGCTGACTCTATGGAGAACCTCAAGAACATGGTTACTCGAAAAATCCGAACCCTCAACCGAGTTAGGTCCACTTTAACATTAATCATGATGGAAGAATAAGAAAGAGTTTCCACTTTCTATTGACATCAATTTTATTAGAATAAACGTCTAAAATCAAATCATGAACAAATTCGCTGCAATCTTATTGCTGTTTATTTTCTTTTTTAGTTTAACCACTACGTTAAGTTATGCACAACTATCAGTGGGCGTGAAAAGCGGAGACTGGATAGAATACTCCGTTTCCTCAACGGGGTCTCCGATGCAGGGACATGACGTGACGTGGGCACGCATGGAAATTCTCGATGTGGAAGGCTCAAACATTTCCGTAATCATCACCTCACGCTACAGCGACAGCTCAACCGCTACAACAAACTACATCTTGGACCTTCAGAGGGGGCACTTAATAGACGACTTCATCATCCCCGCCAACTTGAACGTCGAAGACACGTTTAAAGACGAAAACCTCGGCAACGTAATGATCACCCAAGTAGAGCAGCGAACCTACGCAGGCGCCCAACGCACAGTGGCATCTGCCTCGGTGGGTAACAACACTTACGTTTGGGACCAAGCAACAGGCGTCAGCGTTGAGGGCGACTCCAAAGGCCCAGATTGGACAATACACACAGTCGTTTCAGACACCAACATGTGGCAACCATCTGCAAAGATGGATTGGACTTCGATTGGGCTGATCATAGTTATTGTTTTGATAATTGTTCTGGTCGTAGTGGCGGTTGCTGTGGACCTTTCAAAAAAAGGGCTGGCCAAAAAGGAAGGACCGTTTCTTAGTTCTTTGGTATAGGCTTAAAAGGTAAGGCACTAAACGTTAAGCAAGGCTTGAGCGTCGCATGGAACCCTCGAAAAAACCCTTCCGACCCAACTTGATATTGATTGTTTTAATCGCAGGGTTAATTGCCTTTATAGTCTACCTGATTTTTTTTGTTGACATGGCCCAAGTCGCAAAAACACTCTCCGAAACAAACCTTGCAATCTACGCCGCAGCCTTCCTAACCTATATTATGTTCACCTTATGTTCGGCACTTGTCTGGCACAGTCTCCTTGCCAGCCTGTCGGTAAAAATTACCCGACGCAAAGCATTTCTCCTCACCTGGGTCGGCTTATTCTTCGATGCCACCGTACCACAGCTTGGCTGGTCAGCAGAGGTTTCCAAAACCTACATGCTCTCAAAGGATTCGAACGTGGACTCTGGACGTGTTGGAGCCTCTGTGGTTGGACAAAAAATCTTCACCATGACCACGACAATTATGGCGTTGAGTTTAGGGTTAGGTTTGCTTCTTTTCAGGTACTCTTTCCCCTTAGCGGAGGCGTTGCTGATTGGTCTGGTTTTGGGGCTCTCGATCTTAACGTTAGCAGTTGTCTACTATGTCAGTTTCAAGCCCTCAGCAACTAAGACGCTTCTGAATTGGGCGATTAAGGTAGCGTTGTTTTTCCGTAAAAGCTGGAATCCACAGAACTTTAAAACCAAAGCAGAAGAAATGTTGGGGAGTTTCCATGTAGGCATTGAGCAGCTAAAAGCAAAACCCAAAGCGTTGGTTCAGCCGATTGTTTTTGCGGTATTGGGGTTTGTTTTTGAAGTTTCAGTTATGTTCATAGCTTTTGCCGCTTTGGGGCAACCAGTACCTGTTGAGGTTGTACTGATTGTTTTTACTTTAACGGGAACCCTGCAAACAATCGGTGTCGCATTAGTCGGTCTGCCCGAGTTAATTATGTCTGTAACGTTATGGCAACTTGGAATTGACTCATCCATCGCTGTTTCTGTAGCGCTGTTGACGAGGCTTGTGAACCTTTGGTTTAGGCTTGTTGTTTCGTATGGGGCACTGCAGTGGACAGGCATAAAAATCATCAAGCAGAATCAAACAATCAATAAACAAGCCTAAATTTTGAAATATTAATGCTTGAACAGTTGTCTTAACGGTTGCACCTTAAGGGTGTGCTGGCTGTTTATAGGAAAGATTTTAATGTAAACCCAACCTAACTATTTACTTGAGGATAGATATGCCTACAGCGTTTGTGTTGATAAATACCGAGATAGGCTCCGAGTCAGACGTTTTAAAAGAACTCAAAAAGGTTGAAGGCGTAGAGGAAAACGAAACATCAGCCGTTTATGGAGTCTACGACATAGTAGCAAGAGTAAGTGCCGACACAATGGATAAACTCAAAGAAATCGTCACCTGGCGCATCAGAAAGCTAGACAAAGTCCGCTCGACACTCACAATGATTGTCGTAGAAGACAAACAATAAATCACCCCTTCTTTTATCAACATAAAATTGTTGTAATTTTTGTTTCATACACAACGTTAAACCCTCAATCAAACAAAGCATAAGCAGATTGAGCATGAAGGCAGAATTAAAAACCCAGTACAAATGCCCATGGTGCGGGCTTGAGCTGGACAGCGGCAAAGAACTCGATGCCCACGCAAAAAACCACTACGTAACCTTAATCGAAGCATAACAAGAACACAGGCAAGTTAGCGGTTGTGACTGTAAGGGCACAGTCACATAATCTTAAATTTTTTTCCACCCACTATCAGCCGTGCGTCCACTGGTGAAAAGCGTGACAAAAAAATTACGCCTCAAAAAAATGCAAGCGCAACAAAACAAGGCGGCATCGGCCAGCAGAGGCGCCAAAGTTTTTATCGGTTGGATAAAGAGGTTTGTATTCATATGAGCCTTTTTTGTGTTCCCCTATCACAAGAGCACACAAACCTCTAATCCAACCACCCCCGCTAAGGAGAAAAAAGTAATGATTGAAGCTTATGTCCTTTTAAATACTGAAATTGGACGGGAAAAACAAGTTCTAAACGCCCTAAAAAGAGTTGATGGCGTCAAAGAAGCCCAATGCCTCTGGGGTGTGTATGACATCCTCGTTAACGTGAAAGCCGATGACTTGGAAACACTCAAAAACATCATAAATAACAGCATAGATAAAATCGGCAAAATCAACTCAAAATTAACAATGATTATCTCCCAGAGCCCGCCCATAGCCAAGGAACAATACTTAATGTTTGAGCCAATCCAACTAACCCATTAAACGGAACCTAAACAATTTTTACTTCCAGTGCGCTTTCACTGTTCTAGTTGGAGACGCCTCCTTGACTACACCCCAGACTCTGCACATTGGTTTAGATGACACTGACTCAAAGAAGGGAGGCTGCACCACCTACCTCACCGCAGTGCTGGTAGAGGAACTCAAAAAATTCAAAGTAGAATTCATCGACTACCCGGGGCTTATTAGGCTGAACCCTAATGTGCCTTGGAAAACCCGCGGGAACGGAGCCCTAAACCTCAGATTCACATACAGCTCGAAATATGAGGAAAAAATTAAACAAACCGCAATAGCGCTCTGGGAGAAACATTCAGCCGTAAACGAGAAAGGCACAGATCCAGGCATCGTACTCTACAAGGGGGCCGAAATTCCCGCCGAATTAACGGACTTCTCCAAAAAAGCTCAAACCACAATCGTAACCCTCAAAGAAGCAATGGCGCTAATAAGAAAAGTGGGCGCGGAAGCATTAGGGTACAACACTTGCCGCGGCATCATCGGCGCATTAGCCGCCATCGGAGAAACACTCCAAAGCGACTACACTTACGAATTAATAGCGTACCGGACGCCCGAAAACCTTGGCACCAAAAGGCGCGTTGACGAAGAATCGATTTTTGAGATGGATAAACAAACCCAGCCCTTCACATTTAACAATGTTGACTGGGAAAAGAAAAGAGTAATTATCACGCCACGCGGACCGGACCCGATTTTTTTTGGCATAAGAGGCGAAACGCCCCAAATCGTCAAACAAGCGTTTCAGTTGGTTAAGACGTTGGAGCCTGTGGAACGCTGGGTTATCTTCCGAAGCAACCAAGGCACAGACGCCCACCTAAAACCTGTAGAGAAACTAAACCAGCTTGAACCATATTGTTCGGTTATCGCTAAAGGGACAGTTTTTCAGAATCCGCGAATTGTTCCTGTTCGGCACGTCATTTTCCCAATCAAAGATGAAACAGCACAGGTCGATTGCGCGGCGTATGAACCAACAGGGGATCTGCGTAAAATCGCTCGAGAACTTTTGGTGGATGACGAAATAGAAGCGTATGGCGCAGTGCATAAGGCAACATTGTCCAAGCCGGTTACGGTTAATCTCGAAAAAATCAGGATTCTGGAATTAGCCCAACAATCTAAAACCCAAAACCCCCTCTGCCCCAACTGCCAGAAGCGCCTAAAGTCAATGGGCAGGAATCAAGGATTCCGATGCGAAAAGTGCGGCGGAAAATATCCGGACCTGAAAAAAGCGGAGACACCTTTGCCGCGGATGCTTAAGCGGGGTTTGTATGTGACTTCCACGAGGTCTCAGAGGCATCTGACGAAACCGCTTAGGCGTTACGGACAGGAGAAATCTGGGTTCACAGCTGAAGGGTTAAATGATTGTTGGCATTTTGAGAGTTAATTTTCTGGTGTTTTTCGGTTGTTGTCTATTTCGCATTTTAATTCGTGGTTTAGAAGGGCTAATCCCGCTATTGAAACTATTATTCCTATGACGAGCATTTCCATCAGATATGTGTAGCCTATGTATTGGTCTAGTAGTGTCCAGAGACTTCTGAAGATGAGGACTGAGGCGATTAGGACTATCATTTCGCTATGATTATTTTTGCTAACCGCGTGAATCGCATGGTTTAAAGATAGGCTTGTTAGCTTAAAAGTGTGCCTTGCCAGCTGACTTAGGTCTGATTGTGCACATATATCGACTTTGGGAATATATCAAACCACGAAACATCATTTATATTAAGTTTCACGATACGTTATGTGTTGAAGAGTGCAACAAATGAACAGTACAACACAACTACAAATAAACCGAAACACGACAGCCACAAGTAATCTTGAAACTATACTAATCGACCTCAACCTCAAAACCCGCTCAACAAAGACAACCTTTGACCGCCTGTTCATAGACGCAATCGAATCCGCCTTTTCTAAACTTGGAAACGCTAACAAACAAACACTCTATATCCATTTGGAAAACCGCTTCGGACTCAACAAAGACACAATACCCCAAAACATCGAGTTCTTCACAAGCGCACTGGAATATCTCTTCAGGGATAGCGCTTTGCTTTTGGAGATTCAGATCATGGAGGCGCTCCGCCGCAAAGTTCCCCAATTCAGATATTCACCGAAAGACGGAGTCCTCTCATTCAACAGTTACGTCGAGAACATCCGCAGTAACTGTAACCATCCATAATCATCATTTTTGAACTGAATATATGGGCATTTTTTTATGCTCAGATTTAAATCCGACAACCCCATAAACCCCTCTACAACCCAATCAGCAAAGAGGCACCTTCAATGGTTGAAAAAACCTTCCCAGCAGAAGCCTACCAACTCCCATTCTTCAAAGAAGAAGGCTTTGTCCGCAAGCATTGCCCAAAATGCGGCGAATACTTTTGGACACAAAACCAGCGTCAGGAAACCTGCGGCGAATCAGGCTCCGACGAATGCGGATGCTACACTTTCCTCGGCAATCCCGCCACAAAAAAGAAATTCACGCTCCCAGAAATGCGCGAAGCCTTCCTCTCGTTCTTCGAAAAAAACGGGCATACACGCATAAAACCTTACCCAGTAGTTGCCCGCTGGAGAAAAGACATCTACCTAACCCACGCCAGCATCATAGATTTTCAACCATACGTAACAGAAGGCATCGCGCCTCCCCCGGCTAATCCGCTGGTGATTTCTCAACCATCAATCAGATTAACCGACATATCCAACACTGGCCCCACTTTTGGCCGCCATTTAACCATCTTTGAAATGGGCGGAGCACACGCCTTCAACTACCCAGACAAAGAAGTCTACTGGAAAGATGACACCGTAAGATTCCATCAACGATTTTGCACTGAAGTGTTGGGCATTCCTTCTGATGAAGTGATTTACAAGGAGGGCGTTTGGGTCGGCGGCGGAAACGCGGGTCCCGATGTTGAATGTATCGTTCGGGGCTTAGAAGTGGGAACACTTGTGTTCATGCAGTACAAGGTGGTTGGTGACGAGTTCATCCAGTTGCCCATCCGCACGGTTGACACGGGCTATGGCATTGACCGCTTCACATGGATAAGCCAGGGTGTGCCGAGTTTGTTCCAAGCCATCTACGGCAGCCTCCTTGACAAAGTCATGAACATGGCAGGGATAACTAACGTTGACAACGCCTTCTTAGCCAAAGTGGCCAAATACTCAGGGCTGGTCAGCGTAGATAAACGCGCTAACCGCATGGTCGCCCGCAAACGCGTCTCGGAACTCACAGGCATCGACCTCGCTACACTTGAGAAGGTGCTTGTTCCAATAGAGAACGCTTGGGCAGTAACCGACCACACCAAAACGCTAAGCTTCATGCTAAGCGAGGGCGTTGTGCCATCCAACATTCAAGAAGGTTACCTTGCGCGGCTGCTGTTCCGACGAGTATATCGTTTAATGCGCACTCTTAACATGGCTCCAGCCGACCTATACAAGATCATCGAGATGCAGTCTGATTACTGGGCAAAAGACTTCCCCCACATCAAGGAAATGCAAAATGAAATCGTCGAAATGCTCAAAGTTGAAGAAGAAAAATTCAAAGACACCCTCCAACGCGGCGAAGGCATGGTTAAACGCATAGCAGCCGACCTCAAAGCCAAAGGCTCAACCAAACTCTCAGAGGACAAACTGGCAGAACTCTACGATTCACAAGGGCTACCGCCAGAAATCGTCAAGCAAGCCGCCGAAAAGGAAGGCGTCGAAGTCGAAGTCCCCGAAAACTTTTATGCATTGATCGCTAAACGGCACATGCAGGCATCTAAACCAGTCGAGGAAGAGGAAGCAAAAGCAGAGGAAAACTTGGAAAAAGTCGTCGAGCAACTTCCCGCTACTGAGCAGCTCTATTATGCTGATGTTTACATGAAAGAGTTCGCTGCCACCGTACTAAAAGTCGTTAACGGTGTTAACGTGATTTTGGACCGCACTTGCTTCTATCCTGAAGGTGGCGGTCAACCCCCCGACCAAGGCACCATAACTGCAGGAAGCGCCAAATTTGATGTGGTTGAGGTGCAGAAAATCGGCAAAGTAATAGTTCACAAACTAAAAACCCCAGCAACATTCAAAGAGGGCATCACTGTTCGCGGAGAGCTGGATTGGGAACGCCGCTACTGGCTCATGAAAGCCCACACCGTAACCCACCTCATCAACGGCGCAGCAAGACGCGTCCTAGGCGAACATGTCTGGCAATCAGGCACACAAAAAGGACTGGAAACCTCACGCCTTGACATTTCACATTACCGCAGACTCAGCCAAGAAGAAGTCCACAAAATCGAAACCCTCGCTAACCAAGCCATCGGCGCAAACATGAAAGTAGAAACCACGTGGTTACCACGTAACGATGCAGAAGCACGCTACGGATTCCGTCTCTATCAGGGCGGTGCGGTGCCAGGCAAAGACATCCGCGTCGTCAAAACTGGCGATTGGGATGTTGAAGCGTGCGCAGGCACACACTTAGGCAGTACAGGCGAAGTAGGCTTCGTCAAAATCGTCTATACCGAGCGGGTGCAAGATGGTGTGGAGCGGTTAGGTTATGCTGTTGGATTAAAAGCGCTCAAGGCAGTTCAAGACCAAGAAAGCTTGCTCACCAAAGTCTCCGAAGTGCTAAATGCGCCAGTCGAAAAACTCGACAAAACCGCTGAGAAATTGGTTAAGGAACTCAAAGAAGCCCAACTCGATAAACGCCGCTTAATCAAGGAACTCGCAGAAAAAGAAAGCGCATCAGCCCAGACTCAAACTGCGGAAGCAGCCACCGAAATCGAAGGAGTCAGCATCGTTAAGCGGGATTTCGGAGAAGTCATCGACGTAAACCGCATGTTAACAACCGCTTCAGAGATAATCAAACGCAACGACGCCACAGTCACACTGTTCTATGGTTCCGATGGAAAAACCTGCAGACTCATGGTAATGGCAGGCGAAGCAGCAGTTAAGAAAGGCGTTAACGCAGGCAACGTTGTCAAGGAGGCGGCGCCGATTTTTGGCGGCGGAGGCGGAGGAAGACCCAACTTTGCTCAGGGCGGCGGTACAAAATGCGACAAACTCGCCGAAACTGTGCAAGCCGCGGAAGAGGTTGTCAAAAAGCAACTCCAGCATTAAGAGCTTAGGTTTCCTTTTTCTTCTTTTTTGTTTTTTGTTCCATTGAATTTATAGGCTGCGAACGCTACAATGCTACTAACTGGTGACGCGTTTGGATACCTTCAAAGTGGTCGTAGTGGTTGCAATCACGCTTTCTTTAGCTTCAATAGGGTTCATTGGCGCAGTCGCTTATGATGCTATTCAGTACTCCAAAACACCCGACCAGCAATATGGAATGGTGGCATCAAAAAGCCCAGTCACCGACAATCCAGTAGCTAATTACATGGTGAGCCTCTATAGCGGCAAAACCCTCTACATACAAAACAACGCCACACTCTACGACAGCCTCCAAGTAAACCAATCCTACCTGTTTGATTGCCGTATCGATTTCAACAACAAAATCACACTAATCGACAAAGCAAGTCAACCCGACAGAGGCACAATGTAAATGCGCGACCTTGATAGGTAAATTGTTGCTCTGCCATAGACCCCCTCCCCTTATAAAAAGGGTGAATTCGTTTTGTCTCTTTATGTAGGTGTGGCGGTTTACGGCACACCACAAGACTACAATAGGGCGCGATTGCTTTTTGCGGATACAACGTTTTTCCCCGTCTGTTTCGATGTGGCATAAGCGATTTCCTTCACACGGGATACATGACTCCATGCTGAAACCACCGCGGTGTGGATGTGGCGGCATGTATCGTTTAGTTTTTTCTCCACAAGAATATGCAATGAGGTTTTCTAATAGGCTGCCGTCTACTGCTTTTTCTTGAGTATGAGCACAATAAACAATCTGCAAAGCGATAACGAGGATAAAGCCAAAAAAAAAGAAAGGGGGTGTTTTACTTTACTTTGTAGTCTTCTGAGTCAACCACGTTGTCGCCTGATTGGCCGCCTTGGTCGGACCCGCCAGTGAATGGCTCTTGTGGGCCTGCGCCGGGTTGTGGACCGGCTTGCTGGCCACCCTGTGCCTGTTGCTGCTTTGCGGCTTCGGCTGCTGCTTGCTGGTACACTTTGGTGCCGACTTCTTGGAGCACCTTCTGTAGTGCATCAGATTTGGCTTTGACAGCTTCCATGTCGTTGCTTGCAAGTGCATTCTTCAATTCGGTGACGGCTGCATCGATTTTACCTGTTTCCTCTGCTGAGAGTTTGCCTGCTAAATCCTGTTTTGTGCGTTCAGCTGTGTAGACGAGGCTGTCTGCCGCGTTACGGGTTTCTGCTTCTTCTCGCTTCTTGCGGTCTTGATCAGCAAATTGGTCGGCATCTCGGATTAGACGTTCCTTTTCTTCTTTGGAGAGTTTGGTTGAGGCTGTGATGGTGATTTTTGATTCTTTTCCTGTGCCGCGGTCTTTGGCGGTTACGTTTAGGATGCCGTTTGCGTCTATGTCAAAGGTGACTTCGATTTGTGGTACTCCTCTTGGTGCAGGTGGCAAATCTACCAAGTTGAACATGCCCAGCGAAACGTTGTCGCCTGACATAGCGCGTTCGCCCTGCAACACATGGATGGTAACTGCGGTCTGGAAGTCTGCGGCTGTTGTGAAGGTTTGGCTACGTTTGGTGGGGATGGTGGTGTTCTTTTCGAGGACTTTGGTCATGACTCCGCCCATGGTTTCAACGCCCAATGACAGCGGTGTTACGTCGAGCAGTAGCAGGTCGGTGACTTCGCCTGTTACGACACCTGCTTGGATGGCTGCGCCTATTGCGACGCTCTCCATTGGGTCGATTCCGCGTTCGGGTGCTTTGCCCAAGATTTGCTCCACGAATCGCTGGACGAGGGGCATTCTGGTCATGCCGCCGATTAGGATGATTTTGTCAACTTGTTGGGGTGTGAGTTTAGCATCTTCAAGTGCCTTTAGCAGTGTGGGTCTTGTGCGTTCTACGATGGGTTGTGCGAGGGATTCTAGTTTTGTTCTGGTTAGGGTTAGATGTAGGTGTTTGGGTCCTGAGGCGTCTGCGGTTAAGAAGGGCAGATCGATGTCTGTGCTCATTAACGTGGAAAGTTCGATTTTGGCTTTTTCAGCTGCGTCTTTGAGTCGGGACATGGCCATGCGGTCGTTTGAGACATCTACTCCTGTTTGGCGTTTGAATTCGTCGAGGATGTAGCCCATAACTGCTTTGTCAACATCGGTTCCGCCGAGTTGGGTGTCGCCGCTTGTGCTGAGTACTTGGAAGACGCCTTTGCCGAAGTCCATCAAGGTGACATCGTGGGTTCCGCCGCCGAAACTGAAAACCAAGATTTTCATCTCATGCTCCAGTTTGTCGATACCGTATGCGAGGCACGCTGCGGTGGGTTCGTTGATGATACGCATGACTTCGAAGCCGGCGATTTCGCCTGCGTCTTTGGTGGCTTGGCGTTGGTTGTCGTCGAAGTGTGCGGGGACAGTGATGACTGCTTTGTTCACGGTTGTGCCCAAGTAGGTCTCAGCGTCTTTCTTGATCTTCTGCAGGATGAAAGCGGAGATTTGCTGCGGGGTGTACTCTTTGCCGTGGATGTTGGCTTTGTAGTTGCTGCCCATTTTACGTTTTATTTCAAAGATGGTTCCTTCGGAGTTGGTTGTGGCTTGCCTTTTTGCGGGTTCACCAACCAGCAGCTGGTCATCCTTGGTGAAAGCTACCACTGACGGAAACATTTTGCCCGCCATCGTGGGTCCTTCGGCGCTGGGGATAACGGATGCGTGCCCCCCCTCGTAGATGGCTGCGGCTGAATTGGTTGTTCCTAAGTCGATACCTAAGACTTTTTGACTTGTTTTTTGGTTACTCAATTTGTTTTTTCCTCCAATTTTTTTTCGTTTTTTTGTTACTTTGATTTTGGTTTGGCTACTCTAACGATGCTGGGACGCAGCACCTTATCCTTCATCTTGTAGCCCTTCCGGATTTCCTCTATAACCGTGCACTCTTTAGCGTCGTCGCATTCTTCTGCGGCGATGGCGTTGTGGTTTGATGGGTCAAAAACAGTGCCCACAGTGCACTCGATTGGGCACACCCTTTCTTGCTCAAGGATTTTCCTGAGCTTCTTCAGTGTCATTTCTACCCCTTCAACGAGAGTCTTCTGCGAGTCATCGCCACACTTCGCGACTTTAACTGCCAATTCTAACTCGTCCACCACATCAAGTAGCTGTATGATTATACGTTCGTTACTGTAGCATTTGATTTGGTCCGTTTCTCGGTCGAAGCGTTTTTTGACGTTTTCGAAGTCCGCCTGCAGATATTTTAGGCGGGTTAAATAGTCTTCGGAGCGTTTCTTTTCCGATTCAAGCAGCTTTTCAAAATCAACGGGTTGCGGTTCTTTCTCTTCGGTCATCTGTTATTTCCTTCTGGCTGTTTATGTGATGTATTTCTGTTTTTTTGGGGCTTGGGTGTTTGGTTGTTCAGGTGGCAGGGCGGGGTTTTGTTTTGTGGGGTCACATGTTGTGAGGCCTGTTTGTTCGACGAGTTTTTTGAAGATGATTTCGGCGACTAGGTCTCCGACGGATTCTTCTTTTAGTTCTGAGTTGAAGGCGTGTTTTTTGAAGGATTCAACGATTTCGTTTTTGTCGATGGTTACGTTTGTGCTGGTTTCGCCGGTGTTCCAGGCTGTTGACATGACTTTGTGGCCTAGTTCGATGAATATGTTGACCATGGTGGTGTAGTCTATGTCTAGGGGTGCTTCGCCTGTTAGGAAGCGTCCTTTTGTGAGTAGGATTTTTTTGTCGTTTTCGGGGGTTACGGTTAGGCTTCTACGCATATTTTCACCTGTGCTTATGCGGTTGTGCACCGCTTCACCTTATGCACACCTGTGCATGCACGCTTATAAATATTTTCGGCACCAAACAAGCAAACCAAACATCCACCAACCACGGATTTATATAGAGAGGGAACCTCGCTTTGAAAGGTCACGCGGTTCTTTTACCTCGCTAAATTAATGCTGTCTGCCTGATTTTCACGGAAAACGCAACAGACGCCACGCAAAGCGCATCTTGGGGTGCGTTTTTCGCAGACATATTAGGATGCAAATATCAGTTCTATGCAGAAACCTATAGAGGGGCTCTAAGCAGCGGTGGGGATAGTGCGTTTAACGCATCGCTTGACCTTTTTCTTCTTTTTATAGTGGATAGGGGTTAGGCAGAGCAACAAAAAACCTTCACCATCCCTTTAAATAAGGGGGCTATAGAAAAAAAATCGCAACTGAACTAGCACCACAGAGCAAACAAGACCTAACCAAAAGGGTGTTATGGCTGTTTGCTGGTGTGATTGTACAACCACATAGGGTTAATAGCGGTTCTTAGTCAGATGGTTAATGCGTAACTAAATTTCGGAGGTGTAATGTTGCCTGAATCATCAATAAACATAACTGAAAAGCTTCAGCAAATCGGGGAAACCGCCCAAGAATACAAGGATGCAATAGTGAAACAGTTTAAGGATATGGAAGTGGAAGTGAAAGACTGGAATTTCGCGGTTGGAAAAGCGGATAAGGAGTACACGGTTGAAGTGAACCTTAAGCTGGGGATCCGATCCAAAAAAGCCTGATTCCGTTCGGCTGTTTTATGTGATTGTTTGGTTCCAGAAGTAAACCTTGCTGTAATTACCCAGACTGAGTGGATACTGTGGGTCATCATAAACAATATCCAAACCCAACCCATACCGCCCAAGCAACACCTGAGTAGTGTTCCAAATGGGTGCCGATTTGTCGTCGGGACCCCAAAAACCCCAGATTTTATCGTTAACCCTGCGCAGCCCAAACCCGTAATCTGTGGGCAAAACCAAAACCGCCTCTGCATCCGCTTGAGTCGGCGCTGCTTTGGTTGCGACTTGGTTCCAGAATCGCTCAAGCGCCCGGAAGTGTTCGTCGGTTAGGGTGCCGTATGGGTTGTCGGTGTTGTTGTAGGGGTAGTTGAATATGGTTATGTATTTTGCGCCTACGTTGTAGGCGGTGACCATTTGGTTATAAATGTTTGTGCCGCTGTCGAGGTATGGTGGCTCATTGTATTTCCAAGTTACTATTGCACCCCATTCTTTGCTCTGCAGGGTGGCTGAACCGCGTAACTCTGCTATTTGCTGGGTTAAGCTTAGGTTCCAGCCGACCTGCGCAAACATTTTGTCGTATCCACCTAAGTAGCCATACCAGTAAAGCAGGTAATCGGACGTGAAGGTCGTAATGTTGTTATTGTTTAGGTCGACGTGTCCTCGGTTTCTGGATATGAGCGCGTTGTACCATTGGGCTTCTTCAGCGTAGCTTTGAGGCTGCGCCCCAGTCAGATTAGCCTCTTGGAGTTTATTGTAAATCGGTAGCAGACTTGACCGCGTGTAAGTTGAGTTAGTGTTTAAAATGTAATTTTGCCAGTACTCGGTCCAGTTCCAATCAAACGGTATCCCTATTGGTTCATCATCATAGTAAGCGCCAAGATACTTGTCGCCATACAAGACCTTAGAATCGTTAAGGAAGCGTAGTTGCCACTCCCAATTCTCGGGAGTACGGGTTCCAAGGTTAACGATGATGTTTAAGCCTGCGTTGGTGGCGTAGTCGCAGATTTCTTTCACTGCAGATTCATTTGTGCTGATGGGATTTATGCCACAGTCCAAGATGAACAGGTTAGTGTAGGTTTTGGTGCGGTCGATAAGTAATTTGGCTTGTTCTATGGTGGTGCCGCCGAAAGCTACGCCAACATAGACAGTTGCTGAAGGATTGTTGCTGCTTTGGGTGTAAGAGACCAGCAGTGTCCCAGACGCCACCAAAAGGGTAATCACCAGAACAACTGAAAGTGCATACGTCCGCGTCATTTTCTGCTTGGTTCTCCGATTCAGGTTAGCACATACCTGCGCAACCGTGCCTCCTTAATCAGAGGGGTTGATTGCATATAAGGCATGTTGAACCAAAACAGATAAAAACTCGGTTCGCTATCCATCACAACGAATTAACAGAGGATCTTTAAAAATGCCATCTGAAATCACTGATGTAGAAAAATTTGTGTCAATGAGCGCCAAAGCCAAAGAATGCCAAGTTAAAAGGCTAAAAGACGGCGTTAAACTGAAGCTTCGCACTCCAAGCCAACTCTACACGCTCAAAATCGAAACGGTGCGTGCCGATGAAATCATAAAGAAGCTTCAATGCACCATTAAAGAAGAAGAAAAAGAATAAGCCCCTCTTTTACTCTATTCTATTAATCAATAATTTATTTTCCAGAAGTTTCTTTTTCATGCGCCTCAACCATGCGCTTTACTTTCTTCTCCAGTTCTCTTTCATACACATGCTCAGGCATGGGCGGAGAAAGCACTTTTTTCTTATGCAAATCCTTGGGCGGCACAATCCGCTGCTCCCCAGCTTTAACCATAACTTTGCATCCATCTAAATAATCTTCGAAGTCTTCGAGTGCTTCGACAATCCAGTAACCTTCACTCTCAGTTATCACTTTGACTTTGTGCAGTCCCTTGTAGAAGTAAAAATCGCTCATAAAGTCCCCACATTATTCTCCTCTTTTGGGTAAATATGCTTTGCTTTCGCCTTAGCGTGTCTAATTTTGGGCCCGTTTGCAAACGTTAGAAATCGCAAGCACAATGGAGGGCATGGTGAAGATGCTAAAAACCCGCGTGTATTTTGGTAAGGCGGCTTTGTGTATGTCAGCAATGTTTCCGCCTGCTTTGAGGTATCCCTCGATGAAGGCGATGGCTATTGAAGCGGCTTTGACGCTGCCATCCAAGGGTTGCAGATAGTGCCCGCAGTAGTAGAGGAAAACCGCGATGTCCCAAGCTATGTCTCCGCCCTGTTGGGCTTGCTCAAAGTCAATCAGGTAGATTGTGCCATCAGGTTTTACGATCACATTATCGGGCTTAGTGTCACCTAACGAGACACCTATTTCGTGCACTTTTGCGAGGGTTTCCCCGACTTTACCTGCCGTTCCTAAAACCTCTTCACCTGCCCCATCAGATGCATATCGCTTGATAGCTTCGCTTAGGCTTTCGCCCTCTATGAATTCCATAAAAACAATCCGTTCTGCATTGCTGACAAGCAAGATTTTGGGAACATTGAAACCTGCAGTTAACAGAAGCTCACTAATTGCGCATTCCTTTGCCAGTCGGGCTTGTCCCGCAACCGCAAATGACCGCGCACCAAACGACCAAAGTGTCAAGGGGAACCATTTGAAGCCTGACCAATCCTTGAAACGTTTAGCCAGAACCTTTCGCTCGCCCGCAGTGATGAGGTACACGTCGTTTAGCATGCCGCCGACGGGTTCCACTTCGACATTGATATTTTGGTCTTTTAGTAACAGTCGCTGAGTGAAACCTTTAATGTCAATTTTCTCGGAAAGTGATACGTATCCTTCGGCGGTTGGGAAAAACAGGTATCGTTGGGAGTCTATGAATCGACACGTTTGGTTAGGTTGCCGTAGCCAATTGATTTTTTGGGTCCGCAAAAAGATTTCGGCATTCTGTGAAACGATGCTCATCAATTGGGGTAACACGCCAAAGATGGAGGTGAACAGCGTTCGAGGGGCGTTTTTGGAGAGGTTTATTATGCGGAGTTTTGGGTTTTGAGATTGAGAGATGAACTTTTTTGTGATGTAATAATAGCCGTTTTGCTTTGTCAGGTCGCCTTGTGCTTCTAGTTGATTTAGAGCCGCTATGTAGCTTTTAAGTGCTTGTTCCTCGTTTTGAAATAGGCAACTTGTCAGGTCAGACAAATCATAAGCCAATAGCGGAAAAATTCTGAGGCGGATAGAAATGACTTCGTAGAGGAAATATTGCGGCAATATTCGGATACAAGAAACAAGCTCAGGGAAGTTTATGACCAAGTTCTCAAGCGACTCCGAAACCAAGCGCCGCTTTAGCGCAACTTCCTTCTGGCGAAGGTACAATTCTCCGCTTAAAGCGTTATAGGGAAAGATTAGTTTACTCGCTATGGCTTCACCCAGAAATCCCCTATCGATGTCCCGCTCAAAGATCCACTGATCCACCGCAAAGAAAAATACCGTTTTGTTTTTGATAGGCTTCAAGTAGCTCATGATACGGGGCTGAAAATTGTGGATAACCAGCATTATTTCATGGATAGTTCGGTCATTGGGCGGCTTGAAGTTGTAGGAATCAACTTGCGCGGCTGCTACGATTTTTTGTTGCCCAGCTATATGCCTGCAAAACTCTAAAACTTCGTTCGAAAAGTCACTGTTGTGGTTGTCATTTGCAGGTTTAATGGCTATGCACCTAGCGTTGAGATATAGCAATAACTCTTAGGCATATTTAAAACAGGATTATGCAGGCAACCAAAATCTGCGGCCTGATTGAGTTAAATATCTGGGCAAGTGCCTAAAAAATCTTGCCAGTTAACGAGATTCTATGTAGGGACCTCTGGTTTTGGTTATGATGCCTATTTCTGGTTCTGGGGTGGCGACGGTGATTTTTCTGCAGATAAGGTTGAGGGATTCTTCGGTAAAGTTTAGCATGCTTTGTCCATCAGTGGTTAGGCTGTAGACTTTGCGTGGACGCTCAAAACTCATATTCCAAGTGCTCTGCACATAGCCTTTCTTTTCCAGCTGGCCCAGTAGCGGGTACACTGTGCTGGGGCCGAAGTAGACGCCAAAGTTCTTGCGGATCTTAGTGATAACTTGGTAGCCGTGCATGGGTTCACTACTGAGATACTGCAGTATGATCATGTCTAGGAGGCCTTTCATGAGTTTGGTTGAGACCTCTTTTTGTGAGCTTGCTTTGAACATTTCTTTGTTTTTCTCCGTGTTGTGTATTTTTGTCCAACAGTTCGGCTGTTAGACTTGTATACAATATGTCCACACACGGACATATCTTGAGTGCAGAGTATCAATACACAACCATATAAACCCTAACACATAACCCAAGCATACTACAACATACCCCGACATATGTCGAATCTTGAAAATTAACATAACATAAATAAATCTAAACACCCAAACCATACAATATTCATAGCGGCAAAGGCTCAAACATGTCTGAAACCTACAAAAAACAAATTGTACAACACATCATCAGAAACCTGCTCGACATCCAACTCTTACGCATCATCCAAGCTGAACCAACATGGGGATACAAGATAAAGAAACAGGTCGAAGCAGATTTTAACATTAAAATCCGCCATGGCGCCCTCTACCCCACGCTGAATTTGCTTGAGGAAAAAGGGTTTGTGTCCTGTACGCTTCAGCAGAAAGGTGGGCGCGCAAGGAAAGTGTATGCTGTAACTGCCGATGGACAAGTTTATTTGCAGACATTCTATGGCGTATTGCAGGGTCAACTTGGCAGCAATGACCTGTAACATGTAGTTGTTTGCCTGCTTGGTAAGCAAACATGAAAAAGCTTTTATCTATAGTGCTCTGAACAAAAACTTAGAGGAAAAATAAAATGAACTATGAAACGAACAAAATCTTGGGCGGCATCGGCGCAATATTGATGTTCATCGGCATCTTCCCCATGGCGAATTCTTACGGTGTTTTGGAATTAATCGGTGCAGTGCTTATCTTGGTGGCGTTGTATGGGCTTTCGGGTCACTTTCACGAGTCAGGCATTTTTAAGAACGCACTCATCGGCGTACTTGCAGGCATAGTAGGCGTTGTTTTAGCGTTTGTCATTTTGATCGCTGTTGTCTTGGCGAACATTAGCAATTTTCTCTACCAAATATACCCAGGTTGGGATGGCTCATGGGCTTCGCTCTCAGGCATGACTGCTGACACAAGCCAATTCGCAGCTGGCAACTTTGACTTAAGCACCCTCGTCCCGATTATAACCGGTGCACTTGCTGTGTTGGTTATTCTGTGGGTTTTTGCTATAGTCGGCACGTTCTTTATCAGACGCTCACTAAAACAGGTCAGTACAAAATCTGGTGTTGGCTTATTCGGAACCGCTGGAACATTACTGCTTGCTGGCGCGTTTTTAACCATAATCGTCTTTGGCTTGATACTAATGTGGATAGCAGCTCTGCTTTTGGCAATCGCCTTCTTCCAACTAAAACAGGCAGAACCAATACCCCCCTCGTACGCACCGCCTCCGCAAGCACCCGTTTAACCCCTCTTTTTCCTTTTTTTAACCAATTTTGTGTTTTTAGAGTTGACCTTTCCCATTATTTATCGGTAGATCAAATTTTGTTCTGCGCTCTTTATGTGAGTGGGTTGGTTTACGGCACACCACACGTCGGCAACTGGGTGCGGTTGCTTTCTGGGATTGCAACTTGCTTTGCGCTTGTTTCGGTGTGGGCTGTGCGAACTCCACCACAAGAACAACATAACACCATGTTGAAACCCCCGCCATGTGAACGTGAAACCATGCATCAACACCATTTTCCTTCCACAAGAACCAACCAACCCGACCAGACCGACAAACAAACCTATTCCTTGTTCCACTGTTAAAAAGTAGATTGCGCAGAATTGCGAAGAATTATTCAGATCAAGGTAAGTTAGAAGTAAGTGTGTGGTGGGCCGAACCGGATTCGGACCGGCGACCTTCTGCACGTCAAGCAGATGTCCTAACCAGGCTAGACGACCGGCCCACGCTGTTTGCACCCTTTTCTATTACGCCTTCCTATATAGGCGCTTCGATTCATGAAAGGTGCCTTGTTTCTGAACATTTTACTTTCGTTTCCTAAATACCTTATGCCCGCCATCAAATCAAAGAGGGGAACATTCCCTCGTGTTAACCTAAAGAAAACCCTTGTGATGTGAGTTAGCGATATTTCGATTTTCGATGTATTGCTTCCTTCGGCTTACCACTTAATAAAGAAACAGTTACTATGGCTGAATACAAGGCAATATGCTCTATAAATAAAAAAGACTTGGGAAGCAAGTAACATGCAAACCAAAATTCATCCTTCAAAAAAATGCTCAGCAATTTCAATAATTATTCTCATCATTATAGCTGGGCTCAGTTCATTTATTGCATATACATACGTCACGGGCTCAGTCAACGACCCAGGCTCTAACCCAGCTGATGACACGGGCATAGATACCACTTCAAATTCAGGACCAAATCAGCAGCAAACTTCATTGTTTGCAAGTTTCAGCTACACTGCCCCAATAGTTAACTATAACATCAGATTCATCGACACTTCTCAAGCAGGTTCTGCGTCTATTACACAGTGGTCATGGAGTTTCGGTGACAGCGCAACAAGTACAGAACAGAACCCCCGACACGCATACTCAACAACAGGCGTAAAAACCGTCAGTTTAACCGTCATTGATTCAGACGGCAAAACCAGCACCACAACAAAAATGATCTTCGTTGAAAGCCTCCGCGGCTTCACCGCACCATTGATGCGTTTACTGCCCTTCGCAGATTTTTCAGTATCAACAACTAACCCAACAGTCAATCAGCAAGTTGACTTCACTGATAAATCCGTGTCCTACTTTGGCGAGATTAATTCTTGGCTATGGAGCTTCGGTGACGGCACAACAAGCATTGAGCAGAACCCAACGCACACATACTCAACCGCCGGCGTGAAAACTGTTACTTTAGCAGTTACTGACTCATTAGGTATTGCGAGTGCAGTCACAAAAACGCTCAGTGTAGCCGCGGAAGTCATTCAAATTGAATCACCAACTGCAGAATTCACGGTATCCTCTGTTAACCCAACAGTGCTCCAAGAGGTTACGTTCACAGATACTTCTATCACTGGCTCAGGTGTAATCAATCAATGGCTCTGGAGTTTTGGTGACGAAAGCACGAGCACACAGCAGAATCCAACACACGCATACACCACCACTGGGGTCAAAACTATTACTTTAACCGTCACAGACTCAAACGGCAAGTCAAGCACAACAACAAAAACCATAACCGTCGAAGAAGCCCCCATCGCAGAATTCACAGTGTCCTCAGTTAACCCATTAGTTCTCCAACAAGTAAGCTTCACAGATACTTCCGTTGCAGGTTCAGGCGCAATTAACAACTGGCTGTGGGATTTCGGTGATGGCGTAACAAGCACTGAGCAGAACCCGACACATGCATATTCGACTATAGGTTTGAAGACTGTTACTTTAACGGTCACTGATTCGAATGGCAAAACAAGCACAGTAACACATGAATTAACAGTAAACGACTACACTTCACCGACTGCAAACTTCACATATAGTCCATCTATACCTTTAGTTGGAGAAAACGTAAGCTTCACATGCACAACACTCCATGGGTCAGGATGGGTTAATCAGTTCCTATGGGACTTCGGAGACGGCACAACAAGCAACGAACATCACCCAACACATGTCTATTCAACTCCAGGTCTAAAAACTGTTACTTTCACTGTCACTGACGAATATGGCAAAACAAGCATCGCAACGCAAGAATTAACCGTAATCGACCTCTCAACGAAATCACTGTTTTGGTCTGGAACGGCGTGGAGTGCCAGCGATATGCGCGCCCTCTATGGCTCCAATGTGACTTCGCCAGTTCTCGAAGCAGACAAGATTTACTACATCGAGGTGTCAGAGATTTTCTGGTATAACGCCTCAGCGAGCCTCGCAGCAGACGCTATGTACTATACAACAGATGGTTCGAATTCATGGGACTGGAGTAATTACCACGTCGCACCCGATGGGCATTCATTCCTACAGATGGACGGCAAAGACATCAATTGGGGCGCCTTCAGCAACGGAGCTACACTACACACATACTCAATAATCTACGTAGGCCAAGGCAAAGCGTTAACTTTCGAAATAGTTGACTGGATGGACGGCAATTACGACAACAACTACTGCCACTTGCCAATAACAATATACTCAGTAGGCACCACCGCTCCAATTTAATTCCAAAATGGGGGTACATTTGCCCCCGTATTTTCTGTTTTAATCCTTAAACACTTCAAATTTAAAAACCGTTTTCAACAATAAAAAACCAAGCAGAACCACAGCGCGATTGCTTAATGATGACAGAAGTTTTAAGCATCCTTGCACAATAAACAATACAACTACAACATGGAATAACGGGTCATGGCTGCAACGGACGAAGTACAAGCGCTAATAGTGGAATTCATAAACAAAAACTCAAACGTTGCCGACGTCCAATGGGACCGCCGCATGAGTCCACGACTACTTTTCAACCCCTACTCGGAAAAGTATGAAGAAAGAAAAATCATAGCCCACTACTTCCTACTTGCAGCCTCAATTCTAGACGACACCATCGTGGGGTACCCTGAAAACGCCCGCATGCTCATGGTATACCTGCACGAAGCGTTCGGGAGTTCTTTTTTTGAAATCAAAAAAGCGCATCTTTTTGAAGAAGAAATCGTCAAAGCCGACTTCTACCACGACTTGGGTCCAAACAAAAAAGCCGCTCCAGAAAACCTCGCTGCGGTAAACCTGTTTATCCGCAATAACGCTGAAAAAAACCTACTCAAGTACGCCCAAAAATTCACGAAACCTAAAGACTTCATCGAAGACCTATCAAAAAACATACCCGCGTTGAGTGGTCCGCATAAGGATCGCGCGTGGACTTATATGCGGTGGATGGTGCGTCCGCTGCCTGACCTGCAAATCTATGACCATCTGCTGCCAGAAGACCTCTATGTGCCGCTAACAAAAGAGAACGCAAACGTCGCAGCTAGTTTGGGCATAATTCCCTCGGCTTTGCCGTCGCTTTGGCGCGATGAACCAACAGCTGCCCACGCTAGACAGAGGCTAACTGATTACGCCAAGAAGCTTTTTCCTCAGGACCCCGCAAAAATTGATTACCCCTTCTTTCTTTTGGGCAGATGGTTAAAACAGAAAACCCTCAACCGCTACACCCTCAAAACTGCCCTTGACTTTTTGGAGCGCATGCAAAAAATCACGGGTCAATCCCAAGCGTACTACCAAAAGATGAGTCGCTACAAAAGTGGCTGGGAAAAGAAAACCGCGCTTACCTTGCTGCGTATGCACATTCCATACGGTTACGAAACCATCAGTTTTCCCTTACCTAATGAGGTTTACACGCCTGACTTCATCTTAGAGAAAACCGTGCAGGGCAGAAAAATCATTCTTGAACCCCACTTCGAAATGACCAAAAAACAAGCCCGCAAATACGCCCTCTTCAAACGGACTTACGGTCACGAATTCTTGCTGATTCTGCTTCTAAAAAACGACCTTATCCCCCTGTACCATCAACGCAAAATCTTAACCGACGATGTCTGCGACGATGTGTGGCCTATTGAATTCATCCACCTTTTGGTTGAGAAAATCCGAAGAGGAACATACGGTCAATAAACCACCTTAATTAAGCGCCCCGACGTTTTAGCTGTGACTTGCGATGGCACAAACCAACTTCAAACCCCATGTTGTTGCGTTGATTTTAAGCGGCAAAACTGAAGAAGCACTGGAGTTGCTTGCCAAAGAGTACGGAGTTGTTGTGCCCGCGTTGACGGTTGGGTTGCCCAAGGGACATAAAACCTCCGCCTATGGCTGCTACACTGCCAAAAATCAAACCATAAGCGTCCTCAACAGCGACATACTAGTCAACCCATTTGTCATCCTCCACGAGTTCTATCACCACTTACGTAGTAAAGCGGTGGATCGCATGCATAGAGGCACAGAGGGCAACGCTGACAAATTCGCATTGGATTACCTGCGGGAATATCAAGTTGCAGCCCTAAGAGCACAACTGAGCGGTCAGTAGAACTCTTCGTCGTTGCATTCTACTGGTGCAGTTACTTCGATAGGTACCGTCTCTCCCTCTGAATCGTAAGCGGCAATGCAGCTTTTTCCCTCATAAGGATACCCCACAATCACCAATACACGTCCAAAGAAATAGTTCAAATCAACATGGCTAGGTGAAATGTCACCTGAAGGATGTGAATGTACGGTTCCGACAAGCGAGAAATCTCCCGCGAACATGTAGGGGTTAAAGTGGACTTCGCCTTCTCCATGTATTGCGAATGGCGCTAATACTAAGTCGTTGATTAGAATGGTGTTTTTTCTTTTTTTGCCTCGTAGCAGTAGGAAGCTTTCGCGGGGGTAGAGTTCTTTGGCGCCTGCATAGATGGTTTCGAGTATGTTGCTTGGGATGTGTATGGTTGGGGGCGGTGACATAGCAGAACGGTTGGGTTTGTGGGTTAAGAACTTTACCCAATTGATTGTAGAAAAGTTTACTGTTGCTGGATTCGGTAAAGATTTAAGACACAATGGATTAAGAGTGTTGATTTGTTGTGCCGAGATGGCAGAGTGGTTAACGCGCGGGCCTTGAGAGCCCGTGGACCTCCCGGTCCGCATGGGTTCGAATCCCATTCTCGGCGCCAAAATTTTCCTTTTCAATTTAGTCGTATTTGTGTTCAGATTCTGAATTCATAAGTGATTAATACGCAAAAATCGATAATCGGCGTCGGTAAACAGGGTGATCGCTTAACCATAATTTTAGATTAGCTAAAACAATCAGTAAAACAAAAGAAAAACGAATTAGGTGATAATCCTTGGTTAATTCCGAGGTTAAAGCACCAAGAAGTTACCTACAAATTCAACCATATGTGAATTAAACTCTTTCAACATTTCGGTAACGAGTTGGTTTCCTTTAGGAGTCAATTGGTAGACTGTTTTTCTTCCGTCGGATTCGCCTTTTATTAACTCCTTTCTTTCCATTGTATAGATGGTGGCGTAAACGGTGCCGGGGCTTAGGATACCTCCGAATTTGCTGTTAACGAAGGATGTGAGGTCGTATCCGCTTAGATTGCTTTGTTTTTTCATTTCAATCAAGATGAGAATGTCGAGGAAGCATTTGACTACTCGCGTTTCTATGTCTTTTGGCGAGTATCCGCTGACATATTTTTGGGGTTTATCGTTTTCTTCGGTACTCATGCGTATATTCGCCTCTGAGGTTTTCAGTACCTATAGGCAATGTTGAATTTTAATATTATTGTATGCAACGTTGGGCGCTAAATATTTTTTTAGGGATACAAAAAAGGATGGGCGTGAGTGGGTTAACGCATAATATTCAGGTCATGAATACTAATTTGAAAAAGCATTCCAAAAATTCAACAATGTTAATTCACTTTTGAGATGCCATTAATTAATTTGCATTTATCAGCCGTTCATAATACTTAAAAACACGCAACAAGAACAGTAGCTTTCAATAAGAGGATATATTGAATGTTGAGAAACAATTTTACCCGAAGAATCAACTTTAGCATAGACATACCTCCCCCACCCCCTCCACCTACATCTCCAAAATCACGCAAAAAACTCTTCGCCATCCTAGCAGCCATATTGATAGTCATAATCATCGTTCCCACTGCGCTAATGTTTTCAGGAGCACTAAACTTCACCCCACCCACAAACCCAACCCCCACGCCCGCTCCGACACAGTCACCAACTAATTCACCAATAATTACACCCGGAGCCACGAACCCGCCAACAACAACTAACAGCGTAGTCAGCGTAACCTCGGGCTCCAAAGTCCCCGTTACGTCCCAAGTCATCGGTTCAGGAGGCGGAACAATCCAGGTAAGCGACACTTCAAGCCCGCTTTATGGGCTCAAAATCGTGGTGCCCGCTGCGGCAACCTCGGAGACCATTCAGTTCTCCATCAGTTATGCCGACGTCTCAGGCGTAAACGGTTTGCCTACAGGTGCATCGGCTGCAAGCAAACTCGTAACCATTGACGCATCAGGTTCATCAGCCTTCAACAACTACGACATGTTCGATAAACCCGTCGAAGTCACCCTGCCATACGATTCATCTGCGGCAAACAGCGACTCCGCGCCAGTCAGGTTCTACTGGTACGATTCCCAGAACGGCCAACTCGACGCCACGGGCTTTCTACGTCAAGACAAAACAGCACATACAATAACGTTCCTGACAGCTTCGTTCTCCGATTTCATAGCCGTCGAAGTTGATATGATGCTTTCAGAGCTCAGCGGGGAGACAAGTTATTCAGTAGACACAGGGTTCCGGCCGCTAAACAATGGGTGGTTCATACCCAACTACGGTTCAGTGCAGACCCCCGGCGGCATGTGCCTTGGCATGGTAAACTATGCGAAATGGTACTACACCTACCACAGCTCAGACACTGGTCTTCACAGCAAGTACATTGAAGGCGACGCGGCAGAATGGCGCGACGACGCAACAGCCATCCAGCTCGCTGCAAGAGCACATCTGGCAACAAGTGGCATCTGGAG
The DNA here is from genome assembly GCA_023488905.1 of Candidatus Bathyarchaeota archaeon. Classification (GTDB taxonomy): domain Archaea; phylum Thermoproteota; class Bathyarchaeia; order Bathyarchaeales; family Bathycorpusculaceae; genus Bathycorpusculum. Next base: position 99,898 of record JAMDCQ010000002.1, read on the forward strand.
CTCTCTGACAACCGAAGAATACAACTGGGCAGTCTCTAATGCACGCGAAGTTGGCTTAAGCTGGCTGTCAGGCATGATCGTGACAGGTGAACCTCAACTGATCGGTCTCAAAGCACGAGACAACAGCGGCACTTGGCTAAACTATGCCCATGCAGTTTTAACTTACGGATACCAAGATGGAGCTTTTCAGATTTATGACCCGAACTTCCCTGGCTCTTCACCCAGCGATAGCATGCGCGAAATACCCTTCGATTACACCGATGGATTTAGTGAAACCTACATTTCAGGCAGAACCCGCTCCGACAACCTGGTTTTTAACATATTCTATCATGCAGGCTCCAAACTCTCCTCCACACCCAGCGATTACCAGGGACTCTATGATTCAGCACAAAGTAAATTCCAAGGCAGCAGCACCTTCCCAACCGTAACCTTAACGGATATAACCACAACACCCGCGGGAACCACACCAATCGACACAGACGGCGACGGCGTCCGCGACACCTCCGAAGCGACAACTGTCATCTCAGGCACCATTACAGGAGGGACCAAAGCGATAACGTCAACCTTGATTTTCGTTGACAACAAAAAATACACTGCTGAAGTAGTTAACGGCGAATTCTCGAAAGAAGTTCCATTGCTTGCAGGAGATAACGACGTAGTCATATTAGCAACAGATGAAAACACTTTCAGCAACTGGGCAGGTTTTCTACGTGACATCATCAAATGCACCGCAAGCCCCGCATCGTTCACTGTCACACTCACTTGGGATCAAGGAGAAAGCGACGTGGACCTTCACGTCCTAGAACCTGGAACTGACGGACGACACATCTACTACGGTAACAAAGGCACTGCAGGGGGCGAAAACCCATACCTCGACATAGATAACAGAGCTGGATATGGACCCGAACACTACTACGCCATAGAAGGCACCCAAATTCCCAGTCAAACCAACCTATACGGAACCTACCAAGTCAAAGTTCAATACTACGACGACAAAAGCGGCGCAGAAACACCCCAAACAATCACCTACCATTTGCACGTGAAGTATTTAGCGTTCAAGAATGACCAGACGGGGCAGGAATTCTGGATTGAACAATCAAGAGACGGCGTCTTATCCACCGACAGCAGCGTAAACACAGACACATTCAGCACAACCGGCGCGTCATGGTCAACTGTTTGGTCAATAGATTATTCAGCGCCCAACCCAGCAGACTACGGTATTCCACCGCCACCGCAAAATCAGTTCCCAACTTAGCCCTAAAAAAAGGGCACCCTTTTCCTTTTATTCCTTTTTTAGAGTTTTGCAGCAAAGTTACCTTTTATGTTCAATTCCTTAAAGCAAAACCTTGTGGTTGCTTGCTTCCAGAATTTCACTATTCGCCTGATTTTTCTGTCTGCTTCTGGTTTTTTTGCGCACGACAGCTGTTTTACGATAATCGATAAAAGTAATGACAATACCCATTGCTGATAAAATAAATCCAATTACAGCCAAAAATGGTGCTTGGGCCCTATAGTCATAGGTTACCCAAGGATGTGACGATGCACCACCTGCGAAGTAAAAAACGATGCTAAGAAAGATCATAAATGCTCCCACACCTAAGAGTACGTTGCCAGCACTATTCATGGAAGCTACCGAATTTGTTTAGTTGTTCCTTGCTTATTTATTTTAATCGTAGTTTTGATTTTTCATTTTTTGTTCCATCTTGAACCCAAGGCTTTTTAGTCGGGGAAGGTGCGTTATTCATCGGGGGATGATGTCGCCGTCCCAGTCTGATCGGGAAAGATGAAGAATTAAACGAATGACAGACCCCAAAGTGTTCAGACTGGCAAAAAACTTGAAGCTATCCGCTTCAAAGAGATTGAAAAAATAGAAAATAGTATCTGCTTTAACAGGCGGCTACTTTTTGCCTTTACCTGCGTGCTTGGAAGGAAGCGAAACCTGCTTTCTTTCTTTACGTTTCTGGTCTTTTTCGCGTTGCAGCTTTTTGTGCTGTTCTAATCCTTCGGCTTTCTTTGCTTTTTTAGACAAATATACTCATCCTTGGAATGTAAGATTACGGGGGGATGCTCAAAAAGCTTCCTTACTACAAATCAGTAGCTGAGGAATATTTAATAGCGAAATACTTCAAGCTACTTGGGACGGAATAGTCATGTCGAGTCCCAATTTGCGTTGCCCAAAATGTGGTTCCCATAGAGTTGAGAGGCAAAGGAATCAAGAGGTTAAGTGTTGTGCGTGTGGGATGGTTTTTTATTTTGTTACGCCTGATACGGGTTCGGCTGATTTGGATAGATATCGGCTGTGAGACCCAATAAGTTTATATGAATAATACTTCATATGAATAGTTATTCACACAATTAATGAGATGGGAAAATGAAAAAAAGCCTAACCACAATCTGCCACCGCTTCTTCACCAACCTAGCCAACCCCACACGCTTAGCAGCCATCGAACAACTCATCAACCAACCCATGAGCGTAACCGAACTCGCAACCGCACTCGGACAGGAACAAAGCATGATCAGCCACAACATCAAACCACTCCTTGACTGCAACATCCTAACCAGCCACCGAGAAGGCAAAAAACACATCCTAACAGTCAACCTCGAAACCATAGCACCCATCTTTGAAGCAATAGAAAACCACGCCCTAAAATTCTGCCCCACAGGCGGAAAATGCCTAAAAGGAGAAACATAAAATGAAGAGAAAAATCGTACACATCGATGAGAACCTCTGTAACGGATGCGGAGCATGTATCCCCAAATGCGCAGAAGGCGCACTCCAAATCATAAACGGCAAAGCCAAACTGGTCAAAGACACCTACTGCGACGGACTAGGCGCATGTCTGGGGCAATGCCCACAAGGCGCAATCACCGTCACAGAACGCGAGGCAGACGCATTTAGCGAAGCCGAAGTCCATGATTACCTCAAAAGTAAAGGCATAGAAAAATCAGTCACAATCCAACCTGCGCATGCTGAGGTGCAGAAGCCCCAGTGGCCCGTGAAATTGGACTTGGTTCCGCCGAAAGCGCCCTTCTTCGAAAACGCAAACATCCTCTTAGCCGCCGACTGTGCGCCCGTTGCCCTCAAAAGCTTCCACGATTTGATGGCTGGGAAACGGGTCATCATCGGTTGTCCCAAATTCAACGACGCCCGCGCTTACGCCGCTAAACTAACCGAGATCCTAAAACAAAACAACATCGCAGGCATAACCGTCGTACACATGGAAGTGCCCTGCTGCACGGGCTTAAAGTGGGCAGTGAACAAAGCGCTTGAAGGCTCAGGTAAACAGGTTCCAGTTAAAGAGTATGAAGTCAAAATTGGAGGTGACATTGTTGAGCTCTGATAAACCGATAGAAAAGAACCCCGATACATGCCCCGGACTGCGCGATTTGCTGCAGCCTAAACCTGCCTACATTAACTGCCATGTCTGTGGGGGTGAGCTGGAAATCTGGAGTGACGAGGACAAAACCACTTGCCCCAGTTGCGGAGCCGAATGGAAGCGACCTGACCCTTCCGCCGCGTGCCTGCAGTACTGCCAGTTTGCTGATAAATGCCGAGGTATAATTGAATCACGCAAAAGATAATCATAGAGCCGTTTTTTCTTTTTATTTTTTAATTCAGTTTTTACATACACAAACTACAAAAACAATCGCGTTAGAAGGTATATTGGCTTTCACTCAGTGTCGCTTGCTATGCACGCGTAAAAGCCCCTTACATGTATCCTATCCGTGTCTGTGAGCTCGGGAGGCCCAACTTTGACGTTAAGTGGGTGGCGTGGACAAGCGCCAGTGAAAGCCACTATTTACTACCATACACCCTATGTGAGAACCGAAACCTAACTGAACACCACACTGTTATGCGCAGCTAAATAGGGAATTCTACATAGAAAACACAGCTGCCTAAGAGAGTTCTGCTTGCGGAATCAACCACAACCAGCCTGCAACCCAACAAAGACGCCTAAAGCAAAACGCAAACGGCAGCATAAACCGCGGGTTGTTGTTGAAACAAGGAGGGGGCACGGCAACAACAACTACAAAAGAAAAAGGAACTAAGCGTTCCCGATAGTGACCTGAACGTTCTGTGTTTGCCCGTTACGAACCACCGAAAAAGTGACTACTTGCCCCGGAAGAGTATGCTGTTCGAGATAGGAAAACAAGTCGTCAGTATTAGCGATTCGCACATTACCTATGCCGATTATGATGTCACCACCCACTACCACGTTTCTGTTCAAAACAGCTTTGATCGTGCTACCGCCTTGCAAGCCATTCGGCACAGAAACGGATTCCACCAAAACGCCATAGGTAACTGTTGCGCCCATAGCTTGCGCGATTGGGTAATTCATGTCTGTACCCACGACGTTTATGGAGGGATGCTGGTCATAGCTACCTGAGCTAACAAGAGAGGGCAATACACGCATCAGGGTTGATGAGGGAATTGCAAAGCCTAAGCCTTCCGAGTTACTGATACCAGCAGTCGTTATACCCACCACTTGCCCAGCGTAGTTTATCAGTGGACCACCAGAGTTTCCTGAATTTATAGGCGTGGTCGTTTGGATTGTGTCAGGTATAACTTGGTTATCTGAACCTACCGTTATTGTTCTGCCTATAGCGCTTATTATTCCAGTAGTTAATGTGCCTGACAAGCCATACGGCGTGCCAACTGCCACAACGGGGTCGCCTACATTAAGGGTGGACGAACTGACAAGCGGCAAAGCTTTCACGCCGCTGGGCATTGAAGACACCGAGAGAACAGCTATGTCAGCTTTAGGGTCTTGTCCCACTACTGTAGCAGGGTAACTGTTACCATCAGGAAAAGTCACAGTTACATTGATTGTCCCTGTCACAACATGGTCATTGGTTACTACAAATAATCGATTGTTAACTTCTGCAACAAAACCCGAACCCTGCTGAAGGGTGTAAACACGTTGACCAAACATAGTGAAACCTGGCGCTAAATCTTGGATAACAACCACGGATGATTTTACATTTGCATAAAGCGCCGCGAGAGAGACGTTTTCGTTTAATAGAAAAGTTGAGCCGCCGCTTCCCTGATACACACCGAGTTGCGATTGCAAATCAGTTAGTTTATTGTTAAAGTCAGTGTAAGTTACTGCGTAGCCGATTAAACCACCAGCAACTAAACCGACCAAAAGAAGCGCAACTAACAGTACCCCGCTAAAACGTCTCTTTTTTTCAATAGGGGGAGGGGGAATAGAAGGAAAAGAGGCAGTTTGTGTTTCTGGTTGTGACTCCATCATTCACCACTAAGAGGCAAATAGTTCGTCAGTTTGGAACAGCGGCTTCTTGCATGCCTGACAATTGTCGTCGGTGATTTTGATCGGTGCTCCGCAGTGTGGACATTTGCTGTTCTTCTTTGCTAGATGCAAGCCTTCCTTCTCTTTAACTATTTTGCCATCTTTTAATAGTAGCATGCGTTCTGTGTGCAATGCAGCGTTGGTATCATGAGTTACCATTATGATGGTTGTTCCCTGATTCAAGTTTAGGTTTGCTAGCAGTTTGATGATTTCTTGTTTGTTCTTTGTGTCTAGGTTGCCGGTGGGTTCGTCAGCTAGGATTATTGCTGGGTCGTTTGCTAATGCCCTTGCGATTGCGACGCGTTGCTGTTCACCTTGGCTAAGTCTTTGGGGGCGATGGTTTTCCCTGCCAGATAATCCAACTAGGTTTAAGAGTTCACTTGCGCGTTTCTTGCGTTCTTCTCTGCTTTTGATTTTGCCTTCCATAGGTAATTCTACGTTTTCTCTGGCGTTTAGGTAGGGTAGTAGGTTGAAGGATTGGAAAATGAAGCCCATCTTGTCACGGCGTACCTTGTAGAGTTTGTTTTCGGGGGTTTTTGTGACATTTACGTCATCTATCGTTACAGTTCCTTCAGTTGGTTTGTCGATGCATCCGATCACGTTCAGCAGGGTAGTTTTGCCTGATCCTGATGGGCCCATGATTGCTATGAATTCGCCTTTGTTCACGGTCAAGTTCAGATTGGTCAGGGCGTTGACTAGGCGTTTACCCAGCATGTAGGTTTTGTTTAGGTTTTCTATTTGCAGTACTGGTTTACTCATATTTCATCGCCTCCGCTGGTCTGATTTTTGCTGCTCTCCACGCTGGGTAGAGCGTCCCCACCACGCCAAGTAACACGGCTACACCCATAGCTTCTAACATAAGGGTTGTACTCAACGTGACGGTACTTGAAGTTGCGTTTCCTACGTTAACAAAGCCCATTTGGGTTCCAACTGTTGGAAGCAGCAGAGAAGATAAAGTCGGCGCTGCGAAGGCAGCTATAGCGATACCTACTACACCAGCGATTGTACTGAGAAGCAAGCCTTCGATTAAGAATTGCCCCATCACCACTTTGTTACTGAAACCGATTGCTTTGAGTGTTCCAATCTCTTTAGTTCGCTCCCTAACAGTGTACAACATCACGAATAACACGATGAGGCTTGTTGCTGCAACTACTACAATTATTTCCTGTATTGCCGTTGCCTCTGTCGCTGCAAGAGATGATTGGGCACTTGCCAAAGCTTCTTCGTACAGTGATTGCTGCTGCTGAAGTTGATTAAGTCGATCTTGTTGGGTAGTGACGGTCAATTCAGAATGCAGCGATGAAATAGAACTAGCAACAGTATCTACGAGTTCGCTGCTTGTAGTGAAAACTTTCAGGCTTGTTATGTATCCAGTATTGTTTGTGATTCTTTGCGCATCAGACAGATTCATGTAGAGTGACTGAATATTTTCAGTTGAAGATGGAGAGTAAATGCCAACCACGGTAAAGGTTTCATTCACAATTTTGACTTCATCACCAACTCCTACATCAAAGAATTTGGAGTTGTTCTGACTTAACAGGACACCCCCGCTTTCACCTGCCTGAAGGTTTCTTCCAGCAGTTATGTTTGTTGGCAATACCGTGTAACCGTCAACTAATTCAGAGATTAACGGGATTCCTTGAATCGTGTAATCGGTTATTAGTGTAGTGAAGGTTCGTCCCATGAAGGTAGTTGTTTGGTTGCTGCTGCCTTGCGAGGCTGTGAGGATTTCTTCGACTGCTGCGACACCACTTATGTCTGCGATGTCAGAATATAGACTTTGATTCATGGGTGAAGCTGTGCCTGAAGCTCCACCGAACTGGCCACCTCCTGCACCTCCGAATCCACCAAAATTCTGTGGTCCAGTGACATCCGAAGTCGAGCCACCGTTTCTACCAGAGGTGTTTGGAGTCGGCGTGGCGGCTTGACTGAAGCCAAAGCCAGCAAAATTCGATGACATTGAAACATCTATTTGACTTAATGTTTCATTGATGGACTGGCTTGTTTGGGTGATCGTGTTTCCTAGATTGTTAGCCATTGCACTAGTTGACTCCTGGTTAGCCATTAAGCCAGCAGGAATCGAAACCATAATTGATAATGAAATGCTTAAGGCAACTATAACTAGTAGAGCTCTGACTTTTCGTCTTGATAGGTTACGCAATGCGCGACTTATTATTCCCATATACATCACTTGATTTTATTGTAATTCGAGACAACCAAGAAGGAAAATGAGGGGTATTTTGGGCAGTTTGGGCTTATGACCAAATTATTCACGTCCCTTCTTGGTTGTCTGCGCCCTTTTTAGCATGATTTGTTATTAAACGATTTACCCAAATCTATCCCCAATCAACAGTTGCAAGAAAATTCCTCAAATACGGCACAAACCGTCAATTATCTAAAAGGGCGCTTAGGCGGAATGGATTTCCGGCTCTATAACAGTAGATCAAAAAATTTAGCTGTTCTGCTTGAGGAAAACGGCACAACCCGCCAGGAATTCATCTCAGACGCAGAACCAAAAAAGCAATCAACCGCAAAGCTCCCCAGAAGATGAAGAATAAGGGAGCCACTTTCTTCTTCTAACAATAAAAAACAAAAAAATTGACCTACTGACACGTCAGGGACTGCAGATTTGGGCACACCTTTATTACCTGAACCTAACAAACAGTTTCCTTAATTCATTGCACGGAGCGGCAAAAAACTGTCCTCAAACGCACGCACACTAAAATACCTACTCGGTTGGCTAATCGCCGGCACAAGAGGGGGCCCGACCCGTGCAAAAATCATAGAAACACTAAAAGAATCTCCGCAAAACGCAAACCAATTAGCCACTATGCTACAGATGGATTACAAAACGATGCGTCACCATCTTGAGGTCCTAGAAAAAAATAAGATGCTGACTTCTGTTGGCGACCGATATGGTGCAACGTATTTTCTCTCGCAAATGCTAGAAGACAATTATGCCCAGTTTGAGGAGATTGTGAAGAAAATCGGGAAAAAGTAATAAAAGGAGAACACAAAGAGGGTTCAGGTAATGAACAGAAAAAGAATGATTGCGATACTGCTTGCGGTATTGATAGGGTTATCCGCACTACTAGCATTTATCATGTCGTCCTATCAGTTTCTAGGTGAAGGTTTCGGTTTCCCGTTTTCAACTAGAGCCGTCAGGGTTAACCCAGGCGACATTGAGCTGTATTATACCGCGAGGACCATCCTTTCGACCGTCAACATTGTCCTCACAGTAGTTCTAATCTTCAACTACGTCGGGATTTACCTTAAAACCAAATCAGAATTCACCCTCGGATTAACAATGTTCGCCACGTTCTTCCTCATAAAAGACATCTCATGGAGCCCCTTCATAATCGGATGGGCAGGCTTTGGCATGTTTGGGCTGGGGCCCTTCGCGTTCCTACCTGACTTGTTCGAGATGGCAGCTTTGCTTGTGCTCTTCTATCTGAGTGTTAAATACTAAACACTCAAACCCCTTGTTTTCTTAATAGCTAATAAGAAGCGCAGCATAAGTGTTTTTAGAGGATAATCTTTTGCCAGAACCTAATCAAAACCAAAGCAGAGAACCAAACAGGCTCATCAAAGAAAAAAGCCCCTACCTGCTTCAACATGCCTACAACCCCGTTGATTGGTATCCATGGGGAGAGGTAGCTTTTGAGAAAGCTAAGGCAGAGGACAAACCAGTTTTTGTTTCAATCGGCTACTCAACCTGCCACTGGTGCCATGTAATGGAGAAAGAATCCTTCGAGGACGAGCAAGTGTCTGAGTTGATGAATCAGGCGTTTGTCTGCATTAAAGTTGACCGAGAAGAACGACCCGATATCGACGCAACTTACATGGCGGCTTGTCAGGCTATGGGTAGAAGTTGCGGTTGGCCCCTAAACGTAATCATGTCGCCAGATAAGAAGCCGTTTTTTGTCGCCAGCTACATACCTAAAGACAACAACTACGGCGCAGTCGGCATGCTAAGCTTGGTTCCTCAGATTGAGCAAATTTGGAAGACGCGCCGAGTGGAACTTGAAGTTATGGGCCAAGAAATTAACGAGCAGATCAGCCTGCAGCCATCAGCGACGCTTGAGAGCCAGTTAAGCAGAACTGAGCTTGATGAAGCCCTTGACCAGCTGTTTTTGGCGTTTGACCACGAAAACGGCGGGTTCGGGTCAGCCCCAAAATTCCCGTCTCCACATAACCTGCTTTTCCTTATGCGCTACTACGTTAGGACAAAGCAGAATTCGGCGTGGAGCATGGTTGACAAAACTCTACGTGCTATGCGTTTAGGCGGCATCTTCGACCAAGTTGGCTTGGGGTTCCATCGGTATTCAACGGATGCACGGTGGCTTGTGCCTCATTTCGAAAAGATGCTCTACGACCAAGCCATGCTGGCGCTTGCCTACACTGAAGCGTACCAATCTTCAGGCGCGCCCCGATTCAAAGTCACAGCAAAAGAAACTCTCAACTACGTCCTGCGCGACCTCACCTCTCCAGAGGGCGGGTTCTACTCAGCCGAAGACGCTGACAGCGAAGGCGAAGAAGGCAAATTCTACGTCTGGACCCAAGATGAAATAAGGCAGGCACTACCAGTTGACCTTGCTGATTTTGCTATCGAAATCTTCGGAGTTAAACAATTGGGCAATTATAGTGAACCGTTTAAACGGGGAAACGATAAAAACATCCTACACCTCGCTGTTCCGCTGGATCAGATGGCGACACAATTCGGCTTGACGGTTGATCAAGTAATTGGTAAACTGGGAAAAACCGTGAACCTACTTTTTGCTGAAAGAGCCAAACGAGTGCGCCCCGCCAGAGATGACAAGGTGCTTGTGGACTGGAATGGCTTAACCATCGCGGCATTGGCGAGGGCAAGTGTAGTTTTTAGGGAACAAAAATACCTCTTGACTGCAGAGAAGGCAGCGGATTTTCTCTTGAGCACTCTGCAAACCGCTGATGGCAAACTCTACCATAGATACGCAAAAGGCGAAAGAGCAATTACTGGGTTCCTAGACGACTACGCATGCCTGATTTTCGGTTTAATCGAGCTATATCAGGCCGATTTTAACGATAAGTACCTGCAATCCAGCATCGACCTAACAAAAACAATTATAGCCGATTTCTGGGATGAAACCCACGGCGGCTTCTACTTCACACCCAAAACCAATGAACAAGCGATTCCTCGGCTTAAACAAACCTACGATGGCGCAGCGCCTTCAGGAAATTCTGTTGCTTTGCTTGCTTTACTGCGATTAGCACGTTTAAGTGGCGAAGTAGCCTTTGAGCAGTACGCGAACAGGCTGCTTAGGACTTTTGGGGAGGAAGTTAAGGGATACCCTATGGGTCACACGTTCATGTTGGCGGGGCTCGATTTCGCGCTTGGATCCCAAAGCGTTGTTTTAGTTGGCGAAATTTCAGAAAAAGATACTCAGGCAATGCTTTCAGCTTTAAGAGAAAAATACTTGCCTAATTTAACTGTGACACTGTGGACACCCCAAAAAGCCAAATCAACGGCACTGGGACAAAATTATGAAAGAATGGAGGGAAAAGCCACCGCATACGTCTGCAAAAACCTGACCTGCATGCCGCCCACCAACGAGATAAGCAAGATGGTTGAGTACTTAGATGTCGCCAAAACGAGCGATAAATAGCAATACCAAGCTTTTTTGCGTTAAATCACTGATGCATTAAGCGTGGTTGATTTGCAGTTAGTACAGCTTACAAAGGATTTGGAGACCCAATTCTGGCGCGTCGTTAAACAGGATTACTGTGAATTCTATTTTTTCAAATACGATTGGGTTCTGCAAAAGGATCGGACACAGATTTCGATGGCGATAGAAGGTGATGTCGTGGTTGGTTTGATGTTGATTTATGATGGGTGTATCGCTCAGTTACGTGGAGAACGCGAGGCTGTGGAGTTTATGCTTCATAACTTGAGCATAGACAGCGTGGATGTTCAGGTGCCCTTACTGCAAAGACTTGCTCCTCAAAAAATATCCTAAAGCGGCCCTTCAAGCAAGGGTGAATCTGTTGAGCTTAAAGAAGGGCGATGAACGGTTGAAGGTTAGCGTTGAGCCTGAACGGTTAGACGTTGGCGATGCAGAGCAGATTGCGAAGTTAATGAATGAACGCTATCCGCAGATGTGGAGTGGAATCACCTCAGATGGAATCGCTTCCTTGATGTCTAGTTCATATACGGTTTGGCTTGGAATAAAACATGTGGGAAAGCTGGTTTCGTTTGGTTACCACTCTAACTCCTAAAGTCAGCCATGTAACATGGATAGCCACAAGCCCTCAACATGAAAACAAGGGTTACGCCACCTCAACCGTTTCGATGTTGGTGAAGGAATGCCTTTCTGCTGCTGAAACAACAATAATCTACGTAATGGATGACAATGCTTCAGCCAACTGCGTGTACGCTAAGGTCGGGTTCAAACCGTACAAGTCATATTTCTTTTTAAAGTATGGTTGAAGCGCGCGCTTGCTCTCAGTGACCGCCCCGCTCCCTATTTTAACAGTGGATCATAATTTGGTGTGTGTTTTTTTCTATAGTTGTTGTTGCTGAGAATCCCCTATACACAACAACAACCAGCGGCTTATGCTGCGTTTTGCTTTTTGGTTTCTGCGTCTGTTTGGGTTACGGATTGATTGTGCAAAGCCACCACAAGCAGAGCAATAAACCCTGCATGTAGAACCAAGTTAAGGGAGAATTGTTTGTGTTTGGAGAGGTGGCTTAAGTATGTTGGTTAGACCGTTAGCCATCCGTCGTTCGAGGAGAAAGGAGAAGGCTTCGAAAACGGAAAAGGTATGCATTGGCTAGTGGTGTTCGCCTTCAACCTTAACCATTCTCTCCAATCACTAAAGAACCAGATAGCCAAAAAATCGTTATATCATTTATGAAAACAAAATATGGATTTAGCCTACAGAGCAAGTTTACCCTATAGCTAAAACGCCTTCGAGAATACTCTGTTCGGAGACACCTAATTCCTTAGACAAAAACGCCTTAAGCATGATCGAGAACTTGGGAAGCGGCCCACTGTAATTGATTATTTGATGACCTTTTATTGCGTCTGCTTGGAAAACTTTCTCCTCTTCCTTATAATTAAACGATAAGGTTTGGGCTCCTACGGCTAATTTTTGGAAGTCTTCCCATGCTTTGCAACGCAAGATCACTGCGGGTCCACTCTGTGCAACAACGGGCGTAACGACTGCCTGTACAGGCTGCTGTTCCTTAACTGCTGCGACTGGAGCGTTGCCTTTTGCGCCTCCGACGTAACCGATAAGGTTGGTTACTTCTTTTTGCAGGGTGGTGATTTTTTCTTCAACTTTCTCTACTTTACCACTCAGTTCACCTGCGTCGCCCATCTGTTCGGTGACAGTTGCTAATTCATTGATGAGCTTGTCTAAGTCTCGTTCATGCTCTTTTAAGACGTTAACGATGAAGTCTACTGCTTCCAGAGCTTCGTCTTTTGACTGTGGATTTTTTGCCATTTTTACTATTTAACCCCCACTTAACAAACCCAATACAGCGTTTTCCGTATATAATGTTAGCGAATCGACAAGTAGAATCACAGCAACAGCGTAACTATATTTATTGAAAATTCTGTACAACAAAAAAACAGGACGAAAGTGCCTCTACACCGCACCAAAATAAAGCCATTTTCATATTATGGGTACAATATCAAGGTAAAAATTGGATTTACAGCCGTGCTACAGCTTTTTTGTTCAAAATGGGGCTTAAAATGGACTTTTTCTCTGTTTTTTACCTAAATAGGATAGTGTGTCTATTTTCTGGACTTCGAAAGTTATAAATAGCGAGTGTAGAGATTTACGTTTTATGAAAATCAAACGAGCGTATATCTCAATACTTCTTTTTACCCTTTTAGCAAGTGCACTCTTGGTTAACATAGCAGGAACTAACGCACAAGAAGAAAGCGTAGAATCAATCACAGTTGTACTAAATGCTCCAGCCAACAACACAGGGAAAACTGACAACTTTAACGTGACATTCACCTATATTCCATATCTATTAGGTTCAGGCCAATTTTACGGTGCAAACTTGGTCCTTAACGGAAGCATAGTTCAATCTGCCACCAACCAATCAGCGATATCAAACAATGTCGTTAACTCCATCAGCTACACATTTACTGCAAATGGAACATACTACTGGAACATAAGACTCCAAAACAGCACTCATGCAGTGATATCCGATGAACCACGTAACATCACTTTAGCCGTTTACGTCCCTGACCCCACTGCAACTCCGACCCCAACACCAGCCCCAACCGCTACACCCACACCTACACCTGCGCCAACGGCAACCCCGACACCAAAACCAGCCACTCCAACACCTACACCAGAACCACCCGCTGATTTGCTGGGCACATGGGGCATAGTCATCATCGCGATAATAGTCATCGCGGCAGTCGGCGTAATAGCGATACTTGTGCTGAGACGTAGAAACCAAGGTCCATAAAAGGGACCCTACCTTTTTCTTTATTTCCAAAAGTTTGTTATCGTGGATTCCAGACGCATCTGATTGCTTTTGAATCGCAAGCTAAAATGCATGGTGTCTGAGTTTGGTCGGGTTTGCAGGCAGCGCAGGTGTAGCTGATATTCTTCCGATGCGCCTCAGCGACTGCGGCAACGGTTTTGTCTTCTAAATCGATAAATTCAGTTATTAGCTGTAGGGCTTTTTGGGGGCATTTTTCCACGCATTTACCGCAGCCACTGCAACGGTCAGAGTCAACTATTATGTAGTATTCGCCTGAACCGTCAATGTAACCGTAATGCGTGATTATATCGATTCACCTATGCCTTCTGAGCTTTCTCATAGAGCGCTTTGCCGAAAGATGCCGCGCCCAATGCACCCGCCACCATTGGATCTAAACCGCCATCCCGCCATTTCGGTGAAGGCAAAGTTTTGACGCCTAAGATTACTTCGATTCGGCTGACTATGCCGATGTTTTTGGATTGCCCCCCGGTGATGACAAGCTCTTTTTCTAGGCCGACACGGTTGATTAGGTTAGCCATACGCACCGCCATCGCCCTTGTGTAGGCGGCTAAAACTTTTTCTTTAGACCAGCCTTTACGCAGAAGACCCATGGCTTCAGTTTTTGCGAAAGCAACGCAGGTGCAGCTTACGGGATCGGGTTCTTTTTCGACTTTAAGTGAGATGTCACCGATGTCTTCGATAGGGATTTGAAGCAGGTCAGCGAAGACTTCCATGCCTCTGCCTGTGCCAGCGGCGCATTTATCGTTCATGAGGAAACTGACGACTCTACCTGTTTCGTCGATTTTTATGGCTTTAATGTCCTGTCCGCCGACATCGAGGACTGTTTTTACGCTGGGTCCCCAGAGGTAGTTGGCGCCTTTGGCGTGACACGCGATTTCAGTTATGGCTTTGTTTGCCATAGGCACGTTGACGCGACCGTAGCCTGTGCCGACGATGAATTTTAGGTCGCCTACACTTAGGCCTGTGTCTTTTAGGGCGAAGTCGAGGGCTTTTTTGGCGCTCTCGGGGCTGTTACTGCCGGTGCGGGTGATTCCCCAAGCGTATGCTTCGCCGTTAACCATGATGGCTGCTTTGGAGCCGACCGAGCCCACATCAACGCCCGCAGTGATTATGTCCTTGCTGCTCCACTTAATGTTGGGCATTATTCGGTGGTATTCTTGCCAACGCCAGAACTCGTCTTTAACGCCACTCATTTAGGTGCCTCCTTAACGCGTGTTGCAGCGATTAACGCCGCGCCGAGGGCTCCAACATATTCGGGGTACTTGGGAATGACTACTGTCAGTCCTAATTTACGGTTTAATGAAGCAACAAAACCAGGGTCTTTGGCAACTCCGCCGACCAGCACCACTTCGGGGTTTATGCCCAATCGGTGCATCATAGCTGAGACGCGGTCTGCCATGGCGTCAAAGACGGCCCGTGCGATTTCAGGTTTGGATTCTTGGCGGTGAATAAGCGATACCACGTCGGATTCGCCGAAGATAACGCATGATGCGTTGATTGGGCTTGCCCGCTCAGCTTTCAGGGCGAGTGACCCCATGTCTTCGAGTTTGACTTCGAGTGCGCGTGCCATGGCTTCGATGAATGCTCCTGCGCCTGCAGCGCAACGTTCGTTTACGACGAAGTCAACCATGATGCCTCGTTCGTCGGTTTTCACTGCTCGGGCTTCTTCTGCGCCAACGTCGATGATCGT
This sequence comes from Candidatus Bathyarchaeota archaeon, assembly GCA_023488905.1. GTDB lineage: Archaea > Thermoproteota > Bathyarchaeia > Bathyarchaeales > Bathycorpusculaceae > Bathycorpusculum. The sequence goes on from JAMDCQ010000002.1 coordinate 115,409, forward strand.
TCGGGCTTTAGGAGCCAAAAAAACGCCAGCTTTTGCATCTGCACCCATCATGCTGACAGTGCTGTTGACGTAGGGCGCCATATCCATGGCTGAGCCTGTTGCTGCGAAGTGGTTAACATCTGAGAGTTTGAGGTTAGCTTGTGTTAGGGCTTCGTTGACTGCTTGCTCTGCCGCTTTTGTGGGGTCAAACCCTGAAAATCCCTGCGCTCTGCCCACAACGGCGCCATCTTTTAGGGCAACAACTTGTACGCGCTGTGTGCCAAGGTCCATTCCAACGGTTATCACTACTTCATTTCACCTTAGATGTCGATTCTTGCGTTGAGCATCTCAAGGAAAGCTTCCACACGGGTCTTCATTTGCCCAACGTCTTCCCTTGTGTATTCGGTATCCAAATAGTAAACTGGAACATTAATTTTGTCTAAAGCCTTCTTGACTCTGGTGTATTCCATGGCGTAGAGCATGCATCCACGGACCACGTAGTAGACGACGCCTTGAACTTTCCATTCTTTGACTTTGTTTAGCAGCCAGTTGATGCGGTCTTCGTTGCCGTCTTTGCTTGTGAAGCAGGGGCATGTGGAAGCCATCAAGTAGCGTTCACTCATAGCGTTTAGCATGTCGTCCATCGACCACTCGTCCACACCGATAGGGTCATTTAGGATGCGTTCACCGCTGCATTGCTCATCGGCGACGATGACGCCCTGTGGGTTTCCTTCTTCGACGAGTGTGGGTAGCTTCCAGTTGTCGGGCCAAAACATCGGCGTCCCCGTAACCATCACACGAGGCGTATCTGGCGAAACAACCCAGTCTTTGCGTTCCACCCGCTTCTCCAATTCAGCGCAGAGGGCTTCGGTTTTTTCTGTCCAGCGCTTCTTATCATCCCAACTGTAAGCCTGATTGACAAGCATAGCGTCTCTGCCCATGATGACAGGGTTGCCTTTGCGGAGTTCTTGCAGTCGACGGAAAGCTTTGGTTGCTCGGTGGCTGATTTCGATGGCTTCTTTTAGGTTCTTGCGGTTTATTTTGTTGCCTGTGAACTGCTCAATCTGAGTTTTCATGTGCTTTATTTCGTCATTCCAAAAACGCAGTGATTGCGTGGAGTCTTTTACGCGGGGGATGTTCATGCCCCAGACGGCTTTTGTGTCGCCTAAAATTTCGCTGAGTTTAGTCATGCCGTCGCATGTTAATACGCTAATTAATGCGTCGCTTTGTTCCAAAAAGGGCGAGAGCTCTATCATTTTTGCGCCGATGGTAGAGCGGATAACTGGACAAACCTCCACTGGCACTACGCGGTCGCCGAGTTTTGAGGTGTCATACCAGCCTGAATTAACGCGGACTGGAATCGCGTCTGCAGCTGTGATGAGTTCGGTTGGGGCGAAGAGGCACATGTAACCGATGACTTTTTTGCCTTTTTCCTTTTCTGCCTGAATTTCCTGCTGACGCTGCCCAAACAGGTTTGCGATGTCGTCGAAGTACTTCATGGCTTCGGGGCGGTGGGGGTCGGCTTTTTTCATTCGTTCGATGTTGTCGGCGATTATTTTTAGAGATGCAGCTTTAACGGTGTTTCTTAATTCATCCATCTCTTTTTTGGGCACATCAGGCAAGAATTTTTTTTCAACGGTTTTTGTCATTTCTTTTCTCCTCATTCAACCTTCGGTGGCTGTAACCAATCTCTAGACCTAAACACGGTCTTGTTACCAACCCTAATTTTAAGCGCATCTTCGTAGGGACACATTTCGACGCATCTAGCACAAAGCATACATTGTGACGTGCCGATTTTTCCGCCCTTCTGCTCGTAAACCTCGTTAACTTGGACAGGGCAGACGCGTTTGCAGACGCCGCATTTGGTGCATTTCTCCTCGTCTTTATCCACATATACCAAAGGAACCCCTCTTAATCCTTTGAATTGGTTTATAGCTGCCAGTGAGATGCCTGTGGGGCAGAAGCGGCACCAAGCCCGCCTTATGAAGAACCCGCCGATTAATGTCACGGCAACAAACGCGATAGCAAAAATTTGGCCCAGTTCAGCTCCAGTAAAAGTTATGATGTTTTGAGCGTATGGGTAACTTAGGTTAACTCCGCCGATATTTAGCGGGCCAGTCCAAGGGACAATAAAAGGTATCATAGGATCAAGCAAAATGCCGTAAGGGCGGAAATGCCCCGCCAAGAGTTGAGCCATAAGGGGGGAGACCAAAATTTCCTGCGGATCCAAAAGCCACAACACAGCGGGCAATAACAAAAAAACAAGCAAAATCAAGTAACGCGATTTATGCAGAGCTATGTTTAGTTTGTCGGGGATGATGCGGTAGCGGATTTTAAGTGCTCTTCGCAGGAGGCTTTCTAAATCCATGATTAAGGCGAATGGACAGAGCCAACCGCAGAAGAACCTGCCTATGAACAGCGTGATGGCGAAGAGGATTATGAGTTCATAAAGCATGGGAATTACAGCTGAATAAGTGAAAATATAGAAGATCGCCGCGAAAGCGACTGCTTGAATAACCAGCCTCAGAAACGTAACACGCATCGCAAGGTTTTTCTTCCAAATCAGAATCGCCACTATCCCTGCGACTCCAAGCCCCGCCAACACAGTAAGACGCAATAGGTCCCCGATTAGTTCTCCAGCCATATTTTATCACGTTAACTGAATTAGGGAATTGTACATTGTATAAGCACCTAACAATATTAGAATGCCGCCTCCAGCGATGGAAATCCACTTCTTAAACAGAGGCGCTTTACTAAGCAACCACCCTGTTAATCCGCCTAGTAGTAGCATCGGCGAAATGGTTGTTCCCAAACCGAAAAGCACCGAAACCGCCACGCTGCCCGCAGGGGAAACTAGAGGCAAAGACGTTGCCAAAATCAAAATCAGCGGCGGACAAATAACAAGCCCACGGGTTAAACCGAGCGAGAACGCGCCGAAATCAACTCCGAACCTTCCCGCTTTGCCTGCGCCAAAAAAGTTTTCTGCGTTCTTGCCGCTGCATTCACAAGAAGGCCGTCTAACCCTGTAAAGAACCAAGGCGCCGATTAAGACCGCGACAACGCCAAAAGCAACTGAGGAATAAACTTGGATGGGCGAAAAAGCCGCCTCAGAAACAAACAATCTCAGCAAACCGCTAAATAAAGCAACCAAAACCCCGATAACCGTGTAAGCCAACACGCGCCCAGAGTTAAAAATCAAAGTTATTTTTACACTTTTTTTGAAGCCTGAACCGACGCCAGCGATGTATCCCGCTAAAAGGGGCAGACATGAGGCTGTGCAAACCGCCAAACCGTAAACCAAGCCTTCTGTTAAAGCCCACAGATAAGGATTAGTTAAGTCCGTTGTCGACATGTGTATGTCTCGGCAGGTTTTATTTACTGCAAATAGCAGTTTAGGTCATTTAAAGTTTACACAATTTCTGGATAGAGCACAAAATTTTTTGTGTTGACCAAAAGAAAAAGAAAGAAAAGAGCAGTTATGGCGGAGCTATGTACCGCGTGTTGTACTGTTGCAGATACGCGAGGTGCGCTGCATCATAGAGGTAGCTTTCGGCGGCGGTGTATGGGAAGCCCGTCATATCTAGAAACGGCATCGGATCTACAGTGAACTCAAAGCCGTAGCCCCAAGCTCCCGGTGGGTCTTTAAACCAGCAGGCTACAACGAAGAAGTAGTCGCGTTCCATGCCTTCTGCGACTGGCGAGAGGTTTTCTGTGGAGAATTGCATGTTAACTTGGTCGCCTTGTCTGCCAACTACGAACATATCGTCTGCTTCCTGCAGTAGCGTTGTCACGTCGCCGTATCGGGTGAAGTAGCCTGAAGAGACGGATTGGGTTTCCCATAGTTGACTAAAAACTGTGGATGTTGGTTTGATTATCTGTTGAGTTATGTTTTGTTGAGCGGTTATGTCTATTCCAATGTAGTCGTAGGTTACGTTCCAGTAATTGTTGAATCGGATTTGGTACTCAGTGACATCGCCGGGGAATATTCCTGTTAAATCAACGGTGTAGGTGCGGGCGCGATAATCTGCGGGTAATGGAATATCTCGCTGAACGCGAATCCAGCTTCCGTTTGCAGCTTTAACTTCCAAGTATGGGGCAGGGGTAATCTCGGTTCCATCCGCAACTAGACCCTGCTCGGCTGCTTCTATGAAGCTGTCTATCCAATCGTAGTAGGGTTCAGCTAAGCCCCAATCAACCATACCAGTAATAACCAGCTTTATTTCCGAGGCACCCGTTAGGTTGCCTAAATCTAAGCTTAACTGGTTTAGGGTGATGTTGTTCCAGACGCTGTCGTATGCGTTGATGCCGGGGGTGAACATGCCGTCTTGGGTCAGAAGTTGTGACAGGACGTTTTCGCCTTTTTCGTTTGTAGCACTAACAGGCGACAAAATGTTGTTGCTGCTTACTGTGTAGACTTTTCCTGTGGAGCCGTCGCTTAGGTAGCTAGTCATGGACATGTAGGCGTCTGTGCCGACTGGGTGATCAACGACTAAGAGGTATGCTTGGTCTAGATAGTAGAGTTCATCCCACTGCTGGGAGAGGGTCATGTCAAAGTAGCCGTTGTTAGTTGCAAGGATATTTCTGTCTAGTTTGACGTAGTCGTAGGGGTTTCCATCTTTGAACACGACTGTTCCGTCGGCGTTTATGTAGCCTATGTAGCCAAGCCACCCAGAGTTAGAAACGTCAGTGACATAGGAGTAACCTGTGCCGTTCCAGATGTAGAGTGATGGGCAGGAGGCGTAACCGCTGATTAGTTGGTAGGTGGCCACCAAAATCATCCGGTCGTCAAGTGTAAACGACCTAGAGGAACTCTTAACGCCGTCGCTCCAAGTATCAAATGCCAACACGCCAGTGCCCACATCGAATGGGGATGGCATAGAAATGGAGTATTCGCCGGCAGGCAGTACTGCTTGATAGGGAGTTTGAAGTTGTTCCCCGTTAAGGGTGAATGGCACGGACTTTGAGCCGCCACCTGAACGGTTAATCGTAAGTGTGTGATAACCTTCTTTTACGATTATAAATGAGCCTTTGAGCGAGTTTAGCTTAACAGTGTGCTTTCCTTCGGTTGATGAGGTCAAATTGAAAGTGATTGTTTGGCTTGCTCCAGCTTCCAGCTCGATTGTGGTGGAATTAACGATTACATCATCGATTGTGACTTTTATGAATAAGCGGTCTTTTTCCGCGGATGGATTCTGGGCAAGGGCAGTTACGCTGACTGGGTAATTTGGCCAAGTCTCATAGGGGGTAGATTTGAAGTCTGAGAGAACTATTTTGCTTGTTTCAGGCGGAGCCTCTTTAAGGACAAAGTAGCTGACTAAATCACCGATTTTTACACTAAAGTTTCCGGCGTTCATCTCGATAACGGTGAATTCAACAATTTCTGATGACTTCAAACCTGCAAGGGTGAGGTTTGAGGATTCTCTTACCTCATTGTTTATTTCAAGATTTATTGTGGTGTTGCCTTCGACGTCGCCGATGTTTGTAACGTTAACCGAAACCAGCACTGTTTCGCCGACGAAGGCTTCAGGTGGAGTAACTGTTAAGTCTGTCAGTACAAAGGTGGCTGGTTTAGAGACGCCTGTAATCGTCCCTTCGTTTAAAAGGTAAAAGTAGGCGCCTGCTGCTGCGGCAACTATAATTAAGTCCACAATCAAAATCGCTTTTAGTTTCATTACGGCTGAACGTGAAAGCATCCTTTCATGCACCCTCAATTAACGTATTAGGATGACTATTTGAGCAATAAACGTTATGTTGCTGAGCATTTTTCCTTAAAAAATTGGCAATTGCAGTGTCGGTTGCTTTGGTTTGTTGGCGTGCCCTTGCAGTCACATAGACAAATATAGCCTCTCCAGTTAACCTATTCACAAGCTAGCATGCTAGAATTTAGGAGATATTTTTAATGGTTAAATCAACAAAAACCCTGTCTATGACTTTTATTTTGTCCCTACTACTATTAGCTGCATTCGCTACAACCCTAAACGTAAAAGCACAAGGCAGCGCGACAGTCGTCTTCTTAACCACAGTCGGCGGGACAACCAACCCCACAGGAACACAAACCTACTCCGACGGCCAAACAGTCACGATGACCGCAACCCCAACAGACAGCACCTTCATGTTCGATCGCTGGATTATTCAGTTTGATTCTTCATCTGAGGTCCTCACGGATAACCCCGCCTCAATCACCGTCATGGGCGGCGCTACATACGTCGTTGAAGCAATCTTTGTACCCCTTCTTCCCCCACCCCCTATAACCACCCTTCCCAGTGACATTTCAACCGCTGCCATAATTGTCGTTTTGGCATCAGCAGGCGGAACCACAAATCCTGCGCCCGGCACATACGCTTTAGCCGACGCAACCCAAACCACCCTCACCGCCGTTCCTGCTGATGGCTACCAGTTTTCGCATTGGTCAATCAGCGGCTACCCAATCGTAGGCGCACATGGAGCAGACCCGTTTACCACAACACCGACAGATAACCCCTACACAGTTGACCACGGATACGGAAACCGATATGCTTACCAAGCAGTGTTCGTTCCCACAGGCAGCACAGTACCCACACCAACAGGCGGTGCTTCACCTACACCGACCAACACTATTGGCGGGTTATCTATGGAGTGGTGGATTATCATAGCCTTAGTCGTTGTCATCGTCATAGTTTTGGTTGCTTTCGGAGTTTTCGCTGCGAGACGCCACTAACCCCCCCCCTTTTATTTCCCTATTAGTAGGGCATTTTAGTTTTTTGGAGCCTTACGTAGGGCTAATTCAACTGGTAGAGCGAGAGTTTTAAAAGAACAATACACAATCTAATGCTATCTCAGGTGCACAGTTGAATGCCCTCTACTTTCCAGCCAGTCCGAGGAATGCGCGACCTCATCGGCGAAGAAGCAAAAGCCTTCACAAACATCATAACAACAGCCAGAAAAACTGCAGACCTCTACGGTTTCCGAGAAGTTATAACGCCCCATGTTGAACCCCTAGAGTTGCTAAGCGCCAAGTCAGGCGAAGAAATCCGCCAACGCATGTTCATCTTTAAAGATTTGGGGGAGCGTCAAGTGGCGCTACGCCCAGAATTCACCGCCTCCGTCGCACGACTAGTTACAACTGTTTTGAAAAATGAGCCGAAACCACTGCGGTTGTTCTCTGTTGGCACCGTTTACCGATATGATGAGCCTCAGAAGGGCAGGTACCGTGAGTTTTGGCAGTCAAACTTTGAGTTAATGGGTTCCAATAAACCAGAAGCAGACGCTGAAATTGTGCTGCTGACAAACAGCATGGTAGCGTCTTTGGGTTTGCAGGGTTTTGCTTTCAAAGTCGGTCACATAGGGGTAATCCGCGGCGTCTTAAGCCAAGAGGGGATGGATGAGAAAACCCAGAACGCAGTTTTCCAGCGGATGGATAAGAAAGAATACGGTGAAGCGCTCAAACTTGTGGAATCCGAGAAATGCCGTGCGATGCTAAAAGGTTTACTTGAAATTAAGGGTAAAGATTGGAAAGAGACCGTTGAGCAAATCAAGAGCCACGTTGGTGGCTACGAGAAAGCCCAAATCGCAGCAGAAAACCTCTTTGAAATCCTCAACTTAATCACTCAAAGTCCAGACATAACGGTCACGGTTGACCCAGCGTTCGCCAGAGGATTAGAATACTATACTGGCATGATTTTCGAAATCTACATACCCGAATTAGAGATAGCTTTGGGCGGCGGGGGTCGATATGACCGATTGATTGAAGTTTTCGGCGGCGAACCCACACCCGCAGTCGGCTGCGCACACGGCATAGACCGAGTAGCAATTGCTTTGCAGGAACAAAAAGCCACTCTTAACGGCAAAAACGGTAAATCGGTGGCGGTGATACCAATCACAGATGCACTAAAATCCGAAGCGCTCAAGATTGCACAGCAACTCCGAGCGGCAGGCATCTCGGTAGAGTTTGAGGTTATGGGTAGAAAAATGGCTAAAGCCCTCGAAGACGCAGACAAACGAAAAGAAGATTACGCCGTCATCGTCGGCGAGCGGGAACTCAAAGAATCCGCTGTGATGCTCAAGGACCTAACAAACCGTCAACAATGCATAGTGCCGTTGGCGCAGTTGGTCGAAAAAATTAAAAGTTAAAAAGGAAAAGTTTGGGTAAGCCAAAAGGCTTACTTTCATTGTTGTTTTAGAGTCTTTTTATATAGCGGTTGACTTCCCACTCAGTGACTTGTGTTCGGTAGAGGTCCCATTCGTGGCGTTTCTCTTTAAGGAAGTTATCGAATGTAACTGGACCAAGGGTTTCACGCATCAAGTCGCTGCTTTCGAGTTCGTCGAGTGCTTCTTTGAGGTTCTCTGGTAATGAGACGATTCCGCGTTGTTTGCGTTCTTCATAGCTCATGTGGTAGACGTTTAGTTCAACTGCATCGCCAGGGTCAATTTTGTTCTTTATGCCGTCGAGACCTGTAGAGAGGAGCACTGCGAATTGTAGGTATGGGTTTCCTGCGCCGTCTGGGCAGCGGATTTCCATTCTTGCAGCACTCTTTCGTCCGCCGAAGTTGGGAACACGGATGAGGGGGCTGCGGTTTTTATGTGCCCATGCAAGGTAGACTGGGGCTTCGTATCCGGGTACGAGGCGTTTGTAGCTGTTGGGCCAACTGTTTAGGACTGCCGCCATTTTGCGTCCGTGCGCTAGTTGTCCTCCGATGTAGTTGCGTGCGAGTTCTGAGAGGTAGCCGTTTTTGGCGTCGTCGGCGTAGAAGAGGTTCTGTGTCATTTCTTTGTTCCAGAGACTCTGGTGAGTGTGCATGCCGCTTCCGTTTATGCCCTGGAAGGGTTTAGGCATGTAAGTGGTGACATAGCCGTTGCGTGCTGCGACGACTTTGCCGCACATCTTCATAGTTATGGCGCGGTCAGCAGTTTCAAGCGCTTCACCGTATTTGAAGTCAATTTCGTTCTGTCCCAACGCGACTTCGTGATGGCTGATTTCGATGTCTATACCGAATGCCTCGGCTGTGTCCGCAATTTCACGGCGGAGGTCGTCGGTCAAGTCGCCTGGATGGAAGTCAAAGTAACCTGCCAAGTCTATGGGGGTTGGTAAGCCGCCGTTTTCGCTTTCTTTAACGATGAAGAATTCCAGTTCAGGGGCGCATATGAATGTGTAGCCTGCTTTTGTTGCTTTCTCAATCGCTCGCTCAAGGATGTATCGGGGGTCGCCTTCAAAGCGCTGGTTTTGTGGTGTGTAGACGTCGCAGATTAGTCTGGCGGAGGATTTCTCTTTTGGTCTCCATGGCAAAACTGCGAAGGTGGTTGGGTCAGGGTAGAGGACCATGTCTGATTCTTCGATGGGTCTGTAACCTGTGATTGAGGAGCCGTCAAAAGATTGGCCGTTTTCGAATATGCTTTCTATGTTTTTTGCGCTTACGGCTAAGTTTTTGAGGAAGCCGTTTATGTCAGTGAACTGTAGTCTGACGAATTTTATGTCTTGTTCTTGGACTTTTTGGACTACTTTAGTTACTTGTTCTTTCCATGCCGCATTTTTAAAATTCTTCATTTTTACAATACTCCTTGTGACTGTTTGGCTTGCTCTCCATATGTTATGGAATTCACATTAAACGTAAACATATATAAGTTTATCGCTCAAACAGTATCGATAAACGTTCAATAACACACTGAATAATTGAAATAATGTGCTGCCAACAAAAGGAGCTATGCGCCCTAAAAACTACCCTGAAAACAACCCCAAACTAGTCAAATAACCAAAAAAACCCAATTATCGCTCCCTACGCAAGAAATCCCCAACATCAGACACATTCCGCACTGCAATTTCATCCATAGCCCCCTTATCGCGCAGGTTTCCAACAATTCTGCCAAAACCTAAACATTCGCCAAATTCATTTAACACTAAAACATGCGTATTCTTCTTACCTGAGCCAAAAACCCGCAAAACACTTTTGGCAAGAATCGGTCTGCCACAGATAAAGAGCCACGCCGCCTTGCTCCCTACGACGATTCGGGCTGCATCTTTTTTAGCGATTATCGAGAGCAAGTTGAAGCTTGGGAAAAACTTGCCTTCCTTAGCTTTACCCAAAAAAACTCCCGCGTAAAAGAAGTCGCTACGCACCATCAGGGGCTTTAAAGCTGCGTTGACAAGGTAGAAGCGCCCGTTCTTTTCCACAGTTAATTCGGGGTTTAGGGCGATGTCGATGCCAAATTGAGCGACAAAGTTGGTTACCGCTCTTGCCTTCATTGCGTTTTGCTCCGTTTTAGTTTGCAAACAAAGAAGCCCTGTGTTTCTCCAGGCCAGATACGTTTACAGCGTGCAACTGACGAATCCAGCTGTTTTCCAAACACGTTTGTTAAGCCGCTATTACCGTAGCAGTCGATTTCTTGGATTTCGACGTTTAGTTGCTTTATTGCCCAATCCATGTTTAATTCGTCTTCTTCAGGTTCAAGTGAACAAGTAGAGTAAACAAGTTCTCCGTGATCACTGAGGCACTCTACAGCTTTGGTCAGAATTTCTCTTTGTGCGGCGGCGTTACGTTCGATGTCTTTTTGGGTTCGGTTTTTGAACCAATCCCTATCTGCTGCGTAGTTACCCGAGCAGGGTGCATCAACCAGAACGCGATCAAATTTTATGCCCAGCGTGGGCGCTTGCCTTGCATCCAGCAGATAAACCACCGCGTTAGCCACATGGCACCGCTCTAAATGGTTACCAAGAGCCGCTAACCGCCGCTTATCAACATCCAACGCCACAATCCCGCCTGTGTTTTCCATGATATCAGCTAACTGCACGGTTTTGCCCCCCGGTGCTGCTGCGCAATCAAGCACCTTTTTGCCTTTCAAATCGGAAAAGAGCGAAACGGGAATTTGAGCGGCTGCCTCCTGAATCGAGTACAAGCCGAGGAGATATTCAGCGGTTGCGCCAGCAGACACTTTGGAGTCCACAACCCAGTAGCCTGACTGCAAAAAAGGAATCTTTTCTAGATGCACCCCTAAGCTTGCGAGGCGTTCGATTATTTTTTTGCCTTTGGCGTTGGTGTTGTTGATTCGGATGGCTTGCCGCAGTTTAACCTCTTGAAGGGTGTAGCCAAGTTGCTGGTAGCGGTTTTGATAGAATTCTTTTCCCGACATCAACCACAAAGAACTGGCGGCGGCATAAAAGCTTTTCAAACCTATAGGAAAGTAGGAATCACGCGGCGTCTCTTGGCATCCCCTATCTTTATCAGTAGATCAAAAATCAATCTTGGAAGATGCAGGGGACCCCTCTTATTTCAACAACAACCAACAGACTTAGCAGAAACGCCTGTTTTAGTGCCTACGTCTGGTGCGTATTGCAGCTGGTTGCATATTAATTCTGCAAGCAGAACAGACACTCTTGATCTACGGATAAAGAACTGAATCGGAATTTGCAGTCCCTTTTAGTTTTCAGTATGGATTCATATAATGACCGCCGAATATGCTTTTCCTCAGAGACCCAAATAGGTGGAGATACATCGATATTGGAAGCAAAAAATTAATGTGCAAGTACGATTAGCTCGAATTTGCTTGGCTTAAACCCTGAAGCCTTCATGCCTTGAATCGCTTTTAGTCGTGTTGGGTCGTTAATGGCTGATTCTAGCAGTTGACTCTCAAGCTCAGGCGTGATGTCTGCTTTGAAAACTTTGATTGTTGCTTGGTAGATTTTTGCTTTCTTGATTTTGCCTAAATCGATCTCTTCTGAGGCGTTCATGCAAAGCGGCATACCGCCCTCTAAATCGACGGCGTCAACATGGCGCTCTTTCGCATTAACCCGTGTAATTCTGATTCTTTTTTGTACGGTTTCAGTGTACTTCCAGTCCGGTGCCATCATACCAATCAAGTACCAATTTGCATATCAAGGCAGGGTTTAACGATTTCGGTTTCAACTTTGACTTGCAGTATCCCGGTATATTGGGAACCTTAGCAGCGCAGCGATCCCGCCCAGTGACAGCAGCTTAAAACCTGCTTCATGCTCAGTGCTGACTACGGTTATAGCTGCCTGTCGCTTTTCGACGGCGCGCATGAGTTCTTCAAGTTTTAGGCGCTGCGCCTCATCCGCGTCGCGCAGCGTTGTATCGGCGATGATCAGTTTTTCTATCGCACCCATGTTGGCGGCGTTCTCCACTGGCTCCAAACCATAGGTTACTGTGCCTTCGCCTTTGCCGAGGCGCTTCATAACTTCCTCCATCGAGTTAGTTTCATTGACAATGCGAAGTTCATGAGCTGCTTTCAATAACACGCCTGAGCGGAGGGCTTCGTCGATGCCTGCGGTGCCGCCGTTGTTGACGCTTTTAACGTCAACTATGGCTTTGGAGAGTTCTTTTGATTCATCCTGGAGGTAGTTTATGAAATCGTTCTTAACGTAACCCGCGCCGATGACAACTATTGGGTTATGGTTAACTGCCCAAAGTTTGTGTAGGCTGTCGAGTGCCAACCTGAAATAGCCCTTGGTGGCTTCGACGCGTTTGTCTGCATCCTGTTTACCGGGCAAACGAATGCGTTGTTCGACGCGGGTTTCGTAGCCATACTGTTTGGTTTCAGCTATAGCGAAGCCTTCATCGTCGATGGATATTATGAGCAGGGGCTTTTCGATTTCGCTTGCCTTGGTCAGGCGATCTAGGATGTGTTTGGGCCAATCTTTCTTGACAACGGTCATCTGCTGGTTTAATGCAATGGCGAGCGTGTGATGTGCGCCTGTGGGTATTATATCGGGAGCGTGAATGATTAAGCCGTGAACCCGCAATTTACCGAGAAACTTGTCCCAACTAACCGACTCCACCTTAACCCCCATAAACGCGGAAACCCGCTCGCCACTTTTGGGGCGGCTTGTTGCTGTGTCGCTTTTGATGGCGCGACTGCTATAAGCATAAGCTTCGTCGCCTTTGTAGATGACGTTGTAGAGGTGCCAGAGGTCATCTGGGGTGTCTGGGACGACTTTTAGGAAGCCTTGATGCAGGTTCTTTTCAACGATTTTCAATTAGAGTGCACTTCGAGTGATAGTTGAATATCGATACGGGTAGAAATATACTGCGGATAAGAACTGGGATCAAAAAAGGTTTTGAGGGGAAAAAAATTCCCCGATTTTGCTTTAGTGGATCAACTGTAGCAGGTTGAAGAACAGCGGGATGAAGACGATTGACAGCGTGCTGAGGAGTTTTATGAGTACGTGGAGGCTTGGTCCTGCTGTGTCTTTCATGGGGTCGCCGACTGTGTCGCCTACGACTGCTGCTGCATGGGCTGGTGAGCCTTTACCGCCTAAGTGACCTGCTTCGATGTACTTCTTTGCGTTGTCCCATGCACCGCCACCTGTGTTCATAAGGAGGGCTAATGGAACTGCTGAAAGTGTTGCGCCGATAACGAGTGCACCAACCGCGGCTGGTCCTAAGAGGACACCGACAATAATTGGCACAACGACAACGATTAGTGCTGGTACAACCATACCTCTAAGCGCTGATTTTGTGCTGATGTCTACTGCTTTGCCGTATTCGGGTTTACCAGTTCCCTCCATGATGCCAGGGATTTCTCTGAATTGACGTCTAACTTCTGCAACCATTTCTGCTGCTGCTTTCCCTACTGCGCTGATGGCTTGTGAACTGAAGAAGAAGGGTATCATAGCGCCGATGAAGGCTGCAACCAGAACAGCTGGGTTAGCTATGTTTATCTCGACCACTGTGTTTGCTGGTAAAACGCCGTTGTTGATGGCGAGGTGAACTTCTTCGATGTATGTTTGGAAGAGTAGCTGTGCCGCGAGCAGAGCTGAGCCAAGCGCGAAACCTTTGGTGAGGGCTTTGGTTGTGTTGCCGACTGCGTCGAGTGCCTCCATGGTTGCCTCTGCGCCGCCTTCGCCTGACATTTCAGCGATGCCGGCTGCGTTGTCAGCGATTGGGCCAAAACCGTCGAGGGCTAAGACCATACCCATGACTGCAAGCATACCCATTGTTGCAAGGGTGGTGCCGTAGATGCCTCCAATGAAGGGGTCAATACCGATTTGTAAACCAAATTGAGTTCCGAGCCAGTAGGATGTTAAAAGTGCAATGACCAGCGAAACTATGGGTAAAGCGGTTGTTTCAAGTCCTACCGCGAAACCAGTGATGATGTTAGTTGCGCTACCTGTTTCGCTGGCTTGGGCAATCTTTTTGACTGGACCTCTATCGCGGCCTGTGTAATAGTCTGTGATGTAGTCGATAGCTACGCTGGCAGCTAATCCCGCAAGCAAACATCCGTATAGGTAAAGGTTACCAAGGTAATTTTCACCCATCTGCGGAAAGAGAAGCATCACAGCAGCTAAGAACAGTATGCCTGACACTATGGTCGTAACCATAAGACCTTTTCTAAGGGCTTTCATTGGATGTTTGGCTTCTTTTTCGCTTAGCTTAACAAAAGGCATGCCGACCAAGGTGGCAAAAATGCCAAGTGCCCTTGCGATGAGCGGGAACACCAAGAAGATCAAGTTGCCTGTGGCGATACTGATTAAGCCACCAATGATCATGCCACCGATGTTCTCGCCTGTGGCTGATTCGAAGAGGTCTGCGCCTCTGCCAGCGCTGTCCCCGACGTTGTCGCCGACGTTGTCAGCGATTACTGCGGGGTTGCGTGGGTCGTCTTCAGGGATGCCTGCTTCGACTTTGCCCACGAGGTCTGCGCCGACGTCTGCGGCTTTAGTGTAGATACCGCCTCCGAGCTGCGCGAAGAGCGCAATCAGTGAGGCACCAAAACCCATACCAACTATTCCGCTTGCTGCACTGCGACCCAACTCTGCTGCCTCTGTGAATGTTAATGTTCCAAACATTGCGTTGTAGCCGCCGTAGAGCAAGAACAGAAAACTTACACCCAACAAAGATAAACCGACAACCGCCATACCCATCGTGGCGCCGCCGTAAAACGCTGTTTTTAACGCTTTTTCTGCGCCGAACTGTTTTGCCGCCGCCACTGTTCGCACGTTGGCTTTGGTGGCGTTGTCCATGGCGATGTAGCCAGCCGCAAGGGATGCGACTGCTCCCACCAGGAACGCTGCCGCCGTGCCCACGCCGAACGGTCCTGTCGGCAAGGCGACCCACAGTAGCGCAAAAATGATTACTGTGATTATGGCAATGGTTTTATATTGCCTCTTTAGGAAGGCATAGGCGCCTTCGCGTATGGCGTTGCCCACTTCTACGGTTTTTGGTCCGCCAGGACTCATTTTACCGATTCTCTGCATGAGTATAAGTGATGCAACAACAGCGATGACGCCTGCAATGGGTGCTATCCAAAACACAAGGGGGTTATCAATTAATAAATTAGTAAGAGCTTGTAGGGGTATGTACATGGTCAACAACCCATGACTATTTTACTTATATATTTTGCTAGCATTTTCTTGCTTAAGTTTTCGTGTAATCCATATTTTAGCTTCAGAAAAAATTTTTTCTCTGCGGGGGTTGATTGTATTTTTAAGCAAGCTCAAAGCATATTTTTCAGCAAAGGGAACTCCGATGCCAAGGTTAATCGTAGTGAAAGTCGGCACAAACGGCATAACTGACAGCGAAGGAAAACTTGACAGCCAAGAAATGCAAAACCTCGCCTGCCAAATCGCAGCCGCCCACAACCAGGGCGATAAAATCATACTGGTAACTTCGGGCGCTGTGTCAGCAGGCATCGCTGAGTTGGGCATTCCCCCTAAACCCAAAGACGTCGCGTTTCAGCAGGCAGCCGCAGCCACTGGACAAAGCGTGCTAATGACAAAGTACCGTGAACTCTTCAAAAAGTACGACCGCAAAGTTGCCCAAATACTGCTCACTGCCGAGGATCTCTCAAACCGTGCCTCGTATGTCCACACCTGTGATGTGCTCTCGCTTCTGCTCAAAATCGGCGTTGTACCCATCATCAACGAAAACGATGTGACCTCAGTTGATGAATTGATGCATGCAGAAGGCTACAAGGTAAACTTTAGCGACAACGATAAGCTCTCGGTTCTGGTTGCGGGAGCCGTCTGCGCCGACTTGGTTATTATTCTCTCCGATGTTGAGGGCTTATACACAGCAGACCCCTCCAAACCCGACGCCAAACTAATCAAAAAAGTTGACGCCATCACCACAGAACTCAAAGAGTCACTCAGCGGCAAGAGCAAACGGGGCAGAGGCGGAATCCAAAGCAAACTCCAAGCCGCCGAAATCGCCACCCAATGCGGAATTCCAGTAATTTTAGCGAACAGCAGACGCCCAAACGTCATCATCGACATCCTCTCAGGCAAAGATGCGGGCACCTACTTCAAGCCTCAAAGCCGCATGTCCGCCGTTAAACGCTGGATAGCATACGGCGCCGCAGTAAAAGGCACCATCCAAGTGAACGAGGGCGCAAAAAAAGCCATCCTTGAAGGCTCCAGCCTGCTCCCCGTTGGTGTCACCAAAATCGTAGGCACTTTCAACGAAGGCGACGTAGTGAGCATAGCAGACGAAAAAAGCGAATTCGCACGGGGCAACCCCAACTACAGCAGCACCCAGTTAAACCTAATTAAAGGGTTGAAGGTAACAGATGTACATAAGAAACTCGGCGCCGACAAACCCAAAGAGGTCATAGAACGCCGAAACATCCACCTAACAGAGGAAATAAAATGATTGAGGAAATATGCATCAAGGCTAAAGCGGCTGCCTTTGAGATGGGTAAACTGTCAGCGGAAGCCAAAAACGCGGCGCTCTGCAGAATGGCAAACGCGCTTGAAGCAAATGTTGAGAAGATTTTGGCGGCAAACAAGCTGGACGTCGAAGCCGCTAAAGCTAAAGGGCTCAAATCGTCGCTGCTTGACCGCTTAGCGTTGGACCAAAAGAAAATCCAAAATATGGCAAAAGAACTCCGAGAAGTCGCCTCATTAACTGACCCAATCGGCACCGTCCTCGCTACGTGGATGCGCCCTAACGGTTTAATCATCAGCCAAGTCCGCGTCCCCATGGGCGTCGTCGGCGTCATCTACGAATCCCGCCCTAACGTCACATCCGACTCGGCTGGAATCTGTATCAAATCAGGCAATGCTGTGATTTTGCGCGGTGGCTCAGACGCACTCAACAGCAATGTTGCTATCGGCGAAGTTCTCCGCGGTGCACTTGCAGAAACCGGTGTCCCCGCAGACGCTATCCAAATCGTCAATTCACCTGACCGCAAAGTAGCAGAGGAACTCATGGGCATGCGACAGTACATCGACGTTTTGGTGCCTCGAGGCGGCGCTGACCTAATCAACACAGTCGTCGAGAAATCACGCATCCCCGTCATAGAAACGGGCACGGGCAACTGCCACGTCTACGTAGAAGAGGATGCCGACTTGGAGAAGGCGACGCCTATAGTGATCAACGCGAAAGTCCAGCGTCCCGGAGTCTGCAACGCAGCAGAAAAACTGGTGGTGCACAGCAAAATCGCCAAGTCATATCTGCCAGTAATCATCGCTGAGTTGCGCAAGAACGGCGTCGAAGTCCGAGGTGACGAAGTCACCCGTAAAATCGTCCCCGACGTCAAAGCCGCATCGGAGCAGGACTGGTACACTGAATACCTCGACCTCATAATAGGCGTCAAAGTCGTCGGCAGCCTCGACGAAGCCATCGCGCACATAAACAAGTACGGAACCCACCACAGCGACAGCATTATTACCCGTGACTTCGCTAAAGCCACGCGGTTCCTAAAAGAAGTCGATTCAGCCGCAGTCTACTGGAACGCATCCACCCGCTTCACAGACGGCAACCAATTCGGACTCGGCGCAGAAATCGGCATAAGCACCCAAAAATTGCATGCACGCGGACCAATGAGCATACAGCACCTGACAACAACAAAGTATGTTGTTGTAGGCGACGGACAAATCCGCAAATAACCCTCTTTACTTGCATAAAAATTAATCGAGGATGTCACCGTCCCAGCCTTAGGGTAAAGTAAATTTTCAGGTCCTTTTCCTGAATCCGCACTATTATTGCTGCCGTCTAGTATTGACATATTGGAAAACTCATCCTGGACAAATGCTGCATTAAATAGAAAAGGGCAGTTTTGGTTGCTTTCATTCTGATGACGATGCTAACGCGCCTAATAATAAAATTCCGAGTCCCAGCAAAACTAATCCGCCGATTGAGTTCCTCTTATCTTGTTCCATTTTAAGCTGATTTAGATAGTTTGCAGCCCGTTCATAGCTAAGACGAGGATTGTCTTTGTCAATTAGTATGAATTGTCTGCTAGCAATACTTCTAGGGATTGAAGCACCTTCCTCGACAATAGGAACTATTACCTTATTGTATGATACAGCCATACCCATCTCGAGATCAACGTTTCTGCTTTGAGTAGAATCATTACCAATAATGGCTAAGAAACAATCAGTGCTCCAGATTTGGTTCCTTATATAATGTTCAACGTTTTCGTTAGCTGGCATTTCGTCCACTGACATCGCTGTTATTCCATATTTTACAATCGTACTTTTGAGCTCCTGTACTATCGCTCGATCCTTCATGCTGGCGCTAATAAAAACTTTGAACGGCATACTCATTTACCTCTATTATTTGTTAGCTGCATTATTCCAATTATCGCCCCAATTGCAGCTTCGGCGGTTTTACTTAATTTGATAGTTTTCATTTTAGAAAACAGGTCGTTTAAAGTTGCTAAAGGATCGTCAGCCAAAGGAACATAGCGGGTTGAATCTATTAAGCCTTCAACCGTGATTTTTCCTTTTTTTAGAGGTATTACGGGAATACCTCGTCCTAGGGCATAGCCAATCTCTTGATTGACCCACAAGCTGTTTTTTGAATTTTTTGTAAGCACTAATAGTACCACTTCGCTTTCGTTAATTGCATCCTTAATAGTGGCGGGCAAGCTTCCGCCAATCGGTGCGTCCCTATCCGCAAAAAAGTGCTTGATTTTGCATGTTTCAAGGATTTCACAAATACTTTTAACATATGTACTAATATCATCTGTATTATGTGAGATAAAGAATACAAAGTTCTTCTGGGGAATTTGTGCTTGTGCGGTTTTCATTTCCTTCCGTTTGTTATTATAGTTGTGTATTGAAAAGATTATCGGTCTCTCGATTGCCACTTAAAGCCATGGTGTTATTGGGTTTTATCGACAAAACTTAAGTGTCGCAGACATTTATACCATCCACCGATTGAAATGGACAAGAACGAAGCAATTAACGAAAGCGAAGTGGTACTA
>JAMDCQ010000007.1 GCA_023488905.1 Candidatus Bathyarchaeota archaeon
GAAAAAGAGAAAACAATCGGTTTTTCAGGTTTTACTGCTCGACAACAACAAAACCCAAGACGTGGAAGTGCAGGAAGCTGAGCAGGTCGATTTCAGTCAAGTAAAAGCACACCTAAATGGCGGCGGCAGGGAGCCGAAGTCCCCGACGAGATTGACTTAGAAAGCATCTAAAGTAGCTAGAAAATTTATTAAACCACAACTGGAATTGATGCTATCTCGTATCAGGTGGAATGCGCTTTCAAGACTCTATCAGTTGCAAAGTTCGGCGGCAGCCTCCTCGACGTGGAAGGCAAAGGAATCCCCAAAATCATCCAGCAAATCAGAGAAATCCAGAGTCGCGACGGCACTGGACCAGTCACCGTGTTTTCTGCGCCTATGGGCTGCACAGATGCCCTAATAAAAATAGGCGAATCCCACGCGCAGGAATGCGGGCTTTCACTTGATCCCGTTTTCGAAATCTACGACCGCCTCGCCAAACTCTACGTGAAAGGTGAGCTACTCAAGCAGGCGCAAGAGGAAATTGCTAACTTCAAAGCCCTAACCCAAACCACGCTGGAAGCAGTGAACAAGCGGTTCAGCGGCAACATCAAAGCCCGAACCCTCACCTTGGGCGGCGAACTCTGCATGTCCACGCTAATGAGCTACATACTAAAAAGCCACGGCATAAATTCCTGCGCGGCCTCTATGGAGGATTTCCCTGTTGTTACAGATGACAACTTTGAAGATGCCCTACCTAACTTCGAGTTAAGCAAAAAACGCATTGACATATTCTCAAAGCCGCTAATAGAGGGCAAGGTAGTGTGCTTAGCAGGCTTCTTCGGAACTACGCCCGATGGGCTTGAAACCATTCTGGGCAGAGGCGGCTCAGACCTAACCGCCGTCTTTGTATCCTGCATACTAAAAGAACAATACGAAACCAAAACATTGCTCTACAAAGATGTGCCTGTGCAGAGCGCTGACCCCAAAGTCGTGCGAGGACAAAAAACCGACCACGTTAAAGCGCTTACCTACAACGAGGCGCATAAGGCTTCGATGATGGGCATGAAAATCGTGATGAGCCCCGCAATCGCGACAGCGAGACGGTTTAATCAGCCCCTCATGGTGGTCCCCATCGACGAGCCCGGTATGTTCTCAGTTATTGAAGCTCAGAATAGCAGTGGCGAAATCGTCAAGTGCTTAACGGGTAAATCAGGCTGCGCCATCCTCTCAATGAATGACGAAAAAAGCCGCAGCTTCGAGGATTCACTGCGCATTTGGGAACGCAGAAACGACTTCATGGACCTCGGCGCGGAAACCATGGAAACAGGCGAACACATCCGCGACTTCCTTTTCCTCGACAGCGACTTCCTCAAGAAAAACGAGGAGCGCCTAAAAGGCTTTGATGAGAACCTGAAAATCGAGTACGGCTTAGGCGTGGTTACACTTATCGGCGACAAAATGAAGGACTCACCAGGTGTCGCTTCACTTGCCATCGGCGCTATTTCAGGCATAAACATCAAACGCGGCATCTTTGCACCACACACATCCCAAATCATCCTCGTAGTGGAAGAGAAAAACGTCGCCGCAACTGTGGCAGCGATTCACCTAAAGAAGCAGGAGCTAAACAAGCCGCCTCAATGGCCCATGGGCTTCCAACCCCTAAAATAGGACTTAGAGCGGCAAAGGAGTCGGTGTGCTTCTGCTGCGCGGTTCTAAAATTTTTTTGAGGGTTAAACAGTTTCTTGTTGCGTTGGCGTTGAAGTCGTTGTTGAAATAACAAAGCACTTTAGCGGGGTTTTGCTGTTTTATCTTCCCTGCCCAAGCTTCGAGCTCCTCTTCTGGGTAGTTATGTTGGTACCATCCGTCTTTGCCATGAAACCGCACATATACAGCATCGGCAGTTTTTATGAGACCATCAGGCAACCCCGAAGCGGAGACACTGCAAAAAACCAAGTTGTGACTTTTCATGAAATCGTAGACTTCTCTGTCCCACCAGCTCTGGTGCCTGAACTCCAAAGCGTTCATCACCGATGTATCAAGTTGAGATATGATTGTTTGGAGAAGAGTCATGTTCTTGTGGACAAACGGCGGTAACTGAAACAAGATGCAAAGCAGCTTTTCTCCAAGCAGGTGAGCGAGTTTGTAAAAGTTTGCGGTGAGTTGCTCGCTGTGTTTGAATTTGCGGCTGTGAGTTATTGCCCTGTTGGCTTTAAGTGTAAACCTGAAGTTTTCAGGAGTTTTTTGATTCCAATTCTTGAGCATTTTTTCGCTTGGGTAACGGTAGAAGGTGCTGTTAACTTCAAGTGTGTTAAAAATTTTTGAGTAGTAAGGGAGCCAGTGTGTTTTCGGCTGGTTTGGCAGGTAAAAGGTGCCTTTCCAGTGGTTGTAGTAGAACCCTGAACACCCCAAAAAGTATTCGGTCACGCTTTGCCTCGGCTCAGTTCGAAGAAAATCCTCTGTTATAGGGGTTTGTGATAACTACACGCAGCCACAGCAGGACACTTTAAGTTAACCCTCCACCCCGGCGGAAGGTTGCTTGGGCAGGCGCCTTAAAAGCGAAACCACCATAGAGGGGTTCCGTGAAGCAGATGACACAGACCCAGACAGTTGAAGACGACATGCTTGTGTCCTTGACATTCCATAACTTCTCAGCAGAAATGCTCAAAGAATTCGCCCAAAAAATCGTGCGCCCCTACTTTGCTGGAAACATGAACGAAGCGGTTAGGAGTTTAATGGAAAAAGCAATACAAGAAGAAACAATTGTCAACCAAGCAATTAAACAGACACATTAGGGCTTTACAGCGTATTTTGCAGTAAATTCATATATTGAGCAGTAGAGCCTTATCAGAATCGGTGCCACCATTGGTTGGACTCCTAAGCCCTTTAACCGTCAAAGACATAACCCTTCGCAACCGCATAGTTATGCCTCCAATGCAGTCAGGCAGAGCAGACTTCAACGGTGCCGTCACAAACAAACTCGTCAACTTCTACGTTCGCCGCTCAAGTGCACTGGGGCTGCCAATAGTTGAGCACGCTTACATTTCGCCCTTGGGCAAGATCGGTCCCAAACAGCTCGGAATCTACGATGACAAGCTTGTGTCGGGATTTGAAAAGCTCGTCGCAGGCATACACTCCGTCGGCGCACCCGCCGTTGTCCAGATAAGCCATGCCGGCGCAGTTGCCACCAAGAAAGTCATCGGCGAAACACCCATCGGTCCCTCAACGCGAGACAAGACCCGTATGCTCGAAAAAAGCGAACTCTACGACATCGCCGACGAATACGCCGCCGCGGCTGATCGAGCGGTAACAGCAGGGTTTGACGGCGTAGAACTCCACGGCGCACACGGATACCTGTTAAACCAGTTCTTCACACCACTGCTCAACAAACGTGAAGACGAATTTGGGGGTTCACTGGAGAATCGGATGAAGTTTCCTCTGTTGGTTGTGGAGAAGGTACGTAAGCGTTTGGGCGGTCAGCTGTTGCTTTACCGTGTTGGTTCTGATGATTTAGCACCCATGGGAACCCACATTGAATACGCCATAATTTTTTGCCAGAAGCTCCAAGAGGCAGGGGTGGACATATTGGATGTTTCAGGTGGCATGTGTGGCAGCGAACCTAAACAGCTCCAGCACATCAAAGGCTACTTCATACCCCAAGCTGCTGCCGTTAAAAGCGCAGTGACGGTTCCCGTGATAGGAGCCGGTGGCATCAAAGATGCAGAATTTGCAGATAACTTGGTTAAGGAGGGTCGGGTTGATTTGGTGGCTGTTGGGCGTGCGCTGTGGCATGATAACGAGTGGGCACAAAAAGCCGCACAATTCTTAGTACAAGTTAACAACGAATAGTGTCCAAGAGTAAAGTAACACACACATAATTATTACTTTTTTTACACTAAACTTGCAGCAGGTGTGTACAGTGAAGACTCAAAGACCCTCCCGACTAGAACTCTACATAGAAGTCCTCGCCTCCCTCGAAGAACTCCAAACCTCCAACCTCATCACCCTCCAAGAAAAAACCCAAATCGGACAAGCCTTCCTAAAACACGCCATAAGCTTCCTAGAACAGCAAGATTTAATCCGCAAAGAAAACGTCGGAAACGAAACACTCTACAAAGCTACTCCCCGCGGCGAACGCGTCACAAGATACTTTTTGGTGCAAGGCGAAGAAGCAAGCTGCACATTAGTCAAGTAAGCTGAAGAATGGTGTACCGAGCGGGATTTGAACCCGCCTCAATTAGCCTATCTAATTTCTTTGGGTTGGTTTCTTCGCTCATTTAAATCCCTGTGTTCCTATTGCCCTTTTCTAGTTATAAGCTTTTAGATTTTGAAGGTAACTGGAAACACCAAACATTTCCCTAACTGGTCTTCTTTCTTCTAACAATGAATCCAATCAAAAGAGTGGATAGAGTTAATGGCAGAATTATCAACCATGAAAACTCTGGAACTGTTGGACTGGGATTTGGAGTTACCACAGTCATTTGATTAAGATCAACAGTTAGTGAATTACTCCAATCACTAATTTGTCCAATAAAGTGAGTGCTGTTGTAGTATCCTATCATTCCTTGTAGTTGAATTTCCATTGATGCATTCTTGGGGATTAGACTATTCCATTCTTTAAAATCATAGCCCATTTCTGGCAAGTTCTGACCATGAACTACGTATGAAGTTATATTCCCTAGAATACGCTCAATGTAGCCGTGATTTAGGTCATAAGGGTCAAACCATTGGTCATTCTGTGCATGCAGAACTTTAAAGTGAATATTATAATAATACTCTATTATGTGTAAGTGGTTGTTTGGGTCTTTGTGCTCATAGCTAGTGAATGCTTCATTTTTTATCTTGAAATTCAAAAGTATTGTTTGATTTGAGGTCTTAGAGACTTGGATGTTATATTCTGGTACTGAAGGCTTGGTTACTGACTGATTTGTTACGAATATCGTCGTTGGGAGCGGTTCAGAATATGCTGTTACAGTGCTAGCTATTATGGTAATTGCTAAGATTATAGCCAAACAAACTAAGACACATTTACCCAATATAGCCATATTGAAAACTAATTTGCTTGTTTGGTTATATAATTTACTTGTTAGCCCAAAAAAGTCCCCTATTTCCCTACGACGGCGGGGAAGGGATTTAGGGATGAAGAGGGGGAACAGGTCAATACTTTACTTATTCCTTAGAGACGGTGGGGGTGCCTAAAGGCTTAAACTTTAGGGGGGAGTCGGAGCGTGTTACTCCCCTCTATTTTCAAAAATCGGGCGTTTTCTGTCATTCACAATTTCGATCGGCAATAGCGGAGCGAGCGCGCAAGCGAAGCACACAGCAGAGCATTTCAATACCTTTACACTTAAGGTATGTTTCCCATTAGTTTATCAAAGGTTAGGGGCATGTCTATTATTTCTATTGAATCTGTAAAATCCTTGTTGCCTAAAAGCCTAATTTTTAGTTCTGGAAATCGGGTTAAGAGTAAAAAATAAAAGAAATCAAGAACATTAGAAATTTGTTTGCTAATTCTTTTTAACTCATTTTCATCGAAGTAAACAGATTGATGTTTGGTATCCATAACGTGGTAAGCAGTTAGGTAGAATTGTTCATGGTTAGCGTGAACTTTTTTGTGGAGGTTTGCGTATACTGTCTTTACATGCTCTTTTATTTCACTTGGTATATTTAGCTCATCAACTAATGCTCTTCCCCGATATTTTCGCTTGCCTTCGATTTCTCGTAATGCCTTAATTCTTTCTGAAAAATCATTGTTTGGAAATTTTTCATCGATATAATAAGACTGCAAAATAAACTCTAAAGAGTATCTTATGTTATGGTTGGCATTCTTGTACAGGTAACATGCGCTTAGAAATACAGTTTGATGCAAACTTCTAAGGAGCTCAACAAAGCTTGTGAATATTAATGATTGACTGTATCTCGGATTGACTTCTCTATTTTCATCAAAAAAATTTGGCATTTTCCCGAATGTAATTAGAGTTTGTCCAAGAGTTAAAATGAGCTTGTTTATCTTTTTTACTTCCTCGTTAGATTCAGACGTCTTTAGGGCATCCTGAAATGCAGTGAAGTTTAGATGCCAATTCTTGCTCCATCCTGAAGTATCGGGTATTTTATTCATTTTCTATTCCAACTAATCGGTGTCTAGCGTTATGAGATAAATCATTTTAGTTTTTTGAATATTTGGTAGCCTTCGATTTCTGTGAATTTTGTGAAGCCTGCTTCGGCTAATTCGCATATTTCTTTTAGTGTTGTTGGTGTTCCAAGCTGGACGGTTCTTGAAATGTATTCATCGGTTTTGAGGTTGATTAGGTGTGTGTAGATTGGGGGGTGTTCTGTTTTGCGTGTTTTTAAGTGGTGTTGCTTGCAGAAATCGCCACAACCAATCTGCAATTTGATTCATAATCTGACTTTAAAGCAGGCGTTTCTGGCAAGTTTGTTGGTTGTTGTTGAAATAAGAGGGGTGAGCGGCATCTTCTAAGATTGAAAATCGGTGTTAAGCATTTGTCTTGTTTGTTGTCTGCTTGTGAAATGCTTGCCACAACCACCCTGCGAGCCAAGGTGGACGCCAAAGCCTAAAAGCAGCCGCCAGCAGGCGCCTGATAGGTAGAAGAAGAATAAAGGTCGTGCCGCCTTCATCTTCTATTTTAAAATTTTAAAAGTGGACCGAGCGGGATTTGAACCCGCGGCTTCCGCGTTGCGAACGCGGCGATCATACCAGACTGATCTACCGGCCCAGTTCTGCAAAAATACTTCACTGTGTAAATTTAGAGCTTTCGGTTATAGTATATCTTGTTTTTGATTAGCAACGATGAATCAGGTGCTTAGCTAGAAGGAATAGCGCTTCATAAGCTCTCAATAAGAATCACCAAAAAAATGGTGAGAACCTCGACTCTATGTGACTTCCTCATCGGCGTCGGGGAAACACAACGACAAGTTAGCGCTGATTTTAGACACCGAGAAGATTTTAAAAAAAAGACACCTAACCCCTCCACCTTCTTTAGGTAAAACTATTTTTTCTTTGCTTTAATTTTTTTCTTTGATACCTGCTGCCTTTCTGGTTCATCCCAGTATTGGTCGAACTCTTCAGGAGCCATCAAATTCAAAGTACGCATTTGCAGACTAAATGAATCGAGCGCACAGGGGTTGTTGAGGTGGGCGCGGTAAATTTCCATAAGCAGATCAACAGCCATTGAGGTGGATATGGGTTTTTTTGCCATCAGTGAGAGTTCTTCTGAGACTTTGATGAGGTCCTCGTAGACGCGCAGGGGTAGATTGATGGTTTTTGGCATATTGGCTATTTTGGGCTGCAGACTATTTAATGTTGATCGCGCCGTTTAGACGGACAGCATTTCGGCGACTTGAAGCAGACGCAAATCCAGCGGCTTACTACCTCTGGCCGATTTCTCCATATCCAAACTGCTGATTACGCCGTTTTGCAACCCCACAACCAAGTTACCCTTACCCTCACAGATCAAATTCACCGCTTTCTCAGCAAACAAACTCGCAAGCAAACGGCTCCGCGCGGTTGGGCTGCCGCCACGCTGTGAATAACCTACAATCGAGAGCCTGACTTCGGAGGAGGTTTGTTTCTGCATTTCCTGCGTTAATTTGCTTGAATCACCAAAGCCCTCTGCAGCGACGATTATGCCTGCCCGTTTGCCTTTCTTGGAGCTTGCCTCCATGATTTTAATTACATCGCAGGTGTCCAGGGGTTTTTCGGGGATGAGGATGACTTCTGCGCCGACGCATATGCCCACTTCCAGCGCGAGGAAACCGCGTTTGCGTCCCATGACTTCGACGATGAAGATGCGTTCGTGGCTGATGGCTGTATCTCGGATTTTGTCGATAGCGCCCACGGCGGTGTTGACTGCAGTGTCGAATCCGATGGTTTCATCCGTGCCATACACGTCGTTGTCTATGGTTGCGGGGATCCCAATCATCGGAACACCGCTACGTTTGCTGAGCTCCAAGGCGCCTCTAAATGAGCCGTCGCCGCCGATTACGACCAGCGCGTCCACGTTGTTTTGGCGCAACGTCTCAGCTGCCACTTCTATGCTTTGGGGTTGCTCAAACGCGGGGCAACGCAGCGTATGGAGTATGGTTCCGCCTGTTTGGATAATGCCGCCCACGTTTCGCGGGGTTAGTTTGCGGTAACAATTACTCAGCAGTCCATCCCAGCCCCGCTCGAACCCGAGCATTTGAACATCGCGGCAGGCTGCTACGCGGGTGACTGCGCGGATGGCTGCGTTCATGCCTGGTGCGTCTCCGCCTGAAGTGACTATGCCGATAGTTTTGACCATAAATGTGTGCCTCTGATGCTAATTCACTCTTGCTAGATAATTAAAACGTTTAGTATGATTTCTAAGGGGCGGAGATTCCAAAACACATAAATTCTCTTTGTTTGTCTTTATGGGTTCTGTATCGGGAGGTAGCTCAGCCTGGCAGAGCTCTCGAGCCCCTTGGCAATCGCCATTGGACGGAGAAGCTGTAGAGGTCTACCCATGGTGGGCTTCATTCTAGCCTGTCTAGGCCACAGATACCGAGCTGTCGCAGGTTCAAATCCTGCTCTCCCGACCAAATTTGCTTATCAACAAAATTTTTTCTATAGTTGTTGTTGTGGAAAATCCCCTATACACAACAACAACCAGCAGAATACGCTAAACATTGCTTTTTTGCGTTAGCGTCAGGTTTAGATTGCATGCTGCTTGTGCAATCCACCACAAGCTCTCCTCGCCCTGATTAGACCACCTAACTAAAAAAGAGAATACTAAAACAAACAATTCTACCATCCAACAACTGAATGGGGAACGCCCATACCGAGACAGAAGCAGAAAACCAGTCTGAGCCCAAAAAGCAAAGCCACCCCGTTGTCGTCGTGTGGTGTGACGTAAACCGCCAACCCACATAAAGAGAGAAAAACCGGAAGAGCAAAACCGCCTTTTTTGAAAGCTTATCCACAATCCATTTAACCCCCAAAGCGAATTTCCTAACAATATGTCTGACTCAGAAATGCCAAAACCCGCAAGGCCTCAAAGTTCAGCGAAGCGTATCCTAAAGATCGCTGTTCAAGTTGTTGTGATGGTGGCGATTTTTGCGGCTCTGTTTTGGTATATTGGAGTTGACTCGCTCTACACTGCGCTTCTTAACATTAAAGTTGAGTACTTGGCGCTTGCTTTTCTGATGTACTTTGGGATCAACATATTTTTCACTATACGATTACGTCGGGTTCTTGCAAAGGGCGGCGTGAAAACAACTTTTGGCAAAACGTTGCTCGCCCAATTTGCAGGGATGCTAACCAGCGACGTTACCCCGGGACGCTCAGGATACATCCTGACCCCAGTTTACCTCAAAGACCAAAACGTTCCCTCATCTAAGGCGCTCTCAAGCATCTTGGGAATCCAAACAGTGGAATTCCTAGTGAAAGTCTTAGGCGGTATTGGGGCTGCAATATTTCTCCTCCAAACTGTTCCAGCAAGCAACTGGCCCTCTGCAACAATCTTGGGCGTTAATGTGACCTTTTTCGTAATAGGTTTAGGTATCGCTCTGATGTTGACCGGTGCATTGCTGCTAGCAGCTGTTTCATGGTCTAAGCGGGCAATTTCAATCTTCGACCGCATAGCGAACTCCCGTTATCTAAAAAGATTCACAGGAGGCATCATGGGTAAACTTGAGGACTACAAAGACAGCGGCCAAAAAACCCGCTCCGCTATCCCAGAAATCTTCCTTTTGACCATGGTGTGCTGGGTCCTCAAAGGGTTTGAATGGTACTTTCTCGGTTTAGCGTTGGGAATAACACAAATTCCCTTCATCGGTTACTTCCTGATTCATCCCTTAGTTACTGCATTAGCGTTTGTTCCAATCACTCCCGCGGGTGCAGGTGTCCAAGAATTCGGCATAGTTGGCATATTTGCGCTTCTTGGTGTAGCTGATGGTCCTGCAGGCGCATTCGCTATAGTCGCTCGCGGTATGCTAATAATCGAGGACTTAATCGGTGTGCCGCAGGTTGTAAAGTCCACAAGCTTAATCTTTTCACGCAAAAAACCGCAAGCGACCCCTCCAATGCCCTCAACCACGGCTTAATCCGCCACTCAGCGATGGAATAGGGGTTCTTTGGCTACTTTGGGGAATCCGGGTTTAGGCCTATTTGGTTTGGGGGTTGTGGCGGTTGTTTGGCTGGGGGGGGTTCCGGTTTTTTGAGAGCTATTTGGTTTGCGTCGGGTGAGGTTTTGTTGATGGTTGATGTTGATTTTGGGTGTTGATTTGTAGTTTTAACTAGAAATACTTATTATGTAGCAAGACGTAATACGTAATACTTACGCCTTGCGCGTATGGATTGAACGAAGGAATCGACAGATGAAAAAAAGCCAAACCACACTGGAGTCTAAACCTAAAGCTAGGGCTAAGCCCAAAACCAACTCAGCCGAACCCTACTTCTACATAGGTTTAGTGCTTAAGGGAACCGAAAAAGAGTACGTTAATCTTTTAAAGTACATCAATAACCGAAACGGCTCCCAAATAATCTATCAATGTAAATCCCTAACATATCTACGAGTATCCCGAGAGGACACGCCCAAAATCAGGGAAGTCATAGCTTACCCTGACGAGTTAGCCTCTCAAGAGGCGACGTAGCATGGGCCACTACACGCAGAGACGCTTGCTTTGGAACAAAAAAGCGCTGGGCGCCCCAGTCGGCAACCTCATTATCCTCATGGCAGCCGTCGTGCTCTCAACCACCGTCGTGCTCTTCGCAGTGAACCTGACTTCAAACCAGATTCAGAAAGAAAGCCTCTTCATAGCAGGCACCTCACTGGATACGGAAAAAGCGCAAATCACCATCGTCAACACCGGCCCAACCTCAATCCGCGTAAACCAAATAACCATCAAAGGAGACCGATTCTCCAACTACACCAGCAGCCCAGAAATCGGCACAGGCCTGGGTAAAGGCAACTCCACAACCCTAACCGTCACCTTAACGCCTGGCTTAATCACAGTCAACGACGTCGGCCGCCCAATCGCATTAGTCATCACCACCACACAGGGTGCATACTTCACCGAAACGCTGGTCCAAGCCACAGCCGCGGTAACTCCGACATCGCCACCATAAAAATAAACGCGCGAAAAGCTCCTTTTTCCTTTCTTTCTTGGAATATTTTTCGTCTGGGACAGACCGCAGCATTTTGGTGCGTGTTGTCTGTCTTTAGCCCGAGCTCTTTATGCGGGTGTAGCGGCTTACGGCACACCACACGACAACTTGAGAAACGCGTTGAAATCCGCCACTGCATCGCTTCTCTTCGACCGTTTCGATGTAGCATACCCGTTTTCTTTCACAAGCTATACATGCTTCCATGTTGAAAACAACAGGATGTGGCTGTAGTGATATATTGGGCGCGCTTTTAGCCCACGAAGCACAGCACAACTACTGGATTCATGTATAGCCTATTCGGATTTCTCTTTACCGACAAGCCAGCATACTGCAACTCCAAAACACAGGGGCTGGTGCTCAGGGTCTTACGCATTCCGCTTTGGGCCTATACGGGCGCTTTGTAGTTCTTTTGCGGTGGTGGTAGCTGCATTCGTTGACGCGGGTTAGCATCCAACTTGTTTCTTGGTAGATACAGCCGCAGGGTAACTTGACTTCTTTTGAGGTTTCTGTGGTTTGAGTGTTCTTTTTGCTGTCTTCCAATATGATGCCCAATTCTTCATAGTTCAAGATGTGTATTAAACTTTTTAAAAAAATAGCTGAAGAAAAGAAGAGGGGTTTGTTTTTTATATGTTGGCTGCTACTGAGGATATGTCTGCGATGTCTACTCGGTAGTTGTTGTTGAAGTCCATGCTCATGTCAAAGTTGCCCCAGCCTGGCATGCAACCGTAGCATTGACCGATGGCTTTGACGTCTGAGCGTACGACAGCGTTTGTTGAGGTGTCATCGCCCATCTTGAAGGGGTTAAACCACGAGCGAGTTATGGAGCGATATACCGAGCCAGTGAGTTGGTCTATGCCGTCGATTTCTAGTGTGAATTGGTTGCCTGTGATTGTTAATTCACCGTATGCTTGCATTGGTTCTATGTCTTGTTCTCTGTGAACGTGGGTTACTGTGCCGTTTTCGTCTGTGTTGACTGTTGTGGTGGAGGTTACTTTGGCATAGTTCCAGGTTCCATTCAGGAAGTAGTTACCATCAGAGGACACTACATCTGATACTGAGGCGTTGGGTAGTCTTGCAACGTGGAAGACGTAGGTGAAGTTCTCTTTTGCTCGGACGGCTTGGATTGCACGACTGGTGTTTTCTGTCCAGATGGCGCTGGCGGAAGTTGCCTCTTTTGAGCCTGAGGATTGGTGGGTGGCTGTTCGGCTGATTACTTGGAGTTGGCCGCGGACGTCGGTTTCGCCCCATTGTTCGATAGCGCCGTTTATGCGTATCCAGCTTGCTTGAGTTAATCGGTTGGATGTGTTTTCCATGAATGAGGGGTTTGCGGCGGCGACGTCTACTGCGAAGGCTATGCTGCTTGTTAATAGGAGCCCTACTATGGCAAATATTATTGCGTTTTTGGTTTTCATTTTTGTCACCTGTTTCTTGAAAAAGACCTATATCAGATATAAATAAAAGTGTTTCTAAGCCCCTTTTCATGAAATAAGTGTTATAATTGTTCATTTTAGTTCTTAAGCGTTCATTCAAGTCTAAAAACAGTAAAAGCAGCCGTAAAACAGTTATTTAACGCTAACTTGTCTGATTACATGCTTGTTGGGTTTCAGCACAAAAACACCTGTAGAACTGCAATAGACGATGTGCGGTGATGAGAAAGACTTAAAGAATTACCCACGAATATTGACGGTGGAAAAAGCATGAGAAATCACCGCCAAGTAGCGTGCATAGTTACCTGTATCTTTCTGTTTGTGTTTCTATTCTTGCAAACGGTTCATTGCCAGAACTACTTTGAATACAGTATACAAATACGGGAAGACGGTTCAGCCCTTTGGACCATAAAACAGTTCTCAGGCAGCGACGCACCAGTGGAAACGTGGGAGGGTTTCCAAAGCAAAGTTTTTGACCTGGTCGAGTCAGCGCAAAACGTAACCCATCGATCCATGGAAATCGATGAAACTTCTCTTCAGATAGACAGCACCATCTCTTTTGAATCTAAAATGACAGAATACTCCTTTGTCTGGACAGGGTTCTGTATAATACAGGGCAGTGACCTAACTTTTGGCGACGTATTCAAGGCTGACAATTTTTTTGGGCAACTCTTTGGCGATGCAGCACTACAAGTAACTTTCCCAGAGGGCTACTCCGTTAAATCAGTTTACCCCCAACCTTTAGGTGACCAAGACACCAGTCAAGCATTGAAATGGCCTAGAACGCACGACTTAGGCGGTGACGTTGAAGTAGTTCTAACCGCCTCAAATGATGACGCCTACTTTGAGGGCTTTCCGTTTGAGGGGGTCTTGATTACGGTTGTAGTCTTGGCAGTCGCCGCTGTCGCCACAGCAAGCTTCTACCTGCTTAAACGACGAAAAAACAACAGCAAAACCGTAACTGCAACCCCCGAACAATCCTTTATTGAAACTGAAGACGAAAAGGTAATCAAACTGCTCAGATCCGCAGGGGGCACGATGCGTCAATCCGAAATAACTGAACGATTAAGCTTTTCTAAAGCAAAAACAAGTCAGCTTCTATCCGCTTTGGAAACTAAGGGGACTCTGGCAAGGTATAAGAAGGGGCGAGATAAGATAGTGACTCTCAAGGACCCCGTCAAGGAGAGATAGATAAATGGCAAAATCCGCTAAACAGGTCTCAGTTATCGTTTTGATGACATTGTTCATCAGCATAGTTTCAATCAGCGCATTGCAGGTTGCTTCCGCTCAAGGTGTAGCGGTAAAAGCCGAAGCTTCAGCGAGCCAACCAAAAGTAGGTGACACACTAACGGTTAACATAAAACTCGCTAACGCCCAAGACATCTATGGCCTCGATGTAACCCTTGACTGGAACCCCCAAGTTCTCACAGCCATCAGCGTAACTCCACAACTCGGTGTCGAATCTAACCCTCAAGGCGTCCTGCATGAATCCCAAACGTACCCAATCGATGTCGAAGATAACACCCAAACCGCTGGACAATACCATCTGCTGGCTACTTCAACAGGTGCATCCACGCCCTCGTTTAGTGGCAGCGGAACAATAGCCGTCATCCAATTCAATGTCACAAGCCTCGGGGACACAGGTTTAGCTTTAGACGCAGAACTCTCTCAACGTCCCTCAGGTGGACAGGTCAGCTTAGTGACACCCTCGACATCGGTGGACACAATAAACGTTGTTATTCCCGAATTTCCAGCAGTAGCCCTTGTGTTTGTGGCGCTCGCTGCGGTAAGCGTTATGTTAGCGGCTGCGAAGTTGAGAAAAAACGTCAGCCCGAACTTTACCCGCGTTTAGCGCTATTTATAGGGGTAGGGGTCCTCCTGAGAGCAACTGAACGCTTCTTGATGTTTTACGTAGCGGTAACTTTCTGCAGATAACTCCGCAGACTGAATCGTCGCCTTTTTGTTGATCTAGAGCGATTGTGGGTGTCACATAAGAGACGCACTCTAACAAATTACCAATTCAGCGGCTATCTTACTTCAAACTAACCTAGGGACACTCATTTAGGTGAAATCATGTCTTTCGATAACGACCAATACAGAGAACTATTCATCGAAGAAGCAAAAGAACACATAGACACCATCACTAAATCGATGCTTATCTTAGAGAAGGAACCTGAAAATCAAGAGGTCGTTAACATGCTCTTCCGCTCCGCCCACACGCTCAAAGGTTCTTCGGGCATGATGGGTTTTACGGACTTCCAAGAACTCACCCACGCCATGGAAGACATCTTCGACGACATGAGAAAAGGCAGTAAACCCTCAAGCAGCCTCATCAGTTTACTCTTAGAATGCGTTGATGCCCTCACACAGCGCTTAGACAACATACAGAACAATGTTGAAAGCGAAATCAACTACGAAGACTACAAAGCTAAACTGCACTCGATGAAGTCGGAATTAAGCGGCATTTCAACTCCAAATCAACCCCAAAAACCCAAAACAGATGCACTCCCAACTGAAAAAGAACCTGCCGAAGAAAAAACAGTAAAAATAGAAACACCCCAACAACCCCTACCACCTCAAAACCCTCAAGAAAAATGCTTCACAGTCAACCTAAAGTTCAGTTCTGACTGCGGTTTCAGAAGCATCAGAGCTGGAATGGTGCTGGACAAAATCAACGAAGTTGCAAAGGTAGTAAAATCTGTCCCAGAAAAAAACGATTTGGACGAGCAGAAGCTAAGCGACGGCTTCAAAATCATGGTAACCAGCAAGTTTGACGAAAAAACAATTGAAAACTGTGCTAAACAGGTGCTTGAAGTCGAAGAGGTTGCAGTTGCATTCTGCCCCGATCAAGCTTCGACCCTTAGTGCAATGTCAACTCAAGCGCAAGTGCAAGCTACTTTGAAACCTGAACGTAACTATAATGTTACAGTTGAAAACAAGGCAGTTACTAAGGTGGCTGTTGATACCCAAACCGCCCAAACAGTACGCGTTAAATTTGATCAACTAGATAAATTGATGAACCTTGTCGGAGAACTCGTTATAAACAAAATTGCTCTGCTTCAGGTAACCGCTGACAATCATCACAGTGACGGCTTAAAACGCATCACTGAAAACATTGACCGCTTAACCGCTGACCTACAAGACCTCGTTATGCAGGTCCGCATGGTACCAGTCAGCCAAGTTTTTGACAGATTCCCCCGCTTAGTACGTGACCTCTCACTTAAGGAGAAAAAGAGAATCGAGTTAATCATGGAAGGCAGAGACATCGAAGTCGACCGCTCAGTACTCGACGAGATCGGGGAACCCTTAATTCACCTGCTCAGAAACAGCGTAGATCACGGCATTGAAATGCCCGAGGAAAGACAGGCAAACAGTAAAAATGAAACAGGTCAAATCGTGCTGTCTGCTCAGCGAAACGGCAACCAAGTAATTATAGAAATCTACGACGACGGCGCAGGTATCGACCCTGAAAAAATCAAGATATCGGCAGCAAAAAAAGGGGTTGCCACCCAAGCGGAACTCGACAAGATGAGCAAAGAACAACTTATCAACTTGGTTTTCTTGCCTGGCTTCTCAACGGCGAAGCAGATTACGGAGACCAGCGGCAGAGGCGTTGGCATGGATGTCGTTAAAACCAAGATTCAGGCTTTAGGCGGCACCGTTCACGTTGATAGCCACGTTGGTAAAGGAACAAGAACCACTATCAAGTTACCTATCACTTTAGCGATTATTCAGGCAATACTGGTTACAGACACCAAAGAAACGTTTGCTATACCCACAAGTCAAGTCTCAGAAATCGTGCGCGTCAAAAAATCGGAGGTACAGAAACTTGGAAAAACCGACGCTATCGTTGTGCGTAACCGCGTGATTCCTATGGTGCATCTACATAGACTACTTAATCTGCCCGAATCTGACGAAGAGGAATTGGAAGTTCTTATAACCTACTTGGGCGACGAAAACAGCAAAATGGCGCTTGCGGTAGATTCCGTGTTGCGACAGCAGGACATACTGGTAAAATCGTTAAGCGAGGCGTTGTCGGGTATTAAGGGTATTAGCGGCGCTACTATCCTTGGCGATGGTCAGGTGGTCCTCGTGTTGGATGTGAGCCAATTCGTTAAGCGCAACAGAAACACTTAACCCGCTTCACCTATTTCCATTTTTTAATTTTTTGTTTGCTGGCCGTTTTTTGGCATATTCCCGTATCGGAAGATTACCTTTATTGCTTGCTTCCTACAAAGCAGTATTGTGGGAGATGGGAGAAATGGAGCACGGCGAAGTTAAATCTGACAACGCCCGAAACGTTATCTTAAGTTACAACGACAAAATTTACTTCGTGAACAGCGTTAACGTTGCGATGCGTGAGGGCGCTGATAGACTAAAAGCGATTTTTCACGCTAAACGGGCAAGTGATAATACCCAAGAAGACTTAGACATCGAAATCAACCAGAACACCTACGACATATTAATGGAGTATGCAAGACTTGACAAGCTTGACTTAATCATGGTCCTACAGATCGAAGGCGCATCCGCAAAATACTGCTTGATGAGTGAGGGGTGGCTCAAAAACCAGCTTCCAGCATGCAGCAGCAAGGGCTACATCGTCTAACTTTCTCTTTCTTCTTTAGATGTATATTTTGAATCCTTAGTCGATTTTCATAAGGGCTTATAACAACTTAAGCGATAGGCATACCTGTTTAGGTGAGTGATTTGGCGTTTAACAGTCGAAGCAATGCACGTGACGAAATTCAAATGTTAACCTTCTCGCTTGACAACGTCTTATACGGGGTAAACGTTAGTCAAGTGCGGGAAGTCAAAAACTTTGAGGGCGTAACACCAGTCCCTTATGCTCCAGCATACGTTAGAGGTGTAACTAATCTCCGCGGAGAAGTCATCCCAGTCATCGACCTTAGGAAACGTTTTGGAATGTCAGAAGCAAAAAACGACAACACAAACATCATGATAATTGTGCAAGACAAACATCCAGTCGGCATCATGGTTGACTCAGTCATGGAAGTTTTGACGCTACCAAAAACTGACATAGACTCAAACACTGACAGCCTAATCATCGACAAATCTGAAGCGGTACTCGGCGTCGCAAAACACGACAAAGACCTGATTATACTGCTGGATTTAATCCGTGTCGCTACAAAAGACGGCTTAAGCATGGGCGAAGACCAGAAAGGCTTCCAGATAACAACCGAAAAACAGCAAACCTCCTAATTTTTGCATTTTATTGTTTGTGACCTCTGATGGGGCAAATCAAAGTCGTTGTCGTCGATGATTCGCTTCTCATGCAGAGGGTACTCTGTGACATTTTGCAGTCAGACAAACAAATCGTTGTGGTCGGAACAGCCCGCGACGGCGAAGAGGCACTCATAAAAGTAGCCAGTCTAAAGCCAGATGTCGTGACGATGGACATCGAAATGCCCAAGATGAATGGGTTAACCGCAGTCCGTCGAATCATGGAGTCCCAACCAACCCCAGTAGTTATGATTAGCGCCCTGACCCAGCGTGAAGCAATGCTAACGCTAAAGGCGTTGGAATTCGGAGCGGTGGACTATGTACCTAAACCTTCGGGTCAGATTTCGCTCAACATGGAGTCTGTCCGTCAAGAATTACTCTCAAAAATCAAAACTGCCGCCTTCGCGAACGTTTCATCAGCCAAAGCGACCGTTCAAGAAGACATTCGTGCACCAACACAAATTGGCGACCACATCATATCGATTGCAGCCTCAACTGGTGGACCACCCGCGGTTACAAAAGTTCTAACAGCCTTACCCGCTGATACACCGCCAATTCTAATCGTTCAACACATGCCTAAAGGCATAACTAAACTGTTTGCTGAAGGGCTAAACGAACGCTGCAAATTCACCGTTAAAGAAGCCCAAGAAGGCGACCGCGTCCAGGAACGACTGGCGTTAATCGCGCCAGGCGGTTTCCACATGGTAGTAACCAAGGAGCATAAAATTCACCTGACAACAGATGCACCGGTGAATTATGTGCGTCCAGCGGCAGACGTTATGATGTTGTCGATGGCTGAAGTTTATGGCGCAAAAAACGTGGGCGTTGTTTTAACAGGTATGGGCTCGGACGGCGCACGCGGCATAAAAGCTATCAAGGAAAAGGGCGGCTTTACGATTGCTCAGGACCAAAAAACCAGCGTCGTATATGGCATGCCAAACGTTGCTTACCAAACAGGCTGCGTTAATGTAGTTGCCCCTCTTGATCAAATCCCTAAGCAAATCATTAAAGCCTGCAACTCCACGGTTCAGATTTCCGCATAGATTTTCAATATGTATGAAATTTTCATAATTTACTTATAAGAAAAACGCCAACTTGCTTGCAATACAGTTTAGGTGGATGGTAATTCGTGACTGATGAGCAAAAAGAAAAGCGTGGTTCTTCTGATCAAGTAGAGAAATTAATGAAAGAAAACCAACGTTTAATCGAAAAAAATAAGGAATACCAAAATCAAATAATTGAGTTACTACAAGACGCCATTGCAAGTGCAGAAAAAATCAGTGCAACTGCAGACGAAACCATATGTAATTCAGCGAAGGCCGCTGATTTAGCATACCAAACTATGCAGGCGGCGACCAATGTAGCTCAATTAGCAACCGGAGCAACAGAAGTTGTCAATAAAGCAACTGAGAGCGCAAAAAGAGTCTGTCAAGTTGCAGGAAAAGTTGCAACCAACGCAGAAGGTGCATCTCAATCCACTGCCAAAGTTGTCCAAATGGGTAAAGAAGCAGCTAATGTTTCTAATCAAATGGCTATCGGTATGCAGCAAGTCAGCACTGCGTCACAGCAGGTTTCAACAGGCGCACAAAAACTCGCCGAACTCTCACAGGATGCCGCTCGAAGCACTGAAGCTTTAAAGAAAGTTATGGATGACGCAGGCATGATTGCTAGAGACGCAACAGCCGTAACTGAAGATGCCCTCAAAAAAGCTAAGGACGCCAACGAAAAGGGACAAAAAGGCCTTGTTGCAATAGAGAACATCAAGAGCAACATAACACGCGTTTCTGAAGCCGTAACTTCTATGGTTAGTTCAGTTGAGCAGGTAGGTCAGATGGCTAACTCAGTTTCTGACATAGCAGGCCAAACCAACATGCTTGCACTCAACGCCGCCATTGAAGCGGCTCGTGCCGGTGAAGCGGGAAGGGGATTCGCAGTCGTAGCCGACGCAGTCAAAGGACTAGCAGGCCAATCAAAAGAAGCCGCGGGCTCAGCCATAAACCTAGTCAAAGGCATCAAAGAAGCAGGCGCCCAAACAAGCAACATAACCCAGCAATCACAAGTCGGCGCAGCAGAAGGCGCAAACGTCGTCTTAGGCGCCATCAAAGAATCCGAGGGAATCTCCAAAATCATGGGCGACATGACAACAAAAGTCAGCAACTTAACTAATGGAGTTGAACGTGGCTTAGATGCATTAAACACAGTTGTTAAAACTATCGAAGAAGTCGCCAGTATCGCAGAGGAGAGCTCATCCGCATCTGAAGAAGCATCCTCCGCAGTAGAAGAACAAACCGCAGCAGCCCAACAAATGGCAAGCATCGCCAGAGACGTTTCCACCACCGCAGAGCAAGTGGAAGAAGTGACAAAAAGCGTAGTTGTTGAAGCAAAAGAGATGGCTAATCTCGCTTTGGGAGTAGAGGAAGTCGCAGCAAAAATTGAGGAATCAGCAAACGAAATTCTCAACCAAACCGAAACCGTAGGAAGCAACATTACCACTGTAGTTACCGAAGTCACAGCGATGGCAGAAACTTCAGAAAAACTCAAAAACGAACTCACCGAAGTCATCGAGTACCGCAAAAAGAAACTCGCTGACTTCATAGCAAGCACTGGCAACTAGCCAGCCGCTCTTTTTATTCAGTTTATTTAAAATCAACCTATCCATTTTTTGGGACAAAATGTGCGTAGTCAATGTGACGTACAAGCCTTTTCTATAGTGCAAAACTATCATGCTTTGATCAATATTGACTCAGGAAGTCGCAGCTAAGCAAGAACCAGTAGCGGTCACTGCTGCAACCGAAAAGAAAAAGCAGCCCTCCCTCCAAGAACTCGTAGACTCACTGAAAGGCACAGCAGACGATATCGGTCAAATAAGCGAATTAAGTTCAGAAGAGAAAATATTGGTCGGCCAATTTTTTACCTCCCTGCTCAAATTGATGCAGCCCCTCACCCCATCCATCGCTGTTAGCCAGTTAGCGCTTCCAGCCCAATTTAGCGATGTAACCCAAGCGCATCTTGACCCCACCGGGCATCTGGTTTTGCAGTTCGCAGACGGCCATGTGGAGCTTAAGGATTTAAGTCAAGAAAACTGCCGCGAACTCATGATGACGGTCGTGGGAGATATCGTGCCAAAATTCAAAAACCTTACTTCTCAGCAGAAAAAGAAGCTTGAAAACCGCATCAAACTCCTCTCGAGCATTACCAAAGAGGTCCAGAAAAGTTCTGAGGCGCTCTCCGCCGCGCTCTCAGCCAGCAAATAATCCGCGGATGCAAAACCGCGTCAGCAGCCTTAATTGATACCCCGACAACAATCTACTCTGTATGTTCACGGTAAAAACGCTGCCAAAAGAAGACTACCAGTTTGCAGTGGACTTAGCGAACACAATGAATTGGAACATGGCAGTAGAGGACTTCGAGTTTATGGCGTCACTGGAACCAGACAGTTGCCTCCTTTTGCTTGACGGCGCAAAACGTGTAGGCGTTGCTACCTGCAACAATTATGGGAAAATGGGCTGGTTCGGCAACCTCATCGTCGAAGAAAAATACCGTAAAAAAGGCGCAGGCACCGCTCTCGTAACTCATGCAATCAAACAGTTACATGCCAAAGGCGTCGAGACAATTGGATTGTATGCTTACAGGCACTTAGAGTGCTTCTATGGCAACTTGGGGTTTAAAGCAGACAAAGACTTCGCTGTTTTACAAGCAAAAGACCTCCAGAGAGTCAAAGCTGACCCGCTGCCAAAAATTGGAACACAACAACTGCCAGAAATCATAAGTTTTGACAGCGAAAACTTCGGCGGCGGAAACAGAAGTAAACTCCTTGAATCAATAATATGCACTCAAGGCAACGCAAGCTTCTACATATCCGAGGGATGCGAAGTTGTGGGGTATGTTGCTGCAACGATTTACGAGTCAATGGCGTGGCTGGGGCCCTTGGTCTGCACCCCCTCCAGAAACGACATCGCATTACCTCTGATAAAAGCAGCGTTATCTGAAATGGCTGGGAGAACCGTTTACGCAGTGCTTCCTAAAACCGAAGCAAAGTTGCTTGAGGCTTTTTTGGGGTTAGGATTCAGGGAAGACTTTTCCGTGTCAAGAATGTTTTTAGGCAAAGCCCCGACAAAAAATTGTATATACATGGCTGAATCATTAGAGCGAGGATAATTGATGGAAGATTACTGTAGATTTCTGCTTGAGGATTTCTTAAAATCCTCTTTTCAAACAGTAAAGATGCTTGTCGAAGGCGCTATGGCAGTTAAGGGTCAAGCTGCCCATCGAAAAGTAACCTTGTTCCGTTATGACAGGGGAAAAAAAGTGTCAGTACCCTTCGACGATGAACGGTTTTATCTGCGCAGTTCAGTCGAATATACAAATCCCCATTTGACAGTTGAAGAAGTTCAGGGTATCGTTGGGACAAGGTTACTTGAAACCTGCGCTAACTATTACTACGAAAGGGGGTTACATGACCCAACCGCTGATGATGTGTCGGCGCTAATGGAGTTACTAAAGAAGCCTACAGAAGGCTACATTGTACCGTTTCTGCTAAACACAGACGACGTGGAAGCAGACAGGTACTCTATGAATCCCCTTAAACAATCCATAGTGGATAGCGGACAAAGCGCTTTTCCAGCAGTTAATGTTAAAACTGACCAGTTAAAAATTGATCATGAGTACGTCAAAAAGTATGATGGCTCATTGATCTCTAAAAAAGAAACCGCTCTCATTGAAGCAATGCTCATGGAAAGTAACGGCTCATATCTCGACTTTGTGGATGCAATAAAGTACATGCAGCTTCAGGATTTGACAGATTTTTGTGGCATGGATTTGTCTCTTTTTTCGTTGCGTTTGCCCCTCTCTACTTTGCAGACGGAACGTAAAGACGGTTTGCTTCATTACATAATAAGCGAAAGCAACCGCGACTATGCTTCAGTTGAAGAAGCCTACATTTGCATGGGAAGAAGCATGAATAAACGCACGACTCTCCTTACGGTACCGCACTCAAAGAAGGGATTCGGCTCTAAACGGGCGGCACGGGGCAAACTGCATTTCGAAAACAGCAAATTCCTCGACGCCACAGTTACCTACAAAACCACAGCACTCTACCCCAACGCAATGGACCCCGAAGACGTAGCTGTAGCTGTCTGTGACGACAAGTTTTCTGTTAAAGGTGAAAGACTATCTGATTACAGCTACAATGAGACGCCTTCTTCACCCCAATTTTTTTTGTATTCGTTGGGTTCACCTGAAGACGCAACCGTTTGGCATGGAGTTGGCGCATTCGGTTCTTCTCAACTGCTTCAAAGCTATGCTAACGCCCGCACCGCTTGCAGGGAGGGCAGATTGCTTAAAGATTTAAACCGAAAGTATCATCTTAACGTGAGGGTACCTTTACAGTTTAACCTTGCACCTGAGGGCTTATGGAGTCACCCAATACATCGTAACATTGACGCCAGTATCGGCAGTGTTGAAAATTTGGCGGATTTGGCTCATCGGGGTATGAAGCTTGAGTACCTCTCAGCTTTCAAGTAGGAGCACATAGGCTTGCCGGGCATTGAATACTTCATCTTCCGAATCTTGCGTAAGCTTCGAAATTTCCCAGTAAACCCTCTTAGTATCGGTAACTCTAAGAAGATTTTCGCAGAATACTTCAAAGACTTCGACAAAGTTGCAGCGGTTCGGGGTATTTTTGGGGAAAAAACCACAGAAATTCTAAGCCACCTCACTGTTGAACTTAGCTGGTTTAACGGTTACATGTATGTGGATGGTGCAGATGGGCATCTTGTGATAAGTAAAAGCTACCTAAACAGCGGCAATCGAACCGACATTTATCTGGATTTAATTCATGAATTGTGCCATGTGAAGCAGTTTATGGACGGCAAAGAACTCTTCGACCCCCGCTACGAATACGTTGATAGACCAACAGAGATCGAAGCATACCGATACACCGTTAGAGAAGCGAGGCGCTTGGGGCTCAGTGAAGAAAGAATCCGACATTACCTAAAAACCGAGTGGATGAGCCAAGACGACTTCGAGCGGCTAGCAAAATATGTGCACGTTTCAAGTTGCTAAAGCTTCCTTGTAGACCTTGAGCATTCTCTGTGCACAGAGATCCCACGTATAGTTTTCAGACACAAACCGGCGACCAGCCAAACCCATCTGCTCACGCAAAGACCCATCACCTAAAAGCTTCAGTAACGCTTCCGCTAACCCGTCGCAGTTACCCCGCTCTACCAACAAACCTGTTTCTCCATTGTGTACTGCTTCGTTGACTCCGCCGATGTCAAAAGCAACCACGGGCTTGCCGGAAGCTTGCGCTTCGAGCAAAACTATTCCCTGCCCCTCCTGAATCGATGGCAAAACAAATACATCCGCACAATTGTATAGGGCTGGGAGGACATCTTCCTCAACTCTGCTTACGAAGATAAAGTTTTCCGATAGATTCGCAGCCAGAACCTTTTGATCTAGTTGTTTTTTAATGGGGCCGTCACCAACAATCAAAAACTTCGTGTTCGAATATTCTCTCACAACAGTTTTAGCTGCTTCAACTAGAAAAAGCAACCCTTTTCGCGGAATCAAACTTCCCACAAAAAGAACACAGGGATCATCACCTAAACCAAACCGCCGCTTTGCGCTAGTGGTGTCCTTTCTGGGCTTGTATTTCTCTACGTCCACTCCGTTTGCGATAATTCTGACCTTGTCTGCATCAACGCCGTAGTGCATCTGGATTTTTTCCAACGAATACTTGGTAATGGTAACGATTAAAGCAGCGTCTCTAGCGGTTTGACATTCCAAATCTGCGAGATAGCGCATAAAACGGTTAGCAATTTTACCCCTCAGAGTTTGATGTCCATCCATTTTGGCTTGTTCGTATTCATCTGCGAGAACTCCATGGATAGTGTGGATGAAGGGTTTGCTAATTCCTAGCTGTTTTAGTTTTTTTGGGAAACCATAACCACTCACAGCATGGGCTTCAAAAGCATTAGCTTCAATGGCGTTTGCCTTTTTGGCTAAACTTCTGTTAAAAGTCCAGTTATCGAGGGGAAAAACTATGTCGGTTGAACGACATGGAACCAAATCCACCCCATTTATTTTGGTCGAGGTTTTGAAGCCTGCTTTAGTGCCCGAATAAACTGTTATGTCTGTTTCGTTTTGCAGTCGCTTAGTAGTCTCTATTATGCGGCGTTCTACTCCGCCGAAGTATAGGTGGGGTGGTTGAGTGTTGAAGACTGCTAAACGCATTTTCGTCATAACGGATACACTTGATAGGTTGCCGCTGTATGTTAAGCGGTAGTTGAAATATAAGCTGTCCTCTAAAAACTGAGGCTAGAGCTTATGTGGCTTTATCAGTAGATCAAAAAATGTCTGTTTTGTTTGTTCTGCTTGCGGAATTCGCCACAACCAGTCTGCAACGCAACACACAATCCAGAGGCAAAATGCAGTCGTCTGCACAAGCGGCTGGAAGAAGATGAAATAAGAGGGGTCCCCTGCATCTTCCAAGAATGATTTTTGATCTACTATTATATAAGGGAGGGGAGATAGCGGCAGAGAGGTGGCGTGGTCTTTGCCTGGT
The DNA here is from genome assembly GCA_023488905.1 of Candidatus Bathyarchaeota archaeon. Lineage (GTDB taxonomy): Archaea > Thermoproteota > Bathyarchaeia > Bathyarchaeales > Bathycorpusculaceae > Bathycorpusculum. The sequence continues at coordinate 25,352 of JAMDCQ010000007.1, forward strand.
TGTTAAATGGCGTTTTGTGTTCTTTTGGCTTGTGAATTCTTCGGCAGTTTCAACTTGGCGCCACATGCGCATCGAGCTTTTCTATGCATTCTTGTGGAGAAAAAAGCATATGCCGCACCGAAACAGACGCGCCAAACCGTTGCAAACCAAAAACGCAATCGCAGCCAGTTGCGGTCTTGTGGTGTGCCGTAAACCCCCACACCCACATAAACAAAATTTTAACCTACCGCTATATAGGGGGAATGGTCTTAGCAAAACAACAAAACACCCTTAACCTCCAGGTTATGCTTCGCCTTCGAGGCCTTTTGCGGATGCCTCTGCGTAGAGGTTCCCAAAGCGTTTGTAGATATCTTTGGGTGAATAGATGGCAGAGTGGAAATGGAAAAAGTTACCCATGCGGTCAGTTTCTACGCCTATGCCGAGTACTATAACGTTCTTCTTGATTAAAGCGTCAACAGTTTCTTTTAGGGCAAGAGGCATGTTGGGATACCCATATGGCCAACCATCCGAAATCACCACCAGCACCCGTTGCTCCTCAAAACGTTTTGCCAGCATCTTTCCCGCAATCGTAATTGCATCAGGGATATAGGTTAACCCTTCGAAACGTAAACCTCCAATACGTGCCCGAACGCGCCTGGAATATGCTTCAGTGCTGTCTTTAAGCACGTAGAGTTTGTCGCTGAAGCCAAAGAATGTCCATGAAGCGGGGTCAATCATCAACTCACGAGCTGCTTCCCCGACTGAAATCGATAAAGCCCTTCCAAACTCGCCCTTAACCTGCATGCTCCGGCTAACATCAAGCAGTAGCGACCAAGCAAAACTCGGCTTCAAGTACTCATCCAAATTAAAGACGTCTGTAGCAGGCTTATTCGCCGCCAAAGACTGAATAACGGCTGTCAAATCCAGTTGACCCATCTCCTGCCGGGGGTCTTCATCAAGATAGTTAAAGGCAGAACGCAAAATATCAAGCAGACGCCTACTAGTACCCTGCACCAAACTACGCGCGCGTAGATACTGAGTGTAGTCCTCTTCTGGGAAACTGATTTTTTTGAATCGCGTCCAACCTAAGTATGGCGAGAGTTTCTCTAGTATTTTTTCGTTGCGCTGCTTCTGGTACATTTCGGAGTTAAACGCCTGCAACGCCTCGGCTTCCTGCTCAGGACGCCAGAGCTGATCAAGGTTATCAACAGTAGGTACATCTGTACCCAGAGTCATTAGTGATTGAACAAATAAGCCCTCGAAATCATCTGCGGTCCCTTCAACATTGCTGTATATGCTACAACGACCCACCCCCTCTGTGTGCCGCAACGAAGGCACCTCCAAAAAGGGGCCAAACGGCTCAAGCGCATCCATAATCACTTTGACCTTCTCATCAAATAGCTTGTTTACATCAGTGGGGTCGCCTGCAATCACCATCAGCAACGCCTCCTTAAGCGCACCCAACTCGGTCGCTAATTGGTCAACGACCTTCTGTTCATCAGGCGCCAAAGTGCCCTTCACTGAACCAACGGTGAGTTGAGTCAAAAGCGACGACATAAGCCGTGTAGAAACCGTGAAGATGCGTTCGGACAGCTTTATCTTCTGATAAGCCAACGCGTTTGCGTATGCAACATCAAAAAAGCGGTCTGGATACCATGCACCAATGTATGCTACGATGTAGGCATCATTAACTAGACGCTTTGCGAACGATGTTAGAAGGGAATCCTTCTCCGAGGGGATGACTCTGTCTTTAGAAAATGGCGCCAATGTATGCGTCGTCAAATGCATAACTGAGGCACGGAACAAGCGTCCGACTTTGGCTTTACCAGCGCTACTTCCCGGAAACTTGTGCCCCAAAAAAGAAACATTCCCATCATTAAGAAAACGAATCGTCGGAAGCTTAATTGTAAAACCATAAGGATCATCGAGTAGAATGGGCTGCTCAAGTGTTTCATCTTGCAGAATCTTCACTTTGGTGTTATCTTTCTGTAGTGAAACTGCCCAAGCGTAATCGATGAAACCCATATTTCAGCCTCTGCGGCTTATGATTTTACGAAGACGGCCTCAAGGATTCTGCGTACATCTGCCTGCACTTCTGGGCTGTCGCTTGTTAAGCCGATGATTGTTTCTTCCGCTGCCTCCATCGGCGTCACGCCATCGAATACCAGTGTGGCCCAGTTGATGAGGTCGCCAAGTGAGGGGCCATAAGGAAGATCGCCTGCTTTGTATTGGCGACGTAACTCTGCGCCCGCTTGTATGATGCCGTAAGCGACTTCTTGGTTAACTTTGGTTCTTTTGCGAAGCATCTCCACTTCGTGCGGGGAAATCTTTTCGCCGACGCTTAAGAAGTCAAAGTTGATCCATACTGCCATTCGTCTGCGCATGGCGGCGTTGAGTGGTTTGGTGCCGCCGAATTCAGCTGTGGCGGGGTTCATGCTGATGATCATGTAGCCGTATTTGTGGCGTTCGATGACTTCGCTGTCTTTCTCGTTTAGAACAAGGTGACCTCGTGTGTCCAGCACGGGGTTGAGTCGAGTGGCAACGTCCTGTTTCATCATGTTGGCTTCGTCGAGGTACATGATGCCGCCTTTACGCAGCCACTGAGTGAGCAAGCCGTCGACCCAGTTCTCTTTGCCAAGACCGATGAATCTGCCAATTAAGTCGAAGCTGCTGGTGCTAAGTCCGCAGTTAACTTCCCAAATCGGTAACCCCGTAAGCTCAGCGACCAAATAGACGATGTGAGTTTTGCCTGTACCTGAAGGACCGATTAGGCTGCATTGTTTGAAGTAGTATAGTGCGCGTACGATGCGTTCGACGTAGTTTAGGCCGTGGTCAAGGTATTCGGGTGTGCCTTTGGGGATCATGTCGTCAAGGTGTGAAAAGCTGTAGTTGGGGTGCAAATCGAAGCGTTGGATGTTGTACTTGTAGTAGAGCGGTGAGGTGGACATCGGGCGTTCTTTGTCTAGGGACACGGTTACTTTGAATTTGTCTCTTTTTAGTGAGGAAACCTCCTGTATTCTGCTTGCCATCGCCTTTTCATGTAAGCCTTGATGTCCATAACTCATACAGTGTTGCCTCTAAGACGACTACAGGTTGACAAATTTGATTATTAAGTCTTATCGTTTACTACTCAATACGTGAGCTCAACGCCTAAATATGCAAAACTTGGCCAAGATTGGCGTGTTGTTTTGAAATATGGCGTTTTGCTCCACAAGCCTTTTATATATTATCGCAAGAGTTACGATATAAAAGGCAACTGATATGGGAACAATAATGATAGTTGACGACGCTTCGTTTATGCGGGCAGTGCTTAAGAAGATTGTTCTTTCGGCTGGTCATGAGGTTGTTGCTGAGGCGGGGAATGGTGATGATGCTATTTCGCAGTTTCAGTCTGTGCATCCTGATTTGGTGTTGATGGATATTGTTATGCCTCCAGGTCCTAAGGCTAAGGATGGGATTGAGGCGTTGCGTCAGATTGTTGCTTGTGATCCTACTGCTAAGGTGGTTATGTGTAGTTCGATGGGTCAGCAGGCGTTGATTGCTGAGGCAATCAAGTCAGGCGCGAAGGATTTCGTGATTAAACCGTTTCAACCACAGAAGGTCTTGGAAGTTCTTTCAAAGTACGCTTGAGGAAACTATTGTGCTCTATCTCAGTGTAGGCAGCAATCTTAACGGAGCCTGTAAACCAATGTCAAAACGTGGTGCTTACCAACAGTTAGAGCCTCAAATAGTCATAGATGCTAACACAAACACACATCCGCAATTGGAAGAGGTTCGAGTGGACATGGCTGGAATGAAAGTGGACAGCAGACCTGTTGAGCTGTTAACAAGTGTTGGGTCATGCATCGGCATCTGCCTGTATGATCCAGCGCACAAATGTGGGGGGTTAGCTCACATCATGCTGCCACACTCCAGTCAAGGTCCACTTGAGCCTCTTCCATCAAAATACGCTGACACCGCCGTCCCCGCACTGGCTGCTGGCATCAGAGGGATGACGGGCGTGGAGGCAAAGTTGTCAGCGAAAATTGCTGGAGGCGCAAACATGTTCGCCAACACCACCGCAAATGGACTTGATATTGGTCAAAAAAACATCAAGGCAGTCCGTGAAACGCTTGCCTTGCACAAGATCAATTTGGCCGCGGAAGATGTAGGTGGATCGCATGGAAGGCGAATCAACTTCAATTTAGTCTCTGGCGTCATAACTGTACGGTTACATAATGGAGAGACAAAAAAGCTATGAGTACACAAATAGACGTAAACGCAACCAACAAGACGACTCAGGATGATGAAATCAACTTGGGTATCCTGCGTGAACTGGGAAGCATAGGTGCAGGACACGCTGCTACATCACTTTCAGACATCCTACAACAATCCATCACCATAGATGTCCCCAAAATCCACAATGTAAAACCGTACCTCATTCCACAATTCTACAACCTTCATGACGTACCAACAACAGGGATCCTATTACAGTTAAACGAGAAATACGGCTGTGACATCCTGCTTACGTTTGAGTACATCGAAGCTCGCAAAATCGCTGCAATGATGAATATGGTATCATCGGTTGACGAATTAGATCAAACAATGGAGACTTCTGCCTTGCAAGAACTCGCCAACATCTTGATTGGGTCATTTTTGACTTCGATTTCAGATTTCGTCGGTGTCGGATTGATGCCGACAACGCCGCAAATGGTTACGGACACGTTTGACGCGATAATTGACAACTTCCTCGTCAAGCAGTCGATGGTCAGCGACAATGCACTCATCTTTGAAACCCGCTTCAAACGCAACGGAGAAGACGCCAAGTCGATATTGATGATTTTCCCAACTCAAGAACTCAAAGACCTCTTGGTTGAGAGATCCAAATCGATGATGGGCGTCTAAAACGCCCGCAGTTGGGGTTTGACTGTGTTGGAACAAACGCAAAAACCAGAAGCCCTCCAGAACTATCTGGAAGAAAGCGCTTACAATAAAGTCAAACGCATGATCACAGAGTCTGCGGGGCTGAACACTTCGGGTTACCGCGATGAATACCTCAAACGCCGCTTCGAAATCCGTCTTCGTGCAACAGGTACCAACACATACGCCCGCTACATTTTATACCTCAAAAAACACCCTGAAGAATTCACCAACCTACTAAACGACTTAACAATCAACTACACGACATTCTTCCGCGACGGCGACGTCTACCAACACATCGAAAAGAAGTTGCTGCCCAAGTTTCTGTTCTCGAAGAATCCAATTAAGATTTGGAGTGCCGGTTGCGCTTCAGGAGAAGAGCCATATTCGCTCTCAATTCTGGTGCATAAAGTGTTTGGGTCATCGTTAACTCGGAATCCTGTGACGATTTTTGCATCTGACATAGACAAAGATGCTTTATCGAAAGCACAGAACGGGCTTTACAGTGCGCGTCAACTTGCCACGATGGATCAGCGAACCATCGAGAAATATTTTACTAAAGAAAGCGAAAACTACCGCGTAAAAGATTTCTTAAAAGACATCGTTCACTTCGAACAATTTGACCTAATGAAAACGTCGCTTCACGTAAACTTAGATCTAATTCTGTGTCGAAATGTCATGATCTATTTTAGTAAAGAAGGGCAACAACACATACACATGAACTTCTACCGCGCTATTCGCGACGGAGGCTTTTTCATAACTGGCAAGAGCGAAATCCTCTCAGGTGAACCCGCACAAGTATTCACGGCACTTGACTACGTCACAAGAGTCTACCAAAAACCAGCCAAACCACCACTCTGAAAACCAGCAAAGGTGCACGCCAGCGTCTTGCTGCTCGGCCCATAGACTCGTATCCCCCATAAAAAGCGCTGATTTCCGTTTTGTCTCTTTATGTGGGTGTGGGGGTTTACGGCACACCACAAGACCGCAACTGGAGGCGACTGCATTTTGGGGCAGCAACGTTTCTCTGCGTCTGTTACGGTGTGGCATATGCGATTTCCACCACACGCTCAACATACTTCTATGTTGAAACCGTCAGGATGTGGATGTGAATCCATGTATCGATTGGTTTTTTCTCCACAAGAACCAACAACACAAAAGGGGTGAGCCTAATCTAAGGCTTCTGCAGATATCCTAATAGTGCCCAAATATGAGGGCTATTGTAATACCATTTTCACTTGTTAACACTAATGTAAACGCGCCAAAAGCCTCACGTTTAGAATAACAGAAACAAAAAAAGTATGATTTTAAAAAAATAGGTTACTGTTGCTTCAGAGAAGCGAGGTATTTTAGATGGAACGGCTTGATAACAATCCCGCCTTTCAAGTCAGCGTGGAATGTTTGGCTTTCAACCACCCAGTCAGACAACTCTGAATCGTGGGCACGTATGAATTCTGCGAAGCTCGCAAAGTTTTCGTGGAGCGAAATGCATACTGCATCCCAGCCCATGCCTCTGCCATCCAATGCCATGATAACGGTGGTTTGTTTCATGTACCATTCCTTCATTTTTTGGAGCGCTTTAGTTTTTGCTTCGCCTGATTCGTACTTTAGTTTACTTTTCAGAAAGGTTATAGCTGCAATTTCAAATCCGATTTGCCCGAATTTGGGGATTACAGTGTATCCTTCGATAAAGTTTTCCTCTAACATTGCTCTTCTTCGGGTCACAGTAGGTTGGGAGACACCCAGGGCTTTGGCTAATTGGCGGTCGCTTCTGTGTGAGTCCTTCATGAGCTCGAATAATATTTTGTAGTCTATTGGTTTTAGCTCTTTCATCGTCATCTACCTGTAATTTTTTTGATATCCATAAGCATTTTTTGCCATCATATATAAACTTCATTGTTGAATTATTAAAGAATTTACCCAAATCTTTCAGGACAAGGCAACAGGTAGATTAAAGGACGACGATTACTAAAAGATTGCGGAGCACCAAAAATGCCAATTAATATCCTTACTGAGATTCAGCAAGAAGTCACAACTTTACTGTCAAATTTGATAAGTATAAACACCACAAATCCCCCTGGAAACGAAACAGCCGCCGCTAGATACCTCGCACAATACCTTGAAAAAGACGGCTTCACATCAGAAATAATCGAATCAGGACCAGGAAGAGGCAGCATAATCACCCGCCTCAAGGGCACAGGCCAAAAATCTAACCTACTTTTACTCTCCCACCTAGACGTTGTTGCCGCAAATCCCGCTGAATGGACGGTTGATCCCTTTGCCGGCACAGTCAAAGACGGTTATGTGTATGGGCGAGGCGCCATAGACATGAAAGGCATGACCGCCATTGAAGTTATGACGTTAAAACTGCTTAAGGCCAACAATGTGCCTATAAAAGGTGACGTGGTCTTAGCGGCAACAGCGGATGAGGAGCGGGGCGGCGAAGAAGGCGCAGGATACCTGCTGCGTAACCACAAAGAGAAACTCTGGTGCCCCTACGTGCTAAACGAGGGCGGCGGCACGGCGTTTCCCCAAAATGGCAGAAACGTATACCCCATCCAAACCGCTGAAAAAGGCATATTATGGTTTAAAATCAAAGCCAAAGGCACCCCCGGACATGGTTCAACACCCAACATGGCCGACAACGCCATAGTCCGCATCAACAAAGTAATAGCTAAACTGGGCAGCTACCAACCACCCACACTGTATGTGCCAACACTCAAAGAGTTCATCTCAGAAGTTGCAAAAAGCAACCCTGAACACCAAGAAATCCTAACACGATTACTGGCAAATCCAGACCAAAGCGACCAAATTCTTAAGGAATTAGCTAAAAAAGACAAAGCTCTTGCAGAAGAAATCTGGCCCCGAACCAAAACCACCATAAGCCCAACCATCATCAAAGGCGGCGTAAAAGAAAACATCATCCCATCAGAATGCGAAGCCACCTTCGACTGCCGCGTGCTCCCGGGTCAAAGCGTCACGGAAACGCTAGATTTAATCAAGTCAATGGTCAATGATGTGGGGGAGGGCAAACTCAGCTACGAAATCATCCAGATACATGACGGCAACGAGTCCAGCACCCAAACACCACTCTATGACGCTATTACAGCTGTACTGCGTGATGTTGAACCAAACTGTGGCGTAACACCAACATTAACCACAGGCGGAACAGATTCGCGGTTCTTCAGAGAAACAGGCAGCACATGCTACGGTTTCCACCCAGTGCGACCCGACGAACCCAACGATGAATACGAAAAACGCATGCACGGCATAGATGAGCGTTTAACCATAGAAAACCTCGTGTGGGGCACAAGCGTATTCTATGAAACCGTAAAAAGATTCATGACTTAAGCGCCTCAATTAACTTTTGTCTCTTTTTTGATGGATGGTTTTTTATTCAAAGCACTCATAAAGTAAGCAAGCACTTGCCAACTTAAGAGGCTCCATAAAAATGATCAACGGAACAGAACTAGTAAGCAAAGAACCGCCAATACTTAACGCTACAAAAACCGTCGGGTTAATCTCAGATACACACGTTCCCAAAAGAGCACACACTCTACCGCGAAGGGTTTTTGAGGTTTTCCAAAAAGTAGACTACATAATTCACGCAGGGGATTTGGTGGAGCTGGCGATTGTGGATGAGTTGGAGCAGTTGGCCCCTGTTTTGGCGGTTCACGGCAACATGGACGGCATGGACATAACTGGCGCGTTTCCAAGGCTTAACTCTTTGAGGGCGTTTGATTGGAAAATCGGGGTTATGCATGATCCAGATATCGCTTTTGGCTTCAAGAGGATGAGGGAACTCGTTAAGGAACATGGTTTCAACGTGTTTGTCTACGGTCACACACATGTAGCAAGCATCAGGTGGGAGGGGAAAACACTTTACTTTAACCCGGGCAGCCCCACTGTGCCAGCGTCAGTTATGGGTAAGCTCTCGGTGGGTTTGTTGAAGATAACAAAAGAGGCTATCATACCCGAAATTATTCCAATCAACGAAGTGTAGCTTCAACTGGAATGCGGCAGTTGAGTTAAACTACAAGGGTTGCGAGATAGAAGAACCAATAGAGGACTATGCCCAGCACCAACGCCATCATCCAAATCCCTATTGTCACTCGCATAAGCTGCTTTTTAGCGAAGCATGGCTTTAAGTCCTTTCGAAGACGCCAGTTAACAGCTAAAACAACGCCCAGAATGAAGGCAACGACACCAGCCACAGTGTGAACCAAAGCTAATACAACCAGCATGTTAGAGAAATCGAAGGCTCCGGGCCCTGAAAAGCCGCCCACAAAGGAGGGCACCATAACTGCAAAGATGGTTATTGCGTGTAAGACGACTGCTCCCAGCATGGCTAAGCCGTGCTGACGGAACTTTTGATTTTTCTTTAACACGAAGCCATAAAAAAGTAAGCCTAAAACAAAAATTTGGATGATTAAGCTCGCAGTTGCGGCGACTGTAAAAGGGCTTTCGAAAAATGACATAATTATCAATATTGTAGTTAGGGCTAAGCGTAGATAAGCTTTACTTTAAGTCACCTCTCCCCCGCGTTCGCAAGTAGTTTCTTGATCTGGCTTAAAAGGAAAAAGAGTCAACCGGTACCTCTGAGGACTAACTCATGGAACACTGTAAAAACCCATGGAAAGATGCCTGCAAAGGCGAAGACATCAAACTCTACATCCAAATTAAAGGCGAAAACCTCCCCATATGCCAGCAATGTTGGAGCAAAATCGCCGACCAAGACGGGGAATGGTGAAATGGAGAGCTTCAGTGCAAACAGCGCTCGCTCCTACATCGGCAAAAACGTGAACCTTCACCTAAAAGATGGCGCAGTCATAGTAAACGTGCAGCTCACAAAAATTCACAAAGCCGCAGGAAAAAACAACAACTTAATCGAGTACACTTTGGCAAACCGCAAGGGAAGCCGCATTCCGCTTCGGACAATCGCATACGCAGAAAACCTAAACGTTAACCTCATGCAAACCTCCGCTTAAACCAGCTTTGGCTAAACGCACAAATACACCCGTTATACTTCACCCTGTATGCGTTGCTCCCACTGCGGTGTTTGCTGCACCGAAACAGAGATGCTGCTATCCAAAAAAGACATCAAACGCCTCGAAGACAAAGGGTACCGCCAAAGCAAGTTCGTGCACTACGATAAATACGGATACGCGACACTGAAAAACCGTGACGGCTACTGCATCTTCTATGACCGCAAAAACCGCAGGTGCAGCGAATATGCCAATCGTCCGTCAGGCTGCCGCGTTTATCCAGTTATTGTTGACGAGGAGAAAGGTATCGTTTTGGATGCAATTTGTGAATCGAGGCAGACCATTTCGGAGGAAGAAAAAGCGCTTAAGGGTAAACGTGTGGTTAGGCTTCTTGAAGTGATTGATTCTGAGGCAAGTAAACGCCGCTCTTAAACCGAGTTTGCTCTGTGCTATGGTTAACGTAAAGTACCGCAAGTATTGCTAAACCTTAAATAAAACGTACCCTCGGTTACTATCATCAAGAGGGGAACACGGCACGCCAAAAAAAGGTTTCAAAACAATCACTGTGAAGGCCGAAGTTTACGACTACTTCTTCAAAGAATGGCTCAAAGTCAAAGAGGAATACACCATAAAAAAAGGCATCCGAAGCTTCTCAGCTTACGTCACCTACCGCCTAGCAGAACTCTTAACCCAAGACAAGAAATCCAAATAAAAAGATTAAACCCCCGCTGAGCTACATCTTTAAATAATTCATAAACGCCCTTACCCGTGGGAATAGACATGCCTTGCTCGGTAATCGTTGGCGCCTTCTGGGGAGACGAAGGCAAAGGAAAAATCATCTCGTACTTAGCATTAAAAGACAACCTTGACTTCTGTGTCAGAACAGGCTCGGTGAATGCAGCACACACCGTGTGGCACGACAACAAAAAATATGCCCTACACATGGTTCCCGCGGGCTTTCTCAACCCAAAAACCCGCCTGCTCATCGCTGCTGGCGCAAACGTCCACATAGACCAATTCTTCAAAGAAGTCGAATTAACACAGGTTGACGCTAAACGCATGGGCATAGACCAAAACGCCTCCATAATCGAGCAGAAACACAGCGACCAAGACAAAGCCTCAGCAGTAAACAAGGGCATCGGCACCACAGGTTGGGGCGTTGGACCCGCTCTGGAGGAGCGTGTTAGGCGCACGGCTAAACTCGCCAAAGATATGCCTGAACTCAAGCCCTACCTCTGCGACGGAATCGCCGAAGTCAACGACGGCTTAGACGAGGGCAAAAGCGTGCTCTTGGAGGGCACACAGGGGTTCATGCTTTCGCTTTTCCTCGGCGGCGGCTACCCATACGTGACGGGCCGCGACACAGGCGCATCCGCAATCGCCTCTGAAGCAGGCGTTGGACCCACAAGAGTTGACGATGTAATAATTGTTTACAAATCCTTCATAACCCGCGTTGGCGGCGGTCCATTGCCGGGCGAAATTACCAAGGAAGAAGCCCTAAAGCGAGGCTGGTTTGAGGTAGCAGCAGGCACAGGGCGCGAACGTCGATCTGCGCCGTTTGATTTCGATTTGGCAAAGAAAAACGCAAAAATTAACGGAGCCACCCAAGCCGCAATGACCAAGCTTGACGTCATTTACCCTGCATGCAAGGGCGCAAGAAAATTCGACGATTTACCACAAGATGCGAAAGAATTCATAAAGGAAGTAGAAAAAAGAACGGGCGTTCCCATAACTTTAATCGGCACTGGACCTGAAGCCCTTGACTTAATTGACCGCAGAGCATAGCAACTTTTATTTTCTATCTCTGCAATCCTGTTTTAAGGACTACGCAAATGTTTACCTCTAAAAGAGCGACCAAAGCCTCTGCCAGCGTGCTTATACTGCTCTTTGTAGCTGGACTTCTGGTTGGCGGACTGCTATTTTTCTACGTTAACTACAGAATGGTAAGCAACTTAAACAGTCAAGTGACTAATTTGCAGAACGCCGTTTCAGCGCTGCAAGCTTCACAGAATGTAACCTACCAAAACATCACTATCTTGCAGAACGGCACCTCGCTGGCGGAATTATACGATAACGTCCGCGATTCCGTTGTGCTGATTCAAGGAGTGACAAGTGATGGACGTGTGCAGGGTTCAGGTTTCATCTATAACCATGCGGGTCGAAACGTAGTGATAACCAACTACCATGTCGTAGAAGACACCAACACCTTAAGCGTGACTTTCTCAGACGGCAAAGGCTACGCAGCCACAATCTTGGGCACAGACCCGTACTCCGACTTGGCAGTTCTCTCTGTTCAAGGCGACCATGAACTCAAACCCGTTACCATCGTGAGTTCGTCTCCGTTGAGTGTCGGTGAACCCGTCATCGCCATAGGTAACCCATACGGTTTAGTTGGCTCTTTAACGACCGGTGTAGTAAGTGCGACTGGGCGAAGCATAACTGAGAGCAGCGCGGGCGGGTACTCGATTGCGAACGTCATCCAAACAAGCACCCCGATTAACCCCGGCAACTCCGGCGGTTTACTGCTCAATGCGCTGGGTAACGTTGTGGGTATTACAACTGCGATTGTTTCTGACTCACAGGGTTTAGGCTTCGCCATACCCTCAAACACTATCCTGCGGGAAATCGGCTCGCTTATCAATACAGGCACCTACACGGGGCACTCGTACTTAGGGGTAACAGGCGCCGACATGAGTTACAGTATAGCCCAAGAAACAGGCGCACCGGTCACATACGGCTGGAAACTTGCCTCAGTCACTAGAGGCGGACCCTCAGACGGCAAACTAACAGTTGATGACATAATCATAGCTATGAATAACCAGACGATCAGAAACAACGACGATTTAGCAAGCTACCTAGAAGACAAAACCCTGCCCGTCGACACCATCAACATAACCGTAATCAGAAATAACCAAGAAATCACTGTGTCAGTCACGTTAGGCACCCGACCGCCCGCAACCTAAGTCCCCATTTTCAAATGCAAAGCCATTTTCTGTTTAACGCTTAAAGAAGCTCTAGCTTGTATGGAAAGGTAGATATTTTACGCAAGCCACAGCAACATAATAACTGACGCTTAGATGGGATTACGCTTCATTTTAAGCTCAGCTAATCGAGGGGAAACATGCAAACCGACAACTTACAGGGTGTATTGAAGGGGCAAAAAATCGCCTATTTTTCCATGGAAGTAGGATTAACCAATGAGATTCCAACTTACGCAGGCGGTTTAGGTACACTCGCAGGCGACGCAATCCGCTCCTGTGCAGATCTAAAAATACCCTTAATCGCAGTCACCTTGATTAGTAAGAAGAATTATTTCAGGCAGAAACTTGACGCAAACGGTCGCCAGTCTGAGTTGCCCAACGAATGGGACCCCGAAAAATTGATGACGCTGCTGCCAAACGAAGTGAACGTGCAAATCGAGGGTCGCACTGTAAAAGTGAAGGCGTGGCTCTACAAGTATCAAAGCATAACTGGCGGTGTCGTTCCCGTTTTGTTCCTTGACACTGATTTTGACTCGAACAGTCAGCAAGACCGGGAAATATCTTTCTACCTTTACGGTGGAAACGAACGCTACCGCCTCAAACAGGAAGCCATCCTTGGGTTCGGCGGCGTCCGCATGCTTGACGCGTTGGGCTTCAAAGTGCGCAAATATCACATGAACGAGGGGCATTCAAGCCTTCTGGCAGTTGAACTCCTACGCAAATATGCGATGGACGAGGAAAAGGTCCGTGAACTCTGCGTTTTCACCACACACACTCCAGTGGAGGCAGGGCACGATAAATTCAGCTACGACGTAATCCGTGAAGTTCTCGAAACAGTTGACCTGTCCATACTTACTGATTACGGGGGGAAAGAACGCCTTAACATGACCTGCTTAGCACTCAACCTAAGCAACTATGTCAACGGTGTCGCCAAGCGGCATCAAGAAATCTCCAGCAAAATGTTCACAGGATATGAGATTCACGCGATAACAAACGGTGTGCACTCCTACACTTGGACGGGCGAGGCATACCGCAAGCTCTTTGACAAGTACCTGCCCGGTTGGGCAATCGAACCTGAACTTCTTGCAAAAGTAGACCTTGTTCCTGACGAGGAGATATGGCTGGCACATCAGCAACAGAAACAGCTATTGATTGATTACGCTAACCAAGCCTCCAACAGCCACCTGGAACCAGAAGTGTTCACTTTGGGTTTTGCACGTAGAGCAACCGAGTACAAACGCGCTACGCTACTATTCTCCAACCTCGAACGATTACGCTCAATCAGCCATAAACGCAAATTGCAAGCTGTTTTCGCAGGTAAAGCGCACCCCCGAGACGAAGGGGGCAAACGGCTCATTGAGCAAATTTACAGTTTCGCACGCCAGCTAAAAGGCGACGTAGAAGTCGTGTACTTAGAAAACTATGACATGGATATAGCAGCGAAAATGGTTAGCGGCGTTGATGTTTGGCTTAATACTCCACTGCGGCCGATGGAAGCATCGGGAACTAGCGGCATGAAAGCAGCCCACAACGGCGTGATGAACTTTAGCGTCTTGGATGGCTGGTGGATTGAAGGCTGGATAGAAAACCTCACGGGCTGGGCAATTGGACCTCACCCAAATGAAAACATAGATGACTCCGTCTGCTTTGCCAAAGAAAATGAAGACCTCTATAACAAACTCGAATACGTCATCATGCCCACGTTCTATGACCGCCGTGACCAATGGATTTCGCTGATGAAGAATTCAATCGGCAAAATCGCCTACTACTTTAACAGCCACAGAATGATGCGCAGATACGTAACAGAAGCATACCTATAAGCTAGTCACGCAACGTCTCAGGGCTGACCTCCCCTCCTTATTTAACAGCAGATCAAAATCTTGTGTTGTGTTTGCTTTTCTATAGTTGTTGTTGCCGTGATCCCTCCTTGTTTCAACAACAACCAATGGCGGTAACGGCGACGAAAATCAGTGCGCGAGACTTGGCGTAAATTAACCCATTATTCTAAATACATGCGTCGAAGTCGCCTGCCGTATGCCACGATGTACCTAAAAGATTTACTGTGCATCCAGTTGTTCTTAGCCTTCCCGCAAATTCCTGACGTCGCTGTGTACTATTGTTAAGCCTTATTACATGCCTACCCTCAAAATCGCTAAAAGGACGTAATGCACCAAGCTCCACAATAACTGTACGATCACTCAATCGACCCATTGCCATTCCAGCTTCGAAGATTACATTTAACCTTGGCTGACCTGTTAATTGTGTCTCATGTGTTGGTTCGCCAGGTTCTCGGAATATGTTTTTTAGTTGGCCTTCATCATCCGGGGTCATTAGAACAACTATTGCTTGCGCAATTGAGAAAGCTGCATCTAACACCTGACCAGTATAAGGTGTAGCTTGTCCGGTAGCTGCAACAGCTTCCGCCCATTCAAGAGGATATAAATCGATAGAGCGCAAGAAGGTAAACATAGCATCTCTCGCTTTTGTATTCCGTTCCATGCACAACAAAAACAACCTTAGGCCCTTGAATGTTGGGTCCATTTTTTGCTTGACGCGTTACAACGCCGGTACCAGGTGGACCCGTAATTAGCTCATCAGTTAAATCTTTGCCTTTTTTAGTTACGTACCATTCATCAGAAATTAATGTCCCCACACTGGAACGCGATCGTTCGGCTCTTATTAGTGGTATTAATTGCTCTGAGGTTTCGTATAGTTTCGTTTATATGAATTCGTTCTATATCCTCAGGCGGAATTGATTTTCCACCTATGATTATCGGTTTTCCCTCATTATAAGGACGGGGACCGGTTTTCTAGCTGCTCTTTTGTTAAGTCTAACTTAACCTCATCAATCGTATGCCTTGATTTTTGTGTGATTCTCACGTGATAGGGCATAAATATCCTATCTTATCTACACCTATATATTTTAAATCTAAAAGAGTGAGTGCGCACGCCTAAGAAGTAAGCGTCATCATGAGTTCCTTTTAAAGTCTTGTTCCGAAAAGTTATAAGAACAATCTGTTCTAAAGCTTGGACTTGTTTGTATGTTTTCAATCAAAGGTATCATAAATGATTACCTAAACAAGTAATGGCAAACAAATTGCCCTCCCTTTTTTTGGATTTAGCTAGCCTTTAAAAGCCCCCGCAACTCACACAGACAAAACGAATGAGTCATTGCTTGCTGGATTCACCTTTGGTGTACAGATGATGTGAGACATCTTTTATATGAAGGCAGCATTCCATGACTTAATCAACAAGCAAAGGAAGAATAAGAAAATGTCGAACACAACCGCTGTCGTCGAAGCAATCGACGTAAAAAAAACGTACATGTTGGGAAAAGTCCCCGTGGAAGCACTCCGTGGAGTAAACTTTCGCGTTGAGACAGGAGACTTTGTTTCGATTCTTGGGCCGTCAGGCAGCGGCAAATCCACCATGCTAAACCTTATAGGTGCCCTAGACAAACCCACTTCAGGCACCCTGCTCATTGACGGCGTGGACATCGGTAAACTAAGCGATAACCAACTTGCTAATTTACGATTAAAAATTGGTTTTGTTTTTCAATTCTTCAACCTGATCCCAAGATTAACTGCACGTGACAACGTTGAATTAGCGATGTCTATAGGGGATAGGAACAAAAATCAGCGTAGAAAACGCGCCATAGAACTGCTTGAAACCGTCGGGTTAAAAGACCGAATCAACCACAAACCCGCAGAACTCAGCGGAGGCCAACAGCAGCGAGTTGCAATCGCACGCGCCTTAGCCAACCAACCCAAATTTTTGCTGCTGGATGAACCCACGGGAAACGTGGACTCAAAAACCGCAAGCGAAGTCATCGCCTTAATCAAGAAACTAAACCGTGAGGATAAAGTGAGCATTATTATGGTTACTCATGATCAGCATTTCGCAAGGGAAGCAAGGAGAACGGTGCAGATGTTTGATGGCGAGATATCGTCGGATGTGGTGAATGGACAATGAGAGTACTTGACATTTTTGGTTTTTCGTTTAGCGCAATTAGACTAAGAAAACTACGCGCCGCCCTAACAACATTAGGAATCGTTATCGGAATCGCCGCCATCGTCGCTTTGCTCTCAATCACTCAAGGGCTGCAGGCAACCATCACAACCCAGCTCAGCCAAGGATTATCCGCTGACACCCTAATCGTCACTTCTGGGTCCAGCAGCGGTTTTGGCGGAGGGGGAGGTGGATTCGGCGGAGGCTTTGGAGGCAGCACCGACAATTCAGGCTTCGCTTTGTACGTCAATTACACTGATGAGATTAATGCTTTGTCAGATGATATTGAGGGTTCGGCTGCGGTGATAAGCCGAGGCGGATACGTCCAAACTGATAGCCTCAACCGAACGGTTACGATCTACGGCATAGACTACAATGCTTACGCCCAAATCTACAGCAACACCTTCGTAACCCAAAGCGGCGCAATCCCCAGCAGCCCCGCGGAAAACGACACCATAGTTGGCACACGCGTGAATCAACCTGGACAGAACGGCACCATATTCTTCAACCCAGGCGACCGCATAAACATCACTTGGACAAACGCCACCATCCTGCCGCCAGTCAACGAAACCTACACCTCAGACGTTCAGGGCGTGTTGAACAACATAGGCGGCTTCGGTCTTGGCGGGCCCTCAGATTCAGGCGTCTACATCACAATCGAGAAAGCCATGACTTTCTTTAACACAAGCAACGCCGACATGATAGTTGTTAAACTAAAAAGCAGCGACAACGCCACCATAACAAACGTCTCCAAAGCAATCACGGATTACTTCAGCAACCAAGTCTCCGTAATCTCTTCAACAGCCGTGCTTAGTTTACTCACCAGCATCTTTAGCACCATCCAGCTATTCCTAGGCGGCATCGCAGCCATCTCGCTTTTAGTTGCAGGCATAGGCATAATGAACATCATGATCGTCTCCCTTATCGAGCGAACCCGTGAAATCGGCATCCTCAAAGCCTTAGGCATGAAAAGCAGAACAGTGCTGACCATATTCCTTGGTGAATCCATAATCATCGGTGTAATGGGCGCGGTAATCGGTATAGTACTCGGTTGGGCTTTGGCAAACGTGACGGCGTCGGTGTTGAGCAATGGCGGCTTCTTCGGGGGCGGTAGCGCAGCGTTTGCGATTGTGCCCCTCTTAACGGTTGATGTGCTGGCAGGTGCCTTTGGTTTCGGCGTTGGTGTCAGCGTAATCTTTGCGCTTTACCCGGCGTGGCGTGCTTCGAAACTTAAGCCTGTAGACGCACTAAGATACGAATAGCCGCGTTTTCCTTTTTCTTTTTTTTGTTTTGTTTCTCTCTTTTGGGCTGTTGCTACTTGATGACTTGCACGTTTGACCCGTAGAAGCTTTAAGATAGAAGCCACATAAATCCCACTGGTGTTCTGTTTGAAGCGTCTCTACCCTGACCAACCCATAGTCGGCATCGGAGTCGTCATCGTAGAGAAACAAAAAATCGTGCTTATCAAACGCGGCAACGAACCCGCCAAAGGCAAATGGACCATCCCCGGCGGGCTTGTTGAACTCGGCGAGCCCCTTGAGTTGTCAGTCATAAGAGAAGCCAAAGAAGAAACACTTCTGGACGTGGAAAAACCCGAATTAGTGGACGTGGTAGGCCAAGTTGAGCTAGATGCAGAAAAAAAAGTAAAGTACCACTACGTAATCGTCGACTATCTCGTTCACGTTATCGGCGGACCCATCGGGGCGGCAAGTGATGCAGTGGAATTGCGCTGGGTACCCTTCGACGAGGTCGAAAGCTACGATTTAACAGCGTCTTTCCGCCTGTTTTTTAGGCGCAATAGAGAAAAACTCTCAAAAGCCACTTCTTACTCTCACAAAAAGGTCTAATTGAGCGCTTCCACGCCAGAATTGATATAAATTCGCCAGAGAAGAGTGTAGTGGTGATTATTTTGGTTAGTGTCGATTCGTTGTCTGGAAAGAGCGTTATAGGTGCAAGCGGAACAATACTTGGCGAAGTAAAAGGAACCGAAGTCAACACAAACACATGGCAGATAACTCACCTACATGTGAAACTCTCAAGTATAGCCTCTGAAACGTTAGGCTTCAAAAAACGCTTCCGCAGCTCAACCGTGTGCATGCCGGTTTCGCTGGTTTCAGCAGTCGGCGACGTCATAACAATCGGCAGCAACATAAACGAGTTAAGCCAGAACCCACAGATTTCCGAGTGCCCCGAATAGGCTCCGTTCCAGCTCGCTACATAAGGGACACAAAGGCAAGACGCTACTTGGATTTTTCAGTTAAAACGTCCGTGTAGCGAAGTTTATGCCTGCTAAAGTAACCAAAGCACAGCGCAAGCAAGAGTGCGCCAACGGTGATTGCCCAAAACGCGTTAGTTAACCCAATGACAAACGTAGTGGGCAAAAACGGCACATCATAGAGCCAATCCAGCCCCCAAGCAACAACGAACCCACACATAAGACAAGCGACAAAAACCACCCCCACAAACAGTAAAAGCTTTTTGGCGCTTCTCAGGTCAGGCTTCTCCGCACTGAAGGTTTCCCAGAGTTTGTACGGTAAGTAACCCACCAAAAAGTTAGCAGCAAAACCGAAGAGGCTAACTGGAGCCAAACCAGTTGTCGACGCATCGTAGATGAGGTTACCGAATGCCGCGCCCCATGCGGCTGCGGGACCGAATAGAAAAGAGAACGCAACGGGGATTGCTATGCCTATGCGGAAAAAGTCGGCGTGCCCGAAAAGAGAGAAGTCCTGAAAAGGAAGCAACAAGGTGGGGTAGAGCAACGCGGTTAGGATTGTGTAGGCTACCATTTTGGGGCTTTTCCACATGGCTAAGATGTCAATCATTGAGAGTCAGCTAAGTATGGGCTTGATTACTTTAAAAGCGTTGATTATAGAAAGTCAGATAACTAAAGCAGATTTCAAAAACTAAACTATAACTCGGCTAACTCAACTTACCTTTTCTGACTCTTTTGACGTTAATTGCTGCAGCCGTTATTATGAGGACTGCCGCTATGATCCCACTACTGCGATGCAAAAGAGTAGCAGAGATTTCGCTGGGGGCACAGGGAGATGGACGATTTGGGACGTAGGTTCAATGGTTGCTGAGTCAGCGTGAACTTGGAAGTCTTTTAAGACTACTGCGCTGTCCGCGTTGTTTGTTACCATTAAAACAAGTGTCTTGTTAGAGTCTAAGCTGAGGGGTTCGGAGAGGCTTTGGATAAGGAGCCCTCTTCGTTTTGGATACCGACAATTATTCCATCATTGGATAATTCTGTTTTAACCGTGTACCATTCGCTTTCCGATATGCCGTCTGTAACGTTGAAGAAAACAGAGCTTAACTTGGCTGGTTTGAGGGCTTCAATTTCATATGCATTTAGTCCCTGAGCGGTGAAGGTGTAGTTTCCTTCGGTTCCTTTCTGGATTACGAAGCAGAACTGGTTGTTTATGGTTTTATTAAAGTCGTCGGGCAAAACAAGCGGCTGTAACCCTGGCGGTATGCTTTCTGGAACAACCAGAGTTTTAGCCGGTACTTGGATTATCTGTTCGTTTCGGTTTCTGTCTCTGATTATGTGTTCAGTTGCTGGTAGCGTTACATTTTTGGTTTTGATGTCTGATATGCTTTGACCTGTGGATAGAACGCTGAAATTGTAACTGAAGGACGCGTTAATTTCAATCGGTGAATGAAGAAAATCTTTAACGCCCATGTAGGGGCGAATTGCAATGTCACTTATGCCTACGCCCACAACATAACTGTAGATTTCAGTCTGAAATTGAAGAGGCGATGGGGGACCTATCAAGACCGCGACGGGTTCGCTGTCAGCCCCCGCGAAAGTTTCGTTACCGCCACAACTTACGGTGATGTAGTATGTGCCGTCGACTGTGAAATTCCAGAGGAAAGCAAAGTTGCCGTCAGCGTCGGTGGCTGTTTTGTCAAAGGCTATGCGGTTGTCTTTGTTTACGTAAATCGTTATAGGGTTTTGAGGTATGTTTGGTTCAATTGTGCCGTATATGAGTAGTGATCGGTTTGTTTGAGCCTCTTGAGGTTTTGACGAGAAGTTTATGCTTAAGAGGGACGGGGTCAAAGGTGAAAGGTTACAGGAGACCTGTCCGGGTGAATTTTGCTCACCGCTCTCTACGGGTACGATTTCGGTTAATGTGTTTGCCATACTTGCAGGTTGGTCTCCTACTTTCCAATCAGCTTTAGGCGTTGCCTCAGCAGTCCAATATGTTCGGTTGTCATGCTGCACGCTGGTTGCAGCAAAAAATAGGCTTTTGTAAACTGGTTCTTGGGGCAAGTTGACTCCCACATTCATATGAGCGAAATCGGTCGCGGCATATTTTATTAAAACAACATCTAGTCCGCCTGCTTTCATGATGGATGCTGCCAGCAGCGAAAGCGCACCGCAGTCTCCTTCGTTTTCAATAAGCGTCTCAACGGAGTATTTCGCACCCGTTATGTTGGTAGGGTATTTGGTGTACAAAATCCAATACTTTGTTGGCAAACTGTTCTTCGGGGTATGGTAAATCTTGGGTCAATCTGAGGATGTTGTCTGCGATTGATTGAACTGTTTTGGGTGTGACGAATTGGGCATAATAGCTGTCGTTTTTTATGACGT
The DNA here is from genome assembly GCA_023488905.1 of Candidatus Bathyarchaeota archaeon. Lineage (GTDB taxonomy): Archaea > Thermoproteota > Bathyarchaeia > Bathyarchaeales > Bathycorpusculaceae > Bathycorpusculum. The sequence goes on from JAMDCQ010000007.1 coordinate 46,798, forward strand.
GAGATAAATTGTGGTAGTAGACATAAAGCGATGGGGGAACGGAGACAAAAAGAGACTGATCGAAAAAGGAATACTGGGCCTCAAAGGCTGTCGCGGCATTTTCGCGTGGTATGAGGGTTGTGGCGGGCAGGATAGTCATCAGCGTGGTGATGGCTACCAATAGAATGGTGCAGGATTTGTTTATTGCACCCATGTTTACACAACTTACGCTTTATTTGAGGGGATATTTTGTTTGATAAATAGTTTTTCCAGAATTGGATTTTTTGGCTGTCAAAGGGTTTAGTGCTGTTTTGTTAGTTCGCAGACTCTGTTAAATGCTCCGCGTGTTAAGTCATCTAGATGCATACACCATAACACCTCATTAAATGTATTGTTTGATTTTTTTTCGAATACGGTTGATTTTCTCACTAAACGCCATTAAGAAAAAATTTATTAAAACCAGCAAGGGAAAGCTTGGTTAAGAGCAGATATTCATGGTGGCGGCTCCTTCAATCTTTCTAAACCTGCAGGGAATCACCTTCTTGATGACTATTCCAACAATGCCAACAACATTGCCTATCCATCGCCTAGAAACATTGACTACCTGTTCGATTGATCTAGCCAGTTCCTTGAATTCCAAATCCGCCGCGAAGAAAAACATACACTCAAACAGTCCTGCTCTGGACACATCTCGACACACCTCAAGCAAACGGCGCACATAGTTGTGTTTATGGCGCCGTCTTTTTTCTCGTAAACTTCAGTGACTTGTAGGGGACAGACTCTTTGGCAGATACCGCATTTGGTGCATTTTTCGCCGTTCTTGCTTAACCTCAAAAACGGCAGCCACCTGAGCGCTCGGAACCTGTTTAATGCGCCAAAGGATATGCCTGTGGGGCAAAAACGACACCAGAAACGTCGCACCTTAAACGACGCAGCCAAAACAGCGCCCACAAAAACATAAGAAAGCGGCAAAGCGATGCCTGTATCTCTTAGGTACAGCAAGATTTCGCCTACATAGGGAAACGTCCAGTAGCTGCCGTTTATTTCAAACAGTGCGCCAAAGGGTGGGTTCCAGGGTAAAACAGGCGTTTGCAAGGGCTCCAGAAGAAAAGCATAAACTGAAAATGGGGGTCGCATCCACAGAAAATTTGAAAACTCAAACGTGGAACCAGCACTTAGCAGAGAGATTGGAATTGCCAGCGCGAAGATGAATGCGGCGGTGATGTAGCGGCTTTTGTGCAGCGCCTCATTGAGCCTGCTTGGCAGCGACCAATGTGGTACCTTGAGCGCCTTGCGAATCAATGTCACTGTGTCCATGTATAATCCGAGGGGGCAAATCCAACCGCAGAATAATCGCCCAAGAAAGATTGTTGCGCCAAAAATCAGCAGTATGAGCAGTCCTTTCCAGAGCCCAACTATGGCAACGTAGAAAATTATGAGCAGGAAGATGGACTGGGTGACCAATCTTAGTATGCTGACACGTTTTGTTTTGTCTGTAGCCCAGTTAACCATAACTTCCCCCGCAAACACTCTTCTTTGGCGCAAAACCGCTGCTTTGTTACTGTTAGAGGAGGGTTTTATTGGGTTTAAGTACATTTCTAAATTGCCCCGGTACTTTTGGAGGCGTTCACAAAAGGTTATTCTATATGATTAACACTTCTTCTGGCATGGACCTGCTTGAAGTTAAGGGCTTAACCGTCAAAGTCGAAGGCAAAACCATCCTAAACGACTTAACGTTTACCCTAAAAGAAGGCGCAAGCCACATACTTTTTGGACCCAACGGTTCAGGAAAAACCACCCTCATAAGCACACTGATGGGGTTACCTGGCTACGAAGTGGTCTCTGGGCAAATCCTCTTTCAAGGAATCGACATAACCAACAAAGGCGTCGATGAGAGGGCAAAACTGGGCATAATCGTTAGCTTCCAGAATCCGCCAGAAATTACAGGTGTCAAACTGGGTGATTTGCTTAAACTCTGTTTGGGCAAATCCTCAACAGACGAGTTTAGCCCAGAAGAGATGGCACAGGTAGTAGCGTTCAATTTGACTGCTTTCTTGAATCGGGATGTGAATCTGGGTTTTAGCGGTGGCGAAAGGAAACGCTCTGAAATTCTTCAGTTGATTTTCCTTAAGCCCAAGTTGCTGTTGCTGGATGAACCTGATTCAGGCGTTGACGTAGAAAGCTTAAGGATGATATCCACAGAAATCCAAAAATACATTGAGGAAACAGGCAGCTCAGCGTTAATCATCACGCACAAAGGCGACATCATGGAGAAAATCAAAGCCACATACGGCTGCATATTACTAAAGGGACAATTCCATTGCTTCAGAGAACCCATGCGAATCTACGAGGACATCAAAGCTATGGGCTACGAAGAATGTGTAGCATGTAGAATACGCACAAGCGAGGGCTGGAAGAAATGAGTAAAGAAAACGACTTAACCAAAATTCCCCACGAAATTCTCCAAGAAGCCCAAAAGGCGGGTCTGGAACTCGAGGAGAAGAACCGTTCAGGCACATTCATGCACCTTAATCAGCAGACCGTGACATCCAAAGTTAACGAGCTATACGAGAGCAAACTGGAACTCATGGACATCAAAGCCGCATTGAAAAAGTACCCGTGGCTTGAGGAATACCGCTGGAAACTGGTCAGCAAAGACAAAGATGAATACACCAAAAGAGTCGCTGAAGACTTCAGTGGCGGCTACTTTATGCGCATCTTAAAAGGTGCTGAGATAGCGTTTCCACTGCAGTCTTGCCTGCTCATAACGCAGCGGAATTTGGAGCAGAGGGTTCACAACATCATCATAGCCGAAGAAGACTCCAAAGCACACATAATCACCAGTTGTCTGCAGCACTCAACGGTTCCCAATGCCTCGCACTTGGGAATCTCTGAAATCTACGTTAAAAAAGGCGCCATGCTGAATTTCACGATGATTCATCAGTGGAGTGAAAACACTTTGGTTCGTCCAAGAAGCGGTGCCCAAATAGAGGACAACGCAACCTTCGTCTCAAACTATGTCTGTATGCGTCCTGTTCGGGATGTACAGATGTATCCTGTCGCGTATTGTAAGGGAAAAGATTCACGGGTTAGCTTCAACAGCATTCTCTATGGGCACAAGAACAGTCTCCTTGACACTGGCTCTAAAGCAGTTTTAACTGGTGAGGGAAGCAAAGCGGAAATGGTTAGCCGCGCCATCGCCCGTGAAGGTTCAAAGATGATTGTCCGCGGAATGATTGAGGGGCACACGCCTGACTGTAAAGGGCACTTAGAATGCAAAGGGCTCATAATGGATAACGAGTCCTTCATGCAGTCCATCCCGGAATTGATTGCCACCAAGAAGGGCGTCGAAATCACTCATGAGGCAGCAGTGGGTAAAATCAGCGAAAAAGAAATCACCTACCTGATGACTCGACGCTTGTCGCGTGAGCAGGCGGTTTCGTTGATTATCCGCGGTTTCATGGATGTGGGCATTTTGGGGTTGCCTGATGCGCTGAATAAAGAAATCAAGACGATCGTTGATTCGTCAGCGGCAGCAGATTAATCGGTTGCTCTTTTCGTCTATAGGCGCCCCTTATTTAGGGGCGGATACGGATTTCGTATGCGTCGGCTTAGCAGGGTTTGTTGCTCTGCCATAGACCCCTATCTCCTATAAAAAGAGAAAATCGACTTCGCTCTTTATGTGGGTGTTTTGGTTTACGGCACACCACACGACGGCAGTCGGGGGCGGCTGTGTTTTGGGTTTGCAACGATTCGGCGCGCCCGTTTCGGTGTGGGCTGTGCGATTTTCTCCACACGCAATACATGGCTCCATGTTGAAGGCAACTGCATGTGGGTGTGGGATCATGTGTCGTTTGGTTTTTTCTTCACAAGAATCGTTGAACAGCAACGAACAGCGCAATGCAGTCGGGCACTCGCATGGCCCATTCAGCAATAATTGCCCGCACCAAACCAACACCACACCCACCCTAATAAAAAATTTTCACGCTCAAAAAGCCATAAACAAAACACCTTTCACAACCACCAAACAGTCAACTCGAACTCAAATCGAGCCTTCGCCGTCTGCTTACAA
>JAMDCQ010000003.1 GCA_023488905.1 Candidatus Bathyarchaeota archaeon
GGCGTTTTTTGCTAGCTTGAATTTGTTTGTGGATATGCCGTATTCGGTGCAGATGGCTTTGGCTTCGGGTTCTAGGAGTGCTTTTCTGCCTTCTTTTTTGGCTTGGTTGATGATTTTTGTGGTTTGGTTCATTGTTTATTCCACTGTTAGCGTGTGTTGTGGTAGTGGATGTTGGGGTGTTTTAAATATTGTTTGGTTGCTATGTGTGGTTTTTGTTTGTTGGGGTTGTATTGTTTATGTGTTAAACAGATTTACAGTAGTGTTTAGTGAGACGCAATACTTAATAGCGTTCAGCCTCCGAACAATAATGACGTGTCGTCATGTCCCCTTCAAACGAAAAAACCCCCAGTTTACTAACCAAAATAAAAGCAAAATTCCAAAGTGCAGGTAGCAGAATTAAGCAAAGCTTCCAAACCACAAAAATCATCAACCAAGCCAAAAAAGAAGGCAGAAAAGCACTCCTAGAACCCGAAGCCAAAGCCATCTGCACCGAATACGGCATATCCACAAACAAATTCAAGCTAGCAAAAAACGCCAAAGAAGCCGCCTCATATGCAGATGAAATCGGCTACCCCATAGTCCTAAAAATCGTCTCCCCCGACATCATTCACAAATCCGACGCCGGAGGAGTCCTCGTTAACCTAAAAACAGCACCCGACGTCGCCGCTGGATACACAAAAATAATTGAAAACGCCAAAAACTACAACGCAGATGCCAAAATAGTCGGCGTACTGGTGCTGGAGATGGCGCCACAGGGCACAGAAGTCATCGTGGGTGCAGTCAAAGACCCGCAGTTTGGGCAAACCGTCATGTTTGGGCTCGGTGGCATATTCGTTGAACTGTTAAAAGACGTTAACTTCCGTGTTGCACCCGTCACTAAGGCAGAGGCCAAAGAAATGATCACCCAACTCAAAGCGTTCCCGTTGCTGAACGGTTACCGGGGCTCCAAACCTGCAGACATCGACGCACTCGCAACCATAATCGCAAACGTTTCGAAGTTGGTTATGGATGAGCCCGAGATTAAGGAGCTTGACTTGAACCCTGTTATGGCTTATCCAAAGGGCGCAAAGACAGTAGACGCAAGAATCATACTGGAATAAACTTTAAACTACGTTTTATTTCCCCCATTATTTTGTTCTTTAAATAAGGGAGGGGAGGTAGCGGCTGAGACGTCGCGTGGTTTCAACATGTGCGGATACGGTTTCGTATGCGGCTTTAAATAAGGGGGTCTAGTCCGCACAGAGCAACTGAGTGACTCGAACTACCCTTCTCCAAGAATGCCGCAGTGCAGTTTTGTGTAAACTATTTAAATCAAAGATAAATAGTTGAATTGTAACTTCACATACAAGTCAGGAGAAATAAAAGTTGTCTGTAGCGCAAAGAAAATATTTTACAGAAGTGGCAGCGTTAGCAGATAAAACTGTTGCAGTTGTCACCACAAACGGAAAAGTCTTCAACGGCACACTCATCGGTATTAACCCCGACAACATGAGCCTCTGCTTAGCAGACGCAAAAGACGACCAAGGAAAACTGTGTCACCGCATATGCCTCAACGGAGCAGTAGTCGCCCAAATCAGCAGCGCAGAAAAACCCTTCGACCTCAAAGCCCTCGCGGGCAGATTAGAGAAAGTTTTCCCAACAATGGTTAAACTCTACGAGGATCAAGGTTTCATCTGGGTTATGGATAAAGTGAAACTAACCGAGAAAGGCATAGTGGAAGGCTCAGGACCCGCCGCGGATCGAGTGGGCAAAGTCTACGCTCAATTTATGAGCGAAGTCAAACCCTAAATAAACCAGCGCAGTTGCTGCTCTTCCTTTTTCTTTTCTTCAGTGATACTTCGAATTATGCCGAAGGACTCTAGCATCTTTTTGATTTCTTCACCGCTTACTTCGAGGCCTGTTAAGTCAACGTTTAGATTCAAATATTTGCCAAGTGTAATCAACGCGTAACGCGCAGCATTCACATCAGGATTCAAACCCAACGTGTCAACAAGCAAAGAAAAACCTTTGAGGTCGCGGATCCGCGCCAAACCAACTGACAAACCCGCAATGCCAAAAACATGCCCAACCATAACTTTCGTTCCTAAATCCAGTGCCTGCTGCATCGTCTCCAAATCTGTTGCAGTGCTGTAGATTGCTGGAACTGGTTGCACTTCTTCTTTTTTGAAGCCGCCGATAGAGATCACAAAACGACAGCCGACATCGATTGCGATGTCCAGCACTTTTCCTACTAGCTCGTATTGCCCCACAGTTGTGAGCGCCTGTGTGTTGCCATACCAAATTATTAGGTCGCGTCCGCCATCTTCACGTTTAGCGTAGTAAAGTTCGTTTATAGGCGAGAGTGCTCCGCCGTCTTCGGTTGTTATTGCAAAATCTTGGAATGACGAGGAAAAGATCTGCGCAAATTTCTTAGCTTTCAACTCTTTGATTAAGTGTAATGCAGCGATGTTTGCGACGAAGCCGATGCCGGGTAAGCCTTCGATTAGGATTGGGTCGTTGAGTTTTGGTTTCTCTATGATGTCGATTGAGCAGACCATGAAAGTGCACTTCTGAGGGTATTAGAGAAACATTGCGATATAAGGATGACTAATCGCCGCAATTTTTTGTTCTGTTGCCTATAAGCATCGGGTTTGTGTTTTCAAGTTTTTTTGCTTCTTGACGAGAACGATAAATAACCAAAACTGACATGCCAGCGAAGAAACCGATGCTCAATATCAACAGGACATATGCCAATTGCATGAAAGTGATTCCCCTCAAACAGCCAACCCGTTGCGAGGTAAGCCAAGCTTAACTATGCAGAAGTCTGTTTATAAAACTTGCAACTTTGCACTCTGTATTGAAAATCCAGAGTCAACAATCGTAGCAAACTTTTTTGGAGCTAACCTTTTTTATAAGCGAGACACGCTTCAATTGTAGGTTTCAAGTCCTTGAGCATCTTTGAAATAAAAGAAAAAGACCTGCTTGGCAGAATCGGCAAACTGAAAACCAAAACAGCTACAGTGGAAACACCCCTCCTTTTCCCAGTCATCAACCCCAGCAATCAACCCATAACCTGCAAACGGCTCAAGGAAACTTTCGGTTGCCAAGCCTTAATCACAAACAGCTACATCATAAAAAAACGCTTCAACAACCTCCCCGTCGAGCAGGGACTACATAAATTCCTCGACTACGACGGCGCAATCATGACTGACAGCGGCGCCTACCAAATCCTCGTCTATGGCGAAGTCGAAGTCAGCCAGAAAGAAATTGTAGCGTATCAAGAGGGCATCGGAAGCGACATCGCAACAATCCTAGACATACCGACGGGCTGGAAAGTCACCAAGGAACAAGCAGAAGTCACAGTGTCAGAAACACTGCGCAGAGCAAAAGACTTCTTTAAACTAAAAACCAGAGACGACATCCTCTGGGTTGGACCAGTACAAGGCGGAAGACACCTCGACCTCGTCGCATCATCAGCAGTCGAGATGGGTAAACTGCCCTTCCCAATCCACGCTTTAGGTAGCCCAACAGAAGTTATGGAAAACTACCGTTACGACGTGTTGGCGGACATGATTTTAACCTGCAGAAAAGGCATACCAATCGAGCGACCACTACACCTCTTTGGCGCAGGACACCCATCCATGTTCGCATTAGCAGTTTCGTTGGGCTGCGACCTCTTCGACTCAGCCGCTTATGCGCTTTATGCCCGCGAAGGCCGCTACATGACAGAAAACGGCACTTGGCGACTTGACCAAATGGATTACTTCCCCTGTAGTTGCCCAAGATGCGCAAGCGAAACACCCGAAGGCTTACGCAGAAAAGCAGCCAAAGAACGCGAAGTTTTCCTAGCTGAACACAATCTGCACGTTTGCCTTGCTGAGCTTCGCCGCATAAAACAAGCTATCCGTGACGGCAGACTCTGGGAACACACCGAGATGCGCCTCCACGCTCACCCCGCACTACTTTCCGCCCTAAAACGCGTCCGTACCCACGAAGACTTCCTCCAAAAATATAGTCCAACAACAAAAAGCAGCGGTTTCTTCTACTTCAACTCAGTGGGACTTGCCAGACCAGAAATTACAAATTACCGCAAACACCTAAAAGAGAACTATACGCCTCCACAAAACGCCAAGGTGCTTTTTCTTGTTCCACAGACACGCAACAAACCATTCCACAAAGCGCCTGAATTCAAAAAAATCCGCCAACTCTTCAGAAATTTAGGCGAAGAACTCGCAGCACAAGTGCATGTTTGTGTTTATGCTGCACCATTCGGAGTTATCCCGTTAGAACTGGATGAGGTTTACCCCCTATCTCAACACGAAACCGCTCTACCATTGGATTTAGAAACCGCTGAGTACGTTGCCGCGCAAGCCGCAGAATACATAAAACGCAGTAGCTACAGCGGAGTTGTTTTGTTAAATGACAAAAAACTCTGGAACGACACCGTTAAAAACGCCAGTCAGCAAGCATGCGTAGAGCAGTCAGTGGCGTTTGATTCGGTCGAGACCAATGTGGAAGGCGCCAAAGAAATGCTAAATCATCTGGCAAGCGCGATACGCAAACAATTTGAGTAAAAAGGAAAAAGGGAAGACGTAAGAATTAACGGGGTAAGTTGAAGCCTAAGTTTTTTTCGACTGCTTTTACTTGTTCGGTTTGCGCGAAATCTTTTAGCGCAGTCACGGCGGATATTAGTGCGCAGTCTTTGCATTGGTCGCCGAGTTTTTTTTGGCAGCATAAGCGTGTGTAGAGGTTTTCGATGTGTTCCAGGGCGAGGGCGTATTCTTTTAGGTCTATTTTTACTGGTTGAAAGTTGTTTTCTAAGTCTTGTTCTAACATAGCTTTCGCCTCTTTAGTTAAGTGTGATAATATATGCACTTTTCGTACTATGATATATATAAGCTTTAATAATGCTCCAAAGTGGGATTAATACTTATAACAGCTGAACTGTAGATATGTACAACATGCGCTCCCGCAAAGTCAAAATCAGCGTTTCACTCGACGCATCACTAGTCAGCTGGATAGACAAAAAAGTAGACGACTTCACCTTCCAAAACCGCAGCGACGGACTAGAAAAAGCAATCTACAAACTAAAAACAGAAACAGAAAACATAGAAAAACTCGAAAAAACAGCCACAGCCCAGCGCATATTCTCAAAATAACCCCCCTAACCGCTATCCAACTGTCTTCAAATAACTATTTTACATTCAATCACATATACCTCACATCTCAGCAAGTTATGGAGATGAAAATAATCGCAACTTTAGGCGCAGACCTCCACATACACACCGTCTACTCGCCCGACTCCCTAATCCAACCAAAAACCCTAATCGACATGCTCGCTGCACATAGCTTCATAAAAGTCGCCGCAGTCACCGATCACGACAGCACAAGAGGCTGCAAAGCCACAGTCGAGTTAGCCTCCGCATATCCCGATGTTCTGATTATCCCCGGCGTAGAAATCAGCACCGTTCACGGTGACATGCTGGTTCTGGGAACAGACGAGTTACCGCCTAAACCCTGGACGCCTGAAGCAGTTGTGGACTACGCGAAATCGATAGACGCGGTTACGATTGTGGCGCATCCGTTTCGAACTTACGGTATGGGCGAACAAGCCAAAAACTACAAAGTGGATGCCATCGAAGTGTTAAACGGGGGCTCCAGCAAACAAGCCAATGCGCAAGCTAAAGAATTCGCCAAAACCTTAGGGTTACCCGGCACTGCTGGTACAGATGCACATCAGGTGTCGGAGTTGTTTAGTGTTTATACGCAGATAGATGCAGCGCTAAGTGTCGACTCTGTTTTGGCCGCGATTAAGAAGGGTGCGGTGTCTGCACAGGTGCCCCGCGGCTCCGTGCTTTTTTGAAAACTGCGACAAAAAACGGCTTTTACAGATAACAAATTATTGCGGTGCCATCCTATTAGGCGGCAAATAGGATATCATTGCAGAAACCTATAGAGGGAGCGACTTTTAGCGTGATTTCTTGCGTTCATAAACTTCTTTTTGCTTAACGTATTCTTGATGTTTTGACAGTAAATTGCGGACTTGCTCGTTGACGAAGTCGTCCGCACTCAAAAATTCTGTGTCCAGGTCTTGGAGGGCTTGCTGCATCTTTTCGTATTCATCTTTGGGGATTTCTATGCATGTGTATTCGTTTTTTGTTGCTCGGAGTTCTTTTCGGATGGCGTCACGGATGAATTCTTCGCGGCTGGTGTAGCCGAGGTTGCGGTTGGCTTCGATGAAGGTTTGGGTTTCGTTGAGTAATTCGGGTGGGAGTGAGATGCTTGTGGAGAGGAGGTTTTCGATGGCGTCGGTGTAGGTTTGCATTTTCATGGTTTGGGCGGTGATTTCGCCTAGCATGGCGGTTAGTTTTTGGTGGGCGTCGTCGGATATGCGGAGGGTTTTCATGTACTTTACCGCTTTAATACTGGGTATAGGAAGGCTAATAAAGCTTTTCTGTATACTGGGTATACATAGTGTAAGGGGTTTACAGTAATGAAACATAACATAAGCATAACCATGGATCAAAAACTCTTCCGACAACTGGAAACCATACGCGGAAGAGAAAAAAGAAGCACCTTCATCGAACACCTAATAGTTTTAGGCTTACAAGATTATGCTAACAAAAAGGAAAGGAAAAAGGGGGGCCTTTTTACGCCCACCTATTTAGCAGCAGATTTTAAGAATAGACCCGCTTAATTTTTAGTCGATTTTCCATTTTTTAGCTACTTTCACAACTATAAACGCTATGAAAGCCACGATAATGAAAGTAATCAACGCCGATATGAAGCCCCCATAGGCGAATATTTGGTTGTTGACTTCAAATGTTGCGTCAGCCAAATTGCCAAGCCCCGGAAGAGCCAAGCCGATTAGAGGCATAACGAAGCCTGTGACAAGCGACTGAACAAGCGTGCCCAAATACAAACCTAACACGAAAGCAATTGCCAAGCCAAGAATTTTATATTTTGATAGGAAATCTTTGAATTCATTCCAAAGCCCTTTTGGCGGTGCTTGGGGTGGTGCTTTTTCTACTGCTTCGCGGATTTTCTTTAATTCTGCTAACATTTCATCTTCTTTACTCAAAATATTCAGCCTCTGAATATTATTCTCTGTGTTGGCTTTAAAAAACTATTGTCGCTTGGCTGCTGTGACTGCACCTCTACCATCACAAACACATATAACAGTGCTTAACGCTCAAACCTTTAATCCTTAAGCATACAACTTCTGAAATGATGCAAATGAATAAACAGGAACTATACTACATCTTCAAAACTGCATTTACCGCTTGGTTAAACCACAGCTCTACACTTCACGCTGCAGCGTTAACCTTCTTCATAATTCTGCCTCTGCCAACTCTGCTTCTGATTGTGACTGCTATTTTTGCGCAATTTTTAGGCGAAGCCCAAGCTATCCAGCTTTTGGTCCAACAGATCACCGCGGTGGTGGGTCCTGCGGTGGCGGAATTGTTCAGCCAACTAATCGTAAGCACTGGTTCACCCTTTACTTCGGTTTGGACTACTGTTGTGGTTGTTGGTTTCTCAGTTGGTGGTGCTATAGGCGCGTTTTCTGTACTTCGAGACACTATGGATATCATTTGGGGTGTTAAGGTGCCGAGGGGTCAGCCGCTTTGGAAGAGGGTGCGGCAAAAGATTGTGCCGTTTGCTTTGGTTTCTGCTTTGGGTTTGGTTGTGATTGCTTGGACGGGTATAGCGGGTAGGTTGTTTAGTGTTATTGTTTTGTTGTCTGTTAACGAGGGTTTAACTTTGTTTGCCCTCCAAGTTGCGCAGGTTCTGCTGTCTTTTGCGGTTGCAACATTGCTCTTAGCCATAGTTTACAAGATGATTCCTCAAACCAAAGTTCACTGGCAAGACGTAGCAATAGCCTCAACCGTGACAGGCATAGTTTTCACCGCAACCAACTACCTTTTCGGAGCATACATCCAAACCTTCACAGTTACCACCGTTACAGGAGCCGCTGGAGCTTTGCTGATCATTTTGCTGTGGATTTTTGTGCTCAACCAAATTGTGCTTTTCGGCGCGGAACTCTCAAAAACCTACGCGACAACAGTGGGCACCCATGCAAAGCAGCATCTGCCTGCGTCTATCCAGAAAATAATTGAGCCCCTGCAGAAAGTCGGCGAGAAGATTGAGGATGTGCTAAAAGAAAACGCCGCCGCTCAATCGCCCCAAAAACCAGAGAAACAACCGCCGAAAGAACAGTGATCGCCAAAAAATGATTAGGATGGTGGGCCGAGGCGGATTTGAACTGCCGACCTTTCGATTATCAGTCGAACGCTCCAGCCGTGCTGAGCTACCGGCCCCCATTTGACGTGTCAGAAGTAAATACTAGTGTGGGTTTATAAGAATAACGGATAAGGTTTTCATCAGAAGCCATGACATTGGGCGATAGCGCTTTCTTCTATAGTAGTTGTTGCCGTGACCCCTTCTTGTTTCAACAACAACCCGCGGCGTTTGTGGGCGGCTGTGTTTTGGGGTCGGCTGGCTTAGGCGGCTGCTGGCTGGTTGTGGCTGATTCCGCAAGCAGAGCGGGTCAGTGGTTGGCAAGCGTTTGTTGCTCTACCAGACCCCCCTCCCCTTATAAAAAGGCAAATCGGTTTCTCTCTTTATGTGGGTGTTTTGGTTTACGGCACACCACATGTCTGCTTGAGGATGGCGTTGCTTTTTGGGGGCGGGCTGTATTTTGGCGTCTGTTTGGGTGTGGCAGCGGCGGTTTTGTTCACAAGAATACATGGAAACGCATGATTATGCGTGTGGCGCTATGTTGCGATTGGTTTTTTCTCCACAAGAATCAACGAACAGCAGTGAAAGCAATTGAACAGCACAATGCAATCGCGCACCAGCATGGCCCCATTCGGCAATTTCGCCATCACAGAACCAACCCAGCCGCCGCCTATAAGCAATTTTGCCGCTCAAAAAGACCTACATAAAACGCCTTTTTTCTCAACCAAACTAGCACTTATCCCACTTCCCCCAAAAACAAGCCTGAAAAGCCCCCACCAACGCAGGATGCCCCGTCCACAGCTCCAGCCCCTTGGTCAATCGGCTACAGGGGTTAAACGCCACCACCGCTTGCGCCCCATCAAAAACACAGAAGGCAGCCGACGGCGCCTCCGAGAGGGTTTTGAGCTTAAAATTCGGATACGCCACAAGCGCAGCTTTCACCCACTGCGGCAAACAATGCTTAGGCGGCTGCTCCGTCAAAACCTCCACCGCCACACCCCGCTTAACCGCCTCCAACAAAGCAACATCAAAAAGAAAACACAACTGCCGAAACTGCACCCACCCCAACACCGCCTGAAACCTATACTGAGCTTTTTCGATTGCGCTTTGGTAGTTTTTTTCGCTCTCTGCCTCGGAGACGGTGCCGAAGGTCGGGATGTCCTGTTCGGGGTTACGGATGATTTGGTTGAGTTTTTTGGATAAGCTCATAGCCCGCTTGGTTAGGAGGTTGAGTTCGGTGAGTCTGTGCTCGATGAGTAGCCCCGTTCCCTCGCCAATAGGCACCGCCGCAAAACGCGTCGGAACCGTGAGGCAGCGCTTAACCAGCCCCAACTGCTCCAACTCGCCTAGAAGCCGATAAACCTCCTGCCGCTCAATCGACGTAAAACCCGCCAGCCGCCTCGCTTTGGCATCGCCAATTTTGAGTAACGCCAAATAAACCCGCGCCTGCCGATTCGAAAGCCCCAACCCCACCAAAACCTCCACCTCCACCAAACCTGTTTTAATCACTTTTTATCAACAATTTTTTGCCTTTAGCGGTTTATCCGTTACCGCTTTTGTAGGTGTCTTATTTATTGAGAGTGCTTAAATATTTTGCGGTAGCGGGTTTCCCGCAACCATTTTTACCGTAAAAAGGTTTATTTTAATTTTAAAGAACAAACAAACTCCATGTGGAAAGACAAAAAGAAACTATCGCTCTATGATTTTGAACGGGCAGGCGCACTACAAATTCTAAATTACTTATGGGAAAACAGAAACAAAGGCAAAATAAAAATCACCGACATAGTAAAAAATGTTAAAGCGACAAGCGAAACAATAACAGGCGCAATAACTTTTCTAACACAAAACAGTTTAACACAAGAAGAAAAAGCACAAACCTTCCCCTACCAACATTGGGTATGGCTAACCCCCAAAGGAGAAGTCGCGGCTAAACACCTACAGCAATTTCTTGAAGCCCTAAAGTCCAACTGATGAAACTCCCTATCTTCTACTGGATTTCTTTGGGGTCCTGTAAAATCTGCGGTTAAATGTTCTCAATTTAAAAAAAATCGGTTAAACCCTGCTAAGAACCTTAAGAGGTAAAGTGAGGGGTATGCTGCCTAGAGGGCAGTATAGGTGGCATGTTGGTTATCTGTCTTAGGATGTTAGTCTGCATTCTGTCTCTGATTGTTATGTTACATTATTAGTTGATAGATGTAATAGCAAATACTAAATAAGTTATCATTATCAACAATATGAGGCAGGGCGTACTTCATGACAGGCATTATTGCATGTGATTCAACAAATTATGAAAGATGGAAACCATCAGCTCGTTTTAATGCTTTAATTGGTGTTGCTGTTCAAATAGACGACATATCTGCCTTTAAGAGTAACTATACTAAATCGATACAAAGCTTTTTTGAAAAAAACGGTCTTCAATTGAAGAAAAAAGTGTATTGTTCGAGTGAATTAGCAGGCATGTTCTTTGATGTTCTTGGGCTTGGGCATGAAGAATACAAAAAGGCTCTTTGGGAACTAGTAAACGACATCTGCACCGATTCAAACGTAACAGTATTTCATGCTTCTTGTAACACACAGAAATACCCTCATGTGAATGTGTTCTTAGAAGACGCTACTATGGGGAAGATGCAACCAATCCCAACAATGGAATTTCTCAGAGATTGGCTGTCACAATACTATGTGTATATTTCTGCATGGAAATTGCTCAAGTGTTTGAATGTTGGTGGAAGACATGTTTTACTTGATGTCTTTAAAGGACCAATTTCTTATGCATGGAATGAACTAGTTAAAAACAATAAAGTAGAAATTGTCAATTTAGGTGATGAGTGTAATGCATATGTATCAACGGCAGATTTGGTTGCAAGATTAATCAATGAAGCGTTAGGTTCATTAAAAATTAGTCAGGAAAACATTGAGCAACTTAATATTAACTGCAAGGAGTTCCATGTCCATTACTGTTTTCATAATGATTTACGGAGTTTAGTCCCGATTTATGAAGGGGGAAGATGTAAAACAGGTAGACAAATTAATCTACCAAGTTATTGGAGAAAACCAATGGTTTACATTTTGCGAGAGGGAACGGATACAATAAGAGAAGACAATGAATGGTTACGTAAAACTCCCTTTTACAATATTGTTTGCAACTTTGCTTTTGATGTGGATGGTTGTGTCAAATTTTATGACAAAAACGAAGATAAAGCATTTATTTCGGGCGATAAACTGGTTTTCTATGGGTCTAAAGGTAAAGAAAAAGCTACGGAAATTAAGGAAATAACAGATGGACTCGGGATTGATGTTGAAATTTTCCATTCAAAAGATCTGTCAAGTGTATCCAAATAGAAGATGTTCCGTAATAATTCACTAGACTTATATACAACTTATGTTTTTTGTTTATTTTGAGAGTGAGTCCTTGCAGGGAGTCGCTCCCGTTGTGCTATCATTAGAATATATACGGGAAAACAATAGGGGAAGATAGCCCTAAAACCTTTTTGTTTATTTACGTTTTTTATTAGATTAGAGTTTTCCATTGATTTTTGCCTTCAATTTGTATTTGTATGCTTAGCTCAGGATTTTGCCAGATAGCGCTTCATTGTTCTCACGTAATTTGATAATAGCGTCACGTAATTTTGATATGTGATTATGTACTACTTATCGGTAAGTTCGGTGAGAGCAAATGATATTGTCTGCGTTGGATTTGAGGAGAGCTATGGAGCAGGGTTCGTTAATAATTGACCCGTTAAGTAATGACACCATTAGGGAGAATGGGGTTGATTTGCGTTTTTCTGAAGAAATCGTCCGTTTACAGCCCACGAATAGGGTGCTGGATATTCAGTCGCCTTGTAATGAGGGGTTGTATGTTAAAGAGAAAGTCGCTGATTCATTCGTTTTAGGCAAATACGAGAAAGTACTCGTCGCCACTTTAGAGAAGGTGAAGTTAGGCAATGACCTCATGGCTTTCTGCCAGCTCCGAAGCACATTCTCACGGGCAGGCGTCTCCATTCCTCCAACCGTGGTAGATGCAGGGTTCGAGGGCAACCTAACCATCCAGATTTCAGGCGGCCCCTTCCCAGTCAAAATCCCCACAAAAACACGGTTTCTGCACTTGGTGTTTGCAGAACTAAAAACTCCGCTCGTCACGGGTTATGAGGGGAAGTATAAGCATGATAATGGTGTGGCGCCCCCCAAAAAAGACCGCTAACCGCAGTACATTTTTATCCATATTCGCGCAGTGTGGTGTGAGGAAACGTGGACTTTACTTACCCTGCAAACGTCTGTTTCGAATGCAACGGCTGCGCGTTGTGCTGCGGCGACACAGACCACAAACTGCGCCACATTCTGCTACTGGAGAGCGAGGCGGAGGAGATTTCGGCGGCGACGGGGCGGCCCATTGAGAATTTCTGCAACGAATCCAACGGCACGCAGCCCTACATTTACGAGATGAAAAAGTTTGAGGGCGACTGCGTTTTCCTAAAAGACCACAAATGCACCATCTATGAGATGCGCCCGCTGATTTGCCGCTTCTACCCCTTTGAGTTAAAGTTTGACAAAGACAAAAACACCCACGTATTCGCTGCAACTGAAGAGTGCCCTATGATTGGGCAAGGCAAACCGCTGGCGAAAAAGGATTTTGAGGCGCTCTACACGTTGGCTAATGAGCGGCTTCCCTAGAGCTGTTTTAACACATCAGCCTTCTCTATGCTTACGCCACAGTAGTGGCATTTTAGTGAGAGGGGTTCTTCGTTTTTTACGTGGAATTTGGATGAGACGGGTTCGCCGCTGTTGCTTACGCAGCAGGGGTTGGTGCATTTTATGATGACCTCAATTGTTTTGGGCAGCTCTACTTCTTGCTTTTCCACTACCGCGTAGTCGTGGACGATGTTTATGGAGGCGTGTGGCGCGACGAGTGCGATGCGGTTTACTTCCTGAGCGCTGAGAGCCATGCCCTCGATTTTGATGATGTCTTTGACGCCGAAGCGTTTGCTTGGAACATTAATCGCTATAGTCATAACACGCTTCTCTTGACCAGTTATCCCCAGAATCCTTACCACGTC
Source organism: Candidatus Bathyarchaeota archaeon (assembly GCA_023488905.1). Taxonomy (GTDB): domain Archaea; phylum Thermoproteota; class Bathyarchaeia; order Bathyarchaeales; family Bathycorpusculaceae; genus Bathycorpusculum. The sequence goes on from JAMDCQ010000003.1 coordinate 13,269, forward strand.
GAGGGCGTAGCCGCCGCGGATGTGGTCGATGACTGTGCCGTCTTTGATTTTTGTTACCCGCAGTTCCTTCTCGCTCATAACGTAACCACAAGGCTATTGGTTGCGGGACAAATAAAAATTATCTCCAAAAAAATGGCAGAGGGCTAGGAGCGCAGATCGATCACAGTGGTGCCTGCGAACTTGTCGAAGTAACGCATAAACGCCTGATTCTTTATGCGCCACCCAATCAGCAAGTCAAAGGGCAACAGGGGCAACACTTTGCCAAAGTTGCGGACGGCAGCGTGGTCGTAGCTCATTTTTTTGCCGTCGGTGCGGACCACTTTTAGGCCGATGACGCGTTTGCCGATGCTTTGACCATTAAAGCCCTCAAGCAGAGTGGAGTACAGCCAGAGCAAGCCGGTGGTGATGAAGATTATTGTGCTGACTTCACTGCCAAGGCTTATCTCGGAAATAGAGAGCAACTGCGGCAGAATCGTAATTGCCAAGGTGATAGCGAAGATTAAAGCGAAGTCGATGAGGAATGCACTTGCCCGTTTGCTAAAGCTAGAAAGGGGTAGAGAACTTGCTTTGCCCTGAACGTCGGCGGCTTCTGCCCAGCCTTCCACGTCGTGGATGACTCGGACTGCACTTTCGCCTGCTCGGCTAAGCTTGTATTTGCCGCTGGGGGTTTGCTCGATGAATGGCGATAGGGCTCGCAGGTGGAAGCTGAGCTTGCCCGTGTCGACTTTAAGCATGTTCAGCAAGTCCGTGAAAGATGACTCGCCGTTGTTGCTTAAGTCCAACAGTATGTCTCTTCTCAGTGGATGGGATAGAACTGAGAGGACTTTAGAGACGTTATCCTGATTTACCGCCATACCCTAAAACCTACGGTTTATGATTGATTACCTTTGTTTGTGCACGCTTATGCCCATAATTGGGGTTACTCCAATATAAGCCACACTCAAAAAACACATTAATCCTTAAATCTAATTTAAGTAAGACCAAAAGAGCCTATTAAAGGATTACATATGTCAAGCGCTGAGGTGGCGGTACAGGTATTCCGCGAATTAGAAAGCGAAGACTTCCGAGTGCTCCACATAATCGAAGCCGCGATGGCGAAAAGAGAGTTCGTGCCCACAGAACAAATCCTCAAATACTCAAAAGTCCCCCTCGACCGCATCACATTCACCCTTGGCAAACTCAACAAGCTCGGATTAATCTACCAAACCAGAGGCGCCTACACGGGGCACACGCTGAACTATGCGGGTTACGATTGCTTAGCTATAAACAACCTCGTCAAAGAAGGCGTCATAGCTTCGTTTGGGCAAAGCTTGGGGGTGGGAAAAGAAGCAGATGTCTACGACGCCCTCAGCCCATCGGGCACGCGCATAGCGGTTAAATTTCACAGATTGGGCAGGATAAGTTTTAGGCAGACAAGACGCAAAAGAGCCTATGCAAGGGAGCACTCGTCGTGGCTTTTTCAATCGCACATAGCCGCAGAAAAAGAGTTCCTAGCCATGAAGTTGGTCTACGAACACGGCGTTTCAGTGCCTGAACCCATAAGCCACAACCGCCACATCATAGCTATGGGCATGATTGAAGGCGCCCAACTATCCAAATACAAAGACATAGGCAAACCCCAAAACGTCCTGCGGGAAATCCTGCGAAACATCCGAAAAACCTACCTAAAAGCACACCTCATCCACTCAGACCTAAGCGAATACAACCTCATACTAAAGCCGGACGGCCACATCTTGATTATTGATTGGCCCCAAGCAGTAAAAACTGATCACGCCAACGCCGCTGAGCTGTTAGAGCGGGACTTGAAGAATGTGCTTACTTTTTTCAGCCGCAAATTCAACTTAGACTTAGCTGTGAAGGACGCCTATGGATATGTGGTTGGGGAGAAGCGAAATGCTTGCCCGTTTAGTGTTTGTTTGCGTCTAAGATAATGTAGAGGATGTTGTTTCCGCGGAGAAGCACGTTACCGTAGTTTGTCATAAGTTGGTCGTCTTTGCATTCGGTAGCGCCTTCCAAGAGTATGTTCATGTGTCCATCGCATTTGATCATTTTACCCTTGTATTCGTAGCCGCTTTTGAGAACAACTTCGATGTTGCCGTGCAACTGTTTTATGAGAACGTTTAGTGGTTTTTTACTTGGTTCCATCATCGACATTTGTTAGTCACTGACCATTCCGTTTATTATGCAACAACCCTCTACCAAATATAAAAGGCTTATGAAAACCAAGCAACAGACGAATAGACAAAAACAGCTGAGCAAACCCAAAAAGCCAAAAGAAAAAGGGAAAAAGTTACAGTTTAGCCAAAACCGACAGTGCCGCAACCACGAGGAACGCTATGCCTGTCCAGAAGAGGTCGCCGCCTGTGAGGAACCAAACTACGATAGCAACGAGGATTGCGGGGATAAGCACCAGGAAGAGTTTGATAAGCACGATGATTACTAAGCCGATTATGACCAGTATTATCAGAAACGTCAGGTCGAAGCCGCCGAGCCCTATACTGTCTAGTACCGAGTAGACGAAAGCCATTAGAAGTGGAAGAAAACTCATTGTATCTCCACTAAAATGTTTGTTGCAACCAAGTAATATGTGTTTGGGAATTCGGCGCTAACCCGCTAAGCCATCTTACCCCGCAGTTTAGTCAACACTTCATCTTCAACCCACTTCTCGCCCTGCATGGTGAGCTTAAAGTCGGGTTTGTTGGGATCAGGCTTGAAAACTTGCCCACGCTTAGTCATCTCATTGAGGCGGGCAGGTACCATAACTTTTATGCCGCTGGATTCAAGCAATTTCTGCACCTGCGCCGCCGTGTTCCGCCTGTCGTCAGAGGCATACAGCACCAGCCCGACGGATTCGTAATGAGTCAAGTTTTCCCGCGTGACTATGACGGGTCCTTCGGTTGTGGGTTCAACAATGCCTTTTAGCTGTGCACCTGACGGCGTTAAGCGGTTGGCAACGAAGTCGGAGAGTTTCTCGGTAAAGTTCTCAGGCAAACTGGCAAGCATATCTAGAATTTCTTGGGGGGTTTCGCCTTCGATGATTACTTCGCCGAATCCAGTTTTTATGCGAGCTTCAATGCGCTTCATAGAGGTGCCTCGATAGGGTATATGGGGTGATTTGGCTTTTTAGGATTTGTGACAGGTTTACGGCAAAGCGCCCGACCAAAAGAAAAAGAGGCTATTTTAGGCGTTCACGCAAGAGTTTGCCGACGAGCTCCGGGTTGGCTTTGCCGCGGACTTCCTTCATGGCGGCGCCCATTAGCATGCCAAAAGCGTTCTTGCCCAACTTTTCGATTTGCTGCTTGTTGGCAACGACTATGCGGTCTATGATTGGTACAAGGTCAGCTTCAGTGAACATCTTGAGCCCCAAAGCGGTGATTGCGTCTTGCAGATTTTTGCCTTCATTTTTGGATAGCCACGTAAACACGTCTGCGAGGGCTTCTTTGGCCAGTTCACCTGCGCCGACGGCTTTGAAGATTGCAGAGATTTGCTCGTCTGAAACGTGCGAGGTGTGGATGCCGTCGCGTTGGAGTGCTTTTACGGTTTCAGTTAGGAAGGCGGCGACTGTGGAGGCTTGTACGCCGCTTGTTTTGGCGGTTTCCTCGAAGAGCCCGATGTATTCGGAGTCGATGAGTTGCTTGGCTAACTTTTCGTTTAAGCCGTATTGCTTTATGAGGCGTGTGAGTTTTTTGTCGGCGGGTTCAGGGAGATGCGCCTGGACTTTTTCGACGAGTTCAGCGGTGATTGGCTGCGGTGGAATGTCGGTTTCGGGGTACATACGTGCAGCGCCGGGGCGGGGTCGCATGTAGCGGGTGGTGCCGTCGTCTTTGGCGGTTCGGGTTTCCTGCGGGATACATGTGCATGCTTCTTGGCATCGGTCTACGACTGCTTTGAGTGCGTCTTGGGTGTTTTCGGCGGTGTCCGCGACGAAGACCACGGCGTCGCCTTCGGCGGCGTCAACTGCCTTTCGCAGGGTTGCAACCTCTTCGGTTGTGATACCGTAGTTTGCGAGGATTTCATCGGTGTGGAATATGCCGCCGACTCTGCCCCAGAATTTGGCGCGGTCCGAGAGTTCGGAGCCGAATCGGAAGTTAGGCATCAATTCGTGGCCAGTTAAACCAGCAAAACCCGCAAGTTTGACAGCTAAGACTGTCTGTTTCTTATCGACAGCCTTGCGGATGACTTTGCTCTTTGTATCCTTGAAGATGGCGGTGACATCGGCGAAGTCAGGTTTCAGTGACTCAGGGGTTATGCCTCGCTTGGCGAGTTCCTCTTTTATGGCGATCAAGCCCAGTTGGCGCTGAACCTCGTATTCAACGACGGTTGAGATCAATTCGAGTTCCTGCACGCCTTTGATTTCTATGAGTGCGCCGTTGGGTATGGATACGTTTAGGTCCTGTCGTATTGTACCTAAGCCGCGCATGACTTTGCCTGTGTCGCGCAGAATCCTGCCGATAGCAAACGCGACTTCCTGCGCCTCCTGTGGTGAGTAGATGACGGGTGCGGTGGCAACTTCGATGAGTGGGATGCCAAGGCGGTCGATGCGGTAGCGGATGGTTTTGCCCTCGTCCTGTGTGCCGGTTTTGCGAGCTGCATCTTCTTCGAGGCTGGCGGCTTGCATCGGGATGGTTTTGTCGCCGACTTTTATCCAACCGTCGAGGGCGATGATGGTGGTGCGCTGGAAGCCCGTGGTGTTTGAGCCGTCGATGACGGTTTTGCGCATGACGTGCACTTCATCGACTGGCTGCATATTCATCATAAGCGAGGCGGTGAGGACCACTTCAACAGCAGCCAAGTTGATGGGGTGCGGCGGCTCTTCATCCATCTCGACAAGGCAACTGCTCTTGCGGTTGGCTTCGTAGAGGATTTTTACTCCCTTCTGGAACTCAAAGAACGCAGCAGGATCAACCTGTCCCAATTCACTCTGGGTGGGTCTTAGTCTGCGCAGGAAGGTGATTTCGGGGTCTTCTTTGAAGAGGTCGGGGGGGCAGCTGCAGAAGAGTTTGCTGTTGACGTTGAGTTGCTGGTGGATTTCTAAGCCGCATTTTAAGCCGACTTTTGCGTAGTCAATTGGAGTTTTGGACATTTAGTTGCCTCCCTCGTTTGGTAGTTTCTCTTCTTGTGGAAGGGTGCGTGGTGAGTATTCGCCTGCAACGTTAGCTTTCAGTAGCGCGGTGGCTTCTTTGGGGTCGCTGGTTTGCCCAAGCGCCCACATGAGCTTCACTAAACCCGTTTCGGGGAACATATCCTCCAACGGCACAACACCAAACGAGAGCAGATCTCTGCCTGTGTCGTAGACGTTCATGTCAACTCTTCCCCAAATGCACTGTGAGGCAAGCGCCACTACGACGCCTTTGGCGGTGGCGCGTTTGATGGCGTCAAAGCAGAATTTGCTCACATGCCCCAGCCCTGAGCCTTCAAGCAGGATGCCTTTGAAACCTTTTTCGACGTAAAAGTCGATAACGGCTGGGTCGAGCCCGGGGTGGAATTTGACGAGCGCCACTTTGTCGTTGAAGTGGGGTTTTAGGGTTATTTTGCGTTTGGGGTCTCTTTTTTGGTAGCTGTCGGAGGTTATAGTTATTTGGAGGTTTTGGACTTTGGCGATGGGGAAGCCGTTGACTGATTTGAAGGTGTCGCGGCGGCTGGTGTGGCATTTGCGTACCTTTGTTCCTCTGTGTATGACTGTGGCGATGTCTGAGACCGTTTCATGCATAGCTAAACCGACCTCAGCAAAGGGCGCTTCGCCTGCGGCTTTGACTGCGCCGATGAGGTTGGTTGCGGCGTCGCTGCTGGGTCGGTCAGAAGACCTCTGGGCGCCGACGAGGATTACTGGAACAGGCAGGTTCTGCAACGCGAAACTAAGCGCCGCTGAAGTGTAAGCCATCGTGTCAGTGCCATGAGCTATTACTACGCCGTCTACGCCTTGCTCGATGCGTTTGGCGACGGTTTGGGCGAGTTCCGTCCAGTTCTGCGGAGTGAGGTTCTCGCTGTAAATGCTGTAGACGATTTCTGTGTCTACTCGGGCGATGTCGGCGAGTTCAGGCACGACGCCGTAAAGGTCGCTTGCAGACATGGCGGAGCGAACGGCGCCCGTGCGGTAGTCAACTCGGCTGGCGATAGTTCCGCCAGTGCTCATGATGACGACATGGGGCAAAGAGGGTTTCTGTTTGGGCAACTGCGGCGCCTCAAACTTGGGCACGGTGCCTTTACCGATTTTCTCCACTTTCACTTCGGTCGTGGCTTCGATGCCGATGTTATAGCCGCTCTTCATCTTGATGATGATGGCAACTCCTTCGCCGAAGCGGGGAATCAGGATGCCTTCGTAGGTTTTGCCTTTGCTGGTGATTTTTAGGATGTCGCCGACGCTGCAATCCGCTTGCTGGAGCAGTTGGAACGCTTTGCCTTTGTAACCTGAACCTTCAAGTTCACTCATGCTGTCGATAGCCTCTTTGAAACGTAAACTCCATCACGCTGGTAACCCAGTCGCATGTAGTATCGTCTTGTTCCTAACGCACTAATGACTAAAAGCTTTTCCCGCCCAAACTCTACCCGCGCAATCCGCTCCGCCTCCGCCAACAACTCTTTTCCATAGCCCCTGTGCTGCCATTCGCCGTCAGGACGCTTGCCAACGGGAACGAGGGGGCCGTAAACGTGCAGTTCCCGAACTATGGCTGAGGGCACTTCGGTGATTTCGGGTCGGTGCGCTTTAGGCGACGGAATCCGCAACCGCAGGTAGCCCAAGAGCACGTTGTTTTCGGGGTCTTCGGCTGAAATGAAGACTTCTATGCCTTCTGAGGCGTCGTAGTGCTGTGTGAGGATTTTGACTTTCTCCAAGTCAGGCTTCACATGGTCAACAGCTAAGCGGTGCCCTACTTCGCGGCAGCGGATACATTGGCATTGACCACCCTGTTCCTTTAGCCGTTTCTGGGCAAGCTCCCGCACATCGCTCCTTTTCACGCCAGCCAAAATGAGCCGTGCCGGGATATCGCGTTGCACACGCATCACCCTGATCCATGGCGGTATGGTTTTTTTGATCTCTGATATCAAAGTGGTGGCTTCTTCGGTTGTGTAGGGCGTGTAGGTGCCTTGTTGATACCATTCGTAAGCTTTTGTACCTGCAATAGCCAGGCAGGGGTAAATTTTTATCATGTCAGGTTTGAATGGGGAATCGGTGAATATGCGTTTGAAGGCGTCGAGGTCTTTTTGAGGGGTGGAACCTGGCATTCCAGGCATCATGTGATAGACAATTTTTAAGCCTGCGTCTTTGGCTATGCGTGTTGCTTCAACTACGTCTGCTACAGTGTGGGTTCTGCCCACTAACTGGTAGATTTGGTCTTCGGGGTTCTGCACGCCAAGTTCAATGCGGGTAACGCCCATACTGAGCATGGCGTCAATGTGTGGTTGCTTCGCCCAATCAGGCCGCGTTTCAACGGTAATGCCGACGTTACGGGTTTTGCTGACTTCCGCATTCGCCTTCGCCTCTTCCAAATTCGCGGAGGTTTTAGAGGTTATCGCGTCTAAGCAGCGCTGTATGAACCATGTTTGGTATTCCATCGGCGTCGCCGGGAACGTTCCGCCCATCACAATTAACTCGACTTTATCGACTTTGTGTCCTATGGCTGTGAGCTGATGTATGCGGCTTTGAACTTGCTCATAAGGGTCAAAGCTGTTTTGGCTTCCACGCAACGCCGCCGGTTCATAACCCGTATAGCTTTGGGGGCTGCCCATGGTTGGTCCACCGGGGCAGTAAGCACAGGGTTCCGGCTGCGGGCACGGGTATGGTTTGGTCATGGTGGCGATGACGGTTACGCCGCTGATGGCGCGAGTATTTTTCCGTCTGATAATCGGAAGAAGCTTCTTGGTTTCCGACGGTGATAAAACGGCTATTAAGTCTGCGTTTGATGGTACCGCTTGTAAGTGATATTTGGCTGCGGTTTTGATTTTTAGGCGGTTGACATCGTCGCGTGTAGGCGATTGCATAGAAAGAAGCGTTTCGATGATTTCGCGGATTGCTGTATCAGTCAAGATTAAAGCCGAATAAAGTTTAATCTACAAATAAATAAAGTAAACTAGCTAAAAGCGCCTTATAGAGGGGAAAAACTGTAGTTTAGGACATCCAGTTTTGCCCTGCTTTCCGTTGCAGAATCACACGTTTTTCGTAGTTGCGTCTGCTGCGGTTTTTTGGGCTTGGAGAGGTCCTTTCTTGAGCCTGGACTTTTGGGGTTTGGTTCCTTACTTTTCCGGCTTTTGAGAGTGAACCGTGAGTTGGCATATTTTACACCTTTTCCACAATAAGCATGAATGTCACACTTAAACCTTTAGCTCCCAAAGAGGGCAGAATAGAAAAAGAGGTTCACTTGAGGGGTGCAAGCTTCAAAGACGGGGTTGGTTTAGGGTTTGTGGGGCCCGGAGATAGTTTGAGGGGGAGAAGGGAGAGCGTGCAAAAATTATCGTTCTCCAAGCCTTTCCACCCAACCCATTCTTTGTTTCTTGTTGCCCTCCGTGACTATAGCGCCTTGAAGGCGTCGAACCATCGGTTGTAGCTGGTCAGCATATCCAGTGACACGCTTGGTTTACGCTCTTCGAGGATCTGTCGGAAGTCCGCCATAGTTAGCGCGCGTGGTTTTGCTTCTTTGTTCATCGCTTGACCTGTCTCGAAGAATTCGCCGATGAGGCTTAGTTGTGCTGATTGGCATACGTCGCGTATGTCGCTACCGCTGAAGCCCTCAGATAGCCGCGCGAGTTCTTGTAAGTCAACGTCTGAAGCGATCTGGAGCGTTTCTATGTAGTGTTTTAGCATGTTTAGTCTTGTTGCGTTGTCTGCCAGTGGTACTAGGATACGTTTCTGGAAGCGGCGTATGAATGCCCAGTCGAGGTCCCAGGGTTTGTTTGTTGCGCCGATGACGTAGACGTGGAGTGCTTTGCCCTTGTCAACTATGCCGTCCATTTCTTTGAGGAACTGGTTTTTAACGCGGATTTCTCCGCCGACCTCGTTGCTGTGATTACCCATCAGTGAATCTAATTCGTCCACGAAGACGATGGCTGGTCTGCCGTCAGTTGCTGACTTTCGGGCTGAACCGAAGAGTTTGGCAACGTTTTGTTCTGCTTCACCAAGCCATTTTGACATGATTGATGCCGCGTCAATCGAGTAGAAGTTGGCATCGATCTCTGTTGCAACCGCCGCCGCCAGCAAGGTTTTGCCGCAGCCAGGAGGACCAAACAGCAGGATACCGCGTGGCCAACCGAGTGGGAATAGGTCTGGTCGCTGCACAGGGTAGACGATGGCTTCTTTCACCGCTTTTTTTGCGGTTTCCAAGCCGACGACTTCGCCCCAGTTAACTTTAGGTTTCTCTGTGACTACGAGTTCTTCATTAGGTTTTGATTGACTGCCGTTTCCTTCCATGGTTGCTCCTCCTCCACCTTCTGCGTCTTCGTTTGCTGCCTGATTCATCTCCATTGGCGAAACTGCCCCTTGCAACGCTTTGATGCGTTCTTGGTAGGCGATTGCTCGCTGAACGTAAACTTTGTTTAATCCGTATTCGGGGTAAAGTTGAACCAGCTGCAGAAGGCTCTCTATGGCTTTTTGATAGAGCGTTATGGCTCTGCCTTTTTGCCCCTGCTTATCCAGTCGTACAGCATCTAGCGCATAGGCTGTTGCCGCTCGTTCCAACTCGTTTGACGCGCTCATCTTGATTTTCTCTCTCCTTTCTCCTTGCTTATTCAGGCGAACGTAACTCTATCTTGATTTTGCCCTGTGTCCCCAAGTTTTCTAGGGCACGCTCTATTTCTTCGTTTGAGGTTTTTAGCTCCGAGGAGCATCGTCCTAAATCGATTTCACCATTAGTTTTACGAACATACTCCAAGAGTATCTCTTCGAGGTTAGGGGCTGGCTTCTCAACTTTAACTGAGAATTCCTTAATCTCGGATTTCTTGTATGAGAACAGGGTTTTTTCTGGGTCGAACCCGGTGGTTTCACTGGTCTTCTGCCCAAACACCTGTGAGGAGCTTGCGGTTAATGCTACCATCTCGCGGATTGGTGTGGAGACTTTCTCTCTGACCTCTGCGGCGCTGGGAGGTTCAGGCAGAGTTTCAGCCAGTTTCTGCTCCATGAAGCAGGAGACTTCTTTGAGGATTTCTTCGCCAGCTACGGTTTTTTTGCCGACTCCAACGATGTTTTCGTCTGCGGTAAGTTTTGTCTGTTGGAGTGTATCTTGTATTGTGGAGTTAACGTTGTTTAACTCGGTGCTTACGTCTGGTAGCACTTGGAATAATTCTTGTGAAACGCCTTGAAGCAGATTCAATGCGGGTCTGAGGTCAGCGACTATGTCGCCGAGTTCTTTTATGGTTTCAAGGCGCATGATTACACGTTCAATGGCTAATTGGACGTTGTAGAGGAATTTTACGAGTTTGCGGACTTCTGCAATCTCGGTGGCGCATATGGCAGCTTTTTCTTTGTTGTTCTTTTTGAGTGCGCCCATGCATGTTTCAAAAAGAATGCGGTCTCGCTCTTTTAAGCGAAAACTCGCCTGTTCAAGCTTGTTCTGTTGAACTTTTAGGGTACAAATAGATTTGGTGGCGACTTCACGAATAGGTGGAGGGGTTGAGTTTCCAAAGCCCATTTTTTGTTTTCCCCTCCAGTCTCCCTATCGTGTAGTTTCCTTTGTTAGATGCTTGCTTTTCCGATTTCTTTCACGTAGACAACGACGGGGGGTTCAGGCAGCTTGGTAGTTGTGCTGTTGACTGTTTCGGCGTAGACTTTGTTGTTGATTAGTTTCTGTGGCATCTGCGATTGCTCGCCCAATAGTACGCTGGAGAGTTTGCTCTTGGTTAATTCGTAGTCAGTTCTCTCTGTTGTTGCGCGGCGCAGGGTTTCTTGGAGCAAACCAAAGGCTGCTTTGTAGCTTTCCTCGTCAATCTTGCCGATTTCATGCTCAATTTCCAGGTTAGCTATAGCGTAGCTGAGTGAGGAGACTTCTTCGTTGCAGCGTTCAATTTCTATGGCGGATTCGTCGATGATTACTTGGGCTTCCTTTTTGAGTTGTGTAAGCACATTGTCGAAACTGCTGTGAAGGTCCTGGTAGATGTCGGGGGTGATTTTCTTCCTGTCAACAAGGTCTTTGAGTGCTTCGTCTTTGCGCCATATGAGGGGGATTTGATCGCAAAGGTTGCCTGCTTGTGACTTAATTTTTGAGATAAATGTGATTTCAGCGCCATTAAACCGTAAGCTTTCCATGGGCTGCTTTGAGAATTGGCCGTCACCAAACTCGACGTATACCGCTTCGAATTTACCGTTAGGTGTAAGAGCGAATGATGCGACTTTACCGATTACTCTGCCGTATTCGTTCTTTATGGGTTTACCGATAGAAAGAAAAAGATTGGAGTTAGACATTTTTGTGTTTTGTCCTCCTTATCTTTAGAATGTTTTATCTGCTTGTGAAGCAGGGGATGCTGGCATTCCCGGGGGTAGGTCTGGGAATTTGTCTTTTATCTTCTGCTCTGCAACGGTTGCTGCTTCGGTTAGGATCTTTGATGCGTCTTCGTTTACTGTGTCGAAGTTGAGTGTCATGCCGCTGCCTTGGCCTGCTTCGATCATGATGCCGCTGAGCATGTTGCCGATTTCGCCAAGTTCACTTTCTGCTTCTGGAAATACGCTTGTTAATCCTGATCGGACGCTGCGTAGAACACCGACTGCTGGGCCGAGTGTTGAAACTACGTCACCTAGTTCTGATACTGTGCGTAAGCGTAAGGTGATTTGTTCTAGGGCGAGTTTTGCGTTCATAATTAATTTTGACATCTTTCGGACTTCGGCTAGTTCGTTTGCGAAGACGTTTGCGCGTGCACTGTCGTGTTTTGTGTATGCATCAACGATGCGGGCGAAGATTGCTTTGTCGCGTTGGCCGAATCTGTCGGTTGCTTGGTCTAGTTTTTGGACTTGGAGTTCGATGCGTCTGACCGCGAAGTCAAGTCTTGGTTTTAGTGGACCTGGCGGTTTTACTGCGTCTTTAATGCGGTTTGCGAAGGGCTCATCTTCCCGTTTACTTTCCCACTTTTTAGCGAATCTTTCTGACATTTAGTAATTACCTCTGTCATGCGTAGAATGCTGAAAAGTGAGTTATACATTGTTAATATGATGGAAATATGCACGTATATATGTAGGGATATATGTTGTGGCTAAACGTCCATTGTACTAGCAATAAATGAGTTAAAGATGATGCTGGCGCCATCTGGTTTATACACATATATGTAAGTTAGCCTAAAAAGAACCGTTTACTAATCCACTAACAAAAAGGTGAATTAAATGAACAGTAGACTAAAAGTATTCGGCGTAATTGCCCTTTTGGGTTTCGTCGCAGGCGTCATAGCACAACTCACTGCCGCAGTAGTTATCCCATGGCTTGTAACAGTTCTACCGCTACTTGGCGGAGCAACAAACTACCTAATCTCAGGGTTTGCTGGTGCATGCCTAACAGTTGCGCTCGTCAGCGTCTGGGCATACATGACTGGCAAAAAAGAACATTACTAAACCTCCATCCCCCGCCCCTTTCTTTACACCCCAAAAACAGCAGGCAGTTTCTTCTAATGCACTCAGAAACATCCCCGCGCCCTATAGAAAGACGCAAATGGCTGAGCCTCCCCGATAGGTTTCTGCATTGATATTCTATTTGCCGCCAAATATGATGGCGCCTTGATACACCACTTGACAAGTTCTCGCGATTTTAGAGTTGAATTATTTTTGCTTGGTCGTTGATTGTGTCAAGCAAAGCAATTGTGGGGTTTCCCGTCAGGTAACCGCAGAGTTCGCCCGGGTTAACTGCCAAGGTTTTGCCTCTGCGTTCTATGCTATGGTTGTGGCTGTGGCCGTGGATGACGGTATTGAAGAAACCGCTGTCAATCACCGCGTTCAGCAGTTCGGTTTCGTGTCCGTGTAGCAGGGCGATTTTGTAGCCTTCAAGGGTTATTTGGGTGAAGCGGTCGTGTACTGTGCAGTTGGTGGTTTCGCTGAAGCGTTTTTTTAGCAGTTCAGGGTCGCCGTCGTTGTTACCAAATACCCCGATGAAGGGGCTGTTTAGTTTTTTGAATTTAGCTACTGTGAAAGGCGCTACGAAGTCGCCGGCGTGGAGCACTAAGCTAACTTTTTGCTCATTTAAAGTTTGCACAGCTTTCTCTATGAGCCGGAGGTGGTCATGAGAGTCCGAAATCGCGCCGACCAGCATATATAGTCACAGTTTGAATTTCTCGCGGGTGCATTAAAGTGTTCTGTACCGTACTTGCGCATTTTAATTCAACAAATGACTAGTTAGCCTAAAGCTTAGTTGACAAATATTTATAAGTCTATGCTGAGAAATCAGACATAAGAAATAAGCGACGTGTACAACACTTTGCTCGAAAACAAACAAAAAAGACGCGACCAACTAAGCATCACAGCAAACATACTAGACATATCAAAAAACGGCGCCCTCAAAACCCAAATCATGTACCGCGCAGGACTAAGCTTCCCACAACTCAACGATTACCTAATCTTTTTGATAGACAACAACTTGTTAACACCATCCAACGTTGAAGGCAAAGACGGCTACACAACTACACTAAAAGGCAGAAATTTCTTGAAAAGACACCGCGAACTAACAGAAATGATCAAAGCCAAAGACTGGCGAAAAAAGCAACTAAGCCAAACCGCCGCAGCGCTCAAGCGCCAAGGGCAACTCGCGTAGACTTTTGATGGTTTGGTCGGGGCAAAACTTTTCAGAGCGCTTCTGGCTTCGGCGCTCTATGTAAATCGCCCGCATACCCACCGCTTTTGAGCCCTCAATGTCTGCGTCTATTGTGTCGCCGACGAACACCGCTTCCGCCGCTGAAACACCCAGTATTTTGAGGGAGCGTCTAAAGATGTCTGGGCTGGGCTTGCGCTTGTTTACTGCACCTGAAACCACCACCACATCAAAAAGCCAGTCAATGCCGCTTGCTTTGAGCAGTTTGAGGACGCATTCGGGGATGGCGAAGTTGGAGATTATGCCCAGCTTGTATTTGCCAAACAAAGCCCTCAGTGCCGCCTCGGCATCGTCGTCTATGCGCACGTACTTCATGAATTCTTCGCAGAACTCGTTGGTTGCGGCTGCCACCGTTGGGCTTGCAACTGTAATGTTGTAGCCTAATTTTTTGAGTGTTTCTGATACGCGGACGTTAAAGTGGGGTTCGTCGAGGGTGAGGTCTGCTTTGGCGTAGAGGCGGTCTCTTTCTTCGATGTAGGTGCTCTCGAATTTCTCAAACGGCACGTCTATGCCTTTAGTGATGAGGTAGCGATACATTCGCTGCAGTGACGGAGAGTAAAATTCGTGGTCTTTCTCGATAAGCACCAGTGTATCGAACATGTCGAATAAGACGGCTTTAGTTGTCATCAGTCTAACCTACGGATTGACTTTAGAATTGGCTTCGTTGGCTAAAACTCTTTTCCGTCCACGCATATTTTTCTGTACCAAAAAATAAGCGGTCCCAGCCGCCAAGAAAACCACGCCAACCACCCAAGCCTCAGGCGTCGCAAACAGGATAAACGCCAAAAGCATCAAACACGTCACCAACCCAAGCAGGGGCAAAGAGCGCCTCAATCTGCCAGCGCCGTTTTGAAGTTTATACGCTGAGATGTTAACGATGCAGTAGTTGAAGACGAGCGCGAACGTGCTTATCGCCACGACACGGGTCAAGTCAAGGAACAGCACCAGAACCGCCATCACCACGCCAGTTCCGATTATTGCTTTGTAGGGTGTGCAGAATCTGCCGTGTAGGTGGGCTAAAGTGTTGGGTAAGTCGTGGCGGCGCGCCATGGAGTAAGCCATCCTTGAAACGCCTAAAATCGCTGTTAACAGGACGCTTGCGGTAGCTACTAATCCGCCCACAGAAATCACCTGAACCGCCACTGAACTGCCGCTAATTGCCATCGCAGCACTCAAAGGCGAAGCTGAACCCCCAAGCCCATCTGCGCCAAGCAAACCCACCGCAACCAAACCAACCAAAACATAAACCACCATGGAGAGCCCAAGCGACAGCAGCAGCGCACGTGGCACGTTGCGTTTGGCGTCTTTAATTTCCTCAGCGATCACGGTTACTCTTGCGAATCCGCCGTATGCAAAGAAAATGAAGAAAGTGGCGTACAATACGCCGCTGGATAGGGGTGTAAATGGCGCGAAGTTGGCGGTGTTGGCGTATAGGGCGCCGAAGACTACGAAGAAAGCTAAAACGGAGAGTTTTATGGCGACGAAAATGTTGTTGACGGCGGCGGATTCTTTTGCGCCCACCAAATTCAATGCGGTAAAAACCAAGCACATGACTGCCGCAACCACGTTGACTGGCACGCCTGGGACTGCCGCCGACAGGTAAAACGCGAAGCCAAGCGAAACCGCCGCCCCCGTAAAAGTGTTCGCCACAAGCCACATCCAACCCGCCAAAAACCCCGCAGAAGGAGAAACCAACTGCCGCCCATACTCGTATGCGCCGCCCTCCACGGGTTGCCAAGCGGTCAATTTGGCGAAGCTTGTGGCAGTTATGAACGCGATTAAGCCCGCGACTATCATGGATATGATGAATGCTGAACCCGCGTAGCCCGCGACTATGCCAGTGACAACAAAGATTCCGCCGCCTATGATTGCGCCGACGTTTATGGCGACGGCACTCCACAAACCGATAGAACGCTTTAGTGTGGGTGTTTTGTGTTCCGCCACTTGAATCACAACTTAAGGCAAGAGAACTAAACGAATCTATAAACCTTCCAAGCGTGATCACCGATTTTAGGCGTTCTTTTATTTAGCGATGCAAGAATGCTTTAACTGTTTAGCAAAAAACGGTTAAAATTGCCTGTCGTTTATGGGCTGTAGTAGTTTGGGTTTTCTAGAAGGTTTGCCATGGCAAATCGCTTCGCCAAATTCACATCAACCCATAGGCTGGCTTTTTTCATCCGCGCTACCTCAGCCGCTGTGCCCTGCTCGAGAAGTTCTTGGGAAACCTTGGTTTCAGGTCTCGGAAAACCCAGAGCAGCCATCTTCAGAGGGTCAACGTGCGTTCTGACTGAGAGGTTTTTGTACCATTGTTCGGCGGCGTTTTTTGGCTTCGCGTTTTCCCACGCTTTCTTTTCCCGCTCAATTTGGTCCTCAAAGTCAGGGAAAACAAATGGGTCTTCGTCTACGATGTGGCCTAATTCGTGGCGTACGATTAGTTTGGTGGTGTTTGTCAGTTTTCCTGCTTCAAAATCGCGTTTGGCAGCTACGGTTAAGCTGATATCTGTGGCTTCGGATACGCCGCCGTAGTCATAGGCGTCAATTGCGTTCAACGCGAAACTGTTGAGGCGTTTTGCTGCTTCTGGGCCGTACTGTGTTTTTAGGAATTCTTGGGCGTATGTGCGTATTTGCGCCTCTAGCCAATTGGCTGTTACCTGCAAATGCCTTCTCCTTCCTCAAGTCAGAATACACGGCACAGTATTTAATGGGTTGTTTCACCAGCCAGAATATATCCAAAAACGCACCCATAACTAAATAATGAAAAAAATCAAACAATTACCAGTTCCCTCAAGTCTCCAGTAAAAAAGTATCCATGTAAACTTTCGGTTAAGCTTTTAAACAAAACAATACAATCCCTAACTGGTGTACCAAAATGAATAGCTGGCACGCAATAGGCTACATAACTTTAGCTTTCGGTTTTGTGTTTATGGCAAACTTCCTCTATCTTATTGGCGGACGGGGGCACGACCCTTATTCAGAATTAAATTGGGTTAACGCAATGATTTTATCATGGATTGTTTCAGTAGTTACAACGATTAAGGGTTTCAACTTAACTATAACAGCTAACTCTGACTAAGAAAGGGACATTAGTTACTTTGTCTCAAAAAGTCAATTTTTCCTTTCAAGCACTATTGAAAGTGCGGTTCATCGATTTTCAGCGGTTCTTGTGGAGGAAATCGCTTATGCCACACCGAAACAGACGCCGAATCCCGTTGCAACCACAGAAAACAGCCGCATCCAGTTGCGGTCGTGTGGTGTGCCGTAAACCAAAACACCCACATAAAGAGACAAAACAGTCTCTGGCTGTTGCCGAATTCTTTTATAGCCATCAAGCACTAACCATCCCTATAAAACCAGAAAAGGTGCATCATGTTGGCGAAGTTGTTCGGAAGCTCAGGCGTCAGAGGCTTAGTAAACTTTGATTTAACACCAGTTTTAGCTTGTAAAGTTGCAACTGCAGTTGCAACGCATGCAAAAGCGAAACGGGCGGTCGTAGCCAAGGACACGCGGGTTTCAGGCGACATGATTGAAGCCGCCTTAGTCGCTGGTTTGACGGCTTGCGGCACAGAGGTTTTGCTTGCAGGGCAGATTCCAACACCCGTCTGCGCTTACGCCACCAAAACTTTCGGAGCAGACGTGGGCTTCATGCTAACAGCTTCGCACAATCCGCCACAGTATAATGGCATCAAAGTCTTCAACAACAACGCATTATCCTACACTGACGCAGATCAGGAATCTGTGGAAAAGATTGTAGCAGAAAACCAGCCTTCCCTTGCAGATTGGCGCGCCCTCGGCAGCACCGTGCAGGTTGATGCAACCCAAGCGTACATGGATATGGCGCAAAAAGCAGTCACCCTCAAGAAACACTGGCACGTCGTGGTTGACCCCGGATGCGGCGCAGCCTTCAGCGTTGCCCCAACACTGCTCAAAACATTAGGCTGCAAAGTCACTGCCCTAAACGCCCAGCCAGACGGGCACTTTCCCGCAAGAAAATCCGAACCCAACGCCGAAACACTACAGTACCTCTCCAAAACGGTAAAAGCGTTGGGCGCAGACATCGGCATTGCCTTCGACGGCGACGCAGACCGCGTAGCATTCATCGACGAAAACGGTGCCTTCGTAAACTTTGACCGCTCATTAGCCGCATACGGCGCCCTTGCACTGAAACGAAATGGCGGCGGAATCGTGGTGACTAATGTTGAGGCTTCTATGTGTGTGGAAACTATGGCGGAAAAATTCGGCGGCAAAGTCGTGCGGACACGTATAGGCGACATCTACGTTTCCGAAGCCATCGAACGCGACGGCGCGGTTTTCGGCGGCGAACCCTGCGGCGCCTGGGTGCACCCCAAGCAGCATCTCTGTCCTGATGGCCCACTTTCGGCGGCGCTGTTTCTTGCCGCGCTTGAAGAGACTGGCAAAACCGTGTCTGAATTCGTTGGGGAAGCGCCCGAATACATCACTATACGTGAAAACTTTGTCTGTAAAAACTCAGCCAAATACCAAGTTGTCGAAAAATTGGGCGTGACTCTAAAAGAGGCATTTGCAGGTTACACCGATTTCTCCACCGTGGACGGCGTGCGGCTAGCTCTCAAAAACGGCTGGCTACTCGTCCGCGCTTCAGGCACCGAGCCGCTGATCCGCTTAACAGTCGAGGGCGAATCTGAGGCGGCGGCAAAAGATATAACCCAAAAGGCAACAGCACTAATAGAGGCACAGACACGATGAAAGCAGTACTGCTGGCGGCAGGCGCAGGCGAAAGACTCCAACCCTTAACCTCAACCCGCCCAAAACACCTCCTAAAAGTCGGCGGCAAACCGATTCTGCAATTCTGCTTGGAAGCAGTTAAAAGGGCAGGCATCGACGAAGCCATCGTAGTCACTCACTACATGGGTGAGGCAATCCGCAGCTACTTTGGAGACGGCAAAGAGATAGGCCTAAAAATCACCTATATTAAGCAGCCCAAGATTTTGGGAACAGGAAACGCGGCAGGCGTAGCTGAACCATACTTGGATGGCGATTTTGTATTGTTTTATGGTGATTTGCTCTTTGGGCAAGATGCCGTTAAGGATGTGCTCTCTAAGTTCAAGAGAGGTAAAACTGCCGCAGTCATAGGAGTTATACCTGTTGATAGACCAGAGAATTACGGCATCATCGAGCAAGACGCAGAAAAACACGTGAAACGTATTGTAGAGAAACCCGCCGCTGGAAAAGCACCCTCAAACCTTGCTAACGCTGGAGTCTATGCTTTCTCCAAAGAAGTATTTGATAAAATCCGCCAAACCAAAGCCTCAGTCCGCGGCGAATGGGAACTTACCGACGCCATAACCATGCTGGCAGAAGAGGGCAAAACCGTAGTAGCGGTTGAGCTTTCGAAGGCTGACTGGTTTGATGTGGGTCGCCCTTGGGATTTGCTGGACGCGAACGTTTGGGCGCTCAAACGTATGGAACACAAAGTTTTGGGTACCGTCGAGGAAGGTGCACACTTGATTGGCCCAGTGACGGTTGCGGAGTCAGCGCGGATACGTTCAGGCGCATACATCGAAGGCCCAGTTTTCGTTGACGAAGAAGCCGACGTTGGACCTAACTGTTACATACGCAGCGGCACCAGTTTGGGCAAAAAAACCCGCGTGGGCAACGGTTGCGAAGTGAAAAACAGCATCCTAATGGATGGAACACACGTGGGTCACCTCTCGTACGTGGGTGACAGCATTTTGGGTGAGAAATGCAACCTCGGCGCGGGCACTATAATGGCGAACCTTCGCTTCGACGATGGAGCGGTTAAAATGGTGGTTAAGGGTAAGGTTGTGGATACTGGGAGACGCAAACTCGGAGCCATCCTAGGCGACAACGTTAAGACTGGCATCAAATCGCTTTTCATGCCGGGCGTGAAGGTTGGGGCTAACACGTGGGTTGGTGCGAACTTTGTGGTGGAACGCGATCTGCCAGCGGATAGTGTTGCGTTGCTCAAACAGAACGGTGTAGTTGAGCCGAGAAAATAGCGGAAAAACAAATCAGAACATAATTGATTAAAATCGCCCTTTTCGCCTTTAACAGCCGATCAAAAATTTGTTTGTCTTCTGGCTGTGTTGCGCTGTTCATTGCTATTCTTGTGGAGAAAAAAGGAGTCGATACATGGTTTCACATTCGCATGGTGGCGGTTTCAACATGCTTCTATGTTGAGCGTGTGAAGAAAAACCCATATGCCACACCGAAACAGAAGCCGAAACACAGCCCGAACCCAAAACGCAAACGCATCTAGTCGCCGTCGTGTGGTGTGCCGTAAACCAAAACACCCACATAAAGAGCACAACAAAATTTTGATCTACTGTTAAATAAGGGAGGGAAGGTCAGCTTTGAGACATCGTGTGGTCGTCAGCATTGTTTTATAAAAAGGGTTAAGAATTTTTTTGTTTGAGGTATTTCGCGAATTCTTCGTCCACCCGCGACTTCCTCTTACGACCACGACCCCTAACCAGCAAGAGGGCAACTACAACAACGATTATAATTACAATAACTAACACTGCGATTGGAATCAAGTTATCTGGCTGCGTCGGCGTCTGTGTAGCCTTTGCCGTCGGAAGTGCAGATTGAGTGGTTGTAGGGTAACTTGTGGGTGCAACCGTTGATACAGGATGCCCGGCAGTCCAAACATCAGAATTCGTATTAGTAATTGTTTCAGTGAAGGTTTCGGTTTCTGAACCGATTGTCTCGATGCCTATGTAGTATGATGAGACCGCTACGCCCTTAGCTTTGTCAAAGTAAACGTCTGTTTTTTCATAATGATTTTCTGATGTAGTTTCGGCCATGCGTTGATTTGTGGGTCTATCGCCACTTGGATAAGTTCTTGTCACCGAACCAGTTATGGTGGCATCTCCGCCCATGGAATAGATTTTATCATTGACGTTTAGATTAGAGGCAACGATTAGGTCTCCATAAGGAAGGCTGATCGAGCCTAATTCAACGTCAACATAGCCGCTTACTGTTTTTGTGGAGCCGTCTCGAGATTCGATAAGTACATCTGCCTGAAGTGTAGTTCCGGACACATCTGTTATAGTTATCTTGAAACCTTGAGTTTCGCTTAATCGTGTGACATCACTTGGAATTGGGAGTGAAGAATCAGTCGAATCCCATGTGACAGCGTAACTATATTCAAATACATCGCCTTTCGCGACACCTAATTGAACAGTTTCAGCTGCTTGAGCCGTGGTAATTGACAAAAGTATTGGCAAGCTAATCAGAAGAAAAATGGATAGACTCAATCTGGTCTTCATACTTATCGTCTTACCTTTCTTTTGTTATTGTGCTTAATTTAATTGCTATTGGAAAATAAAATGAAAAAGAGGGGGGGATCACTTATAAATAGTGATCACGACGTTGTCGACCCAAACTTGTGATCTGCTGTCGAAATCTTGTGACATGAATGAGAGCCTGAAGTATGTGGTGAATGCCGCTGGATCTGTAATAGTTGCCGTGTATTGATGCCGTGTTCCGCCGGGTGTGTAAGCAGATGTGCCGCCTGTTGCGCTTCCTAAGGTTGCACCGTTTGCGCCGAGAATGGTCCACATGTCGCTCATATATTCGGTTGCTGTGGTTCCGGAGTAGCGTATTTGGAAGTCACTTGAGGATGTTTGGTAGACCATGTATTCGAATGATACGGTTATGTATTTTGCGCCTGTGGCATCCATTGGGTTGGATGAGAATGCTCCTTGGTTGCTGCGGACTGATGTTGCTGAGCGCGGTGCGCTAACGACGTGTGTAGAGTCAGTAGTGCCGGTCCACGGTGGATTAGCCCAAGTATCCCAGCCAAGTGCCCAATTTGAGGCGTCATCAAAGCCTGTTGAGCTTGACAGGGGGGTTATTGAGGTTGGATTGTTGATCGTAAATGTTGTGCTTACGGGAGCATAGTTAGGTGTTGCTTGAGCTGTAATTGTTGGTGTGCCTGTTGCAGTGGCTATGTAGTAGAAGCTTGTGCTTGCGCCTGAATTGAGCGTTATTGCGCCAGTTATTGGTTGAGTGCAGTATTGGTCTGAATACAGTGTTCCGGAAGTTGCTGACAATGTGACTATCCATTGGCCGCTTTGTATAGGCATGTTACCTGAGGTCATGCGTGTAACTGTGATTATCGATGATGACTGGCCGGTTAACAGAGTTTGGCCCGCTCCTGCTGAAAACACTAATTTGTTGCTTGTTGATGAGATGAAGTTTGCTGTTACTGTTCCTGCGCCATTGATTGTTGCGGAAGTTGAACTTGATGTTGGGTTGGCGATTTGTATTGGTCCTTGGAATGTCCATGAAGAGAAGGCGTTGTTTCCACTAACTGTGGCAGTAAATGTGTCTGTTGCACCAACGGTGTACGTCTTGGTTCCTGCTGGATTTGTTGTTCCGCTTCCTGCGGGGTTAACGTTGAAGTTAACTTGAACTTGATCGCCTGTTCCTCCGTTGCCGCTGGCAGGGCTTTATTTGTATTGTTTGTGTTTTTGTGCTTGGTTTGTTATTGGTGTCAATGACAGTTAAAGAGACAGTTATTGTTCCCTCGGTTGAGTATACGTGGGTTGGATTTTGGGTTGTGCTTGTTGCTCCGTCGCCAAAGCTCCAAGACCACTGGTTAATAGTTCCACTGCCTGCAATGGATGCATCAGTGAAATAGACCGTAACACCAACGCCTGATGCAATGGGTTCGAAAGTGAAGCCTGCAACGGGTGATGTGGTAGTTGAACCGCCATTTCCGCCGCCAGAGCCACCGTTGTTACCTCCATTCGATGTAGTCTATGTTTTCCCGCCGCCAGTGGTGGTCATGAAGGTTCCTTCAGTTGTGACTACCTTAATTCTGTCGCCTGATTTGAAGTCGTCATAATTAACTTCGACTTTCACTGTTTGGCCCACATTTATGGGAATTTTGCTGCCAATATGTTCCGCGTCGTCATACGTGTTACCGTCAACTTTGTGTATCGTTTGTAGAACATCGTTAACATAGACACTACCGTCTTGCTTCAGATGTACTATTCCTTGTCCCGTATTCTGAACGTAAATGACGAGATTTCCGTAAGTGTAGCTTTGTATTAGTATGCTTTTTCCTGATTGCTCAGTTTGGAATCCTATGTAGCCTGTAACCCACGCATACGCCACTATAGCGGCCACTACGGCTATGGCTATTAGAAGTAGAACTGAGATTACTGGTGAAATCGCTTTGACTGAGCGGTTAAATTTTGTTATTTTTCACACGTGCTCTTTTCTCCCTTTCTCTATTTGTAGATAACCTTGTCTTGGTTAGGCACTTTGAGGGCTTAGCTATTTAAAGCTACATAGAATAAAGTTCTAACTGGCAAAAAACGCATGGTCGCATGCAATTTTGAAGAGGGTGCCGCCTTTTTTGGGGCATGTTACGAATTCCGATGTACTAAGATGCCTGAAACACCCTTTATAACGGGTGTAGTAATATTTGCGTATAGACGAATACTCTAGAACAGGAGGGCAGTTGGGAAGTATGACGTGGGAAATAATCGATTACAAAGCCAAACGGCGAGACAAACTCATCATCATGATGGAAATCATCTACATCGCCAAAGGCGGCACCAGCAAAACCCACATCATGTTCAAAGCTAACCTCAGTTTCAGCCAACTCAACGAATACATAAACTTCCTCACCAAACACGGCCTGCTCCAGAAAACCCTACTCGACGGCAAAGCAGTCTATGTGCCCACAGGTAAGGGGTTGGAGTTTGTGGAGAAGCAGCAGAGCATCATCGGGATGTTTAGCGACGACTGCTACAAGAGTCCCCTCAAAGTTTCCCTCTTTAACCATGCCGGGGAGAAGGGCGGTAAGGGTTTTGGGCCTGCTTTGAGTGCTCATTGCTGATTTTTTGCACTGAATTGGCCGTTTTTTGAAGCGGCGAAGTGTTTCTGGCGTATGGCTTCTTGATGCAAAAGACTTATATCTCTATATCGCTGATTAAAGCATATGTCAAAAGCGAATAGGCAGACACAAGAAACCCAGCACCAAGAAATATTCGTTATAAGCAGCAGCGTCGACGCCGAAGCCGCACCTATCAAAATTTGCTGGAATACCGGTGAAGAAAAGAACTGCCATGCGTGTTATTTGAGTAAGGGTTGTAAAGCTCGTTCTTAAGCAAAGCCGCTTCTTCTTTGGACAGTTGATTTTGCTGCTCTGCCGAGGCTCTTGCAAATCGTTATAAACCCAACCAGTCATACAACCCACCATGAAAGTCAGCCTTTCCACCAAACCCTCGCGGAGTACCGAAAACAACTCCAAAACAGCGCCGTAAAAGCCGCCTACCAAAGCCTAATCGGCTACGTCACCCAACTCAGGCATCACCTCAAAAAAACCCACCCCGCCTACTTCGTCTCCGAAGTCCACCCCGGCATGATGGACCACACCTACTTCTACTTCATCCCCCAAACGCTGAAGCGCCAAAAACTCAAAACCACAATCATCTTCTTCCATGACAACTTCAAATTCGAAGTCTGGCTCTCAGGCTGCAACAAAGCCGTACAGGCACGTTACTGGAAGCAGCTAAAAGAAGCCGACTTCACCAAGTCCCCCCTCGCTGCGGAAAAAAGGGGCAACTCCATAATCGAGCACACACTCAGCAGCAACCCAGACTTCACCAACCTTGAAGCCTTAACAAGCCAACTGGAAACCGCCCTCACAGCCTTCCTAAAAGACATAGAAACCACCCTGTTCAAGCAGGGCTAACCAGTTCTGCGTTTTTCTCGGCTGATTGGGATCTGTTTTTTTGGATGTAGTTGTTGCCGAAAACCCCCTATACACAACAACAACCAACGGGCTTTGCTGGCGGCTGTGTTTTGGCGTCTGCGTCGGGGGTGGGTTTCAGGTTGGTTGTGGCGTTAACCGCAAGCAGTTCAGCTTGGCAAGCGCGGTTGGCGTGGAACAGCCGAGTTTGCTGCTCTCTGTGGGCCCCTATAAAAAGGCGAATCGGGTTGTCTCTTTATGTGGCTGTGGAGGTTTACGGCACACCACACGACTGCAACTGAGAGCGGCTGCGTTTTGGGTTTGCAACGTGTTTCGGCTTCTGTTTCGGTGTGGCATATGCGATTTCCTTCACACGGGATACATGGTTCCATGTTGAAGGCAACTGGATGTGGATGTGGGGGCATGTTGAGACCGTTTTTGTATTCACAAGAATCATTGAGCAGCAATGAACAGCGCAATGCAGTCGGGCACTAGCATGGCCCATACAGACAACTTCCGCCCGCACCAACCACAACACCGCCGCGCCTAATAAAAAATTTTCACGCTCAAAAAGCAGAACACAAAAAGCCATACTCAAACAGCAAACCCCAACCCACCACACCATCCAATACAAAAACTAAACCACCCACACGCCAACCCACACCTAAAAAAACAAACCCCACAAACAAAAAAACACAACAAAACAACAATTCAAAACTAGAAGTAACATTTCAAACAAACCAAAGGGCGACTTTAAAAAATACACGAAGCTAAAGGTTGGTAACACAGGATATATCACTTGGATACCATGCATCACTAACTTAGTGCCTTTACCTCTGATGGTTTCATTGTTCTAAGTTTGAAGGAGAGCTCTTTGTCAAAGCGATTACGTTCAAGGCCCTTACTACAGAATGGGAAGCCATGCCGAACGCAAATATTCTGTCGCCTCACGTTTTTTCGGAATTCTTTGATCATTAAATCAGTCCAGTTTCTGTGAATAAAATAGTCCTCTGATGTCTGCTCTAATTTCGGGTCGTAGTTATCAACCGTTTGGTCTAATGGCCTGTATCGACAATCAGCAATTTGAACTTGCCATTCCCAACATTTCAGACGCTTTTTTTCCATCTCAGAGAAGGATACTTCCCAATTATAAATCATAAAAACATAAAGATCCTTCTTGCGAAATCCGCACGAGTGAAGTAGATCAAGACTTTCCTTAACAACATTCCAGTCATTATAGCTCCAACCCCATGCAATGCGCATGTTTATGAAACCAGCTTCTTTTAGTTGTGTAGCAGTTTCTTTTTTTAGGAGCCTGGCATCGATCCCGCACTGCGACTCGCAATGGATACTTCTACCCTTTTTTCTTTCAAATGCAATCTCCGATAGTATCCTTTCGATATTAGGATTAGCTAATAAATTGTTGTCATAGAAAACAATATGCTTAGATTTAATTTCCCTAAGAATTGAGTTTTTGTATGTAACATTTTTCTCAATTTTCCAGACACCACAGTATGGACATTGCCTGAAGCACCCTCTAGACGTGTGAATTATTTGGAACTCGCACTCAGAAAGCAAGTCATAGGCAGGAGAACATATTTCAGCCTCATTATGAATTCCGACAAAAACCTCATCGCAGCCCGACTGTTTACAATGCTCTGGCATTAGCGATGCATAGATACCCCCGACGATTATTTTTGCGTCTGGAAATAACGCTCGACATCGGCTTACGGAATCCCAAACAGGCTTATACCAATAAGTGAACGATGATGTTATTAGAATTAAATCTGGCTTAAAATCCCCTGATAATCTACCGTCTAAAGCAAGTTTAACTTCATTATTTGGGTCTTGGCGGTAAAAAGCACCAAGTTTCAACAATCTATTGAAGTCATCAGAAATACGTTTGACAGCCGCATAAAAGTGATATTTACCTTTGTTTTCACATATACCTTGTTATTTTGGAGCAATTTCCTAAGCATGACCCTGACAGTACCTTGGGGAAGATTAAGACATTCCTTTGAAGCAAGATATGAAGGACAATACCACTCATCGCCTTCTTGTCTGCTTTCAAGGAACTCCAGCACTTCACCCAATGCGTTACTTTTTGCGCTTGAAGAGTCATTACTAGAACTTGCTGCAACCAATTAGAAATGACCCCACCCAACAGAATATTTATGCACGCGTAATAAGAGAACGCAAAAAAGGGAGATGTTGCAGTATAAAAGTGGAAGTAGGTTGGCGCCGCCGAAAGGACTCGAACCTTTGACCTACTGATTAACAGTCAGTTGCACTACCGGGCTGTGCAACGGCGGCAAACCACGATGCTTCTGTCACTTTCAGTTCCACAAAAGTATTTAAGCTTAGTCGTTGCTTGGCGCTTTATTCTATCTCTCTAACCTTATGCTTCGCAATAGCAGAGAAGCCCTTGTAGAATTCCTTCATGATGGGACTGTACCATTTATCGTTAAAAGACCAATCCAGCAGGTTATCCACCCAGTAAAAGTCATGTTCAGCGCACTGAATCAGCAGCTCTCGGTGGCGCTCGCTTAGTTTGGTTTTGGTGAACCAGTCCTTATTAGTCAAGTGCCCCAGTGGAACAAAGAAAAGAGGCACGATTAGGCTGCGCATGCCCTTGAGGTCATCGACGAGGTCCATGGTTTTAGCGATGTCTTCTTCGGTTTCGTCAGGCAACCCCACGATTAAGGTGCATGCAGGAACCAAGTTGTTATCATGAGCTAACCCCATCCCCTCAACAACAACATCAGGCCATTTATCGGCGCTAAACGGGTGAGCTTTAGCAGGCATAATCTTTTTCGCGATCTCAGGGGAACCTGTTTCTATGCCTATCTCCACGCCCCACCAATCCTGCTTCTGCTGGATAATCTCTGAGATCTGACGAAACACCTTAGGCGACGAAGCAACAGCAGCAAGGGAACAATGGCTCCAGCTGATGCTATCAACCCGTTTCATAACCATTTGATGCATCTGCAACAGTTTTTCTGGGTCGGGGGTGGTGTTTTTTGAGCCATAAAGCATAACGTCTTCGGCGTGGAGGCAGGCGCCATTAACCTTTCCAGAGTTTAGGTTTACGTTTAGTTCGCGCTCGATTTTTTCGGGAGGATACCACCTTAGGGGTCGCAGGGTTACGTTACAAAACTGGCAGCCCCTGCAGCAGCCCCTGCCGATCTCAAGTAAACCGTTAATCGAGGGCTTCTGGATGTCAGGGATCTCGTCTATACTAGGCGTTTCGCCTAAGTCTACTTCATAGTGGCTCGGTAAGTCTTGACCTTCGACGGCGGCTTTGAAGAGTTTGCCAACAACGTTTTCGCCTTCGCCTTCTAAGATGCAGTCTATGCCCAAGCCTTTTGCTGCTTTCTCGCGGTAGTGGAACTGCCATACACCGGGTCCGCCAACGATGATTTTCAGTCCGTTCTTTTTGGCTTCGCGTACCTGAGGACTTCTCAACAGCGCTTGAAAATGCTTGGCTAAATAGGGTTCTTTCTTGAAGATTGAGGCTAGCGTTGTTGATGCTGGCCCCAAACCGAAGGGATCCATAGCGTGGACGCCCAGCACTTTTGCGTCTTTGAGGTGTTTTCCTAAGTGGTGGGGGCTTACTGTGTCAACTTTGAAGCCTTCTTTTATCAGTTGTGCTTCGGTTTTTCTAAGGCCATACGGCGCGGTCCAAGGATGGTCGCTTGTTGTTTCTATAGGTGGGAAAAAGAGGTAGCTATAAAGCCACTCTGGCAAAAAATTGGGCGGAGCGCAAGTGCCGAACCCCAGAAACTCGTTGTGATGGTAATTACTCATCAACGTTCGGTCTGCAGTTAAAAGTACATCCGCGCTCTGTTTATTCTCCATAAGCTAGCCTCCTTTGAAACTGCTTTTTGGACAAAATTGTGTCATTCAGTAGGGAGATATAACTTTATCGTAGTTTACGGTTGGCCGCTTGCTTTCCTATGTTTAATTCAGTAGGTTTAGCGGGTTTTTCTTTCAACTTTTCTTTTTTCTATGCCAATTGCCCTCACACAAACGGTATTTATGTAAACTCCAAAAGCTAATATCTGTACATTGAATATCCTACTTTTGCCTGTTAACTAGAAAAATGTATATCAAGGTTAACGTAGAACTTAACTGAGAAATATATTTAGTGAAGGGGATTGCTTTGAAAACAATGGTAGAGTTTAGATGGCACGGTAGAGGCGGTCAGGGCGCTTGGACAGCCAGCGAACTTTTGGCTAGAACAGCCCTCGACGAAGGCAAATACATCCAGTCATTCCCAGAGTTCGGGCCTGAACGGATGGGTGCGCCGGTAACTGCTTTTACCCGAATCAGCAGCGAACCAATCAGGTTACACTGTGCAATTTACGACCCAGACGTTGTGGTAGTTTTAGATAACACTTTACTAAAAACGGTGCCAGTTACAGCTGGATTAAACCGTGAAGAAGACTGCATAATCATTAACTCAAGCGAGGAACCAGCCGCGCTAAAAGAGACCTTAAGAGTTGTGAAAGGTAAAGTTTGGACGGTTCCCGCAACTGAAATCGCCCTCAAAATTCTTGGTGCTCCAATTACAAACACTGCTTTGCTAGGTGTAGTAGCTAAAGCAACTAATATCGTTACTTTGGATGGAATACAGAAAACCCTTAAGGGTCGATTCCGCGCTGACTTGGCAGAGAAAAACTTTGCAGTGGTTCAAGAAGCATACCGAGAGGCAAAAGTCATATGAGCAACAAAGAAAAAACGTGGAAAGAAATCTCCATCGCAGGCGTCCCACCTAAATCCAGTATCGGATTTTTGACAGGTGACTGGAAAACCTACATGCCCATCCGTGATTTAGAAAAATGCACCATCTGTTTGACCTGCGTGATGCTCTGCCCCGAAGGCGCAATCGCTTTCCTTCCTGAGAAAAACAAAATCCAAATCGACTTAGGCTTCTGCAAGGGCTGCGGAATATGTGCAAACGAATGCCCAACAAAAGCGATAACCATGAAGATGCCTGAGGAGGAAGAATAACATGGAACATCAGATTAAACGAGACACCGTGGCTATGAACGGCGACGAAGCAGTGGCGTTTGCAGTTAAACAATGCGACGTTGACGTTGTGGCAGCCTATCCAATCACACCTCAAACAATCATCGTCGAAAAATTCAGCGAGTACGTTGCCAACGGCGAAGTCCAAACCCAATACGTCTGCACCGAATCTGAACACAGCGCCATGACCGCGTGTCTTGCTGCCGCTGCGGCAGGGGCAAGAACCTTCACTGCGAGCGCCTCCGCAGGCTTAGCGTTGATGCATGAGATGCTTTTTGTCACCTCTGGTTCGCGTGTGCCGGTTGTGATGGCAGTTGCAAACCGTGCGTTATCTGCACCACTAAACATACATGGTGACCACTCTGATGCAATGGCTGAACGCGACAGCGGATGGATACAAATCTACGTTGAAAACGCTCAAGAAGCATATGACTCAATCATTCAGGCATTCAAAATAGCAGAAGACACAACCATCTCGATACCGCTTATGGTTTGCTTAGACGGTTTCACAATCAGCCACACACTTGAACGAGTCGATATTTTACCCGATGACTTAGTAAAGCACTACGTCGGCGAGCGCGGATACCCAATGGTGCTTACTCATGAAGGCAAAACAGTGCCCTTCAAACTTGACCCGGCTAACCCTATGACGATGGGGCCAAATGCATTACAGAACTATTACTTCGAGTTCAAGCGTCAACAAGAAGAAGCTATGAAACATGCTCTCAAACGGATTCGAGAAATCAACAGCGAATATGCTAAAATCAGCGGTCGAGGATACGGGAACGGTCTAGTTGACAAATACCAGTTAGATGACGCCGAAATCGCAATCGTGGTACTGGGCTCAACTGCTGGAACCCTTAAAGTAATCGTTGACCAACTTCGCCAAGAAGGCATAAAAGCAGGTGTCCTGCGAATTCGATCGTTTAGGCCCTTCCCAGTCGAAGACGTAATACATGCGCTAAAGGATGTCAAAGCTGTTGCAGTTATGGATAAGAGCATGAGCCCCGGTGGCTTAGGTGCAGCAGTCTTTAGCGAAGTACGAAATGCACTCTATGACTCCAAGCAGCGCCCGATATTAGTGAACTACATCTTCGGTTTAGGCGGACGAGACAACAGTCCACGAGACCTGCGCAAAGTCTACGAAGACCTACTGCATATAGCTAGGACAGGGCAAGCGGAGAAAGCCGTGAACTATTTAGGATTAAGGGAGTAAAAGGAGGAAAAGAAAATGACAACTCAAGAATGGAAATTCACAGCCAAAGACATCGCAGCAAAACCCGACCTATTCCTGTCAGGCCATCGTGCATGTGCAGGATGCGCACCTGTATCAGTGCTTAGATTAGTCATGAAAGCCACCCGCGGACCCACAATCGTAACCCAAGCAACCGGTTGCATGGAAATCGTCGGCTCAATCTACCCCTACACATCTTGGGCTCTACCCTGGCTCCACACTGCCTTTGAGAACGCCGCTGCAAACGCTTCCGGCATCGACGCAGCCATAAAAATCATGCGCAAAAAAGGCAAAATCAAAGATGAGTATGTCGATGTCATCGCCATAGCAGGCGATGGTGGAACCCTCGACATCGGTCTACAAGCCCTCTCAGGCGCAGTTGAACGTGGTCACGACTTTCTTTTTGTCCTCTATGACAACGAAGGATACATGAACACTGGCATACAGCGAAGCAGCTCCACACCCATTGGTGCATCCACTACAACCAGTCCAGCAGGCTCAGTAATCCCGGGTAAACTGGAAAAGAAAAAGCCCATCACTGAAATCATGCTTGCACACGAAATGGAATACGTCGCCACCGCTACGCCTTACTACTGGAAAGACCTCATTACCAAAGTTCGCAAAGGCTTAGAAGTTGAAGGACCCGCTTTCCTTCATGTATTCGCGCCATGCCCAAGAGGCTGGAGAAGTGACCCCGCAAAATCCATGGAATACTCCAAACTCTCAGTCGAAACCTGTGTGTTCCCAATCTGGGAGGCAGTCAACGGCAAACGCCAACTATCTACACCCAGCAAAGTCATCTCTTTAGCGCCACAGAAAAAGAAGCCAGTTAAAGCTTACCTCGAAGGACAAGGCAGATTCCGTCACCTCTTCACACCACAGAACGCACATATCATCGAAGAGATTCAGCGCTCAACTGATGAACGCTGGGAAAAGCTACTCCAGAAATGCGCTTCAGGCGCAACCTAAACTTTTCTTTTTTGTTTTAATTAAACGGTAGATCAAAAAAATCTTGTTTGTGTACTTGTTGTTTTTTGTGCTGTTGATTTTTGTGGAGAAAAATACAGTCGATACGTGCTTTCACATTCGCATGGTGGTGGTTTCAACATGCTTCTATGTTGGGCGTGTGGAGAAAACCTCACAGCCCACACCGAAACAGACGATGAGAAACAGCCTGAACCCAAAACGCAAACGCACCCAGTTGCCGTCGTGTGGTGTGCCGTAAACCAAAACACCCACATAAAGAGCCAAAACAAAAAATTTGATCTACTGCAAAATAAAGTGTTGATTTTTTTAATTTAAGGTTGAGTCAGCCACGCGTAGGTTTACTGGGTGGAGACAGAGATAACGATGTTCATGCTGAAGTCAGTTAAATCGCCGGTGTCTGCAGCTACCTTTAACGTCAGGATTGCGGCTACCATTGCGCCTGCTGCAATTGTGCTACCTTGTTTGTTCCATGTTAGGGTTAATTTGTCGCTTGCATCTGTGGGAGTCCATGATGATGCAGTCATGCTCAAAGTTGCTGCCGTGTTGCCTGTGTTTTTTATGTAGATCGTTTTTGTTGCTTCATCACCTGGGTGGAGGGTTCCCCAAATTATATTATCGCAGGTTGTTATTGCGTTCCCGTCTTCGTATATGGCGAGGTTTAGGGTGCTCGTTATGGTATTCTGTTGGTTATTGCTGTCAGTTTGGCTGTGGCTGTTTTGGTTGTTTCCGTTGGTTGTGGGACTTGGTGTTGCGTTAATGGTGATGTTTTGGTTGCTTTGGTTGTTTGTGCCGGTTACGGTGTTTTGTTGGTCATTGGTTTCGGTGTTGTTTGGATCAGTGTTATCTTGGCTGGTTGGTCCGTTGATTGTTTTGGCGGGCGGGATGTAATTTGGGGTGGTGGGTTGGGTGCTGAGCACTGCTGCTGTTACGGCGGTTAAGGTTATTGCGACTGTGAGTAGTGCCGCCAGTGGTATTATGAGTGGTTTGTTGATTGGCAATCTATTCACAGAAACATCTGTGTATATTACATCTTAATAAACAATATAGATGGCGCTTACTAACACACCAAACTGTTCAACAACCATACAAAATATGGAGCCAACTACAAATAGCCCAAAACCTTTACTTGGCATACATTTTACTCTTCTTTCGACAAATCCAAAGCCAACACACTATAAACCGCGTCAGCAATCACCTGTGCCCCCTCAACCTTAGGATGCACGCCATCACCAAAATAATCCGGATGATCTAGAAGCGGCGTGTAGGCATCAACCAACGACACCCCAGTCACGTTTGCGACCTCGCTAATACTTGGAATAATCATTTGGGTGAGCAGGGTTCCGTTGAGATTTGCGTCGTTTTCGAATATCGGCGGCGGCAGCACAATGTACACTTTTGGTTTGCTTGACAGCGATTGGAACTCGCTTAGCAAACTGAGGTAGTCCGATATGAATTGCTCTTTGGATATGTTTAGGTCGTTGTCTGCATCGTTTGTTCCAAGCATAACAACCACGATGTCTGGCTGGAACTGCTTGGCAAGCTCAAACGCCGTCGTGTTCATGTATGCACTCTCTGATTTGAGCGAAACCGTGACCCCGCCGACGCCAAAATCGCTTATCACATAGTTGGAGCCCAACTTTTCCCATAGGTAAAGCGTGTATTCGGTGCCTCTGGTTATGCTGTCGCCCACACAAGCGACGCGCACAGGGCTTTGAGGCGTCTGCTCGTTTGTGATGGCGGCAAGCATAACTGCCTCCAAGCTTGCTGCAACTAGCAACACTGTAACGGCAAGCGCCAGCAGCTTCACGGTGCGATTCATGCCTGCATGTTACTCTTATTCTGCTTTTAAACATTAAATCTAAAGCTGAAATTGCTGTTTGGATGAATCAGCCCGCTTTCTTGGTCAATATGTTAATATCTTTCAACATAACTTTAAGCTGTAAACGCAACGCTAAGCACATTTCTGTTTAGCACCCTAAAGTTGGATATTCAACCAATTCTGGAAAAAAAATAACGTTGAAAATAATTCGGAAGAAAGAAACTTGAAAATCGAAGTTCACGGTGGAGCCAGAGAAGTAGGCGGCTCATGCATAGCAGTTGAAACCGACTCATGCAAGGTTGCCCTAGATTACGGTACAAAACTTGAGTCAGAGATGAAAAAACTGCCCAAGGACTTTGACGCTGTAGTCATCAGCCACGCACACTTAGACCACACTGGAAGTCTGCTTAGGTTATGCAAAAACAACAACCCCACTATCGTGGGTGCAGACATCACTCGAGATGTAACCGTTGACCTTCTCCATGACATGGTTAAAATCCAAAGCGAAAAAGGCAACTTAGAGTTTAACGACAGCCACGCCGAGAATGTTTCGGCATGTTGGTGGAGCCGAGACTCCGTTGCCTTGCCGGGGCTGAGCATCCAGCTTCAACCTGCGGGCCACGTTGCAGGCGCCAAAATAACAACCGTTCAAGCGGAAGGAAAAAAAATCGTCTACACAGGCGACTTCTGCGTCCACGACACCGAGATCTTGCAGGGCTTGCGGCTGGAGACGCTTCCCAAAAAACCCGACGTACTAATCACTGAGTCAACCTACGGCGGAAAAGTCAGGCCCCCCCGAAAAGAACTCGTCAAACAATTCATAGCTCAAATGGAGTTAACCATGGACAGGGGTGGAAACGTGCTGATACCCACTTTTGCTTTTCACAGAAGCCAAGAGATGGCAAAAAGAATCGACACCGCCATACAAAACGGCATCCTCCCAAAATACCACGTCTACACAATCTCAAACCTCGCCCAAAGAATAAATGGCTACTTCAACTACCACAAGCAACTCTTCACCAAAGAAATCAAAGCGCAAAAGCACCCTTTCAACTACCGCCACGTAAAGCACCTCTACCGCACTTCGCAGATTGAATCGCCAGCCGTCGTCATCTGCACCTCAGGCTTTGGCCACGCAGGCGCAAGCCTAAGACTGTTACAGGAGTGGTGTGAAGACAAAGACAACGCGGTGATTCTGACTTCCGGTTACCTTCCGCCCGACAGCCCCTTGAAAACCGCAAAAGAAGAAGGTTTCTTCAAGACAAATGATGAAACGTATGATGTTAAGGCGGAAGTTAAGCAGATTGAGCTTTCAGGTCACGCTGACCAGACTGAGCTTGTAAATATTGTTAGTAAGGTGAAGCCGAAGCGTACGGTTTTGGTTCATGGGGATTTGGAGCAGGCTGAGTTGTTGGCGGAGAAGATCGGGGAAATGACGGATGTTTGCATACCCCAACAGGGCGAAGTAATAGACGTCTAAGCAAGGTTCTTTAGGGTATCCAGAAATCGGTTTTCTCCCAAAATTCAGACCATCATCCAAGAAAAAAATGATTTTGTCTTTAGGGGATAGGTCTATAGCAAAGCAACAAAACCCGTTAAAACCCGCATACGGTTTCGTATCCACCTTTATCAGTAGATCAAATTTTTTGTTTTGGCTCTTTATGTGGGTGTTTTGGTTTACGGCACACCACACGACGGCAACTGGGTGCGTTTGCGTTTTGGGTTCAGGCTGTTTCTCATCGTCTGTTTCGGTGTGGGCTGTGAGGTTTTCTCCACACGCCCAACATAGAAGCATGTTGAAACCA
Source organism: Candidatus Bathyarchaeota archaeon (assembly GCA_023488905.1). Taxonomy (GTDB): domain Archaea; phylum Thermoproteota; class Bathyarchaeia; order Bathyarchaeales; family Bathycorpusculaceae; genus Bathycorpusculum. The sequence goes on from JAMDCQ010000003.1 coordinate 48,619, forward strand.
CCACCATGCGAATGTGAAAGCACGTATCGACTGTATTTTTCTCCACAAAAATCAACAGCACAAAAAACAACAAGTACACAAACAAGATTTTTTTGATCTACCGTTAAAAGGTGGGGGTCTAGTCACGGCAGAGCAGTGTTTGTGTATCAAGATAAATATGGCGCGTAACGGTGTCAATAGCAGAAAAACCATGCCGAACCCAAGCGCGGAAGCCATCTGGAACCTCAACGACGCCCAACTCAAAGCGCTGCTCGATTCAGGCAGCCTCAAACCCCAAAGCGGCGGCGTCCGCTTTTACGCGCCCAGCTTTACCTACTACAAAACCAAACACTACAGCTCCACAACCGCAGAGTTCCCCACGATTTCAGTCACAGGCAACAGTTGCGCACTGAACTGCAAACACTGCGGCGGCAAAGTGCTCGAAACCATGCATCCCGCGTTGAGTGCGGAGCAACTTTGGCAGACTGGTTTGGCGCTTAAGGCGAAAGGCGCGAAGGGTGTTTTGGTCAGCGGCGGATGCTTGCCTGATGGTTCTGTACCCCTTGAAGGTTTTGCTGATGCGCTTTTTCGGTTTAAACATGAGTTGGCGTTAACAGTTTTTGTCCACACCGCCATAACCTCACCGCAGACTGCGGCTGCACTGAAGAAGGCAGATGTGGACGCTGCGTTGATTGATGTCATCGGCTCCGACCAAACCATAAAAAAAGTCCTCAACCTCAACGTAACCGCCCAAGACTACGCCCAATCCCTCCGAGCCCTCGCAAACGCAGACCTAAACGTCGTTCCCCACGTCATCGTCGGCTTAAACGACGGCGTACTCGACGGCGAACTCCAAGCCCTCCAAACCATCAACCAAACCGTCAAACCCTCCGCAGTGGTCATCATCGCGTTTATGCCCCTCTACGGTACACAAATGCAGAAAACGCCGCCGCCCCGACCGCTCGACATCGCCAAAGTCGCTGCCGCCGCACGCCTCATGTTCCCAAAGACGCCGCTTGCGCTGGGTTGCATGCGACCTAAAGGCAAACTCCGCGGCCAAACCGACCTGCTCGCGCTCAAAGCGGGTGTGGACGCAGTTGCCTTTCCAAGCGAAGAAGCAGTTGAATACGCCCAAAAAATGGGGTGCAAAACGGTTTTTTCGTCTTATTGTTGCGCTCAGATGTTTCTGGATTTGGATGGTAAAGGGTTGAACCAAAGCTTTTAACTGGTTTGGCTCCAAACGATGTTTTGGTTGAAAGGATGAAAACTGTTGCTTTAGCTGTTTGCCTCTTTGGTTTCGCGTGCATCTCCGCCGCGGCCGCGCAACCCCCCTCGCCAACCCCCAACCCACAGAGCACCCTAATCGGCACAGCAATCGCCGCCACCGTAATCATCGCCGTTTTCGCATTCGTGGCTTACGCTGGCTTCAAAATCATTAAAAAATGGAGCAACTCCCAACCAGACTAACCCTTTTTGCTGCCTTGAGCATTTTTGCGGAGAGCACAATCGCCCAAACCGAAACCGCCGCAGCAGAAACCGCCTCGGGGATCGCGACGTTAGGTACGTAGCGGATGGCAAATTGCAGAATCCAGGGCAACGCAGCTGCAACGCCAATAGCCACTGAGAACACAGCTAAACCTCGTTGATGATTGCGGAAGAAAGCGCACGTCAAGACAAACAACCCAATCGGCGCCAAAGCGAAGAACGCTACCGAAACCAGGTAATGTGTGGGGACAAAATGCTCGTTGAAGACACCGATGCACACCAGCGCCACCGTCGCTGCGGAAAACGCGGCAGAGCCCACCTTACCCAAACGGCTCACTCCAGCAAAATTATACAAGCCAAAAACGGCAAATAAGAGCGCGAAAACCCCCGCTCCAATCAAACCAATCGTGAAGAGGATGCTGGTTACGCCCTTGACTACGCCGAGGTCGCTTAGGGCGTTGCTTGTCCAGCTGAAAGGCGGATAAGACACGATGGCGCAGAGAATAAACGCTAAGGCAAATATGGGTGCCGCAAACCCCGCTACTGCTCCGACCTTCATTGGCAGAACCATAACAATCGCTAACTCTATTGGTGAAGGCTGGTTTAAGAATTTGCGCTCTCAGGCACAAACCGCCGTAGATTCTGTAGGGAACGCAGCTTGTCTTTTTCGCCTATTTTAGCTTCTTCAACCGACTTTTTGAGGATTTCTATGGATTCATCCATCGCCTTGCGGTCCACGGGGAACGGAACGCCGTCTTTGCCGCCGTATGCAAAGCTGAATTTGACGGGGTCTTCCCAACTTGGCTCCTCCCCATAAACCAATTCGGCAACAAGCGCCAATCCGCGAACAGTTGCGGGTCCCACACCTTTAACGCTTAAGAATTCCTCATAGTTGCAGGGCTGGAACTCGTAGAGGCGGCTGAGTGTGTCCCAGTTGATGTTACGAGGCATGTTCAGCGTTATCTGTGTTTGTAACCATGGGTCGTCGGATTTGGGGAGCCACGTTTGGAGTGAAGCTTGGTTTTGGGGTTTGCTGGCGGATTGGATGAGACGCATTAGCTTCTTTGGGGGTTCCTTTGCCAAATCAACTGAGGCTTGGCGTGCTTCTTGGCTGGCGCGTGCAACCATGTTGAGAGCTTTTTCCCGCTTTACGTTGCAGGCTATAGCTTGGTGTGGCTCAACCACAAAATCATGCGTGTGCTCTGAGAGCCAATGGTAGCGGCGAGCGCTGTGGTCTTGGTCACTCATCCCCTGCTGAATAACCGCCCACTTGCCCTCTCTGGTGACAAGCAAAGCGTGGTGATAGAGCTGGTAGCCGTCTTGGACTGCGGTGTTGTCAACTTTAGCGGTCATGCGGCTGGTGTAGGTTAGGTCGTCTATTGTTTCCTGCGGGAAGCCCCATTTTTCGCCGACATTTTGTATGTCGCTGGGTGTTTTGCGGCTTGTTTTCCCTTTTCCACCGCAGACTGCAATACCATGTTCCTGCGGCGACAGCGCAGTTTTGAGGACGCCTGTCACGACAGTTGTTACACCGCTACTATGCCAGTCATAAGCGAGAACGCAGCCTAGCGCTTGAAACCAATAAGGGTCACTGAGGCGAGCGATGAATTTGGCGGTGCCGTACTCGTCGATCATGACGTGGGCTATTTCGCGGGCTAAACCGCGCGTACGCCCAGTGAGCCAAGAAGGAGCCTTGCCACCATGCAAGGGTAAAGTTGCAATACCAGACCGAAACATATCCATCACGATTGGATGGGAAAAGTCTGGATTTATGGATTATTGCAACCAACCCCTCAAAAATAAGCAATCAAATTTCTGTACCTCCAAGAATTTACAGGATATTTAGGGCGAAAGTAAGCATTGTAAATAAAAGAAAAAGGTGCTTCTGAGGCAACGTAGCTTTTATTAAGGCAACAGCACCTTAACATGCCAAACAAGGTGCCAAAAATCATGCCCAAAATCCGAGTAGCTCTAATCGGCGTGGGAAACTGCGCCTCATCATTCATCCAAGGCATCCAGTACTATTCTAGCGCTTCAAAGCCAGAAGACAACCTTGGATTACGCAACCCAACACTTGCAGGATTATTACCTAAAGACATTGAAGTCGTCGCGGCATTCGACGTTGACGCCCGCAAAGTCGGCTTAGACCTCGCGGAAGCAATTTTCGCTAAACCAAACAACGCGCCAAAAGTCTGCGACGTACCCAAACTAAGCGTCAAAGTAGCGAAAGGACCGCTTTTAGACGGCGTCGGCGAATCAACAAAAGCACTCGTAGAAGTCAGCGCCGAAGCTGATGCTAACGTTGCACAAATCCTCATATCCGCGCACGCAGAAATCGTAATTAACTTACTTCCAAGCGGCGCATCCAACGCCACACGATTCTACGCAATGCAAGCCATCGCAGCGGGATGCGCATTCATCAACGCAACACCCAACTTCGTCGCCAGCGAACCCTCAATCGCAGCGCAGTTTGAAGACGCGGAACTACCTCTTGTAGGCGACGACTTAGTTGACCAAATCGGCTCAACCGCACTCCACAAAACCCTGCTCAAGCTGCTCAGCGAAAGCGGCGTCCACATAAACGAAACCTACCAACTCGACGTTGGCGGCGGCACAGAATCCGTCGACACCATGGACCGCACCCGCGATACAAAACGCATCATAAAAACTCAATCCGTTGCTTCTGCGCTGCCTTACGAAACCCAAGTCGTTGCAGGCTCAACTGACTACGTCGATTTCCTACAGAACAAACGTGACAGTTACTTCTGGATAAGCGGCACATACTTCTGCAACACACCACTAAAAATCGACCTTAAATTCCAAACAACCGACGCACCAAACGCAGGTTCAGTCCTATTCGACGTTGTCCGCGCAGTCAAGGTGGCGTTGACTAAAAAGCAGGGTGGAGCGCTTGAAGCGGTTTGTGCTTATGGATTTAAGCGTCCGCCCAAGATGCTCCCTCTTGAAGTTGCCGAGGCAGAATTCAAAAAATTCGTGGCTTAACCTCATTTTTCCTTTTCTTTTGTTATCTTAAAAAACAGTTGCCCAAAAAAAAGGTGGCTGTCTACACTTTTTCCAGTTGACGGATGACTTCGTCTCTAACCCCGTTTTCCTTCAACTTGTTTTTAAGTAAATCAATTGTTCTAACAGGCGTTGGGTCAGCTTTACGTTCAACAGCCAGATAGACACTCAAGAAGTCGCCTACAACCACGGTGGACAGCATCTTGGAAAGACAACTTTTTCCCTGCACATGCAAGTCGAAGGTGACGATGCCTGCGCTTTCGATTATGGCTTTTGTGATGTCGATGCGGCTTTCAATTTCGCCTGGTTCATCTGCGTCACGTATGAAGATGATGCTGAACCATTTGCACTGTTCGCCTTTGCCTGACCACCCAACTATTTCGTTGTGATCTAGCTCAGGGAAGTATTCCCATTTGGCGGGGGATTTGCTGTTCTCGTTAAATTGCTGCTTAAACCTCTGCGCCACGCTACGATAGAAACCAAAACCATAGACAACTGGGGCTGAGTTCCAAAGGAAATGCGCCGTGTTCTTAGCAAAGTTGTCGTTTTGCGGTCTCTCTGGACCATTTTCCTCAACAACCTTCTCCAAAACCGCAAAGGTTTCTTCCAATTCCTCTGATACGCCCTTAACTAATCCTGCTTTTTCCATGTAAACCAGCAGGGGAATCAGCATATAGGGCAACGCAGCACGCGGGGGCATTCCGCCGGGAACCTGCAGATAGGGCACTTTGTGTTTTTTTGCGGCTTTAATCAATTTGCCGCCGCTACTGACACAGAAAACCATGCAGCCGCGTTTTAAGGCATCCAGAAACGCGCTTAAGGACTCTTCAGTGTCGCCCGAGTAGCTTGAAACCACCACAAGGGTTTTTTGGTCAGCGTATTGGGGCAGGTTGTATTCTCGGTTGACTTCTATGGGTACAGTGAGCTTGTTTCTTGCCCAGTCCTTGAAGAGGTCGCCGCCGATTGCGGAGCCGCCCATGCCAACTATGATAATGTTGTCTGGGACAGAGTAGCTTGCCTTGATTTTCTGAGCTATCTTTGCAGCTTCGCGGTAATGCTGCGGCGCGTTGATGCAGAAATCTATCATGCCGCTTTTGTCTACCGCACGGATTTTTTCTATGTCATCTAAAAGGGGCTTATTCAAGTCTGTGTCCTCCAATAACCCGCAGTTTTATATCTTCATCCCGCCTTTTAAGCTCAGCGCAGACAAGTAAGCATCAAGGAAAAAGAAACATGACTAAAAAGAAGCTCTCAATCGCCATTCCAGCGTCAGTGATTTCAGACACTCCGCATTTGCGGGAGAAAACCTCAAAAATCGGTTTGATTGCGCGGTCAGCCGCGATTTTCAGAGTGGACGAAATCATCGTTTACCCCGACAACACCAGAGTCAACCAGCAAAAAGACCTCGAATTTATCGCATTACTGTTGAATTATTTGGAAACTCCCCAATATTTGCGCAAAGCCCTCTTCAAACTCGACCCCGACTTACAATACGCAGGGATTCTGCCGCCGCTTCGTACGCCACACCATCCAGTCAGCGGCAAAACCAAGCACCTAAAAGTCGGCGAATACCGCGAAGGCTTAGTGCTCCAAGAGCGCAAAGACGGTTTAGCGGTGGATATCGGGGTGCAGCAGCCCGCGCTTCTGCGGCAACGGCAATTCCGAATGGGGGAACGCTTGACAGCGCAGGTGGTTAATGTCGGCGAAGTAGTGGAGGTTCAGCCAGTTAGCCGCGAGGATGTGCCTCTTTATTGGGGTTATTCGGTTAGGGCGGAGAAGCGGTCTTTTGGGCAATTATCCAAAGACAACCGCTTCAACCTTCGGATTGCAACTGCCCGCATAGGAGACAATTTTGTGGATGTAGCAACCAAAATCGGTGAACAATGGAGTGGCAGTGACCGAGTTTTGGTCGGGTTCGGTGCACCTTCACGGGGACTCCACGAAATCGTTGAAGATGAGGGCTTAAAGCTCCCTGACTTAGCTGAATTTGTGGTGAATACTGTTCCTAATCAGGGCACGGCAACGGTTCGCACTGAAGAAGCGCTTTTGGCGACGCTGGCAGTCCTCAACACCTACTTCCCGTATTAGTTTCCTCGCTTTACCTTATTTTGGTAAATGCATAAATGCTTCCGTCTGTTAATTTTGAGGCTATGCCCAACTTAGACCTCGCCATGCCCACTGCCCTTCTAATCGTGGTCACCGTCGCCTTGTTCCTAAACAGGCGCGTCGAAGGTAAACTGATATCTACTGTTGAAGAGAAAGAATTCAAAACCCGCGACGTCATCTTGCTGGTCGTTTTCATCGCCATCATGATCTCGGTCATAGCTTATACGTCCATAATCAACCCTGGCGGAGTTTTCCAAAACGTCCTGCTAATCCTGTTCCTGTCCTCTTACACCATGTTGCTGTTCACGTTCTCCTACATATTCACCAACCTCACAAGAGCACGCGCACAGCTGCTTTCGATAGGTTTTGGCACCGCAAGCTTAGCTGCGGGGTTAGCCAGCCTTTTGAGCCAACTCGCAGATGCATACACCATTTATCGGGCTGCTGCCTTCATCGGGTTAGCCGTGTTCTGTTTTGGTGTTGCAGCATACGAGCGCTTCAGCGTGAGCGTCAAAAAGGGAAAATGGTACATTGCCGCGCAGCCGCCTGCAATTTTCTTGCTGCTGTTTGTTTTCTTTAATTTCCTCTACGAGGGCACGGTTGCGCTTTGGTTCCCCTTCTTGATGGATTTGTTCGGTTTCACGTTTGCGATTTTGATTATTCTGTATTTGTCTTCGATGTTTAATTGGAAAACAGTCGGCTTATTCGCGGTCCTCTTAACTATGCTGGATATAATCTTGGTCATCGGAACTGGCACCATGGTAACCGCCGCCAAACAATTCACTGGGCTGGGCTTGCCAGTGTTGGTGTATCTGCCAAACGTGCCCTTCCTGTACTCAGCCGACGGCTTGCTGTTAAACCGCGGTTTGGGATTAGGTGACTTTTTCTTCGCTGGCATCTTAGCCGTGCAAACGTACAAGAAATTTGGCAGAAACACCGCTTTAGCCTCAACCGTTGCTATGGCTGTGGCTTTCGGAGTCTGGGAAGCCTACTTAGCAGACATCTTAACCTTGCTTAACCCAATTATGGGGCGAGAAATCGGCGGGTTCCCCGGCACTTTGATGATTATCAGCGGTTGGGCTCCAGTAGTTGCTTACAAGCTGCTCAAGGCGAAAAGTGAAAATAAAACCGTCGCTACAGCCATGGAGCCCACAGAGCCTGCGGTCACCCAGCCATTGTAGAGCAAAACAACTATTTTTTATAATTCAACGAGTAAAAGATTTTGGGAAAAATTGGTTAAAAATAAGAGTGAGGCGGTTTACCCGAATAGGGCGCCTAATCCTTCTAGTGCTGCTTCTTCTTTGGCTTTTTCTTCTTCAGCTTTCTTCTTCTTGTCTTCTGGTGCGGCTGCTGCTGGTTTAGATTCGCCTGCTGGAGCTGCGACTGGCGCGGCTGCCATCATGGTTGGAGCTGCTTTGATTGCTTCGTCGATGTTTACTTCGCTGAGTGAAGCTACGAGTGCTTTAACTTGGACTGCATCAACTGTTAAGCCTGCTGCTTCGAGTACTTTTGTTACTGAAGCTTCGTCGATTGGTTTTCCTGCCTTGTGAAGGAGCATTGCTGCGTAAATGTTTTCCATACCTTTTCACCTCTTCATCGGACTATTTTAACTTTATTGGTCTAACCTGTTCCCGCATGTCGAGAACTGGTTGTAACCTGAATTGGCAGTTAGTTATGCCGATTTCTTGCCGTTTAGAAGAATACTATATACCTTAAGAACCTTTCGTCAACGCATAAAGAGTATCTATTTTCCTCGGACGCCAATGTAGTGCTTGTTGTTGGGGTAGCTGGGTTTGCTGGTCTTTTTGGGCGGTGCAAGCGTTTTCCACATGTTCGGTTAGACAGGACGGTAGACTGGAACTCAACTGCGATTTCTCTACTAGACCCCCTTATTTAAAGGCGCATACGAAACCGTATGCGGACAAGCAGAAACCACGCGACCTCTCAGCCGCTACCTCCCCTCCCTTATCAGTAGATCAAAAATTAATCTTGGAAGTTGCAGGGGACCCCTCTTGTTTCAACAACAACCAACGCATTATGCAGAATGTTGTGTTTTGGCTGCCGCTTTTGTGCATAGTTGCAGCTGGTTGAGGGTCGATTTCGCAAGCAGTTCGAATCCCAAAGAGTCCACTGTTTTGAATTTTTAAACTGTTAGATAATGGCAGATCCTATATTCATAATCTACCTTGTGGGCATGGTGGGCGGCTGCTTTTGGGTTCTGCGTCTGTGATGCGTTGCTGACGGGTCGTAACTAGTTTTTTAAACGCTGCCTTCTTAACGCATGACGTTGTTTTTTCTACAGTTGCTGTTTGGTTGTGGCGGTTTGTGCAAGCAGCTGGTTAGGTTGGCGGTCTCAGCGGCCCAATAATTATATAAGTTTGTATAACTATTATGTGGGTTAGCCAAGGAATCCGCATAGGGAGAAGAAATGAAATGACAAAAGTTATACACGAACCCAACCTCCAAACCATACTAATGATAGAAAACGCACTCAAAACAAGCGGCACTTACCCAACAAAAAAGCAACTATGGAAATCCCTGCCAAAAAAGATACAATACCAAACATTCAACAGAGTACTAGAATACCTAGAAAGCTCCAACAAAATAACATTCAACACAAGAAAAATAATCTGGATATTCCCAGACAACCCAAAACTAAAACAACTACTCGACTCAAGCACTAAACTTTAGTCATCGTACCCAAACCTTTCACTATACTCTTTATGTGACTCAAAATACTCCAGTACAACCGCCACCAACCTACAACCATCAGCGATTATTGTATAAGCAAGCCTACAATCGCCCACCTCTAAACGGTACAAGTTATTGATTCCATACTTCACCACGTAATAATCAGGGAATTTCTCCCTTCCAACCTTATCGCCCACTTGCCAGTTCTCCTTAATAGAATCGATACAAGCATTAATCCTCTTGAACACCTCGCCAGCTCTGTTTAACCCTGCATAATAAGCATTGAACTCTTTTGAAGCCCTGACTTCATCAGGCGCTTTTTTCTTAGCCAACTAGGTAAATACACTCCCTGATACGAAGCATCTATTTTTGCTTTTAATATATAAGAAAATTGTAAATTACGTCAGCGGTTATACAGGAAAGCTAACTTTAATTTAACCTCGGAATTTCGAATTTATCAACCACTTGTTTCTATGGCTTCACAGCCTTCATAAAAAACCAAAACAACCAACAAACCCGGCATGGAAGCATTTAGGTTACGCCAGATAATTAAAGATGATAAACCTATCGATTACTTGTCAAGTAAAGCACATGTTAGAAAGGAAGACATTAAAAACTATAAGAAATTTTAAAGATAAAGTGTCTTCTGGACTTGACAGTTCTGAATCCTGATTCGGAATCTAAATTTAGTTATAAAATAACTGCTTTATACAAGCGCCCTGTACATTGAGATGTTCAAAGAGTGCGATTGTGTTACAGTTGGAAGAGATGAAGAGGGAAATCGAAGCCCTCGTCATAGCTAAAGGGTTAATGTTCCAGTAGTTTTTGGATTTCCTCTATATACGATGCCACTTTTTTTCCCTTATCACTGAGCGAATATTGCGGTCCATAGGGGCTTGTTGTTTTCATGGTTATGTCTATGAGTTTGTTTTTTTCTGCGTAGTCTTTGGCTGAGTATATTGCGCGTTGGCCTGCGGGGGTGCCTTTTATGATTTCGGTTATGCCTGCTTTTGGGTGTTTTTTAAGGTATAATATGAACCGAACGATTGCTGTTAATTCGTCGAAGCAATCTGTTGGGGTGAGTGTGGACATTTTTGGTCTGCTTGGTACTTGGGGCTTGTTGTTTAAGTGATTTATTACGCACAGAGAACATAAAAATGCATAAAGCATATAAGCACTGAATAAGCATACGACAAACTAAGGAGAAATGTGTCGTATGGATGACCCAATCAATAAGTTACCTGAAGAGCTTAGGGCGAAATACAGGATACAGGCTTGTGTGTGTTGTGATGTTGTTGAGTGTTTGAAGGTTGCGGCGGCGTTGAAGTTGTGGCGGGATCGTGGTTATCGGGATATAGAGTTTGCGTCGCCGTTGACTTTTGGCAGAAAAAAGTTCTTCGTTGATGTTTTAGCCAAAAAAGAGGACCATGTGGTGGGGGTTGTGTGCATGCTGAGTCTTCATTTGGGGTGGCTGCGCTGGCAGGTGAAGCGGTTACGTCATTGTTTGCCGCCAAGCACTTACTTTGTTATTGTTTTTCCCTCAACGGTGGGTGAGCGGGTGGATAGGGCGGCTTTTTTGGCTGACGAGGTATGGGTCACCAGCGAGGACAACAGCAAAGTGGTGAGCATGAGGTTTATCTCGGTCTGGCATAAAGGATGAAAAACTGCCTCTGCGTATTCATAACGCTTATCTTTATGGCGCTCTTCAACAATGCGGATAAAGGGTAGATTTACATGGGAAACATTACAGTCGCCGTTTTGGGCGCACAGGATTACAGCAGTGGAATCGGCAAAAAAGGCACCTCCACAGACATTACACTCTACGACATCAAAAAAGGCGAAGCCACCGTCACCTTAATTGAACCCACCCGTTACCCCGAACGCCTAGCACCCCTATTCTATGCATGCGCCCTAGCAACAAAAGCCATAGTAGTCGTTGATGCACTTAACGCTGAGTTTGGCGAGCAACTGGTCATGCTTCAGTGTAGCGGCATTAAAAGCGGCTACTTCGTGCTACGCAATTATATTCCTAAAGAAAAAATCGAGCCCCTCATAAAGGGCACCAGCATTGAAGGCTTCGAATTCCTAAATGATGATACTAACGTTTTACGAGAGAAACTTCTCGCCGAAGCCGCTCAAGTAAAACCCGACGAAGGACAAGCGGTTGGAACAGTACCAATTGACCACGCCTTCAACGTAAAAGGTGTCGGCGTAGTCATTCTGGGCATAGTTGTATACGGGGCAGTGGCGAAGCATGCAAAACTCAAGGCTCTGCCCAGCTCCAAAGTAGCTGAAGTGCGCTCCATCCAGAAGCATGACGACGAATTCGAAACTGCAACCTTAGGCGACCGCGTCGGCTTCGCACTCAAAAACGTTGAAGTGGAAGATGTAGATCGAGGAGTCGTCTTAACCAATGACCCCACGATCAAAACATCAAATAAACTCGAGACCTCCGCCTCGCTTGTCAAGTACTGGCAAACACCAATCAAGACAGGCATGGTTATGCATGTTGGTCACTGGGCACAATTTGTAACCGCCAAAGTAGAATCCGCCTCAGAGGGCGGCGACTTCCGCAAACCATCCTTGACATTGGCGCTGGATAAGCCTCTGGTTTATCGTCCCGGCGATAAGGCAGTTTTGATGTATTTGGAGGGCGCGAAGTTGCGGGTTGCTGGAACACTCGGCTTAACATAGCCCGCATAGCCGTAACTTGCATGTTCCCATCCAAGCACACTTTCCTTCCAATTATATATGGTAATCCATATTTACGATACTGCCCCGAATTTCTGAGCCAGCGTAAACAACGTTTATTACCGATCAGACTTCAAGCGGCTTTCGGGAAACACCTCTGAAGGCTAAAAACAGCTCTCGCTTACAAGCCCCAGACACCTCCATACGCGTTAAGTTAGGTGTTAGGCTGGGCGTTGAGGGCAAACTCTTCTGCTTGGTTGCCTTTGCCGCAGTATACGGTTTAGTCTTCATTAACTACATTGATGTGGTGTCGTCGGGTTTCACGTATGGCTACCATGTTTGGCTGGTTGTGATGTATTTCTTGCCCTTCGTCGGGTTCTCCATGTTTAACCTAAAAAACTGGGGCCTAACCTTTGGGCTGGGTTTACTTGCCTCGCTTATGAACGACGTCTTCTACGGGTTAACCAAATACATATTCGGAGTTTCCTATGATCTAAATAGGTACTACAGTCTATGGCTTATTCCACAGGGCGAAAAACTGTTCACCCTAAACCTGGGCTTCACCGAGGTCGCAGTTTATTCTTGGATGATGGCACTTTCAATTTACCTTCGAATCGTCGCAGTAGTGGCGCTGTTATGGTACTGGAAACGCACCCAAACCAAACAACCCCCCTACAACAGAGCACGTCAGGCGCTCTTTAGCTCAAAATAACGCGTACTATTGATAGCCACCTGATGTTGAGCTTAAGCAGTCACCTAAATTCACGAACACATGGGTAGGGAATTCAAAGAGCCCAAGCGTAGCCATATTGTGGCTTTGTTGGTCTCTAATAAGAAATGCTTATTAAACGAGGTGGATTAGAGATTAGAAGCCGCATTGTTTGGGCGAGTAGATCAGCCTGGTACGATCGCCACGTTGGCATCGTGGAGGTCGCGGGTTCAAATCCCGCCTCGTCCACCAACAACCTAAACTCAAAAATCATTATGTGAGGGCAACAATTTTTTTCCCGTTAAATTAATCAATTGCAGTTACATAATTATTGGATCGGGCAGTATTTGGGCATGACTTCGATTGACTTAGGTTGTGGAAACAACAAGATTTCCAAATTTTTTGTAGGCGTGGATAATTATTCTGCTACTCAAGCAGATGTAACCTGTGACATGACAAACTTGAGTATGTACAAAGATTCGTCTGTTACAATAGTGACCTCGAGACGGGCAATACAGCATGTTGAAGATGACGTACAAGTATTTAGAGAAATAAACAGAATACTAACCCCCGATGGAGTGGCGATAATTGAAGTGGCAAGCACACTAAACTCGGTTGTTAGTCAAATGCTAAATCGCTTGAAAATCAAGAAATACCGCTATAAATTATTCCATATCTACACAGCTTCAGGCATTAAAAAAAGGGTCCGCGAGAGTGGATTAAGAATAGTTACTTACGCGAAATCTCCGACGAAGCTACCGTTTTATAATCATGTAATTGTAGCAATGAAAGGCGAATTGGACGTTAACAAAAACACGGCATGAGACCCGAACTACTTCGCACTTCAAGCCAGTATACCTCAGAACATAAACCTTGACAGCTTAATCATTGAGTTTAATAGACGATGAGTCGCTTTTCTCCAGCCAATTACGTGACTTGGCCAAAGTTTTCCCTGCAAAGGTAATTTTGAGTGCGTCGCCGTAGGGGCAGATTTCTACGCATCGCGCGCATAGTATGCATCGGGATTCGGTGACGTCGCCGCCTTTCTTTTCGTACATGTCGGTGGCTTGGGTTGGGCAGACGCGTTTGCAGACGCCGCATTTGGTGCATTTCGCCTCGTTCTTCTCTAACTTTGTTAAAGCAATGTGCCTAAATGGTCGGTACGCGCTGAACAACGCACCTAAGCCGCCCATCGGGCAGATACGGCACCATGCACGTCGGTAAGTCAGGGCCAAAATCGTCACGATGATGAGTACAGCTACGTTTATCGAGGTTAGGTAGAAGCCGCTTATCCACAGTGGCCCATACACTATCTGTGAGACATAGGACCAATCCATCGCTCCGATGGCGCATTCCACAGCAATACAGAGCGGTCTAGCGGGGCAAACTAGGCAGAAGGGCTCGTTGATGTTGCTTACGATGCCTGCTTCGGTTCCTTCAGGTCCACCAGGTATCGTTCCGGGGACAATTTCAGTGCCGAAAATAGCGTAGGAACCAAAGATTACGCTAAGAAGCATAAACACTGCGATAATCACGAAGCTTGACTGTATCAGCTTCTTATTGGTCTTGTCCGAAACGTTAAGGTGTCTGAGCCGCGTTGCCTTGCGCACCCGTGTTAGGAGGTCTTGGTAGAGGCCAAACGGGCAGAGCCAGCCACAGAAGGAACGCCCCAAGACCACGCATGCAACGATGAGGGAACCCAAAACGATAGCTAACTTTTCAAGTCCAGACGTGGAATAGTTGACTTGATATCCACGGGGGTAATCCCAGAAGGGGAAAATGTAGGCTTGAAGTTGCCAGATGGCACAGGTTACGGTGCGCCCGTTGGGGTAGTAGCATGCCAAGAAGGGCACAGAGATGCCGTCGGGAAACTGGTTGCCCAAGATATTAGCGCCCAGCAAGTTGTCGCGGGGGGAAGGACCCAGCGGCGCAAATATTTCCACATTGAAAGGTCCGATGAGCAAACCCATGAATACAGCGAAGACCGCGGCGATCTGGATGAAGAGCCTCAAGGTGCTGATTTTTCGGGTTTTGTCTTTGGATAGTTTTAGGATTAAAATTATGCTTACTGCAACGATTAAGGCAAATAAGGGTACTACGATGTAGGGAGAGTTTTCAGTTACCATGCAGAGGGTTTCTCCTTATGTTGAAGCGGATTATGGTTGCAGCCGCCACCGTCACCGCCAAAACCGCAAGCAAGCCCAAGGCAACGGAGTGCTGCATATAAAACGGCAATGTGCTGCCTGAATCGACGCCGAAGCCGTAATGGGATACGGTTACGTTGCCTGTTCTGCCATAGACGATAACTGTGTTGTCAGGCAGGAGCTGCCAGTCTTTGCCTTCAGCTAAGAATACGCCGGCAGGGTTGATTACGCCCCATTCACTGGAATGCGTCTGGTCAGTTGTGTTGATGTTTAGGTTAATCGTTTGCGTCCCCGCACCCTCAGCGAAGTACCTAATTGATCCGAAACGGTTGAATTGCGCGGACAGCCTGTCGGAGTAGAATGTGAAAATGGTTATGTTTGAGTCTTTGACAGATATGTCGAGGTTTCCCAACCTTAGGGAACTGTTGTTCCTGTTGAGGGTCAAATCGGTGAAAAACCATGTGTCATTTTGCAGTGCCGCTGAGGTGTAGGTGCCGTTGAAGGCGAAGTTTAGGGAGCCGTTTAGTTGGGGTATTATGAATTTGTCATTGGGGGTAAATGGTGTGGCGTTCTGGGCTTGAGCACTCGGGTACAGAAAGAGAAACATAAAACCTACCGTTACCGCCACTATTCGCAGCTTGAATAGTTTAGCCTCTCTCGCCTTCAAAGCCCGCCCACTATAAACAAAAAAATAAACAATTAAGGCTATAAGGCTTATTCAAGCATAAGTCTTAAGCCGTTTTTGGATTCTGACTAAATGTCAAAGTCTTTGCTTGCTGGTTCCTCGTCTGGTTCGGGTTCTTCTGCTGGTGGAGCCATAGGTGCTTCACTGGGGGCTTCAGAGGCTGGTTTACGTGGTTTCTTGCTTTTCATCATGAAAAAGAACACGAGCGCAGCAACGATTACTGCGGCTGCCACCACAGTTATCCAAGGTAACCAATCAGTCGGCTCACCATCATTGGGGCTTCCGCTTGAGGTAGGATTAACGGTTGGGCTGGAGGAGGATGCAACAACTTGGATTGTTGCTTCTGCAGAGTTAAAAGAGAAAGCCGTACCTGATGAGTCTATACCGTCAGCACCAGCGAAGTAAGTATGCGAACCAATGCTTGCAGTTGTCGGAATCTGAATTAGGAACTGGGTGATGTATACACCATTTGCTTCCACAGTTACTGCCTCCCAACCGGAAGAACCTGCTTTCGGACCGAAGAGTTGGTCAGCTTGCATCCAGTCCGTGTGGATACCGAGAGCATAAATAGTTAGTTCTTGTGAAACATGGCTTTGGAAGGTAAAGCTAACAATTACAGTGTCGCCTGGTTTAGGCGCAGAGTTGGAAAGCGTCGTCTGGATTGTTACGTCACTTGATGAGAGCGCGGAAACGAGCCCTATTGAAAGGAAAATAACTACAAAAAAGGTTGCTACAGTTACGGTTCGGAGTCCCTTCACCTAAATTCCTCTTATATCCATTCAGTCACAACAGTTCGGTATATATAATTTTTCCATAATCTCACCTAACTAATCAGAAAATGCCCGCTAAGAAATGTTACAGTGTTGGATAGAGAAATGGCTTCTTCCACGTTCAGATGCTTATGCCAAGCTTGCCTGGTCAACTAGATGCGCGGTTCCGTCGGGGCAGTAAACTTTTTCACCTAAACCGACTTTGCGGTACCGCGCGAGGCATGGCTTCTGCAGCCCGCACCCGTCACAATCTCGAGAAATCACCTTTTGATTTCACCCCTCTCCCTTCACAAACATAGCTCATGGCACGAGATGATTTAAGTTAATTTACGGCTCAAGGCTTGTTTTGCGTTAACCTTAAGTTTGGGCAACCCGATGTTTGGCAGGGGAAAAGGATGGATACCTTAGCCTTTGCAAACCTGCTCTTAGACGTAGCCAGTATCGTAAACTTCATAGCATTACTCTGGATGCTGCGTGCAATCATAAAAAACCGCAACTACCTCCGAGGCTTCAGCGTAGTCGGCTCCTTTTTGACTTTTATCTCCATTGTGGGTTTCGAATTGGCTTATCACCTGCTGGGGAACGTGATTGGTTTTGTTATCGGCTGGGGAACCGTTGCGTTTTGGTTTTTAGCCTTTGTCTATACGCTTAAGCTTAAACTGAAGGGCACAACGAAGCTAAAAGAAACAGTAGGTTAGTTAGCGGGGAATTTTACCGTAAAAGTTGTGCCTTTTCCCTCTTGGCTTTCAAAGCTTATGGTTCCACCGTGCGCTTCGATGACGCGTTTGCATACAGCTAATCCAAAGCCTTGCCCTCGGGGTTTTGTTGTGAACAGCGGTGTGAAGATTTGACCCTTGATTTTTTCACCTATGCCTACACCGGTGTCCTCTACGGAAATCGAGACGTGTCTGGCGGAGTTGATTTTCGCGGTGAGGGTGAGGGTGCCGCCTTTTGGCATTGCCTGCACTGCGTTGGTAACCAAGTTGATTAAGACACGTTTTATCAGTTGAGGGTCCGCATTTATGGTGGGTACGATGTTGTGGTTGTTGATTTGGACGGAAATGTTAGGTGGAACAACAACAGTTGATAACACATTGTTTAAGAGAGCTTGCAGTTCGACAGGTTTCTTTTCTAAGCTTACAGGTTGAACAAACGCCTGCAAGTCACTGACAATCTTATCCATGTAGGCAATTTGATCTTCAATTACACGAAAACTCTCTTTCAAATTGAGTTTAGCCTCGTCGTCAGCTAAGTCTTCCACTTCAGACTTTACCAAATACAATTCACCCAGCAAGGTTTGCAGAGGATTACGCAAGTCATGCCCCACCATAGCGGCTGTTTGACCAATCGCCGCCAACCGCTCCGTATCCTTGAGCTGTTTGGTTCTTTCTTCAACGATTTTTTCCAGATTGCCCGCATGCTTTTCAAGGCTCTTTTGCAGTCGCGTCTGGACGCTAATGTCGCGCACAATTGACCAAATGCCGATAACATTACCTTTGCCATCAGTTAATCGCCAAGTCCGCACCGAGGCTGGAAAGATAGTGTGGTCTTTGCGTCGGTACTCCCGCTCGAAAACGATGGATCGCCCAGTTTGTAGAACCTTGTTTACAATTTTTTCCCTTTGCTCATGATACTTTCTGGGCAACAACTGTTTTATGCTCAGGTTTTTCAGTTCATTCTTAGTGTAGCCCAGCATTTTTGCGTAGGCTTGGTTGCAGTCAATCATTTTTCCCTCTAAGTCACGGGCCATTATGCCGTCTTTGGTGGTTTGGTATAGTCTTCGGTAGCGTTTTTCTGCTGAGATTAGGGCCTTTTGAGCGTTTTTATTGTGGTCATGGTTGTTTGTGGAGTTGGGGGTGCTATCCTGTTGATTGGTTCTTTTAGAATTTTTGAATGGGGGTTTCTGGTTTTTCGCTGCGGCATGGGCAGTTTCGGTGGTAGGCAACCTATCTGACCCCTTATTCAGTAAATTAATACTGTTTGCATAAAAATTTTCCTATATTATATATCCCAAAGCTACAAAATGAAGAAATACAGTTAATCCAACCGATTTCTAAAAACTGCGCAGGTCAGTTTAGCTTAGTCTATTAATATTGATAACATAATCAAACGTGGTCGTCCTGTTGGGCACTACCGAATAACTTAAGCCAACCCAACAGAACCGCTTCCTCGTCCACTCATACCCCCTAAAAAGCGCGGCTCCCTCTATGTTTCGGAGGCTAAACTGAATTTGACCGTTAACGCCGTGCAGAGTCGCGTGGTCTGCAGTCACTTTGTCCCATGCTCCAATTCTGTTTTCCAGAAGCGTTTCTCCTTTGCTGTCCGTGTATTTTTGAAAAAAGCTTGCGCCCTGCTCGTTTAGCAGAATTAGTTCTTTGCAGTTTTCACGTTGTATTTTTGAGAAGTCGGCATGTATTTGGATGACTTCGGGGCAGATGCGGTAAGTTAGGGTGACGGAGCCGCGGGGCTTGACTGTTTTGAACTCGGTTTTTATTTTTAGGAGTTGGCGTATCTCCATGATTTTGTTAAAGGCGGTTTTGAGTTTGCGGTGTTTTAGATACATTAACTCGAATTTTTTCCTCAGCCCAGAATAAAGTGAATGATTAATGTAGCCGGTGTTTCCCACTTTTTTCACTGACACCGAATCTAAGGTGAAAACTTTTATCAACGTGTACCCGAGGCGATCTTTATGAATAGACACGTTGGCTTTGCTGGAAAAAAACGTTTTATCCATATACTTAACCACGGGAACCCCGAAACCCACACCCTCCTCAACCAGCTCCTTATCATCCAACATTAAAACAAGCCCTTTTTGCAGTGGCGCAGTTTCTAGACAGTTTGGGCGACAGTCCTTGTAGAGCCGAACCGCTAAGCGGTCTGTTAAGGGAACTGTGTATGGATCCAGTTGAGCTTGATGCGTAAGTGAAGGCGCATCTACGACTGCTTTGTTTAATGGTTTGTTAGCGGCAGAAACAGTTTTTTTCATTATAGCCAATGCAACGATGTACCATACAAGTGTGACTGCGAATCGGGCGGCAAGTCGGGCGGTCCCGAAATCTAAATCAAAAGCCTCCTTCCAAGCAATGACTGAGGGATCGACCAAAAAGAAAAGTTGCGGCAAAGACGCATTCAGCACCAAGAAAACCAAAGGAACAAGCCACGCCAAATGAAACATCTTTTTAGTTAATGTTCCCGCGCCGATAAGTATCAACAAAAAAGGCAAAAGCAGATTGATATTTTGCTCAGAAAGCCATGAACGAAAAAGAAAAAACGCCAACAGCAAAACAACCGCACACTGGGCCAAGGCAATCACTGTTTTGGGGGGGTTACGGTAAACCCAGATGTACGCCGCAATCAGTGCGGGAACCCAGAGGTAACCCAAGAACCACAACGCCGCTGGCAACTCAGCCGACCGCACTAAAACATCAATCACGTTGAAGACGGTCATGCCTCCAGCCATCTTAAAAAAAGACGAAACCTCAGCAGACGAAGCAGGCATAACCCAACCGAAAACGTAGAAAGGCAAAATCCCCAAAACCAACACCACACTCACAATTATCAAGAGACTAAAAGCGTTATTTCGGCGGTTTCTTGAGGCAAAAAGCAGCGGTAACCCAAGCAAGGGTAAAGAAATCGGTTTAAAAACAAAGCTCACCGTCAACAAAAATGCTGATTGCACAGTTTTTCCTTTACTCAACAAATACAACCCCCAAACACAAAGCAAAGCTATGAAAGTGTCGAACTGTCCCCAAGCAGTCGTTGTTAAGAGCGTGAAAGGATTGAATAGCAAAAAGAGCCATGTGAACTGCGCGGTTTTTTTGGGCAGGTTTTGGGTGAGCATTATGTTTTTTGTTACATAAGCGAGGAGGATGTTGCTGGCGATTATGGGGATTTTTGTGGCAAAGTTGTAGATGAAAAGGTTGGGGAGTATGCTGTAGGTTTGTCGGTAAATGATGCCTAAAAGCAGCGGCCAAGGAGACGGATACCCAATTATGGGGTTTAACCCTGTTAGGTGGGGGTTGGAGAAAACAGAAATCTCGTGTTGTTGATAGGGGTTTAAGCCTGAACTCACAAGGTAGCCTGTGTCTAGAAAAATTCTTTGGTCGTAGTAGTGACCCAGAAATATAGCCATAGGCAACTGAACTATGACACTTAGCAAAACGGTTAGCTGCTCATGCGTAAGGTCATATTTCATCTAAAGTTACCTTTAAGAACAGATAAAAAACGAAAAAAGAAGAGAAGCTATTTAAAAAGAAGGGTTTTTCTGAGAAGCTTCGGTTTAGCCAAGACGACTACAAACAATACTGCTGCCAAAAGGATCGACACCGCGATGATTGGTATTTCTGGCACCCAAGCCATACCGTTGAAAGCCATGATTTGGCCGCCGTCACCCACCGCCCACGCTTGTAGCATTCCAGTGGTTTCGCCGTGAATCATGGAGATGCCTCTTAGGTTGCCGCTTATCAGGTTGATGTTGCAATCCCACTGTGTGCCTGTCCAGTACATCACTAAGCCGTTGCTGCCGCATGCCCAAGCTGACGTAGCGTTCCCTACAGAGATGGAGTATATGGTTGAGTTAACGGATTGGGAGGGGGTTGTTGTGTTCATGGTGCCGAAGTTGAATTTGTCCCACACTTGCCAAGTGGACTGGTTGAGGTTTAGGACCACGCCGTTGTTGTTGCTGCCGCCTGCTACCCAGCCGTTGCTGGTGTCCAGCATCTGAATTGTGTAGAGGGGCGCGTTGGTTGGACTCGTCATGGTTTCCCAGTTGGAGCCCGTCCAATGCATAATTGTGCCTGCGTCGCCGACTGCCCATGCTTCTGCTGAGTTGTGAGCCATTGCCACAGCTCTTAGGGTGTTGGGGGTTACGTCTGTTATGGCGAACCATGTGTCTCCGTTCCAGTTTAAGGTCAATCCACCTGCGCCAACAATCCAGCCCATCATGCCATCAGTCGTTATCGTAACTGAATGCAGAGTGGAGTTGATAGTGTCAAAGGCGTCGGTGAAGCCGCTGAAGCTTATTCG
Organism: Candidatus Bathyarchaeota archaeon; assembly: GCA_023488905.1. GTDB lineage: Archaea > Thermoproteota > Bathyarchaeia > Bathyarchaeales > Bathycorpusculaceae > Bathycorpusculum. Next base: position 69,925 of record JAMDCQ010000003.1, read on the forward strand.
GCTCCAAACGTTCCAAGTGCCGTTATAGTGCAGAATCACTCCTGAGTTGCCGCTTCCTCCTACAGCCCAGCCGTTGGTTACGTTGTTAAACGCGACTGAGTAGAGGTGGGATGCTGTGGGGCTTGGCACGGTTGTCCATGAGTTGGCGTTCCAGTGGACAATGGTTCCTGCATCGCCGACCGCCCAAGCTTCAAGCGTTGTTAAGTCGCCGTTGGCGTCGGGGCTATTGACGACGCACACTGCGTTAAGCGTTGTAGTGGTTGGGCTGACTACGCCCGTATCGATTGAGGATTGCGCTGCCGCGGTTGAGAAAGCTAAACTGAGGCTGAAAAGACAAAGTGCTAAGGTTATTTTTAGTGAAAATTTCATCTCTTACTTTTTCACCTGCCTAAAAATTCGACAACCTAGCAAAATCAAACCGCGCTAATTATAAGTTTGTGACTGTACAACCATGACCACTAAAAGACCATATCCAGCCGTATAAGTCACAACTTTGAGCTACATAAACAACCGCCAGCTAAACAGCCCCATAAATGCCATTTACCCCCGTCAGTTAGGGGTTTTATGCAGAAATAGTCTTAAAGTCGATTCTGCGTATGTATCAGCGAAGTTTGTATGCCTACTAATCTGCCGCCTGAAGCAATGGACAAGTGGGAAGCAGTAGAAGCCGCCCATACGCCGAAAGAAAAAATGGATGCGATGATAGAGTTCCTAAAGTATGTTCCGCATCACAAGGGCACCATGAAGCTCCGCGGCGAAATGAACCGCAAAATTGCGCTTATCCGTGATGACTTAGAGAAAAAGAAGCGGATGGGCACGGGCAAGAGCAGCGGTGGACCTAAACTTTTCATCGAAAAAGCTGCTTCAGCTCAGGTGGCGTTGGTTGGCATGACTAATGTAGGTAAAAGCTGTTTGATGAATGCGACAACAAACTCTAAAGTCCGCGTTACCCCCACACCTTTTAGCACCCATGAACCTGTACCTGGCATCATGAGCTATAAGGATGTGCAGTTCCAGATTGTGGAGGCTCCCGCCGTTATGGAGGGCGCAGCGGAGGGTAAGGCGGGTGGTAACGTTACGCTTGGGTTGGCGCGTAATGCTGACGGCGTAATTTTGATGCTTGACCTAAGCCGTGACCCGGTTGAGCAGTTAGAGTTGATTTTGGCTGAACTGGAGAAGACGCGGTTGCTTGTCAGTAAACCCAGCGGGGGACGCGTGGAAATTGAGCGGCGTCCTGCTGGTACGCGTCTTAGGGTCGTTATTGTCGGTAGGTTGGTTGACTGCAGTGTACGTCAGGTTGAGGACCTATTAAGGAGCTACCGAGTCAACGATGCCATCGTACGTATCAGCGGCGTAGTAACCTTAAACGACGTAGAAGACGCCATCTACGAAAACACCATCTACAAGCCTGCAGTAATCGTCGCCAACAAACTTGACCTTCCAGGCGCATTAGATAATCTCCAAAAACTCAAGGCACACGTAAACGGCAAACTGCCGATAATTCCCATGTCGTGTGAACGTAAACTGGGCATTCCAGAGTTAGGAAAAGCGATTTTTGATTCATTGGGGATTATTCGAATCTACACCAAGGAACCCGGCCAAAAAACGCACAGTGACCACCCGTTTCCCCTGCGCAAAGGCGCCACCGTAAACGAGTTAGCAAAAAACATTCACAAGGAGTTGTTGATGAATTTTATGTTTGCGATGGTTTGGGCTAAGCGGCTGCCGTTTAGTCCCAAAAAGGTCGGGTTGAACTTTGTGCTCGACGACGGCGACATAGTGGAGATTCATGCCAGAATAGCTTAGTGCATCTGTGTTGTACTGTTCAAATCGCATTATTCAATATAGAAAATCGTTATATACACCAAACTGTAGCGAGTGTGTTGCCTTCTGGCTTGGCAGATTAATCGTCGGTTTTCGAATAGAAGGCTATGGGAGAGGGGAAAAGTAGGGGATGGCTCGCAAATGCATAGTTAAGGTAGTGCTAAGTAAGGAACAGAAAGACATTTTGTGTGAATTAGCCCGGCGGTTGGGTACAAGCGAAAGCGAGATGCTGCGCACAGCGCTTATGGATTATGCTAAAGACCTCAGTATGGTTAAAGAAACGGTGCATCGAGAAAGAAAGCTGTATGCCTAAAATTAAAAACAAAATTAAGAAAAGAAAAGGGTTGGTTTATCTGCTGCTTTGTGCGACGCGTTCAATTTCGTTGCGTTTAGCTACGCCAGCGCTCTTGATGTCTTTAGCTGCTGCCAAAACGAGTTCGTCTGCGAGTGTTTCTTGGATGCTTTTAGGGGTGTTGATGGAGGATGCTTTGGCGCCTGCGGTTATGTGGCGTATGGCGAGGTCGATTCTGCGTTGCGGCGCAACGTCAACTGAGAGGTGATAGACGACTCCACCGTAGCTGACACGTGTTGTGTCTTCGCAGGGGGAACAGTTTTCGACTGCTTGCACGAGGACTTCAACGGGGTTTTTGCCTGTTTTGACGTTAATGATTTCGAATGCTTCTTTAACGATGTTTGTGGCTTTGGCTTTTTTGCCTGCGTTTTTGCCGCCGCGCATTAATCCGTTGATGAGGCGTTCGACGATGTTGACGCGGGCTTTGCGGAATCTTTGGTGCTCGTGGCGGCCCATGCTGTGTGGGGCAACCATCGGGGTTAGGTTTAGGTACCGCTGTAAGCCTATGTCTTTGACTGTGATGTCTTTGAAGCTCCATTTCTGGAAGAGCTTGATTTCTTGGGATTCTGCTACTGTTTGTGACATAAAAGTTACCTTGCTGGTTTTTGTTTACGTCCATAGACGAGTTCGTTGAGCGATACGCCGTTGACCATGACGACTTTCCATCTGACACCGGGGATGTCGCCCATGGCGCCTCCTCTGGTGCCTCCGATGCCTTCCACGACGACTTCATCGTGTTCGTCGATGACGTTTAAGGCGCCGTCTCCGGGGAGAAATGCGCTGATGGTGCGGCCGTTTTTGATGAGTTGTGTTCTGACACATTTGCGGATGGCGCTGTTAGGCTGCTTGGATTCGACACCGACCTTCTCGAGGACTATGCCCCGGGCTTGGGGTGCGCCCTGCATAGGGTCAACTTTTTCGTCAAGCATCAACATACGTCTGTTAAAGTACCTATCGTGCCAACGGAAATTCTTACGTTTCTTAGCCAATTGCCTTGCGGCGAATTCGCCTCTTGGAGACTTGGAACCCATACTGTAGTTATTCCTTCTTTTTGCACAAGCATAGTTCAAACACTAATATTTAAAGGAAACGAAGATTCAGCGCCATTTTTGAATTGCCCAGCGCCAAATCAGCCCACCCCACCACATGTACCGCCTGCTTTGGCTGAACAGGTTTAGGGGACAAAAACATAAAAACTCAGCGGGAAAATAGTGTTGCTGGCGACTGTTTGGATAAAGTTGTAGAGTGGCTTCTATCGGGGGAACCGTGGGTTGAGTACATAACCCGCCTCGACCTACTGCACCAGCCAGAAACCGATGGCGAGGTAGCTGCCGCCAAAGCAAAAATGATAGCTCACCCCAAAGTTGCGGGTTTAGTGGCTGAGCTGCAAGATTGGCCTGGAAAAGTCATTAGCAGCCACAAAAGCGCAGGTCAACCCTTCCACAAACTCGCCTTCCTAGCCGGCATAGGCTTAACCCAAAACGACCCCGGAATATCAGAAATCTCTGCGAAGGTTTTGTCTCATCAGTCCGCTGAGGGTCCCTTCACGCTGTCAACAAATGTTCCCGTGCATTTTGGCGGCTCAGGCAAAGATGAGTGGGCTTGGGCGCTCTGCGACGCCCCCACGCTCGTGTATGCGTTGGCAAAGTTCGGCTTAGCTCAGGATGTGCGTGTGGAAAAAGCTGTGGGTTATCTTGCGGGTTTGGCGCGGAGTAATGGGTGGCCTTGTGTGGTCTCTAAGGAACTGGGTAAGTTTCGGGGTCCAGGCAGAAAGGATGACCCGTGCCCGTATGCCACCCTGATTATGCTAAAAGTGCTTCAGCAGTTCCCCAAATGGAAAGACAGCAAAGAGGCCCACTGGGGCGCTGAGAGCCTGCTGGATCTGTGGAGCAGAAGCCGCATAGTGCACCCCTACATGTTCTACATGGGAACCGACTTCAGAAAACTCAAATCCCCCAACATATGGTACGACATACTCCACGTACTCGACGTGCTGACAAAGTTTCCGTGGCTGAAAAGCGACCCTCGCCTCCAAGAAATGGCGCAGCTAGTAGCAGCTAAGGCTGACGGCGACGGCAGGTACACCGCCGAGTCGGTGTGGCAGGCGTGGGGCGAGTGGGATTTTGGGCAAAAAAAGCAGCCCTCACAGTGGCTAACACTGCTGACGCTTAGAGCGCTAAAGCGAATAGCGTAGCATCAATTTGTATGGACATAGTTTCAAACAGCAAACTAAATGGGTGTTTCTGAAGCAAAAATCAATAATCTTTTTATCTTCTGATTAAGGAATCTAATGAGACCTATCAATTTGATGGGGAGGACGTGATTGGATGAGTTCCGACCTATTCGCACGTGCAGTCGAAATGTCACTTGATGGCATAGTCATCGGCGACGAAAAGGGAATCGTAACCTACGTTAATGAAGCCATAGTGAAAATGATGGATGCCGAAAGCAAAGAAGAATTCGTCGGCAAACATATCCTCGACTTTGTTGACCCCGCGGAACGGCAGCGGGCGCTTGAAAACTCGCTTGAATGCATAAAAACTGGGGTCGGTTGGAAGGGGCAATTCACCGCCACAACCAAAACAGGCAAAAAAATCCCCGTAGAACTAACCGCAGCACCCATAAAAGACGAGAGAGGCCAAGCCATCGCATTCATAGACATCGTGCGAATTATAAGCGACCACATCCAAACCGAAACCAGCCTCAAAGAAGCCCATCAAAACCTCGCGTTGGCAAACGAGAAGCTCCTCGTCATGGGCGGCATAGTCCGACACGACATAGCCAACAAACTCAACGTACTCAACATGAAAGCCTACTTAGCCAAAAAAGACCGCGACTTGGAAGGGCTTTTGAACTCCACCCAAACCGCCTGCTCCCAAATAAGAAGAGTCATCGAATTCTCCCGCGACTACGAAATGCTGGGCAAAGAAGCACTGGGATACATCAACGTCGGCAAAGCATTCGACGAAGTTACCACACTATTCCCAGACACCAACCTGCAAGTGATAAACGAGTGCCGCGAAGTGGAGGTGATGGCGGATTCGCTGCTAAAGGAGCTGCTCTACAACCTGTTTGAGAACACGCTCAAATACGGCCAAACCGCCACCCAAATCCATCTCAGCCACACATTGGAAGGCGGACACCTCAAGTTAACCTACGAGGACAACGGCATGGGAATACCTACCGAGATTAAGCCGAGGCTGTTCACTAAAGGCGGCGGACAAGGCAGCGGACTAGGCCTATACCTGATCAAAAAGACCGCGGAAGTCTACGGTTGGAACATCGAAGAAACAGGCACAGAGGGCAAAAACGCAAAATTCACCATAACCATACCACAAACAAACTACAAACAATAAAAAAACTCTGCTCTCTCACACGAAGATTTACCCGAATTGCTCGAGCACTTGCCGTCCGAGTTCGGTTATTTCGACAGCGTAGAAATCGTAAGGTCCAAATCTTTTTGACGGGGCAGGGTTGTCGATGAGTTTGGATTTTGACAGGTGTCTCACTGCATCGTTTAGACCTTCAGGCATCAAGCCGGTCTTTTTATGTATTAGGTCCACGTTCACCATTTGACCTTTCTCGAATTCAGATAAAGCTACCAGAACTCTTTTGGCTGACGGGTCAAGCATGTCCCAATCGTCTTGTTCAAAATCTTCAACCATACAAAAATCCCTACCCCTAACTAATACGTTCTATAAATAAAAACCATTTGCGCGCGAATCAAAAGGTTTCTTAACCATTAAAGCGCATTCTAATGAAAAAAGGTATCTATCGATGTCTTCATCTTCAACTTTGAAAGCACACATCGAACTTTCATTATGTTTTTTCCCGTTCTTGCTGGTTGTTTGAGCCTATTGAACCGAGTATACCAGCAAAGTGTTTTTTCAAAACAGAAGGAAACCAATTCAAACCATCAGTTGTTTGGGTGGTTGGTTATACAGAAACTATAGAGAAGAGGGGACGATGTCAACTGTTATTTTGAGAATGGCCTCGTCTGTTTCGTTTTCTCCAACCGTGTGCAATCGCTTCTTTCTCTGAAATCGGTTTTACAATAAGGTGCTTTTTGTCTTCATCGATTTGGACTTCGCAGGGGGCGCCGATTTTGAATGGGAAGGCTGTGTCTTCGCTGACTTTGGTTGGGATGTAGACCCAGATTCTTGCGTATTCTTTGCCTTTGCTTGCGGTTTTTCTGCCGATGATTGTTCCTATGCCTGTTCGCGCCAAATGGACACCGGCTTTTAGTAATGTGTGTGGAGATATGTTACTATATTCGATTACTATGTTGATACACTAACTTTTTATTCTAATGACAACATAGAGCTAACACACACCAAAAGAGCGTACAAAGATGCAACCAAAACTAACCAATCTTCAGGCAGCCCATCAATCGCTGGGTTATCATAAATTGGGTGGGGTTGGTTTGGTGGGGGTGGAGGTTTTGGTGGGGTTGGGTTTGACGGGGCGGCAGGCGCGGGTGTTTTTGGCGGTGTTGCGGTTGGGGTGTGGGCGGGCGGTGGATGTTATGGGCGTGTCTTTGGTGCATCACCAAGAAATCTACCCCCTAATCAACAGCCTCCTCTCGTTGGGGCTTATTCGAAAGCACCTCACTAAACCCTTGACTTACACGGCGGCGCCCTTCGCGGAGGTTGCCCAGCAGCTGCTGCAGAAAAAAACCCGCCAGCTAAACAGCCTCACCATGCAAACCCAGCAGCTCGCAGAGCGACTCCAGACCTGCCCCCGCCCCCCGCAGACGGCGACGCCCTGCTTTGGAACCCTCTTCGGCTCCGAACAAACCAAAAAACACCACCAAGCCATAGCCGAAGCACAGGGCAGCATCGAGTTTGTTGTGAGTTGGGTGCGGTTTAGGCAACTCTGCTTCCACTGCGAGGCCGAACTGAAAGCAGCGCTTAAGCGAGGCGTGCGGATACGGGTTGCTGTGGAGAAGCCGCCCCGCCACAATTACCCCAAATGGATAGGTACGCTGGATGGCTCGGCTTTTGAGCTGCGGGAAATGGCTGCGGTGCCCCCGGTTGCCTTCGCCATCTTCGACGGCGCAGAGGTGGCGGTGGCTTATGAACCTACAACACGCTTAACCCTCGGACCCGACCTGTGGAGCAGACATCCCGGGGTGGTGGCAGTGTGCTGCGGCTATTTCGATAGGCTATGGGCAGCCCTGAAGTGAATGGTGCAGGTAGCTTTTGCCAACATATTTGGCGCCTAATATCCAAGCTATGCACTGCACCTATAGAGGGGATAGAGCACCGACATATTTGGATCCTAATAGTGGTTCTATGTTGGAACCTATAGAGGGCAGGTGTTTTTTTTTGGTTTGGTTGAGTTTTCCTGTTAGGGTTGGGATTACGATTCCTAGTGGGCAGGGTGTCGATGTTTTGATGTCTTGGAAGTAGACGGTGCACTCATATTTGGCGTCTATTAGGATATCTATGCAGAAACCTATAGAGGGTAGGTATTGTTGATGAAAATAACCTGTGGCGGGCTCTATATGTAAGGGAGTGGATAGGTCGGCTGAGCAGCAAAGCGACGCTATTTTGCGGCTTTATATAAGGGAGGGGAGGTAGACGCTGAGACGTCGCGTGAATCCAACATTTGGGTTATTTGCGTTTAAGCATGTTCTCAAGGATCGGTTTTAGTTTAGCGTTTTCTGCCTGTATCTTTTCTTTTCCCAGTGCTTTGCGTTGGCTGTCGATTTCTCTGATGACTTCAGCGTAATGGATGCCTTCAGCGGCTGAAACGTATTCGACGCGGAACCGCTCAGGACTCATACCCAGCTTGGTCAGCATGGCTTTGAGGGCGTCGGTTCGATCTTTCATCTTATAGTTACCGCTAATATAGTGGCAGTCGTAAGGCAAATGACACGCACCAATCAACACCGCACCAGCACCTAACCGCAGCGCTTCCAACACAAATTCGCGGGCGACTCTACCGCTACACATGACGCGGATAGCGCGGACACTTGCAGGGTAATCACATCGGCTAATGCCCGCAAGGTCTGCGCCTGCGTAGCTGCACCAGTTGCAGAGGATGGCGAGGATTTTATCTTCAGGGTTAGTTTCCAGCGCCGCATGAATCTGCGCCAAAACCTGCGCGTCAGTAAAATGCATCTGGGTGATGGCGTGTGAGGGGCATTCGGCGACGCATGTTCCGCATCCGTGGCAGCTGGCGGTTATGATCTTGGCGGGTTGATCTGCGTCTTGGCGGATGGCGCCGTATGGGCACTTGTCAACGCAGGCACCGCATTTCTTGCATTTCTCTTCGTCTACGATGCTGATTATGGGTTCAATCTTCCACTTCGGCTTACTAATCACCGTAGCCGCACGCGAAGCTGCACCGCTACCCTGCGAAACACTATACGGAATATCCTTCAAACCCGCACAGGCACCTGCAAAAAAGACGCCGTCGGTGGGTGCATCCATCGGTTTAAGTTTAGGGTGAGCTTCCATGAAAAAGCCGTTGGCGTCGCGACTCAGGTTAAGGATGCGGGCAACTTCGTCTGAACCCTTTTTAGGAATCGACGCCGTAGCAAGCACAACCATGTCCGCTTCAACCTCAATGGGCTGACCCAACAGCGAATCCTCACTATGCACCATCAAATTATGAGTGACGGGGTCTTCATCGATTCGGCTAACTCTGCCTCGGATAAAGTTCACGCCTCGCTCCCTTGCGCGGTCATAGAATTCTTCGTAGCCTTTACCTGGACTGCGTATGTCCATATAGAAAACGTAGACTTCCACGTCTTCCTTGTACTTCTCCTTAAGCTGCACAACATGCTTCAGCGTGTACATGCAGCAGAAGTTGCTACAGTAAGGGTAATGTTGTTTGTCTCGGCTACCGACGCATAGAATGAAGGCTATGCGGTGGGGTTTTTTGCCGTCGGATTGGCGAATCACTTTGCCGCCTGTTGGACCCGCCGCGAGAATCAGCCGCTCGAACTCCATGCCAGTGATGACGTTGGGGTATTTGCCGTAACCCAAAAGCGGCATATCATAAGGTTCGTAAACGTCAAAGCCAGTGGAGACAACTATGGCGCCGACTTCAATGTCCACTTCCTGCGGTTTCTGATCAAAATCAATCGCGTCACGTTCCCCGCACGCTTCAGTGCATTTGAAGCATTCAATGCAGTAATCGCGGTTGATGCTGTAAACCAGCGGCACGGTCTGATCAAAGGGCACAGAGATGGCTTTGCGTGTGCCGAGGTTGTTGTCCCATTCGTTGGGGTACTCGATGGGGCAGGCGTCTTTGCATTCGCCGCAGCCCGTGCATTTCTCAGGGATTACGAAGCGGGGGTTTTTGCGGATTTTCACCTTGAAATTGCCTATGTAGCCCTCGCATTTGACGAGGTCGCTGTTGGCGAAGATCGTGATGTTGGGGTGACGGGCGCAGTCCACCATCTTTGGGCCTTCGATGCAGATGCTGCAATCCAAGGTTGGAAAGGTTTTGTCCAATGCTGCCATGTGGCCGCCGATGCTCTGCGTACTTTCAACCATGTAAACTTTGAAGCCCTGCTCAGCAAGATCCAGCGCAGCGTTAATTCCTGCGATGCCGCCGCCGATGATAACCGCCTTATTGGTGACTGGCACCTCGATTGTTTGAAGTGGCTGCATCAAACGGACCTTAGCAACTGCCATCTTTACCGAGTCCTTTGCGCGTTCTGTTGCTGCGGCGGGGTCGCTTTGGTGGCACCATGAGGCGAATTCGCGGATGTTAGCCATCTCATAGAGGAAACTGTTCAGGCCAGCTTCGGCGACTGTTCGGCGGAAGGTGGGTTCATGCATGCGGGGGCTGCAGGCGGCTATGACGACGCGGTTGAGTTTCTGTTGGCGGATGGCTTTGCGGATTTCTTCCTGTCCCGGGTCAGCGCAGGTGTAGCGGTTCTCTTTAACGTAAACCACGTCTGGGATGGTTTTGGCGAATTCCGCGACTGCATGCACATCAACGGTGCCAGCGATGTTTAAGCCGCAGTGGCAGACGAAAACTCCAACTCGGAGCGCTTCAGGTTTAGCTGGATCTTGGGGGCTGCTCATTTCTTCTTCATCTCCTCGACTTCAAAGCGGTGCAACACCAGTTCCCGTCGGGTTTTTGCTGCTTGCGCCTTGAACTCTTTGACTGCGTCACTTGGGCTGGTAAGCCGCTCAAGCGTCTTGTTCCATGCTCCAGAGTGGACGGGGGTATGGAAGATTTTTGTTCGGTGAACCGTTAATGCTTCAGGTTTGGGGCAGACGTTTTTGCATGCACCGCAGAACGTGCAGGTCTGCTCAGCTGTAACCACCTTTGCCTTCGAATCAAGCGTTAATGTTCCTGTTATTGGGCAAACATCTACGCATTCATGGCAACCGGGCGGACATTTTTCGGTGTCTACAGCCAGTTTTCCTTCGAAGCACTTCTTGACTTTAATGGCCCCTGAGCTGCATTTGAATTCGCATGCTCGACAGGTTGGGCAATACTGTTTTTGGATGTCAAGGGTTACTTGGACTCGCCTTTTAGCCAAAGGCGAAAGACCCGAAAGGTCATTAACGGGTTGGCCGTCGTAGCCAACTTTAGAGATTGTAATAAGCGACAGCGGACAGGCAGTCACGCATTCATCGCATTCTTTGTCGCATCGGCGGGTGTCCACGGTTATGTCGCGGATAAGTTGGGGGTAGCTTTCTTTGGTTAAAACCGCCAAGTCGTGGCTACCGTTTTGGATAACTTTGACTGCGCCGTATGGGCAGGTGACGTCGCAGATGCCGCAGAAATTGCACTTCTCCAAGTCGATGTCGACTTTGGCTTTCTTTGTGGGTTCGTCGCTTTGTTTGGGCTGTTTTTGTGTGGTTATGGCTTGTCGGGGGCAAGCTAAGGTGCATATTTGGCAGCCTGCACAGCGGTTCCTGTCGAGATTTAGCTTGTAGTTTTTAACTTGCAAAACCCATTCTAACACTAAAGCGTCTGCCGCGTCACTCTTGGTTTTTTTAAACGGCATCTATACGTTCACCCGGAGCATACCTTAAAGTACAATTCTCCAGCGCTTGAATGAAACTATTGAATGTTTGAATATTGCACTTTCGTTATAAATATTGCTTTAAAAAACAAGAGTTCTAACGTAACAAAATTACAAAACCAAATCAAACAATAACCTAAAATAAACACTCAACACGTAGATTTGAACTCATTACTAACATAGTTTTGTTGCTCTCACAAGACCCCCCTCCCCTTATTGAACAGTAAATCAAAAGATGAGGTTTGTTGGTTGGTTTCTGGCTGGGTTGTTTGTTCTTGTGCAAGAAAAAAACAAACTATACATACTTTCACATTCACATCCAGTCTGCTTCAACATAGCGCTATGTTGTTCTTGTGGAAAAAATCCCACAGCCCACACCGAAACAGACGCCCCAAACCGTTGCAAACCAAAAAAGCAACGCAATCTACAAGCAATCGTGTGGTGTGCCGTAAAATCCCCCACTCACATAAAGAGCGCAGAACAAAAATTTGAACTACTGTTACACGGCTATGTATTGAGTTCTTTTTCCATGACTTTAGCTAATCGCTTCCAAAGGTCGGAATCCTCTTTACACAACCGTTCAGCTAGAGATTTTAGTTTCTGAGGAGTCAGGTTTTCTTGGTGTTCAATGTGGAGAGCAGTAAACTCTAGACATGAGCCGCCAACGCCTTCTGGTTTGATTTCGTAGATGAACTGTGAATGCTTGTTTGGACCTGAGAGATGAGTGGACACCCACATTAACTGGTCTGGGTAGAGATGCACGAGCTTTTGCTTCTCGACAACTCCGCTGTTTGTGTGGAAAGTTTCTTTCAAGAGAACTACGCTTTCTGCTATCCACGTGACTTCTCGTTTAGCGTTGTCTTCTCCCATTAATGAGGGGTCGTATGACGAATAATTCACACACCACTGAAACGCCTCTTTCGCTGAGACAGAAAACGCTTGACTGAAACGATAGCGAAGTGTATCTGGCATACAATCACAGACCCAAATGGGGAGTATTCGGTATATTATGCTTGCGCAGAAGGTTTAGGTGCAAAAAAATCGCTTATTTTCCTCTGGAACAATGCCTTCTGGAGCAGTTGGCTCTGCAGTATCCAGCGTTGCATGGGGATTTCGAACCTGCCGCCAATAAACTGCAGCGACTCCGCGAGACTATTGAACATGTAGGGTTTTTGGCGCATGGCGTTGCGCACGTTTTCGCGGACTTGCCACACCCCGATGGGCATGATGTAGCCGGGGCGCGCTTCTCGGAGCACTATGGCGGTGGCTTGGCGTTGTTCTTTTAGGAGCAATTCGCAGACGGCGAGTCGCGCGCTGTAGTAGCAGCCGCCTATTGCCGCGTAGGTGCTGCGTCCGCTGTTGCCTTCCCAATCCGAGTAGATAGCCACCGACGAGCCGCCCGGATTCCAGACTGTGCCCGGGTACCATGCCTCCATAGATTCGTAGCTCCACTGCTGGGGAATCATCAAAATCTCAAACACGTTATCCAGATAGATGGATTCGTAGACGCGGTACTCGTTGATTTCTGGGAAAGTCTTCACTTTCTCAACAAGATTCTTCGAAATTATGTCGTCGACTGCTGTGATGCTCCACCGAGTGGGCACCAGCCGCCGCTTCTTTTCAATGCCGAACGCGCCGACGCTAAAAGCCTTTTGAATCTTGGTAACCATGACGCCGCGGTTGTAGAGTTCCACCACCGCACCAGTAGCCCGAAGGTCCGTGTCGTAGTAGGCTTTCTCGATTTTGTCGTTGTAGCGGGCGCTGCCCACATGGAGGTCTCGGATGGGTGCGGAGGGCCCAAACGGCTGCACGTCATCATCGAGGTGTATGGAGCCGCGGGGTTTCTTAGTCAGGTTGAGTTCGATGTCTACGCTGTTGTCGGCTAGCGCTAAATCGCGTGTCTGTTCCAAAATCCTGTTGGCGCCGGTGGGTTTTTGCACGTTAACGCGATGTTTTCCCCGCACGAGGAGGCTGCGGAAGCCGACGATTTCATCCATAGATTTGCCGAACCACTGCTCAGGCAAGTCATAGATGCTTGTGTCCTCATGCACAGGCGGCACCAGCGGCCCAATGTAGACGTTTGGGTAGCCGATTCTACCGATGAAAACACTGGGGGGAGACATGCCGTCTATGTCTTGGGTTTCCATTAGGGGGACGCTTTTGAGGAAGGTGTTGACTTTAACCATGATCGGGCATCGGGTTTTGCCGCAGAGGAACCGTGCACCCTTGCACAGGACACAGAGGCTGCTGTTGCTGTGGGTGATGACTTGCTGGTCGAGGGCGTTTTTGTTGACTTTTCGTATAACGTCCACTAGCCAGTTGTTGGGGTTCTGCGTGGGTGCGGGTGTTTTTTGGGTTAGAGTCATATCTGTTTATAGTGGGCAGAGGTTGGTTCATATCTTTTCTGCACACGTTTAATTAAAAACGTTCAAGTTTGGGGGTTTATTGTTTTTTGAATCGCCGACTGATTTTTTTGATCAACAGCTCCAACTGTTTGGGCAAGTGGGGTTTGATTTCGTCGATTTTTCTCAAAAAAGTCGGCAAGGGCACCCGCGTCATGTTAGCGTCGATAATCTTTAGCTCCCCTCTTATCAGTCGCAGGTTTTCTTCTTTAACATCAAAAATCCCATACTTGTAAACTGTGCGTCTTAAACAGTTAAGTTCTGCAACCGTAACGGAAACGGGTTCGCCATACTCTTGCAGCATACAATATTTTGTGTGCCAAAAAATCTTGGCAAACAACTGGTGCCGCACCCTTTTTGGGGCGCTCTTGTATGCTTGGTGGTCATTTTCTATGCTTGTTTTGGATCCGACTTTGAGCACGACTTGGTCGTCGATTTTGCGGTTGATTAAAACAATCTTGTGCCAACCCGAAGCTTCAACACAGAAATCTGGAAAAGCTGCTATGATCATGGTTTTGAGGTTTTCTTGTGGAATGAACTGTGATTGTCTAACGTGCATGTTGAGGTCTATTAATCGGTCGATGTGCTTGGCTTCGTGATGGAGCTGCTCGTACTTCAAAGTTGAAGCACCCAAAAAAGTTGTCCAAAGAACTAGCTGTCTGGATAATAATAAACTATTAGAAAAGTGGGCACAGGGTTACTTTATCAGTTTTTCTTTCTTCAAGATGGTTAGGAAACGTGTTGTGGAGATGTAGTGGTCTGCGAGTGTTTTTCCGTCGTTAATCAGGGTGAAGGTGGAGTAGATGGAGGGGGCGTTTTGTGCTTCTTGGGCGGTTTTTAACTCTGTTACTTTAAGCGCTAATCCTTTTTCTTTAGCAAGCGCGGCAAATTCGGTCATCGAGCGCGCGACCCATGGACACTGATTAGAATAGACAACGTTTAAGCCCTTGTACTGCGACAGCTGCTTTCGCCAATCCTTAAACGCAGGCAAAGCCGCTTTCCGCAACTGCTTAACGAGCAGTTCAAAGCGGTCATCTTGAGCAACCAACTCAAAACCGTTCTTCACAAACAGGTTCTTAGATGCAATAAATGGTCCATCACTTGTCACTATGGCAACACCCGCCGTATTCTGCTTCTGTGCATCTTTGATTGCCTCTTGGATGAGAAGCGAACCGTACCCTTTCTGCTTGTACTTGTTGGGGTTAATCCATATACAATGAATAACCAAGTAGTCGTTTGCGTCAACGGCGCGCCATGCATACTCGCCCGGCGTGTATTCGATGAAGCCGCTGGGTCTCTTTTCGTTCTCGAGCATTAGATGCTTTATTGTGAAGCCTTTTGCGAATCGTTTTTTTAGCCATTCGAGTTTGATTTGGTGGCCTTCTTGTTTGGGGTTGAGAAAACAGGGACAGCCTAATTCTGTATAGTTGTCTGGGGTTAATGTGACGATTTTTGGAGGGGTGCTCATTGTTGGTCCCACTATAAGGGTATAGTGCTGTGCTTAAATGATTTTTTGACAGCAAAATGTGGCTATACTACGTATTGGATTGCGATTTCTGGAATGTGCACTTGCATCTGGACGGTTCCCTTGCACAGTTGCGGCGCATGCTTGAAGAGCCACGTCGTGAGTTGCTTGCAGCCATCGGGGTTGCAGGAAAACTTTTTCTGCTGTTTCTTCCATGACTGGCAAGACGCGCAGGGAATTTCGTCTTTCTCCATAACCATCACCATATCGTTAATCTTGCGATTCTTTTAATGCTTGTGAAAACACAATCCTGAGCGGCTATGCATATTCAAAATCACCTAAAACGCTTGAAATGTGGAGAAGTGGCGCCCAGGCCGGGATTCGGACCCGGGTCCTGCGGGCGACAGCCGCATATACTGGACCGAACTATACTACCTGGGCAAATTATGCGCCGCAACAATACACATTATTTTAGCTAATTAACCTTTCTCGGATTTGGCAGCCAACGCTTTGTCTAAACTCAATGGAGCAGGCATTTGCGCCTTTTTGGGCGGGGTTTAGCGAGGGCTTTAATAGTGTTTAGAAGCATTTACCTGTTCAATACAGTGACTGGATTTGGCAGAGGTCAAAGCAAACACGGCTGAAAGGGCGGTTTTGCAGAAATATTGGCTCTCGATAGTCTTGTTGCTTTTGGCTGCCGCTTCGTTTGTTCAAAGTTACTTGGCGGTTTTGGCTGCGTTGGTTTTCACTTTTCTGGTTCCAGGCTTAATCGCCTACCGCTTCTTCCACTTGAAATCCTACGAAATCTGGGCTTTCGTCCCCATCTTTAGCGTTCTGGTTTCCGTTCAGTTGGTCTATTATTTGTCGTTGGCTTTAGGATACTCAAGCCTAACAATCGGGTTGTGCTTTTTTGTTTTAGCCGCAATTTACCTTTTAGTCATTTACAAAAGAGGTGAACCAATAAAACCCAGAAGCGTCCTAAAAATTGGTCAACTCAAAAAAAGCAACCTGCTACTCTTCGCCACAATTTTTCTGATTTCTCGGGGGGTTCTCTGCTTCAGCATCTGGCGAGGCAACCAATACGGCATAATCATAACAGGCTCCAACTGGCAAGACACACCCTTTCACTACGAAATCATCGAAAGCATAAACAACGGCAACTTCCCACCCCAAACCCCCAACTACATCGGCACACCCCTAACATACCACTATTTCGTCGATTTCCACACCGCCATTGTTGAGAACGTCTACGGTTATTTGCCTACGGCGTTGCCCGTTTTGAACGCGTTGTTTATCGTCGTGTTCGCGGTTGCCATTTACGCTTTGGCGCGGCATTATGGGCGGCGCGCGGCGGTTGTTGCTACGGTTTTGGGGGTTTTCGGTTGGGGTTTAAGCTACACGGGGCTCTTCTCTGCCTTATTTGACGGGACGTTTAATCCATACCAGAATTACATCTACCAGTTTGGGCAAATGTTTGGGCTGCCTTCAATTTTCGATAACTTGCTGCAGCAGCGTCCTTTGCTGATGGGGTTGCCTGTGTTTGCGCTGGTTCTGGCGTTGCTGCGGGATATGAGTGACAAAAACCGTCTTTTGCTTGCAGGTATACTCACCGGATTGGTTTTTCCCTTCCACAACGTAGCCTTTTTCTGCTGCTACGTCGCCTACGCTTCCGCAGTCATCTTTAGCATGCGAAAAATCAACAGAGGCTACTTGTACTTCCTTCTGCCAAGCGTTTTCGCTTTACCATTCATCTTTTCAGGCGGTCCCCCTCTTTCGATTAGCCTCAGCACTGCCTTTATTTCGCAGTTCGCTCAGAATCCATTCCTCTACTACTTCCTAAACCTCGGCGTACCCTTCATCTTAGCCATAGCGTCATTTATCAAACCGGGGCATGAATACCTGAAATTGACGTTTCTGTTCCTGTTTTTGATCCCCAATATTTTGTTGATGACTCCTTGGGTTTGGGACATGTACAAGTTCTTCATCTTCGCATGGGTCCCCATCGCTGTGCTGAGCGGGATTATGCTGGCGAAAACCAAAAAAATCGTTGTAATAACTTTGGTGTTGCTGTCCGTGATTACCTCAGCTAGCGTCATAATCTACAATGTAGGCACCGATTACACGGGGGTCAGTTGGGGCGAATATCAAGTTGGTAAATGGATCAAAGAAAACACGCCTGAGGGCTCGGTGTTTTTGACTTACTACAGCATTCAGTGTCCACCGTCGATGATTGCGGGGCGACTTAGGGTTTCATCGTATGTTTATTGGCCTTATGGACACGGCGAACCGCTAAGCGAAGTTAACGCACGAGAAAAAGCAATCGATGGAGCTTACAACGGCACCGAGAGCCAACTATCCACAGTAATTCAGGAATACAACGTTAGCTACGTTTATGTGGGCAACGACGAGTTGCGCAACTACCCCGGATGCATTTCACGATTCAACGAGGTAAATTGGTTGGTGCAGGTTTACTCTGAAGACGGCCTATACGTTTACCAAGTAGATTGGACAAAACTGGGCAGTTAGGGCTGCGCTTTGGGCGGCACTTGGTGCTTCTTGCCCGACATGTAGGTGAGGTCTATTCTACCCATCATGGTTTTGGCGAGTTTTTCAGGCTTCACCCGCGCCAGTTTCTCTTCGGGTGTGTTGGAGCTTTGGCGCACAAGAGTCTCAAGCGCTTGTCTCTTTTCTTCCAAATCTGTGATGAACACTAATTTGCCTCGAAAATGCACCGAAGTGTACGCATAATCACATTCGTCGGTGACGCCATAATCCAGAACCGCCTGCCCCCAAACCTGCGGGTTAGACTGCGCGTAGACTAGTTTTTTGCCTTCAGGAGCACAGTGGAAGTATAGGCAGTTTTTAGCTTGGTCGTAGCCGTGACTTAACGACACAAGATAAGGCTCATTATCCATGCAAAACGCTATGGTGACGTATTTTGTGGCTTTGAGAACCTGCTGCATCTCTTTGGTGTCGGTGATTTCTCGGTCTTTGCGTCTAACGTGGAATGAAGACATGCCAAAAACTTAGGTGGAAGAGTTACTTAACCTTTAAGCGGTCTTGTGGATTGTCTTTGCCAGTTTGCTCCCAAGAAAGCCGATCACAGTTGGCGTGAAAATCGACAGTGAAGCCAGCAGAAAATTCAGCGGGTACACCATGGGGTACTCGAAGAGGTTGCCGCCGTA
This sequence comes from Candidatus Bathyarchaeota archaeon, assembly GCA_023488905.1. Lineage (GTDB taxonomy): Archaea > Thermoproteota > Bathyarchaeia > Bathyarchaeales > Bathycorpusculaceae > Bathycorpusculum. Next base: position 88,151 of record JAMDCQ010000003.1, read on the forward strand.
TGAGCCCCAAATGTTTTGCAGGTTACCCCAGAGTTGGAAAAGCGACCAAGCCGTCGTCCACAGCAACGCGCCAGCAAGCCGATGCACATACTTTCGTCGTCTACTGATGACTTGACCGTTTTTGGTGTAGGAAAAGAAGATTTCGCCTGCCACTGCTCCCGCTCCACCTGGGAAAAAAGCGTTAACCAAAATCTTTTCAACCAAATTGCCCGGCACGTAGTGGTCAATCCAGGGCGTCTCGAGCAACCCCAGTAAGGGCAGAATCACGTTGCCTGTTGCAAGCCGAATCACTACGGGCACGGCGTAGATGGCGGCACCGCTGATTTGCCAAATCCAGAACCGCTTAGACCGCAAAGTGCTTGCGAGGGCTTGAAAAGACATAAAAAATAAACAGTGTGGACGTTTTAAAAAGCCTTCTCAAACAAGAGCTAACGCGTCTTCGAAACGTGTTGCAGAAACCAGTTGAGGGAGGCTCAAACTGCTTTGCGCCTTTAACAGTAGTTCAAATTTTTGTTGTGTGCTCTTTATGTGGGTGTTGCGGTTTACGGCACACCACACGGCGGCAGTTGGGGGCGGTTGCTTTTTGGGTTTGCAACGGTTTGGGGCGTCTGTTTCGGTGTGGGCTGTGGGATTTTTTCCACAAGAACAACATAGCGCCATGTTGAAACCGCCGCCATGTGAATGTGAAACCATGTACCGACCCCGTTTTTCTGCCACAAGAACCAAACAACACTCAACAGACTGACAAACAAACCTATTTTTGATCTCTGTCAAGGAGACAACTTTTAAAAAACCAAGCCCTCTATACACCATGACTGACCATAATGGTTACCACCCAAACAACCTCCACTATTCTCTCCTTCTCAGGTCAAAAAGTCAGTGAATCCGAGGTTGAGGCAGCCGCTGTTTTTGCAGTTGCGGAAATGGCGCGAAATAAGGGGGGCGGATTGCTTTCAAGGCAACCTCAAGAGACCTTGGCTTTTCTCGCCAAAGTTGGGTACCCTTTGTTGTTGTTCCCAAAAGAAAAATCGGTCTTGTTGTTTGACGGTTTAGGCGGCTTTACGCACAAGTTACCTTATGCTGAGGCTCCTTCAGCAAAAACCTTCCTAGCCGCTTTAGAAGCAAATCAGCGTCCCCGAGAAAACTACCTCTCTTTTCTCTCCGCGCATGGCAGCTACTTCAAACAGGTCCCGGATGAGAAGACATTTGCGTTGAGAGGTTTAATAGCTAACCCCGACTTCAAAAGCGAATTCGAAAGTTATCTAAAAGAAGCAACCGAGATAGCGGAGTCTTCCAAACTGCTTTCACCAACTCTTGATGAAGAAAAAATTTCGACATCTCTAACAGACTTAGACAAACTGCAATCACTGCTAAGAGATAACCAAACTAAGCTCGCCGAATGCCTCAGCTTACTGAGAAAAACAAGTAGCCAATACGTAACTGAAGTCGAATTCGAAATCATTGCAGCAACAGAAGAGGCAGAAGCAAAAATTAAAGCCCAAGCAGAATTCATAAACCCCCAAATAGCAGCATTAAAAAAAACCTATGCTAAAAAAATCAAAAGGGTAACCACGAGCTTTGACAAAGGCTTTAGTGATCAGCAAAAATATAGGGTTAAGACTGGACGGCTCATTAAGCGTCTTGAAATTAAAATTCGTCAGTATGAACGTGAAGCCAAACGGCAGGGTAAACAGGGACACAAAATTTACGAGAAACGCTGGAAAGACAAAATCAAGCAAGCTGAAAAAGAACTCTCGGGACTTAAAAAAGAGCTGAAAGATACCGAAGACGCTTTAAAACGAATTGTCAAACAGAAAGCTGATGCGCTGTCAAACCTCAATTTCGAATTAGATAGTCAAGTAAAAGTGGCGAGACAGCCTATGGTCAGGCTGGAAGAGGCACGCGACGCAAAAACGTTTGCACTGAAACAGGAAAGCAACAAGTTACTGGCGTTAGAGAAACCTATTGCTGAGGGCATTGAACAAAACCTGAAACTTGAAGAGACCCTCAACGCAGGCTTTGCTGATTTAGGCATCAGCGACTCACAAGTTAAAAGCGCGGCTCGGGTTTATGTTCCATTCTATGTAGCTTGCTACGAGTATGGCTCAGCAAGACGATACCTTTGCGTACCGCCCTCAACGATTAGCGAAGCAGATTTCTCATCGAAGCTCAAAGGCGCATTAGGTATGTCCAAAACCAAAAACCTACTAACCCCCCGCTTCAAAACAGTCGCCACGCTTATGGATAACGTGGAGGCATTAACATGGCATAACAGCGTTTTCGAGAAAGAACTGTGGCGCTTAGGCGAGGGAAGCAACCTCTTAAAAAACAGCCTTTTTACCGCTAATGTTAAAACTGGTTTGGCGTATCTCAAAAGGGCGGGTTGGTTGTCTGAGCGGGAAGAGACCGAGTTGCGCGAACAGTTATAGAGTTAGCGTTCTGTTGGCTCAAAAAACTTATTGTACTCCTCATACAGTTACTATTGTGCGAGTTATGGCAGTAGAGAATTATGGTTGACGCTAACGGTTACATATTGAAGGTTTCTAACATAGGGGTTAATCTGCAAAACCAAACGCTACTGGACCATGTTAGCTTCAGCGTCAAGAAGGGAACCACAATGGCTATATTGGGACCTAATGGGGCGGGTAAAACGGTTTTGCTGCGTACTCTTCTGAACCTTCTGCCGCACACAGGCTCAATAGAGTGGACCGAGAAAGTAAAAATCGGCTACGTCCCCCAATACGTAACCGTCTCAGATGTGCCGATGTCTGTGAAAGAATTCCTCTCCATCGGAAAAGGCAACTACATAGAGGCACTAGATAGTGTGCGATTAACCGACAAAAGCATCCTAAACAAGCGCCTCGGAGTCCTCTCCGGTGGTCAACTGCGCAGGGTGCTTATTGCTTGGGCCTTAACCGACCGCCCAAACGTGCTGCTCCTCGATGAACCTACAACAGGGGTTGATATGGACAGCGAGGAACCCATCTATTTGATGCTTAACGATATCAAAAAAACCCAGAAAATAACCATCCTCCTCATAACTCATAACATACATATCGTTCAAGAATACGCCGACGACTTACTCGCATTAAACAAATGCGTAACGTACTGTGGGCCATCAAGCGAAATAGGTAAGCCAAACATTCAGAAGCAGATTTACGGCGAAACAGTCTGCGTTGAAACACAAAAAGGAGAATAATGATGTCCGAAGTAATCCTTTACAGTGTCGTAACAGCTGTTTTTGTGGGAATCTCGGCAGGCTACCTTGGCTCCCTCATGGTTTTGGAAAAGATGGCGCTCGTTGGCGATGCTCTGTCTCATGTTGCGCTACCCGGCTTGGCAATTGGGATCATTTTCAACTTTGACCCTTTGATCGGCGCGTTTGCTTTCCTATTTATTTCCGCTATCGTAATTTGGCATCTGCAGCGGGTAACAAAAATTTCTTTTGAGGCACTGGTGGGCGCGATGTTTACCTTTGCATTAGCTACGGGAATTCTGTTAATGGGCGACGACTTAGAAGCGCTCGAAGAGGCACTTTTCGGAGACATAACCCAAGTTACAGCCATGCATGTTGGAGCCGCAGTTATAATTTCAATCGGCGCCATCCTCCTCACACGGGTGCTCTACAAAAAAGTCGTTTTAGCCATGATCTCAGAAGACTTAGCTATTTCAAAAGGCATTAACGTGGCAAAAACAAACCTGCTGTACCTGTTCCTGGTTTCGCTGGTGGTGGCTATCGGCATTCAAATCGTGGGCACCCTACTGGTAGGTTTCCTAGTTATAGTTCCCGCGATTGCAGCGAGAAACTTGAGCACCAACATGCACCGATACGTAATGCTCAGCGCAGTTTTCGGGTTAGCCGCAGCTGTTTCCGGTGTGCTTTTGGCGAGCTATTTTGGGCAGCCTCCTGGTCCAGTGGTGGTTTTCACTGGAATAACCATCTTCGCGGTCACTGTGCTCGTTAACTGGAGAAAGAAATACACCACCTGAGGCAAAAAATTTGAAGAAATATAGCGGCAAAACATCAACCGCCCTAATCCCCTACCCCGACGACGAGATTTTGCTGATAAAACGTAACACTCGCCCCTTCGTGGGTTATTGGGCGCTGCCTGGCGGCAGAATGGATCCCGGTGAAACCATAGAGCAAACGGTCGTCCGCGAAGTCAAAGAAGAAACGGGGCTCACCGTAGAGATAGTGAAGGTAGTGGGCGAATACGTCGAAGTAGGCGTCAAAGACGACGTAGAATACGAGTACTACCCCACCTGCTTTGTGGTAAAACCCGTGGGTGGGGAGCTAAAAAAGCAGGACACCGAAATACAGGAAATGCAGCTTTTCAGCCTAAACGCGTTACCTCTGCCCTTAGCGTTTGAGCACGAAAAAATGATAAGGGATTATGTTTCACACCAAAAAAGCGGCGTGTAACCCTATTTTTTTATTGGGTACTTTTCTTCTGTGTCGGCGGCGGAGGGACGGGGAGGATTGTGGCTTTATTGAGGTTTTCCTGCTCGTTAAGTATCAGCGAAATAACATTGCCTTCGGGAACTATGATTTTTGTGTTGTTCTCCAGTGAAGTAGTGATTGTTTCTAGCTGCTTGAAGGTTATTGCCGAGTCCTTGAAGTAAGTCGTCAAAGCTTCGTTGCGCAGTTTTGTTGCTTGCGCGTCACCTTCAGCGATTGCGATGGTTGCGGTTTTTTGGCCTTCTGCCTGCAATATGGATGCTTGCTTCATGCCTTCGGCGCGTTGGATAGATGCGTTCTTTTCACCGCTTGCCAGTGTTGCTTGGGCGATGGCTGTTTTTTCTGCGGCTTGTCGTTCGTTGTCGGCTTTAAGCACTGACTCCATGCTGCTCATGAGGCCTCTTGGGGGTTCGAGGTCTTTGATTTCTGCGCGGACGATTTCTATGCCCCATTCTCTGGTTTGTTCATCGAGGACTTCTTTGAGTTTGGCGTTGATTGTTGGTCTGGATGTGTTTGCTACGGTCATGTCCATGCCGCCGATGATGTCTCTGAGCACGGTTCGCGCTAAGGTGTCGATTTGGGATTCGTAGTTATTTACGTAGTATTGGGATGCTTTCACTGCTGTTTCCTCTGTTTTTACTTTGTAGAATACAACGGCGTCTACACCCATGAAGACTTTGTCTCTGGTGATAACGTCTTGGCGCTGCACAGCTGTCATGCGTTCGGTGATGTTGACTTTGATGATGCGGTCAACAAAGGGCACAAGCAAAGTTATGCCTGCCTGCACGAAACGGTGGTACTTGCCCAAACGTTCAACTAAGCCTCTCTCGGTTGGTCTAACAATCCTAAGTGACGAAAGCACAACATACGCGATAAAAATTATCGGTACAACTATAGCTAAAACTTGAATAATATCAACCATTTTGTTCTCCCTCTCTCTGTTTTTTGTTCTTTTGTTATTGCGTATCTGCGGAGATTTAAAATTTGTTATTACAACAATATATCATCGCGGAAGCTGGAAGCGGGCCCGGTGGGATTTGAACCCACGATCTCCGGCTCCGAAGGCCGACACCTTAATCCGTGCTAGGCTACGAGCCCTTCTACATACTTCTCGGATGGAATACTTACATTTCCGCATCTGACTAATATGGGTTATTTTGTTTTTTTTTGCTAGAACCATTACAAATCGTTGCCTGCCTTACCATGCGTTTTTCTCCTTGCGTAAATAGTGCCTGCCTGTTGTTCTGTTGTAGTTCTATTCTTGGTATCCTTCAGCGCCGTAGCGGCTCATTTTTTCGCTGTAGTCGGGATCGGTTTCAGAGATTTCTATTGGTTCCCATTCTTTGTCGCTGCCATAGAGTCGCTCTGATATTGGAGCGCAGACTTTGACGTATTTGTCAGTTTTCGCCCAAGAGGTTTGCTACTACGTCTGAGTTGCCTCGCCAATGGCGGTTACTGTAGAATGTGATCTTTTCTAGTTCTGGTATGCCTAAGCGTTTAGCTGCTGCTTCTCTGGCTCGTCTGAAGTTTTGTCCAGCCGTGTCTACGCCGCTGTATGTGAAGACAAGGTTTAGGTTTCTTTGTTTTCGGTTGCGGCATGTAGCGATGTTGATTTGTCGCTTTTTCAGTTCTGAGAGCATGTCGATGACTTTGACGAAGCGTCCTTTTAGTTGGATAGTTCTTGTTCGCCCGTGTTTAGCTGGTTTGTTTATGGCGATTGTTTTTCTGGCAAAGTCTATGTCTTTCCACTCGATTCTTAAGGCTTCGATGGGTCTTGCGGCGGTTGCCATCAGTACAAAGCAGAAGACTTGCATTTGGAAGCTAAGTGCAGCGTAGAGAAGTTCCATGTGTTGAGTCTGCGGCAGGTTATACTCAGGGGTTTTGTATTCAAACTGCGGTATCTTGACGTCTTCCATGTGGAGGTATTTTTTGACGGAGCATAGGCTAAATTGCATAAGCCATTTATAAAATGAGAATCGGGATTCAAAATCAACATAGCCAAAAACTCCCATAGGTAACTTAACAGTATCGTTTTTGGGAAAGTTTAATATGGTTTAGAGTCGAAGTGTGGTTATAATGGCAAGTTCAACCCACAGTTAACTTTAACTTGCCTGAGCCACAAGGGAGTGAGCGGATGAACCTAAAACTTTACGCAATCAAAAACATCAACCAACGCGTCGAACGCGTCCAGCTCGTCGTAGTCGACCTCGACCAGAGCAAACGCTACCCACTCAACTTCGTCTGCGTCCTGCCACGCTACTTCCGCATCCTAGAAAAACGCAGCAGCAAATTCGCCAAAATGTTCGGCGAAAAAAGCCTCCACATGGCAAAAAAACTCCTCCTAGACGCAGCCCACCATGAAGCAGACCCCGAAATACAAACCGCCATCAACAAACGCATAAAAGACATCGACTCAAAACAAGAATACCCAAAACAACTATAACCACACCCCATTTTTTAAGCGCCAAGTTTCCAAAAAGAAGAAGGGGCTTATCTGCATGAGAGCAGAAGCGAAAGCAAATACTCATTTTCCACCAAGCCGAAGCCGCCTTTTTTCGCAGAGAACTCGTCGAAGCCAGTGACGCCGTCGGGTTTCAATGAGGGCGCGGCTATGGCGAAGGGCACGGGGTCGCGGGAGTGCGTTCGAAGCTTTATCGGCGTCGGGTGATCAGGCAAAATCGCAATCGCATACGGCTCAGCCATGCCACTCATGATTCTGCCAAGCAGTCGCCTGTCAAGGTCCTCGATGGTCTTCACTTTGAGCTGGTAATCGCCTATGTGCCCCGCTTCGTCGGGCGCTTCAACATGCACAAAAACCAAATCGTTGGTCTCCAGCGCTTTGAGCGCAGCGTCGGCTTTGCCCTCATAGTTGGTGTTGTAGAGTCCGGTTGCGCCTTCTACGTTTATGATTTCCATGCCTGCGTAGGAGCCTATGCCTTTGACTAGGTCAACGGCGGAGATGACGGCGGATTTTACGCCGAATTTCTCTTTGAGCGTGGGCATGGAGGGTTTTTTGCCGCCGCCCCAGAGCCAAATTAGGTTGCCGGGGCTTTTGGCGGACATTTCGCGGGCGATGTTGACGGGGTGATCTTTGAGGATTTCTCGGGAGCCAGCGATCATGTCTCGGAGTAGCTGCGCGGTTTTTTCTGCCTCAGGCGCCAATGCCTTGGGCAGCACCTCGGAAACTGCTACCCCTCGCGCGTCATGGGGCGGAGTACACTTGATCAGCTCAGGAGTAGTGAAGTTGCGCATGATTAAAAAGTGCCTGTAGTCTAAGCCTGAGTGGAACTCGATTTCGCCCTTTTTGTCAAACTTGCTCTTCACTGCCGCTATTAACTCGGCGGCTTCCTCGGTCGAAATGTGCCCCGCTGAGTAGTCGGCTATGGCGCCGTTTTCTTCGGTTATAATGTTGCAGCGATACGCGGTGTCGTTTGGACCCAGGTTTATGCCTCTGGATGGAGCTTCAAGCGGTCCTCTGCCGGGGCAAAAGCGGGCGGGGTTGTAACTTAGAACGGAGCAGATGGCTACGTCTGAGCCGGGGGTGCATTGGTCGGGTACGTTTTTGATGAGTCCGCTTTGGCCTTTGGCGGCTATGGCGTCCATGTTGGGTTTGTGGGCTGCTTGTAGCGGCGTTTTGTCGCCTAATTCGGGCACTGGGTAATCGGACATGCCGTCTCCGACGATGAGGATGTACTTCATGGGTGGCACCGTTTATTGGGGATGGTTAGTGCGGGCGTGTATTTATCTGCTTACTGACTAAAATTGGTGTTAGATGTTGGATTTTTTGTTCTGTTTTTGGTTTGTTTGGGGTTTAATGGGAATCTGGATTGGTGTGCAGTAACCTTTTAATTGGGTTTTCGGGTTCTCTTCGCATAAGTGTATTAAATAATAATATACCCTAAATTGTGGGATAACGGCTTCGATGACGCAACGACAAGAAAGCAGCACCTTCAACCCAGTTGTAATAGATGCCACTACAAAGGAGCCCGTTGACAAAGAATCCTTGTTAGCAATCCTAAAAGCCCACGACATAGATACAACCTCCGTAGAAAGCACCCAAATTCGCTTAGAAGATGTTCTTCCAACATTGCGCAAAGCCAAAGTGATTCTGCCTGGAACATTCTACAAAGATGTAGCTAAAAGACTCGGCATACCCTTTATTGACTACCAAAAAGTAACAAAACTCTACCAAGAAGAAAAAAGAAGCAAACTCATAACCATCCTACCATACCCAGTCATAAGCAAATACAAAATCATCCCACTAGAAATCCAGGGCTGCTGTGTAGATTTAGCCGTTGATAACCCCCTAGACCGCCGAGTCTTACTCACAATCCAGTATCTTTTTCCCACCCGCCAAATCAGCCTTCACATTGTCTCCGCAAAATCCATGGAGTGGGCAATCGACAACATCTATCGGGAAATTCACAAAAAAACCGCCATGCTAGACCTCTTCAACCGTACCCCCGACCAGTCAGCATACCGAGTTTTAATGCCCAAACAGAAACTTTTCATCATAGCCGCCATAGCTGCAGTAGCTGTCTCAGCCGTAATTAACTCGGTGGTTACTTTTATGGCGTTGTTTGCAGCGATTAGCATCGGCTACTTCGTCGTTAACCCCGTTAAAATCTACATTTCCCTGCGGGGCTTCAAAGGCGGCAGAGCACCCACAAAAATCACAAAAGGCGAAATGGAGTGGACAAGAGACGAAGACCTGCCAACCTACACCGTGTTAATTCCTGTTTTCCGCGAATCAGAAATGCTGGGGCAGAACCTGCGAAACATGTACAACATAAACTACCCCAGAGAAAAGCTGGACATCAAGGTTTTGATGGAGGAAAAAGATGAGGAAACCATCAACGAAGCCAAACGGCTGGGGTTGTTTGGGTCTCCAGAAAAACTGGTGGAAGGCATCCCTAAAGAAGAGTACACAGAGTTCCTAAAACTCTTCGACCCACTCATCATCCCCGCAGCCCAAATCACCACCAAACCCCGCGCCTGCAACTACGGGTTACTGCGCGCCAGAGGCGAACTCTGCGTCATCTACGACGCCGAAGATAAACCCGACCCCGACCAACTCAAAAAAGCAGCCATCGTCTTTCTGCGATCGCCCGAGGAGGTTGTATGTTTACAGTCAAAACTTAACTTCTACAACGCAGACGAAAACCTCCTAACCAAATGGTTCAGCATCGAGTACGCGAACTGGTACGAATTCTACCTTCAAGGGCTGGACTGGATTGAAGCACCCATCCCCTTAGGCGGCACCAGCAACCACTTCCGCAAAAAAGGCCTCGACGAACTAGGCCGATGGGACCCCTACAACGTCACAGAAGACGCCGACTTAGGCATCAGACTATCACGCAAAAAACTCAAAACCGAAATGATAGACACCTACACATATGAGGAAGCTACCTTATCGGCTAAAAGCTGGGTTATCCAGAGGTCACGCTGGTACAAGGGGCACCTCCAAACGTACCTTGTGCACATGCGAAGTCCCGGCAAACTTTACCGAGATTTAGGCGCAACTAAATTCCTCAAATTGCAGTTCACGTTTGGCACAAGCGTCTTTATCCCTGTGGTAAACCCAGTCCTTTGGGCGGTTCTGGGCTTAACCCTGATTATACCGGGAGCACTAGGGTGGCTTATTCCAGCGTATTTGGCGCCGATTTGCCTCTTCAACCTAATCGTCGGCAACCTCTCATACCTATCAATATACGTGGTGGCCTGTATTAAACTTAAAAAGTACCGCTGCATCCCCTACGCGCTGATTATGCCGGCGTATTGGGCGCTGTTGAGTGTGGCAAGCTGGAGAGGGCTCATTCAACTCATAAAGAAACCCTTCTACTGGGACAAAACCACCCATGGCGTCTCCAAAGTAGCCAAACCTAAAAGCAGCTAAGGGCTCTTTGGCGCTATGTTATGCCAAACTTTCCGTTTAACAAAGATAAACGAAGTCACACCCGTAATCAACGTTGTAGCCACGAGTAAGATGTTAGCTACAGTCACCCAGTGAGGCTCATAAAGCATGCCAACCGAGACGGCGGCGAACACGTACAATGAAAAAGCCCCCGTAACTGCCTGAGCCACAACGATGAATCTTTTAGCCTTATCCACCACCTTACCTTTGAGCCAATTTAGACTCGCCTCAACCCGCTTAGAAACATCAGGCAAATCATCCAACAACAAAGCGAAACCGCCCAAAAGGAAGAACCTGCCAACATTAACCTCTGGGCTGGTGTTGTTCACAAAAAAGAGCACGTGCAGCGGCACAGGCGAAAACAGCAACACATAGACACCAGCAAACACGAGGACTAGGAAACCGTAGAAGTAGTGGTGAAACAGAAACCTGCCGGTGTGGAGTTTTCTGCCCAAGAGTGCGCTGGGGAAAACGTTGATGACTGCGGCTGCGATGACAAACCAGAACACGTTGCCGTCCAGCAAGTAGGGCGAGAAAGGCTTCCAGTCAGGGAAATAGAAGAAGAAACCCGCAATGATGCCAACGCAGCAAGCTATGGTGAGCAGTGCGTTGAAAACCAGTGAGATGCTGAACGTTTTTTTGCAAATTATCCACGCGCGACTCATGCAACATCCCATAAACTTGAAAAACAGAAAAACGCACGAACGAATTTGAATGTTATGTATCACTTAAAAGCTTAAATCGGGTTTGGGGCTAGAAAACGTAAATAGTCTGAGGATACGTATTGGGCTTGGACGATGAGGTTATCGAGGTACGATGAAGCCAAAGGCGGGGTAAAAGAAGCTGGAGGCTAGTGAATACTTTTTCCGCTACTGAGTCCATCTTTCGATCAAGAGGTTGCAGACATAAATCTTGCGAGCACTTCAATTAAAAACAGCTACTACAAAGGCAAAATCATTTAATCTACGCACAGCAGCCTCATTCTCTATACAAAGATTCTTTCGCTTCTTCTGTTAAGTCCTTTTCTTCCTCTACGAATTCATCAAGAGATTCTAAAAGAACGTCTGCTTGTTCTTCACTAAAACCGTATTGCACCAAAGACTTCTTGAAATATCTTCTTCGCTCTTCTTGTGCCTTCTCTGCCGTAGATAATTTCTTCTCATTTCTCCGAAGATTATCCCCCAAAGCCACCGGAGACACCTATTAAATATAACTCTATTAATGATTTTAAGCTTGTCCAGTCCAATTGCATTGTTCCAGTTCTGGAACGATTCGTTCCATGTGTAGAACTAAATCAGTGCCTGCCCACTCATTGAGTGGTGAACTTCGATGGGAAATTGGAAAGAAAAATATGTAGGTTCTATCCGATTCTGGATTTTGGTAGTTGTAGCGGTTTATCTTGGGTACGCATTGTATTTTGCGGTTTATGGGTTACAATTCAGTTTGCAACTCTCCCAAGACCAATACGTTTACAGTATGATCTCGCAGAACTCGTTGTGGTGGAGGATACTCTACTACTTAAGCGAAGGCATCACGGGCTCCATAGCCATCGTGCTCCGCGCCTTTGCAGCGTCCTTCGCGTTCTACGCCGCTTTTCTGTACTGGCGAAAAAAAGACACCTCACTGCCCATCATCAGAAAGAACGCCGCCCGAGCACTACTCTTGGAAGCAGGCTTCTTCTTAGCCATCATACCCTCCGTAATCGCCGCCTTCGCATATAACTCAACCAGCGAATACCTCTTCTACTTCGGCCACACCCCCAACCTCCTTGTGCTTTTCGGCACAGCTATCCCCTGTTTAGCGATTGTGTTGGTGGTTCCGCCGTTGCTGCTTAAGCTGCGCTCAAAAGTAAAAGCCCAAGCCCCAGCAGAAGAGATTGTCAAGTGGGCTTCGTTGACTGGATTGGGCTACATTTTTGTGACTTTCTGGTTCAACTACACCATGCTGTGGGCCGCGAACATGGTGCCTTATCCACGTGCAGGCGGAAACTACGGCTTAAACTTCCTGCTTGAACCGCTCAACCTGGCAAGTTTTGCCGTAACAGTCTTCGGTTTGCTCGGCATCGGGTTTTTTGCGCTCTTCACCCTAACCCCAGCCATCAAAAAACAGGCTAAACAGGTCAATTTAACGTATCTTGGCGCAGCCATCGTGGCTTTTAGCTGCTACTTCATCTTCAACACGCTACTCTACGCCCTAACAGGCGGCTACGATGCCCACCCAAGCGTGTGGTACGAAGTCATAAGCCCTATGCACAATCCCAACCTCTGGGCGGTAGCGCTGATTCTGGTAGGCGTGCCTTTGATAGTTGGAGGTTTAATCAAAAAGCGTGAATAAATACCTAAAAAGCGGCGGGAAAAAAATAAGAAAGGGATGAGCAAGTTTTAGGCCTTGCTTTCCTTAGCTTTGAATGCTGCGTTTTCTTTTTTGAGCGCAGCGTTCTCCTCCATCATCGCCTTCATGACGGCGTTAAGCTGGGTCATCATGTCGTTGATGCGCAAATTCAGCATGCCGATCTGCTGCATGATGGGGGAAGCTTCAGCGGATATTTCAGTCAAAGGGGTTCACCTCCCGGTTCAGCGGTTTCAGTTGTGTGTTGTTAGTTGTTAGGCTGCTGTTTGTTTTTGCATAAGCTGCTTCTCTAATGTTTCAATGCGCTGCTTAAGCTTCTGGATCTCTGCTTCTTGTTTGTCCTTGTTTAATGCTAACGCTTTAAGGCATCCAAGAGTGAAGCCATTCATTTTGCTTACATCGTAAAACTCAGCACTTTTATCATCGTCGTCCGCCAATACATGGGGAAGTGAAGATGCCAAGTCTATCGTTTCTCTGCCAACTGCATCAGTTTTAACTTTGTAGTTCTTGACCAAACCCAAATCGTCTAAAGCATCGAAACTATGTACTGTTCCGTCTTTGGCGTACAAGCGATTTGAACATACGCCCGACCAATAATTGCTTCCGCCGCCTAAACCGTATGAGTTACTGGAGTAGGGGTTTATGCTGTTGTATGATGTTATCGCGCTTGAATTGTAAACACCGATACCGTTAGTGTATAAGGTGGCATTAACTACGTTGATGTTACCATTAGCTGTTATACTTCCAGCAAGGGTTAAGTTTCCTGAACTGTCAAGGTGCATCCACTCTGTCGCAGTTCTTGCACTTCTCCAACTAAACCACGGTTGACTGCCCCATTCATGTAGCCAAAAAACCATGTTGCCGTAAGTTTGATTATAAAAGCTGATACCGTAGTTTGGTCCATAGGAACCTGCCTGAAAACCTAAATAGCTAGTTGTTCCCAGAAGAATATTTCCGGAACTGTCATCAAGTGTGTTGTTAGCAGTTTTAACGCTTCCATTGGGTGCTTCCAGCTTTAAATTGCCTGTATACGCCACAACAAAACTGTCTGTGCCGTTGAATCCGAATGCGCATTTGTCAACATTGTTAATGCGTTGGTCCAAAACTGTAGTTGTTCCGCTTGGTGGGTTGATAACGATGTATGTACCATTGCAGGTTATGTTGCTGCTTGTACCTATAGCAGTGCAGTTTAACCATCCAGTAAGTGTCAGGTCTCCTAGTCTATCCAGAGTAAAAATGTCGAGGGGATCCCCACTTCCGTACCATGGTGCAATTGATAATGAGTCACTATTTTGTCGTCTACCTACCAGCATATCACAAACTAGACCATTTCTGAAATGGATAAATTCCGAATCGTTGACTCCTGAATTTCTATTAATAGTAATAGATTGATTACCGTAGTAGAAATTTCCCCATGATTTTGCAGGTAAGTTCAATTGACCCGCTATGTTCAGGTTTCCAGAGGTATCAAGTGATGCACCGATACTTGCACCGTCGTTAGTGGTGAATAGAATCTTCTTATTCGCCGCTCTAATGGTTAAATCGCCTTGTGTGCTGCCATTAACAAGTTGGTTGCTTGAATGGGGCATACCTATGTAATCTGTGACTGTTCCATCCGTGAATCTGATATAGTTTTGCGCAGTTGCGTTTAGCGTGAAAACGGCATTCACACCCACAGATGGAGTTATTGATATGTTGCCATGGGAGGTTAAGTTACCCAAATCCAAATGAGCAGGCGTAATCAAGTTATCTTTACACAGATACAAAGTGTCATAATTCCCAGTATAGCTATCGCCTTTTACCCAGTCACCATTTTGACCGTTACCTTCCCACCTGTACTTTCCCGCTGGATATGTCTTTGATTTACGGGACCAATAATAACTACTTGTCAAATTGAAAAGCTGTCCCTCTTCATACCAATCTGGACTTATGTCAGGGAATTGTGTCCCTGACGGGTAAGGTGTTGCTGAAGACATCAACTGAATAGCTGGCGGAGAGGCAAGTTTTGGTTTACCCACTAGACCGTAGTTTAGCCAAAGAGTACCTTGTCCGCTGTTAAGAAATCCGCCGGCCATCAAATCTTTTTTAACGATTAAGCCCCGATCAGTCATTAAAAGTGGGCCGTCAACTTGAGGGTCGCCTTCGTTGATATAAACAAGAAAGAGACTTGCTTCGCTTCCATTATGTTGTTCGGGAGGTGACGCCTGATGCTCTGTGTCGTGGAATTGAAGAGGGCTTTGGCCTGTAGGGACAAGTGGCACTTGGAAAGAACCAGTAGGTGAGACGGGCTCCCAGCCAGTTCCATCCTTATATTGGAAATATTGGTTAGGAGTAAGGCCAGTATGCTTAAAAATATCTTTATCATTTGGATTTTGTGGATAGTAATCGTAAGTTGGAACAGGGGGAAGTACGTCCGGTCGCGTCCAGTCCCATAGATATTGTCTCGTTACTTGTGGTGCTCGATTAGGTAGATAGCTCATTATATCACCTCACTTTCGCTTATTCGTATCTCAAACGGGAATACACCAACAAAATTCCCAGAGTTTAAGGGCTGAGCAAAATATTTGTCCCAGCAGTTGTCTGATATTGATTTGTTTTCCAGCATTTTTGATCATCAACTAAACTCTCGTATTTTTGTAATTTAAACAATTTTGCGGTTTTTTTAGCACGAAAAATTCGGTATGAATTATCCAAGCTTAAAAATTCAACACGATATTTTCAGCATTAATTTTTCAGTATGAAAAGGGCTGAATTTTTCAGCATGAAATAAAAGGCTTTTTAAACAAGCAAAATGCATGTTAACGCTTATTTTTAAAAGCTTGATTTTAATTTTTGTTTTTTAGCGGAGGGATATTACCAAGCATTTTACAATAACCTTTTAACAACAAGCAGCTATATGATTTAATATGGGTAATATAAGCAAGGCTTTCTTATTATTCGTTATTATGTCGGTATTTTCGAGTCTGAGTATCATTAATCAGGTATCTGGTCAGGTGGGCGTTACTACACCTATTACACCAGGTTTTAGCGTAAATTACGAGGAATATAATTGGTATATATCGCCAACTTATGACGTTGATCCTTCGACAGGTAAAGCTGTTATGACTCATGAGGGCTATTATAAAGTGAACCGATATGCGCACATAAGCATTTCAAACCAACCATTCGAGCCCTATCCGGATTCCAAAGGTAATCTCATTGACTTATTCTATGATATCAAGTGGAAACCTCACAATGCAGATTCATGGCAGACTCTTCTTCCGCCAGGTTCGCATTTAAGCCAGAACAAAGAGTTCTATCTATCTGCTGTAAGTATTGGCTTTAAAGGAAATCCTGATCATAGCCTTTGGGATTTACTAGATTACATCCCTGGAAATCAAATCGACTTTCAAGTGCAAGCATTAATAGGGTACTATACAGTAGACAACGTGTTTGTTGGTCAATCAAGCGGTTGGAGCAATACACAAACATTAACTATACCTAACGATGACTCAACGTCATCACCGTCGCAGAACCCAACAGCAACACCCCAACAGCAAAACGCTCAGAGCGGAGTATTACTTGGACTTAACTGGGAACAAATAGCTCTAATCGTCTTAATCCTCATAGTTGCCGTGTTAGCATTTGCATTGGTGCTTTCACGTCGAAGAAGCGTAAAGCGAATCCGAGCGCTATCTAATTCTTCGGTTGTTTAATAGCCTTCAAAAGCATTGTGCCCTTATCGGTTATAATGTATTTTGCCCGATACTTGGGTGAGCTTTTCTGTACATAACCTTCTCGAACTATGTAGCTAAATGCGTTTTCAAAAGTCGCATGTGTACCCGCTTTTCTTGTGGTTCGTTTCTCGAGTTCTGTTCGGTTTAGAGGCTGTCGGATTAGTTCATGTAGGATGATTTTTGCTAATTCGATGTTCAAGTTTTTCATTGTGCTTTTTTTCTCTTTTGGGTTTCTTAATTTTATTTTTCTGCGCCAGGCTTTTTCGTTGTGTCAAAATTTTAATACATTTTTGTCGATTTAAATAATTCTGCTGTTTAAAAATGCTTTTTCAAAATTATATTTTGAATACGCATTATTCTAAATGCATTTTTCAATCAGCAAATGTATTCCCCGTTAGGCCGCTTTTTATAAGGGGAGGGAACCTCGCTGAGAGCAACAAACCGAATTTTTCGCCTTTAAATAAGGGGGCTATAGAAAAAAATCGCAACTGACCTCACCATGGCTGCTTCGTCAACCCGAACTGCTTGCGGAAGTCGCCACAACCAGCCTGCAGTCGCCTAAGCCAGCCAAACCAAAAACGCAACCGCCCACACGCGCCACTGGAAGAAGATGAAATAAGAGGGGCCCACAGCAACTACAAAAATAAAAAATTAACTTCTGAAAAATAATGGGGGTCTAGTCACTGCAGAGAAACCAAAGTAAACCTAAATCAGTTATTAGCGCAGAAAAAACTCCAAATCCCATTCCTGATAGTTACGGTTTTTCCCATGCTTCAATCAGCGCCACGACGGCTTTGGCTTTGGGGGTTTCGCTTAATCGGTACATGTGCACGCGCCCATACACCCGCTCCTCTAAAATGCCTTCGCTGGTGAGGATTTTTAGGTGTTCTGAGGTGGCAGTGTAATTCATCTTTATCCGCCTCGCCACATCGCTGACATTGAGTTGCCCGAGTTGGTAGATTAGTTTGAGGATTTTCATGCGTGGCTTCGAGGAGAAGACTTCTTCCAGCTCCATCAGTCGCGTCTCCCATTCTGTGTTAGGCTGTCGCTTAGTTGCCGCTCAAGCTCCACAGCTGGAATCGTCGGAAGCGAAACCCGCGTCGTACGCCCCCGAGTCTCCGCAGACGCAACCTCAGTTCTCAGCACGCCGAGTTTAGTGAGGTACTGCGCATAATTCCAGAGTTGAGTGTGGCTGTTGGCGGTTTCGCCGTATTCTTCACAAAGCACCGCGTAGGTTTTCTCAATTTCCGTTAGCGCCGCGTAAACTTCCTCGTTCTCTTTAAAGTACCGCGCCACAGCCAGCAAAAAAAGCCGCTCATGCAAACCCAACGACGCCAACTCGCTGCGCCGCAAACTCGGTACAATGCTGGAGATCGCTAAGCGGACGCATTCAGGCTCCACCACGCCCGCGTTTTCTGCATCCGCATACTTCCCCGCCCGCCAAAGCAACTCGATACCGAAGCGTGCGTTACCCGTTTCAGAATACGCCAGCTCCGCAACCAAATCCACCACGTCCTCGCTAACCGCGCCCAACTCAAACGCTAACGCGACACGGTCGCTTAGAATGTCTATTAGCTGCGGTTTGCCGTAACGTGTCAAACTGATGATGCTTCGCTGCAGCGTGCTCCTTGCGCTTTCGTCCAGTTGCGCTGTGGCGTCGAGGTTACGCATGATAAAGATGAATGAGAGCCGCTGAGGTTTGCCCTGTCGCATCTCCTGCAGTCTGGTTAACTTGTAAACGGCGTCGGAGCCTTCTTTTTCGATGAGGCTGTCGAATTCGTCCAGCGCCAAAATCATCGTCGCCTCTTCCTCGTCAAGTACCTGCATCAACGCCGCCAACACTTCTTCGGCTCCGTAACCCCGCGCAGGATAATTGGGACGAAACGCCATGACCGCCCGATGCAGAATCGTTTGGAGACTGCCGCGGAACTCTCGGCAGTTAACGTGGACGTAGCGGAATTTGATGCGGCGTTTGTTGGCTTCGGAGGTTATGTTTGCGCCGAAGTGCTGAGCAAGCGCGGTTTTTCCTGTACCCACATCCCCTGTCAAAATCACCCGCTGCGCCATCCGCTCTGGGCAGCGCAGAATGAAGCTGAAGAATTCTGAGAGGAGGCGTTGTTCTTTTTCGCGGTGCGGCAGCTTCTGCGGTATGTAGTTTATGTCGAGTTTGGATTCGTCTTTGAATACACTTTGATTTGGAACCACAGTGGCTGCCTCAACTGTATATGCTCATTTTTTGAAGGAGATATTAATTCTTAAACAGAAACATTAAAGTTTGCATGCAAACCTAACAGTTTTTTGACGTTTGCCCATATAAGGCAACCCCAAACTTCTTAGGCTTACGATAAAAATGCACCGTTGTTCCGTTGAATGATTAGGTGACAATCTTAGTTAGCTAATAAAGCTCCTGAAGCAAGAGTGCATAATGTTTTAATCGATTTACTGTCAATCTTTGCTTGTGGGGGAAAGTTGTAGCCCGCGTGTTCCCAGTAAATTTGCTTCATCTGTCGTATTACCACCTAAACACGGGCTACAACTACCCTTATCCAATCAAAAGATCGATTATTTTTATCGTTTAATTTTAGCTTTTCTTTGGACAGTAATATCAAAAGCATAGTGCATATAGAGGTCTTCACTAACAGGCACCCAATAAGCATCCCAAACAACGCCAAGCCACTCAATCTCTAAATGCTGAGCCTTTTGCGTCGCCCACAAATTCGGCGCTAAACACCATGGACAAGGCGATTCACGCCGACCCCAAGTAGTAAAACAAGTCTGTCCAGGAACGGCCCCAACTTCAACCGCTTTCATGTTTGAAGCAACTATCTCTCGGGTGCTGGGTTTAAGCAAAAGAGCAACACATGGAAAAGCATCCAAAAGCACCTGATTTAATTGAATCTTTTCCTGTATGCTGGCAGCTAATTTTTTACGCTCCGTTACATCTCTAACTACACTCAGTATTGCTTGTTTTCCTTGATACATTACGAGGCTTTGACTAATTTCAACAGGGATACCGCGGCCATCTTTTGTCGTGTAGACAGTTGCATAAACTTTGGATGATTCAGCAATGGTATCCTTGAAAATCTTGAGAATCTCTTGATGACCAAGATTCTTGTCTAAATCAAAAACATCCATGGATAGCAGTTCCTCGCGGGAGTAACCATACGTTTTTGTTGCAGCGTTGTTAACGTCTATGAATTTTGAGTTATAGTCAATTACCCAGACTGTATCATTCATGCAATTGATTAATTCTCGGTAGTTTGCCTCGCTGTCACGCAGTGACTTTTCAGATTTCAAACGTTCAGTTACATCATTATAAACGGCGACAACATTGCCATTGGGAAGCTTGTAAACCCAGTTTTCTCTCCAGTTAACATTCCGTTTGCCCTGGTATAGACTTGTTGGCAGAAATTCAGATTTCCCAGTTTGATATACACGTTGAAGAGCGCTAAGCAAACCCAAATCGTCAACTCTTTGGAAAACATTTGTTAACCGTTTACCAAGAATCTCTTCCTTGGATAAACCCTCGATTTTCTCGGCAGTCTGGTTAATGTCCACAAAAACAAAATCAACCCCATCGTCAACCGCCTGGTAAACTGCTACCCCACTTGGAATAGTATTAAACAATTGACGGTACTTTTCTTCTGCTTTTTTGCGTTCGGTTACGTCTTCAGTCATTAGCACGAAATAACTCTTCTCTGGACTATACACAAGAAACGAAAACCATCTATTGCGAATATTGGAGTAGTATTCAAGTCTAGCTTCCATCCCGATGGCCACTTTGTATAGAGCAGTCATCAAAGAAGGCTGTTTTTCTATATCCAAAAATACTTCTGTTGCTCTTTTTCCCAATGCCTGTTTATTTAAACCAAGCATCGAAAGAAAAGGTTCATTTGCAAAGAGGATTACAAAATCTTTAGGATGCCCATCAGGATCAAAAAGAATTCTGTTATAAGAAAAACCATCATTCATGTTGGCAAACAAGTAATCGAACTGTCGGGCATCAGGTTTGAACTCTTGCTCTTTTGGTTCTACAGCAGAAAACCATGCGGCATCAAAGTAGTTCTGTGCAAGTTCCACAAAACTGCTATTGTTTGACCACACGATAGGTGTTTCCTTGCAATCAGTGAAAGTTGCAGTTGTTAGAAACGCTTCTTTGCCATCGTAGATTCGGAAACATATTGAAAGAGGCATCTTTGTGTATCTGATTTCAAAGGAATGTTTTTTCTCTAGCGCAATAACATCCTTGGGCATTGTTAGCCTATTTGATTGGTCTGTAAGAACCCTCACGATAATGCCCCTCTTGAGGGCGTTCTCTACTGTTTCGTCGTTAAGCAACCAAGGAAGAAGTCGTTTTTGGGATAACATTACGTTTATGGTTTTTTGTGTTTTTTCTACTGCTTTCTGTAGCCGGAGAGTGAGCGCGTCGCCTTCTGGAATTAAAACGAAAGCGTAATTTTGCTCGCTTGAATCCACTGGTTTTTCAATTTGCTTACATTTTCCATATAGTTCAATTGTTCGTTGGAGTAACTCGTTAGTTTCCTTTTCTTTACGCTTGAACAAAATGAGCAGTGCATCTTGGAGCGGAAGAGGACGGTATTTTGTTGGGGAGGATATTATTCGCTCAATAATTCCGAGGTGTTCAAGGACTAGAATTGCCCGATATGCTTCCGGTCTAGATAATCCCGAGTTTTGCGAGATTTCTCGAATTGAGGAACAACCTATTTGCAACAGGGTAAGGAACACACGTGCTTGGGAACCGTTTAATCCGAGTGCGATTAGGGTATCTACATTTTCAACTATAATTCGTGCCCGCCCCGTTCAACTACTGGTTTAACCCTCTTACTACTTAACATTTTCTAGCTTGTTGGTTCATTTTGCACCAACTACGCTTTATAGTTTAATAATGATGATTTTATTGTGTGGAAAGCTGTTAGGAAACCGCTTGCAAAGAAAAGCATATAGAGAAAGTTCAGCCCCGATAAATTTGTAAAGGAGAGGTGAAAAAGTGGACGATTTAGATAAAAAGATTCTCCAATTGTTAACAGTAGGCATTAGCTCTTATGAGGATTTAGCTCGCAGTTGTAACGTAACACGAAATACTGTGTACCGTCGAATTGCAGCTTTAGAAAAAAAAGGCATAATAAAAAACATAATCAGGTGTAATGTCGATTTTGGTCAACTGGAGATTACCCCCGTCTGTGTATCGATTAAACTTGCACAGGCAGACATAGACAAAGCGTGTTGTTTATTGAGTGCTCACAAAAATGTTAGACTGCTTCTGCGGTCGTTTGGTGATCACAATCTTAACCTTCTTGCGTTTTGCCCAAAAGGGAAAGAAGGAGAAATAATTCAAAGCATTACCTCAATCTTGGAAAATTTTTCTACAACTTGTATTGATATTTCGGTTGGTTTTGTTTGGGAAAAAACAGACTTAACGTCAATTGAGGATCAATTTACATTTGAGGAAAAAATAAGTGGCGTTATTGAAAAAAATATCCGCTAATTATTTCGCTACTACTTCTTTCTTTAGATCAACCAATACGAAGTACTTTAGGTTCTGATCGTTAGCCATTTTACCGATAACATCCACAAACAAGTCTGGAAAAGTCTTAAGCCATAACCTATAAGAATCCCGTATTGTGGTATCTGAAGTGCCCAGTTTATCAGCTAATTCACCTTGCTTCTTAACCGAACCATACCTATAACCCAACAGATAAAACAAACCACCCACAACCCACTTAGATTTTCTTCCGTTGAAAAAAGAAAATTTCCTCTTGTATGTCTGATTAATTATTTGAATTGACTCTTTAGCAACTTGGTCAGCAATCGATTTGTTATCCCACAGGACATGAGACGCTACAATTATTTCTTCTTTAGGTATCCGGCTCAGTACACTCATCGAATATTCCTTCATGCGAGAATACTGTAACTCGGCTTTTGGCAGGGTTATCATTACCGCGTGATATAATTGGCTCATTTTTGACCCCAATTTTGGGGCAAAAGACCACTACGATGCAAAGAATACTATTTTTTGTGCAATGTATAGTGAAAATGTAACTTGCTTAATTTACAGATTTTAGCTATTATAGTAGTGTTACCCAGAGGAGCACTAAAAGTGAGTGGGTTTTTGCAGTTCTCTATGTTGGAAAGAAAGGAACTCCTGTTAAGACAGCAAAGAGCATATCTGAATTAGCAGATGTGTTAATTCAAGGATTAAATATTGACAGTTCTAGCCTCCAAAAAATGTTAACCAGAAACTGCTATGAATCCAAGAACTGGACTTTCAAAACAAAAGCCTAATAAATGTATTCAGCAATCCATATTTTCCGACACCAAAATGATACCGAAGTACTTCTTTTTCACAAAAGGAGTTGGCAAACACAAAGAACAACTCCAATCTTTTGAATTAGCACTACGCGACGCAGGCATCCAAATGTGCAACCTAGTCAGCGTATCCAGCATCGTCCCACCAGGCTGCCAACTCGTCAGCCGTGAAAAAGGCCTCAAAATGATCCACCCCGGCGAAATCACATTCGTCGTCATCGCACGCAACGCAACCAACGAACCTCACCGCCTAGTCGCATCCAGCGTCGGCGTAGCTATACCATCTGGCAAAAACCAATACGGCTACCTCAGCGAGCACCACAGCTTCGGCCAAACAGATGAAACTGCAGGCGACTACGCAGAAGACCTCGCTGCAACCATGCTCGCAACAACCATGGGCATCCAATTCGACCCCGAAACCGCCTGGGATGAACGCAAAAAAATCTTCAAAACCACCGGCTTAATCATCAAAACCGACAACACCACCCAATCCGCAGCAGGCGACAAAAACGGACTCTGGACCACAACCGTCGCAGCCGCAGTGCTAGTGCCTGAAGAAAACGGCTACACCACAAAAGAGTAAAGTTGGCTCAGCAAGTTACTTTCACGCTGACCTGTTTCTTTCTGTTTTACTTTCCATATGCTTAGAGCTAATTTTCTTTGAAGAACGATTCAAGCTTCGAGTTGCTTGCTTTGTGTAGTACCTGTGCGCATTTTTTGGGGTCAACTGCCTTAAACTCCAACCCCATCGACACCAGCAGCCGTTGCACGTCTTTGGCGAGGCTTGGCGCAGCTAAAATGGCGCGGACAGAGCGGCGGGTCTTGGCTTTTATGGGTTCGATGTATTTTGCCAGTTGCAACACGTTTTCTTTTGATGCGGTTCGGCGTTTGACTTCGACTATGACAAGTTTGCCGTCTTTGTCTTCGCCGTAGATGTCCACAAATCCAGGTTCCACATGTTTTTCCCAGCTTATCGGTTTGAATCCTTCTTCAAGCAGCTCCGGCTTGAGCAAGATTGCCCGATGCATATCGTCTTCGCTTGCATGCAACAGAAACTCGCCCGAATCAGCCAAGTTAAGGGCGGAAGCCATCAGGATTTCTGTGAAATCAACTTTGACGGTTTCTCTGGGTTTCTGTCTTACACCGTGAACTTCCAGCTTTTCGCCTTTGACCTCGACGTGGAAGACGCTGCCTGAAGGCTGCCAATTCACAGGTTCATACCCAGTTGGGCGATGAACAAGCAGAGAACCGTCAGATTTTATGATTAAGAGGCGTTCGCCGTACTCCAATGTTGAGTTTGCTCTGCCTGCATAGTGTACGTGGCAGTTGCCTGCGACCACAAGCGTTCTGCGTTGGGCGAAAGCTTTCTCTATCAGGGCAGATGCTTCCGCCAAAGACGGGTACGTTAAGACCGAGATTTTGTTTTTAGGTGAGTGCAAACTTGTTCAGCCAACGTATTTATGGCGGAGCTTGGGTACATAAGAATTCTTGAAGGAACCACACCTATGGCTTGGACAAGCAAGCGCAAAGTCATGCATGCCTACGACGTCACCGCAGAAATGTATGATGAACGCTACTCAAAAGAGCAACAGCGAAAATATAGAAAAACGTTTGAAAACGTTGAGGTTTTGGTCACTACGGTCTTGGATGTTGGGTGCGGTTCAGGATTGTTCTTCAGCCAAGTCGCATCAAAAGCGGAAATGGTTGTGGGCGTAGATGTTTCATTCAAGTTGCTAAAAAAAGCCAATGAGCAAGCTAAGGCGTTTGGGAATGTTTTTGTTTTGCAGGCGGATGCTGACCATATGCCTTTCCGCGATGGCGTTTTTGGCGGGGTTTTTGGGTTTACGGTGCTTCAGAACATGCCCAAACCAGCCCAAACACTCTGCGAACTCCGAAGAGTTGTCCAAGTCAGCGGCAAAATTGTGGTTACTGGGCTGAAGAAGGCGTTTCGGCTCGAGGAATTCATGGATTTGCTTGAGGGCAGCGGAATGAAAATCGCCGCTTTCGCAGATGAAGAGACAATAAACTGCTATGTCGCCGCCTTAACGGCTTAACAGTTGCACATCCGCCACTTCACCCGTGTCCGCCCAAACCCCAACTGCCGCCATGTTGATTCCACCTGAATATGCTTTGTCTAGCTGCATCACTACGTACCAGTATGGGACAAGCGCCACGGAGTTGCCGCGTGGATGGGGCAGGAGTTGCACGGACACAAGATCTTGGGCGTTGAAGTCGCTGGTTTGGGTGCCGTTTAAGGTCCAAGTCATGGCGGCTATGTAGTTTTTGGCGGTGGCGATGGCTTGGTTTTGGTTTATGTTTAGGTTTGTGTTGCCGATAGTGAAGAGGAAGTATCCGTCTGTTAGCGCTGTGAGGACGCCTTTGTCGAAGGTCATTCGAAGACTCTTGGCTGGGAAGTCGATGCCGCCTTCGGTGTACATCCAGAGAAATTCGGCTACGTTGCCTTGGATGGTGATTTGGAGTTTCATGCTGTCCGAAACCACAGTTGTGACGTTTCCGCTGGTTTGGTTGACTGTTGCAAGTAGGTTGCTCATTTCGGTGAGGTATGCATCGCCAGAGTAGGTTTGGTATCGGTTGAGGGCTGCTTTGGCGGCGTCAAGTGCGCTGCTGGATGGGTTTTGGGTTAGGATGGGTGTGCCTGCTGAGGTGGTGAGTTGGTAGCGGCTGAGACGGTTCTCTCTGAAGCGGAAACTCGCCTCCAAATCGCTGTTTGCGGCTGTGAGGCTATATTTGAGGACTTCCTCGGCGACATCGAAGTCTTCCCTGTACTCCAACGTGTTGCTCAAAAGTGTGACTCTGTATTGTTTGGCTTCAAGTTGGGTTACGTTGCGTAGAAAGTCGGCGACTTTGCTTGTGCCGATTCCCCATGAGAGCAGATGTTGGTTCTCCGCTTCGAGGTTGCTTTGTTCCTCTGCCAACCGCGACAACTCAATATACTGGATGATGCCAAAGCTGGAGAGAAGCAACACCAAAACCATCAACGCGGCGAAGGCTGCTTTCCATTTGCGCGTCATCTTTTTTGGGCGTCTGGTTTCGAGTTCGGGGGCTTCTTGGACGCCTTTCATGGCGCTGACGGTGGCTTTGCCGAAGCTCGAGAGTTGATATTGACCATCGCCTGTTTTGCTGATTAATTCGCCGAGGCTCTCAAGATGATAAGTTAAATGCGAACTGGATACGCCGACGAGCTCCACCATCTCCATAAACGAAAGAGGCTTATCGTTTAGCATCCGCAGAATTTGGCGCCTAACAGGATGCTTGAGCGATTTGAACATAATGGAGTAGATTTCCTCTTCACGGTTACCCATGCATTAACCAGCCGCTAAAGCAGTATTGGCGATGTGACGGTATAAAACTTGCCGAAACAGATCAAGCAATGCCTAAACTATTGGAAGGGGATTTAGGTTTTTTCTGCGTTAAATCTGCCTTGTTGGGTTTTTGTTTTTTCATTAGTTGTTGTTGCAGAGAAGCCCCTATACACAACAACAACCAACAGGCTGCGTTTTTTCGCCTGTTTTTTGATTGGCTGATGGGTGTGTTTGCTGTTTGGTTGTGGGTTGCACCACAAGCAGCAGTAGCTTACCAATCAGAAGTGAAGGGATAGTTGCGATTTCTCTACTAGACCCCCCTATTTAAAGGCGCATACAAAACAGTATCCGCAAGCATAGCAGGGGCTTGTTGCTCTCACAGAGGACCCCTCCCCCTATAAAAAGAAAAAATTCAGAGCCACTGAAAGGGCATTAGCTCTTTATACAGGCACAGCGCTTATTCTATTAGGAGCATTTTTATGGTACAAGTTGGAGAAAACGCACCCAACTTCACCCTGCCAGACACAGAAAACCGAGCCCGAACCCTAAAAGAATTCCTCGCCCAAAAAGCTGTACTATTCTTCTGTGTTGACGCGTTCACATCTAACGCCACCAAAGAACTCTGCCAATTCCGAGACGCCACAAGCAGCCTCACCAACCTAAAAGCCCAAATCGTCGGCATAGACCCAAAATCCCCCGCAGCAAACAAGCGCCTAGCCGAAAAACACCGCTTACACTTCCCCATCCTAAGCGACTCCAGAGGCGAAGTTGCCCACGCATACGGGTTGGATGCGCCTAAGCGGGCGGTGTTTGTGCTTGACGAGGGCGGCGTGGTGGCTTATCGATGGGTTGCTCAAGACGCGGTGGGTGATCCTGATTATGGAGCCATCGCCCAAATCCTGCAGGCTGCACCAAAACTGCATGCGGAGCTTGCTGTGCCCAGTGTTATTACGGTTTCGAGGCAGGTTGGCAGCGGCGGAGACGAAATCGCACGGGAAGTCGCCAAACTTCTAGGCTGGTCCTACTTCGACAAAACCTTGATGGTGGAGGTGGGCAGAGAAGTCGGAGTCTCAGAGGAAGACATCGTGGATTTCTGTGAGGACACATACAAAGTGCAGACATTGGTGGACAAGATGCTGCTACGAAAGAAACCCGCCAAGCAATCCTTCACCATAAAAGACAACGCCCACATAAGAAAAACCCTCGAAGAAGAACACTGCCTAAGCACAATCCAAACCGTCATCAACAACCTCGCCAGCAGAGGCAAAACCATAATCGTCGGCAGAGGCGGGCAAGCGATACTCAAGCATAAGCTGGGCGTGTTGCATGTGCGGATTGTTGCGCCTAAAGCGGTCAGGGTTGAGAGGGTCAAGCAGAGTGAAGGGCTAACTCAGCAAGAGGCGCAGAGGCTGGTTGAAGAAAACGACAAAGCCACAGCCGAATACCTGCAGCGCTTCTACTGCATCGACTGGGAAGACCCCACAAACTACGACATAATCCTAAACACAGCTAAGCTTGATTTGAGGGCGGCGGCGCTAATGATTGCACAGGCAGTATCCCAGACATAGTCGGTAATTTTCCCTAATTGGCAGGTCATGGGGGTGTTTTGTTTTTTGTTTTAGAAGTTGCTGTGGACCCCTCTTATTTCATCTTCTTCCAGCGGGCTTGGCGGTTTTGTCTGTCTTGTTTTCTACGCTTGGGATGCATTGCTTGCGGGTTGGTTGTGGGGTTTTCCTCAAGTTGAACCGCAGCTATCCAGCTGATTAGTCAATGTTTCTTGACGAAAAC
Organism: Candidatus Bathyarchaeota archaeon; assembly: GCA_023488905.1. Taxonomy (GTDB): domain Archaea; phylum Thermoproteota; class Bathyarchaeia; order Bathyarchaeales; family Bathycorpusculaceae; genus Bathycorpusculum. Next base: position 116,027 of record JAMDCQ010000003.1, read on the forward strand.
GCTCTTAAAGCGACAGGTTCTTTAGGCGTAGCGATAGACTGAGGCGAGATAGTTGAGGACAAAAATTTTAGGTGCATCATTGGTTTTTGGCCTTCTGATCTCAATAACTACTGGGTTAATACTTGTAGAAAACGCAGAGGCAAACCCCTACACACAACTGCATTTGCCTAAAATAACCATCAACAACGACGGCAGCGTCACGCCTCAAACGTCCTACATAAACCGCACAGGAAACACCTATACACTTACAGCAGACATTATACTGGAGTATTCAGTCGAAATTTTGTGCAGTAACATAGTTTTCGACGGGGCAGACCACGTGGTGAACGTTGCAGTAGAAAAAGCGGAAAGTATCGATGGATACCCAGCGTATTACATGGATGTAGGTGTAAACGTGGTAGATGCACATGATGTGGTAGTAAAAAATGTTGAGGTATTCGCCAACAACGTTAACACAATCAATCTTCAATTCAGTTCTAATTGCCAAATCGTCAATGTCACAACGGATAAAGACATCCGCGTACTAGGCGACTATAACACAATAACTCAAAGCAACGCTGGCATAGCAATTTCTCAAGGGAACAATAACCTGATAACAAAAAATAACATAACAGGAGTCTTCGTCGGCTCAGATTCTATTGGTAACAGGTTTTACCAGAACAATTTTTACCTGACGGATTACCCAGAATTCTTTTCAAGCAGCGTCTGGGATAATGGAGCCGTCGGCAACTACTGGGCTAACTATTCGATAAAGTACCCTGACGTTTTAGAAGTTGACAAAACTGGAATCGGCGACACACCTTACACAATAACAAGGGGAGGGTACACAACCAAAGAATATCCCAACGTCGTAAGCATCGACCATTACCCGCTCATGTATCCATGGGGAACCCCAGAAGTCACGTTGCTAAACATACAAAACCAATCCTACTCAGGGAGCGTTTCACTGAACTTTTCGTTAAGCAAACCAGCGCAATGGATAAAGTACAGTGTAGATGGCGGCGAAAACGTAACTATCACGGGGAACTCTACGCTGGAAGGTTTGGCAGTGGGGCTTCATAATGTTACTGTTTATGCCTGTGACGTATTTGGGGAAGTCGGAGCTGAAACGGCAGAATTCACTGTCGACCAAGCTCTTGTCTGGCCAGTTGCCGCGATTTCGGTTGCAGCAATCGGCTTAACTGTAGCGGCGATTATGTCTTGGAAACGAGTCAAGAAAAATAGGTTACTCTTCTTCTTGCGCCATAGGTTCCTGCGGTGATTGTACCTCAGTGGTTTCGGCTTTCTGTTTCTCCGCTGACAACAACATATCAATTAGCTTCTTTTGGTCTACTTCTGCGCGTGTGCGCCAATCCAAGAACAGCAGGCCCTTCTCATCTTGCGACAGGTAGCCGTGGCGGATGTAGCGGTCGAGGTTTAAGCCGACTTTCCAGTTGGCGATTTTTTCGCCCAGCAGCTTTTCGACGTCTTTGCGTGTGGCTTGCCCCTTGTTGCTGATTATGTAGCTTATGGTTATGGCTAAGCCCGCAAGGTCATCTACGCGCCAACCCATCAACTTGTCTTTGGTTACGACATCGCGGAGCGCTACAAAGAAGCGGGCTTTGTCGAGTTCCTCAACGGTGGGTTTCTCAGGCGTCTTCTCCTCTTCGAAGACAGTTTTGACCTGCATATCCAGCGGCTTCAAATAATCATCCAAAACATCCAGCACCTTGGGGTAATCTGCGCCCAGCGCCTTGTGGAGTTCCCAACCTTTCACGCCGGGTTTAGCGTGGCGTTTGTAGAAGAGCATCTGGGTGGCTTTTTTGACTTTGGCGGCATAGAGGCCTTTGCGTTTTGCGCTCATGGTTGTTTTCCCTGTTTCCATTTTTGCCAATCTTCAACGGATACGGCGATGGGGACCGATGTGGACTGCACCGAGAGCGGCTCCTCGCGGCGCTTGATGTAGGGCAGGATGGTGACGGTTTCTTCTAAGCGGTCGATTTCCAGCGTCGCATAACCGTAAGTGACCAAGAAACTGGTGAGGAAAGCGCGTTGCACGGTTTCCTCGTAAGATTCTGCGCCGATGAAGTCCCAATATGGGATTTTGCCAGTTGATGCGGCTTTCTGTTTGAGTTCAGCCCAGTAGCATTCGAGTTCTTCCCCGAATTCCCTGTTGCCCAGGACGCGGGCTTTAACCATCTCTTCGCGGCTGACCATGCCCATTTCGACGGCGGAGACATCGATGTCTTTCCATCTGTCCCCCAGTGGAGCCAGCGCTTCCCAATATAGCAACCCCTGCGCGAGGCTGCTGAGGCTGAGCTGCTCAAACTCCACCAGCGGCGTCCATGCGGAGGCGAAGACTTCGACCATGCCTTCTTTGCTGGTTTGGCGAATTTTCTCTTCAAGCAGAAACGGGTCAGTGTAGAGCGAGGTGGAGCGCTGTTTTACCCATTCGCTCTGCATTTTGATGACTGAGGCGAGGTGGTGGAGCGCTTCAGCGTCCAGTCGGAGTTCGTCGGGGTGGTTCCAATGCGGGAAATACTGCTTTACGATGGCGATTATGTCGTCCACGTTCAAAGTGAATGGGTCTACTTGGCGGCTCTCGATGGCGACGCACATTTCGATGATTCGCTGTAAGCGTTCTTTGCCCAGTTTCTTCTCTTCAGCGTGCGGGGTCATTTGGCTACCTCACGGACTACGCTTTTGCCTTCGAGGTTCTGGACGGCTATGACGTTGGCGTCTTGCTGGGCGAAGGTGATTTGGCTCGGGGTGATAACGACGTACTGTGCTGCGGCGTCTTTTATCATGGCGACCAAGACTTTGGCGATCATTTCGCGGTTTTTGGGGTCCATGTGAATGTCGTATTCGTCTACTGCACGGAAGGGGCTACGCACATGCTGCTGCAACGCCAAAAGGAAACCCATGGTTGCAGTGGTACGCTCGCCGCCGCTCTGCGTGTAAGCATCCAGCGCGACGGGTTTGCTGCCTTTGAAGCCCACATAAATCTCCAGCCCCGCCGTTTCAATGTCCTGTGGGTTGGAAAGCTGGACTTCGCCTGTTGCCAGCGTTTGGCTCATGATGCGCTGATACTCGGTGTTGACGCGGCTAAGAAGGTCCTCCATGACTGTACGCCAGGCTGCCAGGCGGGTTTTGACTTCTTCAAGGGTTTTCTCGCGGTTCTCGGCAACTAGCTGCGCTTTCTCTTTTAGCTCCAAATACAGCTTCGAGTAGGATTCATACTGCCGCTCAATCTCCTCCGAAACCGTTGCCAACGCGGCTAGGTGGCCGTCGGTTTGCCCCATCTCCTCCTGAATTTCCCCCGCGGATTTGAGGACGGCGATGCGTTCGCCTGACTCTTGCGCTTTGGCGAGGGCGGTGTTGAGGTTTTCTTGGGCTTCCTTGATGGTTTTCTCTATGTTTTCCTGTTCTTTGACGGCGCGGTCACGCTTAAAGTCAAGTAGTGCCAGAGTAACTCGTTTATCCAGTGCTTGGTTGGAGATTTTTTCGGTGGATTCTTCAAGTGTCTGCAGCTTAGCCTGATTGGCGCCTATTTGGGCGGTGGCTTTCTGGATTTGCTGCTGGGAGACGTCAAGCATTTCTCTTAGGCTTTCGGTTCGGAGCAGCTTGAACTGGCTTTTGTCGGGGAGTGATTCGAGGATTTCAGCTTCACCCAAAAGCTGCTCAATCAACGACAGGGCGGATTGGTTCTGGGCGATTTTACGCTCCAAATCCAAACGCTCATCGAAAACGACTTTGATTTCGCCTCGGAGTCCCCTCTGCTGGCTCTGCTGCCCATCCAACTCGCCGATAATCGCCTGCCGCTCGTCTTCGATTTTGCCCAGCACCTGCTGAGTCTTATTAAAATTGGCCTGCAACGCCTTCACGATGGCTTCGCGGCGTTCAACCTCAGCCCAAGCCAACTCCCGATCCAAAAACCGCCTCTTAAGCTGGAGCTGCTTTTTCTCTTGGAACTTCTCGTACTGCTCCCGCCAATAATTCAGCGTCTGCTGCGCCTGCTCAAGGAGCTTGCCCACCGATTCCTCCTGGGTAAGGATGCGGGTGAGCTTGGTTTTGGCTTGCACCACATTGTTGCGGAATGGTTCGAGCCCGACGGCTTCTTCGACCATGCGGAGTTTGTCGAGGTTGCTGAGAACGGTGAACTGTTCAACCATGTTTTGGTGCATGATGATTAGCATGTTGTCTGGGTCTACGCCGAATTTGCCCAGTAGCCGCTCGATGTCTTGTTTGGTGGCGACGCGGTTTTCGAGTTCAAAAAAGTATTTCCCGTCACGCCGCAGTACTCGGGTTAGGAAGAGTTGGTCTTTGTTGTATTTGGACTCGGGGCGTCGGTTGCCCTGTTTGCTGTTGTCCAAAATGAGGGTTACGCGGGCTTGGTCTTGTCCCCAGCGGATGAGGTCGCTGAGTTTTCGGCTGCGCTCGGTGCTGGTTTGCCCCAGCCCCACCGAAATCGCAAGCAACAGGGAGGATTTTCCCGCGCCATTTGGACCCCCAATTACGTTAACGCCCTGTTTGAAGGGAACGCGGGCGTATTCGTAGCTCATAAAGTTTTCAACGATAAGTTCCTGAATCAGCATTAACTTTCTCTTCTCTTTAGAACGCAAAACTATGGATGGAGGGTATTATTAAAACAATTTGACAGGTTTGTGATGTTTTCTTCAGCCCTAAGAGGAGAATGAATCATTTAGTCAGCGCCTGGTTTTTTAAGAAAACAATTAAGTAACAGATTATTTTTGGGTGCAATTCAGTTTTTGAACATCACTGCGTGGACATATAGCTGTTTTCGCCCTAAACATTTTTATGGATAAAGCAGCGGAATAGGATTATGAAATTCGCTGAAATCGCCATCCTGCTCCGAGAAATCGTTGACAGATGCCCAGGGCTAGATGGAGCAACAATCACATTAATTCCCCAAAAAGCCATCTACCCTCACTACCAAGGATATCACATCAACATAAAAGCAAACTTTTCCAGAGACACCATGGGTGGACTCCGAAAGATCGTGGAAGGACACGATTTGATGATGCAGATTAAAGCAGACGCCGTCGTCGTCTACGAATCCAGACCCACCTAACAAGCATATTTGGGGCATATTAGAAACTCGTTGCAGAAACTATAGAGGGGTATGGGGCCCCGCTTATTGTTGCTACATTTTTGATACCACAAACCCTTATGAAAACCAGCAACGCCCAACTATCTTGGTGCAAAAAGTGTCTGAACCAGACTATCCGTACCCCAAAAAACCGCTCGAACCATCAAAAAGCAACGTTACAGCGCCGCCACCGATGCCACCCCCTGAACCCCCTACACTGCCGTCCCCGCCATACAACACCCTAAAGTTTGTGTGTTCAACCTGCGGCAAAGTCTTCAACACCAAAGAAGAATTGACTATGCATATGGAGACGGTGCATCAGAGCCCAAAAAATAAGCCCTGACCGCACCTTATAGCCACTAAACGTGGGTCTTGAAAATCTGAGACGAGGCAGCAAAGACGACCAGAGAGGCTATGATAAGAGCCCCCAGCGTCAGCCAGTCTTTTGTTTGAATCTGATTTACTTCAACAGCCGTCGGCGTAGACGGAGGCATTACAGCATTTAGAGTTGGGGCAGGTGTTGGCGTGGGGTTAGCAGTTAGGGTTGAGGTGGGTTGAGGAGTTGATGTGGGAGTTGACGTGGGGGTAGCGGATGGTTGGGGAGTTGCTGTCGGAGTCGGGGTGGGGGTGGCTGAGGAAGAAGCAGCGGGTTGAGGTGTTGGAGGGGGCGCTTTCGGGGGTGCGTTACCGCCCAATGCGTAGATTTTGCCGTCGAAAGAGCCGATATAGACTGCGCCGTTGACAACTGTTGGCGATGAGAATAGAAAGCCGCCAGTCAAGTAAGACCAAATCAGTGAGCCATTGTAAGCATCCAAAGCGAATACATAGCTGTCAGATGACCCAAAGTAGACAACACCGCCGGTTACTGCAGGCGACGAGTAGACATAGCCAGTGTATTGTCGCGCTGAATAGGGGGAAGCGAAGAACCAAATCTGTGAGCCGCCAGCCGCATTTAGGGCATAGAAGCCGTTGCGTGTACCAACATAAACTATGCCGTCGGACACAGCGGGAGAGCCGTCAGCGTGGTCACCGGCGCCAATGTTGGTGCTCCAAATTGTTGAGCCATCATTAGCGTTTATAGCGTAAACGATGCCATTGTCAGAATTGACGTATACGACGTCGTTTACGACTGAAGGAGATGCATAAACCGCTCCATCGCTGCGAAAAACCCAGTTGCATGCGCCGCTTGCTGCGTTTAAAGCGTAAACGTTGCTATCGTTTGAACCCACATAGACCACACCGTTCACTACTGCGGGAGATGAGAAGACAAAGCCCCCGGTACGGTAAGACCAAATCTGTCGCCCATTGGATGCATCTAGAGCGTAGACGTTCCCTGAATAGGAGCCTATGTAGACGACTCCATCCACGACTGCAGGGGAAGATTCGATACCGCTGTTGGTTGCATAACGCCAGATTAATGCGCCAGTTGTGGCGTTCACAGCATCAACGTAGCCGTTGCCGCCATCCCACAAGATACCAATGTAGACAATGCCATCATAGACAGCTGGGGACGATTCGATTTGGCTGCGGCTGTTGTACTGCCAAATGCAGTTGCCTGTGGTGGCGTTTAGCGCGTAGAGGTAACCGTTGTTTGAGGCATCATAGACGACACCGTTAACTACTGCGGCTGAGGAGCGGATTTTGTCGCCAGTGTTGTAGACCCAGAGTAAGCTACCGTTGGCGGGCGGGAAAGTGGAGGTCCCCGTGTGCTGCTGGTTTTGGCGGAACATAGGCCAATCACTTGAGTAAGATAGGTCGTTTGATGCCTTTGAGTCTCCGCAGATGTAGAAATTGAAAAATATTAAAGTAAAAGATAAAACAGCAACAACAACTAAGCCGCCATTATGTTTCACTCAATCTCACCAATAGCAAGCAAATAAAGTTTAAAATAAAAGACTTCTTGTACAGGTTTATTGACTAAGCTTAGTCAAGGTTTCTAAACAAGCCCCGCTGGAGCCAAAAAGTTCAGAAAGCAACCTGTGAAAGGGTAGAATTCACATTATCGATGAACAGCAACGGTTCATCGCCTAGTCAGCCGACACTGCGGACTGAGCTTAGGTGATGCTTACGTTCTGGATGTCGAAGTATCGCTTTGCTAAAAAGCGCAAACGTTCTGCGTTCTTGCCGTTTTTACCTATTGCGACGCCCTTGTCTTTGGGGTTTACGGTGATGACTGCCATTTTTTTGCCGTCGGTGCGTTCGCTGACGCGGATTTCGCGGACTGTGGCTGGTTTGAGAGCGTTTTTCATGAATGTTACTGGGTCTTCGCTGTATTCGATGATTTCGTGTTTTTTGCCGGTCATGCGTTCGAGGGTGTGGATGTTGCGTCCGCCTTTGCCGATTGCTACGCCTACTTGGCCTTGGTTGACGATGAATATTGCTCGTTCTTGTTCTTCGTCGATGATGCAGTCTTTCACGCTGGCGCCGCTTATGCTTTCAAAGAGAGCTATGTAGCGCATTTCGTCGCAGGTGATTTTTATGCCAGTTGTGATTTTTTTTCCTCCATTATTTATTTTTATTGTTGATCGATTATCTTGAGAATTTCTGAATCCCCTGTTTCGCGAATGCACATTGCAGAGATAATGAAGAGTTTGCCGCAGACTTCCGCTAGATCCATTGAGCCACCTTTGTATGTTATCACGGGGACTTTAGAGATTTCTCCATAGTATTCGATTTGTTCTTTTATGTCTTGTGGACAGTTTGAAGCTAAAACAATCATTTTAGCCTTGCCGGTTTTGGCGTTCTGCAATGCAACATTGGATCCAAAGGATACCTTACCTGTTTTCACTGCTGACGCTAATGCCTTATCTATGTCTATCATTGTTCTGTTTTTCCTCCATCTTTATCTTGACGTTCGAAAGTTGACATGTAGAGTTCAACTAAGCCTGTGCCGATTGGTATTGATTGCCCAACTATAACGTTTTCTGTTACTCCAGCCAAAGGATCGCTTTCTCCTTTGACGGCTGCTTCAACGATGTTGGGGACTGTGATTTCGAATGCGGCGCGCGCAAGTACACTGGCTTTTTTGCCGCTGATTCCATGGCGACCGATTTGCTGCACATCACCAGTGGTGGTCATCATGTCAGCTACGAGCATAACGTGGCGGACGTCTACGTCTAAGCCTTGGTCTTCGAGTACACCTTTAGCTTCGTGAACTAATGCGTTGCGTGAGGCTTCGACGCCGAGTGTCTTGGCGATTTCGTGGATGTTGTTGGTGGTTGTGCGTGAAGTGTCTACGCCTTCGACTTCGAGGACTTTGCTGAGGTTTGAGCCGTCGGTGCGGATGACCCACTCGCCGCTTTCCTCTGTTACGAGGACGCGTTTGATGTCTGGGACACCTTTAACTTGGAATCCAGGCACTTTGGTGAGCATGCGTTTTATTTGTTCGGCTTTCTTGGGTTTAATTTCCACTGTGGTGTCGGTAACTGTGACAGTTGCGTTTTGGAGTTCAAGTTTCGCTTTAAGTTCATCCATAGTTATGTTGCGGTCGTCCATCATTTGCTTGTTGAGTTCGATGATGATTTCTTCGCGAACTGGATCTTCATAGATTGCTGAGGCTAAGTTCTCAACTGAGGTGTAGATAATGTTGCGGGCTACTTCTACGGCTGCTTCTTTGCTCTTGCCGTGGTCGCCCATCAGATAGATGGTCTGAATCGGGGTTGATGGGATTCTGCGTGCGTCCACGATTTCGATGAGTCGTGGTAAGCCTAAGGTGACGTTTTGTTCTTTGACACCTGCATAGTGGAAGGTTCTAAGAGTCATCTGTGTGCCGGGTTCGCCGATTGACTGGGCTGCGACGATGCCCACTGCCTCACCGGGTTCCATCAGTGCGCGTTTGTATTGCTCTGCGGTTACGGTTACGGCTTTTTCTACGCCTTTGCTGCTGAGTTTGGCCTTGGTTAGATTCTGTTTAAGCTGGTTTAGCAGGATAGGGGTGATTTGGTCCTCTACGTCTTTGAGTTGTTTCTTGATGAAGTCAGGTGATGCGGGTTCAGCTCGTTTTTGTTCGCCGAGTTTAACTTGCTCGATGAGTCGGATGACGTTGACGGCTTTGCCGTGGTCGCTTTTTGCTGGGTCAACTCCGTCTTCGCCGTAGCGGAACTGGATGATGTCACCTGCACTGTCGCGGACGGTGCTGTCGTATTCCAGTCTGATGTGCTCTAAGGCGTTGATGAGTCTGCGCTGCATGTAACCGCTTTGCTGGGTACGGACGGCTGTGTCGACTAGACCTTCTCTGCCACCCATAGCGTGGAAGAAGAATTCGATTGCGTCGAGACCTGTTTGGTAGCTGTTGTAGACGAAACCTCGTGCTCTTGGGCGAGGGTCGTTTGGTGTAAAGTGGGGTAGTGCGCGTCCAGCGTAGCCTCTGAGGATACGTTTGCCTCGGACTGACTGTTGACCAACACAAGCTGCCATCTGACCGATGTTTAGACTGGAGCCTCTGGCGCCAGTTCGAGTCATAACGATGCCTGCGTTTTCCAATGTGAAGTCGTCGTCTGCGATTTTACCTGATTCGTCTCTGGCTATGGAGAGTTCATGCATGACGTAAATTTCGAAGGACTCTTCCATGGTTTGACCGGGCAGACGGGGAAGGGTGCCGTTTTGGTAGTTGATGATGTGCTCGTCGATTTTCTTCTGTGTACGCTCCATGGTTTTTGCCATGCGGTTGCGTGCTTTAGGTGAGAGGACAAGTTGGTCGTAGGTGTAGCTGAAGCCTCTTAGTGAGATGAAGGTTTTTAGCATGTGTGTGATGTTGTTGAGGAATTCTCTGCCTGCCTGTGTACCGTAGTCTTTGATGATTCTGTGAAGCAAGCTTTCAGATTGCTCAGAGCCAATTGAGCGGCGGTCAATTATACCTGAAACGAGTTGCCCGTTGCGGACGACTACGTAGGCGTCGTGTTTGCATTCTTCTTCTTCGCATTTTGTGCAGCCTTGACAGATGTTGGCTTTTAATACGTAGTTGAGGGTTTTTGGTAGGAATAGGCTGAAAATTTGTTTGCCTGACCACAGGGGTTGCGGTTCTGTGATTTCGGGTTCAGGCAAGTCGCCTCTGTAATTGGTTGTAGTTAGTATGCGGTCAAGTTGCCCGCGGGTTAGGTAGCTGCCTCTCTTGGTAAAGTAGTATGCACTGGTGATGAAGTCTCTGATGGCGCCGATGATGGGTCCGCCGAATCTGGGTGAGAGAATCTGGTCTTGGACCTGCATGAGCAGAAGCGATTCGGTGCGGGCTTCTTCGCTCTGTGGAACGTGAAGGTTCATTTCGTCGCCGTCGAAGTCTGCGTTGTAGGGTGGGCAGACACAGAGGTGCATACGGAAAGTCTTGTACGGCAAGACACGGACGTAGTGGGCCATGATGGACATGCGGTGAAGTGAGGGCTGGCGGTTGAAGATTGCGATGTCGCCGTTTTTGAGGTGGCGTTCAACTATGAAGCCTAATTCGACGGCTTCCGCGATTTTTGTGCGGTCCACGACGAATTCCAGTCGGATACGTTTGCCGTCTGGGCGGATAATGTAGAGTGCTCCGGGGTAGGTTTCGGGTCCGTTAACGACGAGTTTCTTCATTTCCTCTATGTTCCATGCGGTTACTTTCTCTGGAACACTGAGTCTCATGGCGACGTCGCGTGGCACACCGACCTCGTTAATGTCAAGGTTAGGGTCAGGTGAAATGACGGTGCGGGCGCTGAAGTCGACACGTTTGCCGGAGAGGTTGCTTCGGAAACGGCCTTCTTTACCCTTCAAGCGTTGGCTGAGGGTTTTGAGTGCTCTGCCGCTACGGTGGCGTGCGGGTGGGATGCCTGAGGCTTCGTTGTTGAAGTAGGTGGTAACGTGGTACTGCAATAGTTCGGAGAGGTCTTGTATGATGAGAGTTGGTGCGCCTGCTTCCATGTTCTCTTTGAGGCGTTGGTTGATTCGAATGATGTCGACGAGTTTGTGAGTTAAGTCGTCTTCACTTCTGATACCTGACTCCAAAGTGATTGAGGGACGCACATAAACTGGCGGAACAGGCAAAACTTGAAGAACCATCCATTCTGGGCGTGCAACTTTGGGGTTGAAACCCAAAATCTCAAGGTCCTCATCACTGATACGCTCAAGCCTTTCACGGATCATGCTCGGTGTAAGTGGCTCGGAGCCTGCTTCGGTTTGCTCAATGAATTTAGTTGGCTTCTCAAAGGTGATTTTGAATTGTGCTGCAGCGCAGTAGGGACACTGTTTGGCTTTGATGTCCGCCATGATTTCTTTGTAAACTTCGTCTGGAATGTTGCCTAAGAGTTCGTTGAAGCGCTCGATTCTTTGCCGTGCCTTCTTTGAGGCGTCCTCGCTTAGGAGGATGCGTCCGCATGTGCGGCAGGTGGATTTGAGCATGTCGAAGATGATTTTGGTGAATTCGATGTGGACGATTGGGACTGCGAGTTCGATGTGGCCGAAGTGTCCGGGGCAGCGTATGGCGGTGTTGCCGCAGGTTTTGCAGCGTTGGCGTGGTTCAAGGGTGCCTAAGCGGCCATCCATGAGGCCTGCGGTGATGGGTGCGCCGTCTTCGTCGTAGGTGTCGGGGGTTTGGATTTCTACGACGGATTGTTTACGTAAGTCTTTGGGTGAGATTAGTCCGAATGATATTTCATCTACCACTTTATGGATTAGTTCTTCCTGTTGTGCCATCTTAGGCCTTCTCCTTTAGTTTGAGTTTGGGGGGTGATGCATAGGCTTTGAAGCT
>JAMDCQ010000004.1 GCA_023488905.1 Candidatus Bathyarchaeota archaeon
ATTGTTTGTTTAAAATATAAGTAAGCCTTTAGCTTATCTTTTCGTTTAGGGATAGTGCTGTAGCTAGTCATTTCAGTTACCAAAGCTGGTTACAGCGCTATTCCGATAAAAATTTTTGATCTACTGTATATAAAAGGGGAAAAGTGTGAGTGTTCAGCTGTTTATGGTCTGGGGACTGTTGCGCGGCTCTATCTGCCCAATTTCGCCTGTGTCCGCCCAAACTGGAACAGAAATCATGTAAATGTTGCCCGCGTACACTTTGTCTAGGTAGAAGGTAACTGTCCACTGGGGGTATAGTGCTAAGTCGTTTTTGGTGGTTGGATGGAAAATGACTGAGGCGGGTTCAGGGTTAAATTGGAAGCTGGAAACTACTATACCGTTGTATGTCCATGTGTAACCGTTGAGGGCGCTACGTGCTAGTGTTACGGCGCGTTCACTTGAAATCTTGGCATCTGTGCTTCCGATGGTAAATAAGTTCCAGCCGTCAGTCAACTGCTTCAATACGTTGTTTTCGAAGATTAACTCTAAGCTCTTAACTGAGAAGTCAACATCTTTTTCGGTGTATTCCATTAGAACGTCTCCTTTGTCGCCGGCAACGGTTGCGGTCAATTTGATGTTGCCTTCTTTGATTTCTATATGATCTGAGTTGCTCGCCCGAGACATAAGCTGGCTCATGTTAGCCAAATAGGAACCTGTGCCGTAATTTTGCAGTCTGTCAACTATGTTTTTGGCTGCATCCAAAACGAAAGGCGACTGTGCTTCAGCGTAAATTGGTGACCCCTCTTCAACTGTGAGTTGGTAGCGGTAGAATTCGCAGTTACGGAAATTAAAGATAATGTTTAATCTGCTTGCGGAACCGCTGCCGGTGCTTGTTAGTGAGTAACGCATTACTTCCTCAGATATTCCGCCTAAATCTTTACGGGTTTCCACTGTTCGGCTTAGCAGTGTTGCTTGATACTTTGAAGTATCTATTTGCACTACACTTTGTAGAAAATCGATGGCGTCGTTGGTTGTGCTAGTCCAAGATAGCAGTTGATTATAATCCGACTTTATAGAGTCTCGTTCGCTAATGGCTTGGGTTACTGTACCAAACTCTACTGCAATGACACTCGCACAGACAATTAACCCGATAAGAAGAGCAACTGTCATTACGCGCCATTTCCGTGTTACATGGTTGCCTTTTTTGGGTTGAATCTGGGGGGCTTCCTCAACAATTTTCATGGTGTTAACAGAGGCTTGCCCAAACGTTGACAGGCGGTAGACGCCGTTTTCGTCTTTAGAAACTAGTTCACCCAAGTTTTCGAGGTGATAGGTCAAGTTGGAGCTGGATATGCCCAGTAGCTCAAGCATTTCAGAGAACGCCAACGGTTTATCTGCCAGTACGCGGAGTATTTTTCGGCGTGCTGGATGCTTAAGTGACGTGAACATGATGGAGTAGATTTCTTCTTTACCGTCAGGCATTCTGCCTCATCTGCCCGAATAGCATGCTGTCTGCCTCAACCGCTCAAATACAATGCTCAGTATGGACATTAAAGCTTTTTCAATTCCAAAAGTGTTCCACAAGATAGACAGCTACTAGATGCAAGGGCTCATAGAGGCAACAAATTAAATACCCACCTTCTTTGTATTGAATGATTAAGAGGGCACTTTATGACGGATATTGTGTTTGTGTTTGAAGTCCACCAGCCACATCGACTGCGGCGGAACCTGTTTTGGGAAGGCAAAGTGTTTCGGCGCCAAACTAAAGAAGAACTCTTCAACTACTACTTCGACAACGAAGTCGACAAAGAAATCTTCAAACGCGCCGCACGCAAATGCTACTTCCCCTCAAACCAAATCATTCTAGACACAATAGACCGACACAAGCACAGCAAAAAACAAGCCAAATTCTCCTTCAGCCTCTCAGGAGTCTTTTTAGAGCAATGCGAAATGTTCGACAAAGACCTGCTGGAATCCTTCCGTCAACTCGCCGCCTCTGGACGCGTAGAATTCCTCAACCAAACATACTACCACTCCATCGCCAGCCTTTACCCCGAAAAAGAAGAATTCATCGCCCAAGCGCAGCTGCATAAGCAAACCGTCACAGACCTCCTCGGCTACACCCCAACCGTTTTTGAGAACACCGAATTACTCTATAACAACACCATCGCCAAAACGGTTGAAGATATGGGGTATCGGGGCATCTATACCGAGGGCGTGGAGAAGATTCTGGGCGAAAAATCCCCCAACTATATTTACACCCCTAAAGGCTCAAAGAAAATTCGTGTGCTTCTGCGCAATTACAAGTTAACTGACGATGTTGGCTTCCGTTTTTCGGCTCGGTGGTGGCCTGAGTGGCCCTTAACCGCTGACAAATACGCAGGCTGGCTCGCCACGACTAAAGGTGAAGTCATTAACATCTTCCCCGACTACGAAACCTTCGGCGAGCACCATTGGCCCGAGACGGGCATTCACAGCTTCCTCCAACACCTCCCAGACTACATATTGAAGTATGACCACCTACAGATGGTGACGCCCTCAGAAGTCATCGATAAGCACGCCTCGGCTGGCGAGGTTGATGTGCCTGAATCGCAGGGCACGGTTTCTTGGGCTGATATCCAGCGTGACCAGTCAGGCTGGCTGGGCAATGTCATGCAGTGGGCGTATTACACGACTCTGCGCAGACTCGAACCACTAATCAAAGAAGCAGACGACAACGAGTTTATGCGGCTTTGGCGGGACTTCCAGACAAGCGACCACCTCTATTACATGTTCACTGCAGGTGGGGGACCAGGCGAAGTCCACTCCTACTTTAGCCCATACGAGTCCCCCATGGACGCCTTCGTGGCAGCCCAGACGTTGATTAACGATTTTGAGGCGAGACTTCGGCTATCAATTTTGACGGCTAATGAGCCTTTCCTGTTCCACACAGGCAACGGAAAAGAGTTCTACACGGGCGTTTCAGCGTGGAGCCTAAAAGGGTTCTTGAAAGCACTCAAAATCGTTGAACCCGAAGCACTAGAGTTCCATGTGGGCAACGGCGACTTTGAGAGTTGGGCACGGCATTCGCTTAAAGACCTCACATTGGCAACCAGCATTAAAGCACTGAAGACAGAGAAAGGGGCGAAACTGCGAAAAGCTCTCATAGACGCCGTCAAGAAACGCTTTGTCACTCAAAGCAAAGAAGTCACTGATGCAACCAAGCTTACGTAGCTGAAACGGTTTATAAGATGATTCACTGTACTATTTGGTGACACGGAGATATAGATATGAGAGAAGAACTGCCGTTTCCCGATAAAGTCCTGCAAACCCTCCATAACCTCTGCGCTACCGCTGCTGATTTAGCGCGGCGAGGTGAGGAAGTGGCGAGGCTTTTGCAGAGGGACCAAGTCGAAATCGAAGATATCCTAGACCGCTACAAATCGGAAGGATTCGCTGAAAGCTTCATCGATAACGAAGGCAAGAAACGTTACTACCTAAATGGACGAGGAATAATCAAGGTCTGCTCACTGTTTACGTAGTGAAAGGTTATGTTGCGTGCCATCGTTTTTTCTTGGGAGTATCCGCCTCGAGTGGTGGGTCAACTTGCCGAGTACGTTAAGGCATTAGCAACAGGTCTTGCCGCAAACAAAGTAGACGTTAATGTAGTGACTTATGACGACCGCTTGATGGGTGAAACACAGGAACCCAGCGGCGTCAAAACCGCCCGAGTAACTAACCCAGTGAAGACCCACATAGGCGTCCTAACATGGGTACTAACGTTGAACCAAGAGGTTGAACGCGCCGCAGCAAACATTTACTACAGTTCAGGCAAAAAAATCGACCTCATCAACGTTTTCGACTGGCACTTTATCCCCGCGGCGGTTGCCCTCAAAAACGGTTTAGGCATCCCGTTTGTTTATTCGGTTGAAAGTTTAGAGGATCATCGGTCGCCCACTGCGAATTCATCCTACAACTTGGCAATCAAAAGCATAGAGTGGCTTGGCTTCTATGAAGCTCAGTCGGTAACTGTGAAGTCAGAGTGGATGAAAGAGGAAGTTGCCCGAATCTATCAGGTGCCAGCCGAAAAAATTTCGGTTATCCCGACTAACATGGATTCAGGGAAAAATGGATTCCTAAAAGTGTACAGCACCGTCGCGGAGGCGAAGAAGAATGCCACATAAACTATCCGTGCTTATGCTGAGCTGGGA
The DNA here is from genome assembly GCA_023488905.1 of Candidatus Bathyarchaeota archaeon. Taxonomy (GTDB): domain Archaea; phylum Thermoproteota; class Bathyarchaeia; order Bathyarchaeales; family Bathycorpusculaceae; genus Bathycorpusculum. Next base: position 4,170 of record JAMDCQ010000004.1, read on the forward strand.
GTATCCGCCCAGAGTCATCGGAGGCATATCCCCCCACATCTATTTCCTAAGCAAGCACCTCGCAAAGCAAGACGTCAAAGTCTACGTTGTAACCTGCGATTTCCCCGGTGCCCCAGCACATGAAGTCATCGATGGCGTTGAAGTCTATCGGATCGATTCCTACAAGAACCCCTCGCCTGACTTCGCCACTTGGGTTTACTTGATGAACATGAATATGCAGAGAGAAACCGCGGCGCTTATGAAGAAAATCTCCAGCAAAATCGACGTTATCCACGCGCATGATTGGCTGGTGGCTGACGCAGGCATAGGGTTGAAGCATATTTTCCGTAAGCCGCTTTTGGTGACGATGCATTCGACTGAGATGGGAAGACGCGACGGTTTGCACACCACAGCGGAGAAGATGATTCACGAAACTGAAGCGTGGCTCACCTATGAGGCGTGGAAAGTTATCTGCTGCAGCGACTACATGATAAACCATGTCAAATACGTTTTCGGGTTACCTAACGACAAGATGGTGATGGTACCAAACGGAGTTAACCCACAGAACTACGACGTTGATGTGCCTTCCGATTTCCGGGGCAAGTTTGCTTTGCCTGAAGAAAAAATCGTCCTCTACGTCGGCAGATTGGTTTACGAGAAAGGCATCCACATCCTCATAAATGCCGTACCAAAAATACTGAGCGAAGTTAACGCTAAATTCATAATCGTCGGCAGCGGCTACATGAAAGAGCAACTCCTCAATATCGTGCGGAGTATGGGGTTGGAGCATAAGGTGCTCTTTGAAGGCTTCATGGATGAAGCAACTCTGTTTAGGCTGCAGAAATGCGCGGACGTGTCGGTTGTGCCGTCGCTGTTTGAGCCGTTTGGCATCGTGGCATTGGAGGCTATGGCGGCGAAAAGCCCCGTAGTTGCCTCAGACACAGGCGGCCTCTCAGAAATCATCGAACACGACAAGACAGGCGTAAAGGTCTATTCAAACAACCCTGACTCGCTGGCTTGGGGCATAACCAAAGTCCTCAAAGACGAAGCCTACGCCAAGTACCTGCGTGAAAACGCTTACCGCCGAGTACAAGAAAAGTATGATTGGGCAAAAATCGCGCAGGACACCAAACGCATCTATGAAGGCGTTTTAGGCGAGTACTCCAAGAGCTTCTGGGCATAATATATGTGGCTGAAGTGAAGCGCAAGGCTTTTTTTATTTTAGTTGTTGCCGTGGGCCCCTCTTATTTCATCTTCTTCCAGCCGCTTGCGTAGACGACTGCTTTTTGACTCTGGAATGTGTGTCGCGTTGCAGACTGGTTGTGGAGCAATCCGCAAGCAGAACAGCTAATTTTTGATCTACTGATATAGGGGGAGGTAGCTGCAGAGCAACAACAAGCTGAGCTACCGTGCTTGGGTCGAAAGGTTCATTACTTTTATCGTTGCACTCGTAAACGGAGACGACATCTGTGCCCCTAGTATTTATCATTGGAACCGCGGGCAGCGGCAAATCCCTTTTCACTGCAGCGTTTGCAGAGTGGCTCAAAATGAGCAAGCAAGACGTAGCAATCGTCAACCTTGACCCCGGCGCACTCAAATTACCCTATCAACCGGACGTGGATGTCCGCAACTATGTGGATGTCGGTAACTTGATGGAGAAATACAACCTCGGCCCCAACGGTGCCCTGATTATGGCTGCGGATTTGATTGCGGACGAAATCGAAAACCTAACCCGCGACATAGACGAAGCCCACGCTGACCTCGTATTAGTCGACACACCGGGTCAGATGGAGCTTTTCGCGTTCCGCGCCTCTGGACCATACATAGTCAATGAATTAACCAGAGAACCAAAAGCGCTCATCTACCTCTTCGATGCAGTCTTCTGTGTAAACCCATTCAATTACGTTTCAAACATGTTCCTCTCCGCAGCAGTCTACAACCGCTTCTTCCAGCCACAGCTGCATGTACTCTCAAAAGTTGACTTGGTGCCAAAAAAGAATGCTCAAGAAGTTGCCTCGTGGTCAGCGAACTCGATGGCGCTAGAAGACGCCCTCCAATCCAAACGGGAAGACACCAAACGCATATTCAGCCAAAACATGATGCAAGCAATCAACAAACTAGGCATGAAATTCCTATTGATGCCCACATCCTCAAAAACAAACGAGGGCATGGTCAACATCAACACTACCCTTGAACGCATCTTAAACTACGGCGAAAAATACACAACCTAAGCGCTGATTAGTGACCAACTGGCTGCAAATGCACCCCGCTTCGCTCTAAGAACAGACTCCGCCGACGCAACCACAATGGCATCGTTTTCTTGCGGCTGCAACTGCTCTATCATCTGTTTGGTGGTTTTTGGATACTGTTTTTCCATGTCATCCACGACAGACTCAATTCTCAAACGTCCATTTCGATAAACCATTACGAAGGCTTTACGTGCACCAGCAATTATGGCGGCGTCACGCTGGTTTATACCTGAACCGACCTTTTCTCCGCAGTTCTTCACTAAAAAGGCATAGTTATACTCGTTTGGATTCAACTCTGACTTCCCGAAATCTATCTCTCTGGGGAAAATCTCTTCGAATTGGCGCCAAATGTTCTTGCCTTTTTCCGTTAATTCGCAACCCGCCTTCGATGCAGTTATCAGGTCTGCTTCGCGGAGTCGGCTGATGATGGTTCGGATTGCGCCGTCGCCTACGTTTAATTGCTCGGCAAGCTTGTTTCGGCCGATGGGTTTCTTCGACAGAAGTTGAAGTGCGTAGAACACATGGAATATAGTGAAACTCGTTGAGGGTCCAGGGGCTTTTTTGCCTGAGAGCTGTTGCATGAACTTTTTCAACGATGTCGCCATGTTGATTCCACCTGATATTTAGCATCAACTAGATACTTATAACTTATCGAAGCTGCGACTGCTGCCTATCTTGCAAGCTACCGCTGAAACCTCAACCAGCGCTCCTGCTTTAAGTTCACAGGCAACAGTTTGGCGTGCTGGGGGTGCCTCTGGGAAGTATTTTGCATATTCCTTGTTGAAGTCGCTGAAATGCGTCATGGAGGAGAGGTAAACGGTTGTTTGGACGATGTCTTTTAGGCTAAAGTTGGCTGCTGCAAGGATGGCTTGGATGTTTTGCATTACCTGTCTTGTCTGGGCGGTGATGTCTGCTTCTATTAGTTTGTTGTCTTTTGGGTTTATGGCGAGTTGGCCTGATATGTAGAGTGTGCTGCCTGCTTGGATGGCTTGGCTGTATGGTCCTACTGGTTTAGGTGCATCTGGGCTTGTTACTACTTGTTTCATGGTGTGTCAGCATTGTTTTTGTGGGGGTTTTGGCTTTTAAACCCTTACGTGGTAGGTGAATAAGCGGCTGTTTTCATATTCTGTTTGGAATATTTTATTCAGAAAGCCATATAAGAAAAACTCCGAGTAAGCTATGCCTAACAAAACTTGTAAACGGAAGAGAGAACTCCATGAAACGAAACGGAAAATATTTGTTCACATCCGAATCCGTCGGAGAAGGCCACCCAGACAAAGTCGCCGACCAAATCTCTGACAGCGTCCTAGACGCAATATTCGCCAAGGATCCCAAAGCGCGCGTTGACTGCGAAACCCTCGTCATGCAGGGCACAGTTATGATTACAGGTCAAATCACAACATGCGCTTACATTAACATCCCAACCATCGTTCGTCAAACCCTAAGAGAAATCGGCTTTGACAACGCCAAAGATGGTTTGGACTGGGAAACCTGTGGCATCTTGGTTTCTTTAACTGAGCAGTCACCCGACATCGCCATGGGTGTCGATGCAACTAACGGTAAAGAGCAGGGCGCAGGCGACCAAGGCATGGTTTTCGGTTACGCAAGTAACGAAACCAAAGAGCTTATGCCCTTGCCGATTCTGCTTTCTCATAGGCTTGTTAAACGTCTGGCGCAACTCCGCCACGACGGCACGATGCCCTATCTGCGTCCTGACTGCAAATCCCAAGTTACTGTTGAATACGAAGGCGGTAAACCGAAATGCGTTAAAACCGTGGTCATCGCCGCTCAAAATAATGGCTCCGTGGAAGATACGGTGCTAAAGCAGCAGATCATCGAGAAAGTAATCAAGTACGTTATCCCCGCAAACCTGCTCTCTCCAGACGTGAATTACGTCATCAACGGTACAGGCAGATTCGTCATCGGCGGCACACTCGCAGACTCTGGCTTAACTGGTCGCAAAATCATCGTAGACACTTACGGAGGCGTCGGCAGCCACGGAGGCGGATGCTTCAGCGGCAAAGACCCATCCAAAGTTGACCGCAGCGGATGCTACATGGCACGCTACATCGCCAAAAACGTGGTGGCAGCCGGCTTAGCAGACCAATGTGAAGTCCAAATCAGCTATGCCATCGGCGTCGCTGAACCAATCAGCGTTCTCGTCAACACATACGAAACAGGCAAAATTCCAGACGAGCAAATCTTGGAATTAGTCAAGAAGAACTTCAACATGAAACCACGCGGAATCATCGACACACTCAACCTGCTACGACCAATTTACAAGAAAACCGCGTGCTTCGGTCACTTCGGACGAGACGACGTTGAGTTCCCATGGGAAAGATGCGACAAGGCAGAGACACTCAAGAAAGACCTTGAGGCAGCCAAAAAAGCCTAAACCCTTCCCCCTTCACTTTGTTTATTTAATTTTGCTATAATTTCCTTCTATACGTCCCTTATTTAGAGGCATTGAACAGGGTTTTGTTGCTCTGAAGCGAACCCCTATCCCTATTTAAAGGCTAAAAGGTCAGGTTCTTGGGGCAGGTAACTTCGTGTTGCGTTAAGCGTACGGTTTCGCCGCAGAGCTCTATCCCTCTATAGGTCTGTGCATAGAACCTCTAATAGGCGGCAAATATGTTGGTGCGGCGCTATCCCCTCTAGGTGCTGTGCATAGGTTGGATATTAGGCGCCAAATATGCTGGTTTCAGCTTGATTCTTATATCCACGACGCAATAGTCTCTGTTGAGGGTTAGGTTTGAGCAAAGAAATCGAACTGACAGTTTTCACCATCGGGCACTCAACCCGCACCTTAGAAGAATTCACCGAGCTACTCCAAACCTACCAAATCACCCTCCTCATAGACGTGCGAACCGCCCCCCACAGCCGCCACAACCCCCAATTCAACAAAGAAGCCCTCCCCGACCACCTCAAACCCCTCGACGTCAAATACATTCATCTGCCCGAAATCGGCGGCTTACGGCACCCCAACCGCAACAGCATCAACCTCGCCTTGGAAAACGCCAGCTTCCGCGGCTACGCCGACTACATGCAGACCAAAGAGTTCTCTGAGGCGTTGCTTAAGGTGATGGCGTTGGCACGGGAAAACCGCCTTACCCTCATGTGCGCGGAGGCGCTACCATGGAAATGCCACCGAATCCTGCTTTCTGACGCCCTTGTTGCGCGGCATGTGCGGGTGCTGCATATCATAAGCAAAACCGACACCATAACCCACCAACTAAACGAACTGGCGCATGTAGAGGGCTCCAAGGTGACGTATCCGCTATATAGTAAAGAGACGCCACAGAGAACACTAGTCGATTTCAGCCTTTAAATCAACACCGTAACAATGCAAAAGTATTATATTTAAGACGCAGGAACTAAGCAATCGGTGTACTGGTTGAAAATACGATCTGACTTTGTCACTAATAGCAGTTCGGTGAGTTATATACTTACAATGAAAAAGGACCTCGCCGATCACATGAAAGATTGGTTTGTTCAAAGAAATTCAGAAGAATCCGCGGTTTATGAAAAGTTAAAAGAGATTATCGCAACTGGAGAACAGCGTAACAATTAACGGTGAAGAACTCTATGCAAAAACAGTAAAGTTTGATACTGGCGATACTTTAACAAATGGTCAGAATACGAGAGTTAACTTTCAAACGTTGTCTGATGAGGACCTGATAGCCTACATATACGGAGAGTATATCCTAAATGGAAAAATCTCTAAACTAGGCGTTTTTGCAGCTACGTTAATAGAGTCGTATTAATGTCATTTAGCATTTCTGAAAAAACACTCAGGAGACATAGTCCTGAGTATAATTTTTTAGGACTTTACGAAAAAGGGATCACTTTTAGATGGGGAAAAACTTTTCAAGAAAACCCAGCGTTAGCACCTTTTCCGGAACTGGCAGATATTTCAATTTCAAACAGTTGTAGTAAAGGATGCGATTTCTGTTATAGAGACAGTACGCCTAAAGGAAAAATTATGGATATTGATGCCTACAAATTTGTTTTAGAACAATTGACATCACAAGAATATGGACCTGTCTTCCAAATAGCTTTAGGTGGTGGTGAACCAACAGAGCACCCCCAACTAGAAAAACTGCTATTAGAAACTCGAAAATACAAAATTATCCCTAATCTTACAACAAATGCAACAGCTGTTAGCGATGAGACACGTGAAGTTTTTAGAAAAACTTGCGGAGCGATAGCTATTTCGATGGCTTCACTGGAGTTAGAGTTCATCAAGAAAAATGTCCAACCATTTTTAGAATCGCAATTGAGAACCAATATACATTTTCTCTTGACAAACAAATCGCTGAAAGAGGCAATTGAAATATTAAATGGGCGTTGGGACAGCGCACTTAATGGCGTTAATGCCGTAGTTTTTCTTACTCACAAAACCATAGGCAGAGCTAAAAAAGAAAACAACCTAACACGCAACGATGAAATGGCACGATTTTTACACTTGGTTGACCAGAAAAAGTCAAAGCTTCATATTGGGTTTGATGCTTGTTTTGTGCCTCTGTTAATTACCGAAACAAAAGTGGATTGTCGATTTCTAGACTCATGCGAGTGCGGGTTCTTTTCAATATACATCAACGAGGCTTTAGAGGTAAAACCTTGCTCATTCGCAAATGATAATAGGTACACGTTCAGTCTCGAAAAGGAAACTCTCTCAAACATTTGGAACAATAAATTTGCCGACTATAGAAAAAGGGTAACCCAACTTTGCACGTTGAATTGTAACCGAAAAGATGAATGTAGGGGCGGTTGTCTATTTCATTCAAACCTAAACTTGTGCAAACCAAATAATTCATTTTCCTAAAGTTTAGCCTTTTTGTAGTTTTGCTATGAAGAAGCCGTTGCAGCTATGTACGTGTGGATAGAGGCGTTGGCATTGGGTTAAGCCGTTTAAGCCTGGGACGCCGATTTTGGGTTCAACCTCCACCAGCTTGAAGTCGGGGTGGGCTTTTAGAAACTGCTCGATCACGCCTTCGTTTTCTTCCAGCGTGATGCTGCAGGTGGAGTAAGCTAAGATGCCGCCGGGTTTGACTTTGTCGGCGCAGTTGTTAATCATCTGCAGCTGGATTTCACTCATGTTTTGGATGGATTTTGGGCTGAGGCGCCACTTCGCGGAGGGTTGCTTGGCGAAGACGCCTGAACTGGTGCATGGCGGGTCTAAGACGAGCAAATCAGCTTCTCCGACCAGGGGCACCGAAACCCGTGCGTCAGCGACCAGTGGGTCAGCAATTTTTGTGTCCATCCGAGCGGTCTCCTTCTGCCAAGTGCACATGCGTTTGGCTGAGAAATCCACCGAGATAATGGTGCCTTGGTTGCTCATGAGTTGGGCGATGAAGGTGGTTTTGGCGCCTGGAGCCGCGCAGATGTCGAAGACGGTGCTGTTCGGAGCGGGGTTTGCGGCTTGGGTGGCAAAGCAGCTGGCTTTATCCTGCACATAAAACAAGCCCTTTTTGAGGCTTGGCGACGTGTTAAGGGGCGCTTTAAGCTCCAAAACTTTATAAGTGTATTTTAGGAGTTCGACTTTTTCGAGTTTTGTGCCTTCCGTGGCCAGCTTAGTCACGATTTCCTCTTCGGAAGCGGCAAGGGTGTTTACTCGGATGTAGGTGGGCGGGGGGTTGAGGCTGCCTTTGAAGAAAGCGGTGGCTTCTTCTTTGCCGAAGAGTTTGGTGAGGTATTCAACGAACCAGGTTGGGTGGAAAGTTTCAAGGGCAACGCGCTCGGTTTCGCTGGCGGCTTCGAGGATGGGTGCAAGCTGCCGCGTTAACAGAAAACCCAAAAACGGCTCCACTTCGCGCATAACTTCCCAGCCCAAAATCGCTCTGCCCAAACTTGCGATGGATTCGGCTTCTTTAAGGTGGATTTTGCCCCAGTTTTTAGCGACGCGCGTCTGGTAAACGTAGAGGCGCAGAAACGCTTGGATGCCTTGGTTGTATTCGCCTATTTTTTTGGGTGCCACCACCGTGTTGACGAGTTTGTCGATGAGGTTTTTGCGCCTTGTGGTTTCAACGACTAAGCCGTATGCGAGGCGCATGGCCTGCGGGTTGCTTATGCCCAGCTGCTTAGTTGTACGCACCAGCGCTGAGCGTTCGTTTAGGCGGCGTAGTTCCATCCAACTCAAAGTTTCTATAGCGATTGTCCAAGCTTCCCGCAACAAATCAGTTCACACTCCAACCAAATGCATCGCCCTAAATAAGCAATTCAACACGCGCCACTGTAACTGCATGTAAACAGCCACATAGCTTTATCAATTTTTCAATTGTGCTAGAGGAGTTGTGTTCTGGGGCAGACTCCAAGTGGGAGGTGAAGTATTTGTCCAGAAGACGAAAAGACATGGATATGGAGTGGGATAAGGGTAAGATGACGGTTCAGGAAGCAGGCAAAAAAGGCGGCTCACGCGCCCGCGAACTCGGTGAGGAAGACAGGGAACGCACAGAAAGATAAGTGCGTACAAAAATAGCCGCACACATCAGCTTATCCAACTTTTCTTTTTCTATTCAGAGGAGACTTAAGGATGAATTCAAGTCAAATGGTCAAGCGCCGAGTGACACCCCAAACCCGCGCGGGGCAATACATGTGTGCTGAATGTGGCAAAATCTTCGACACCAAAAAAGAAGTAGACAGCCACCGACGCAAAAAGCATGGATCACAACTCAAATCGGTCCATGACGCACTCAACGGCCTATACACCGAATAAGCCCAAGTTTAGGCGGAAAATACCGATTTCTGTAGGGATACCTCTATTCGGTTTTTGAGCAAGTTTATTTAGCCCAAACCAAAATAGAACCTCTGGAGACCCCCGCAGTGAAGCCAACACCTAAAAGTCAACGCAAACTCATCCTTACCCACGACGTTGACTGGCCATTTAGGGGCCCCGGCAAAGCACACGTTTTGGCAAGGCAGGACAGGTTTTCGCCTGAAATCATCCAGAAAGTCCAAACCGAAGACTTCAACCCCTACTTCGGCGTTCCTAGGGTCAGGGAAATTGAAGAGAAATTCGGGGTTAAATCAACCTTCTTTTTTAGACCCGTCTATGACGACGGATGCGAAGTGGGCGAGTACAGCCAAACCATACGCGACCTCTTGGCGCATGGCTGGGAAGTGGGGTTGCACGCCAACAACACCGCCATGCAGCAAGATGTGGACAGAGAAAAAGCGCTCATCGAGAAAGCCGCGGGAACCCAAATCGATGGCTGCAGGATTCACTGCCTAAAAATCTGCGACAACACTTACCCAAACTTCGCAAAAGCAGGCATAAAGTACGATTCATCCATCTCGTTTGATAAGCACCGTATTGACTCCAGAAACACGGGGCACCTTACCAGAAACGGGGTGGTGGTGTTTCCAATCACGTTTATGGATGCTTACCTGTTTACTTACATGGGGCAAACCGAAGAGACTATCGTGCCCTTCATCGTTAAAACCGTAGACCAGCTTTATGAGTCAGGCGCAGAAATCCAAACACTACTATGGCATGACAACGCAGTCATGATGCGAGGCGGCAGAGTATACCCCCAACTAATCGAGCAACTCATCAGCAGGGATATAACGTTTTTAACTGGAAGACAAGCCTTTAAACAGGTACAAGAGGCAACACAGCGATGACCAACATTTTGGTAACTGGGGCAGGCGGCTCAGGCGGCATAAGCTTCATCCGCGCACTCCGACTGGCAGAACAACAAAAAAAACTCAAACCCTTCATCGCATGCACCGACCACAACCCGCATTTCCTCAACTTCCCCGACTCCGACGCCCACTACCACTCACCCCGACACGACGACCCCACCTTCATTCCACTCCTGCAAAAAATCATCCAAACCCACAACATCGAATTCCTCCATCCCCACCCGAGCAGCGAAGCCCAAATCGTCGCAGAAAACCTAAAGCAATTCGAAAACGTCAAAACCTACCTCCCCAAACCCACCGCCATCATGCCAGACAAACTCCTCATCCACAACGCCCTGCACAAAAAAGGCGTCAGGGTGCCCAGAACCGTCGAAGTCAACACCTTCGCAGACGTGGAAAAAGCTTTCAAGAAAATCGGGAGCCCGCTGTGGATTAGGGCAAGGCGGGGCGCAGGCGGCAGACTCGGCTTGAAAATGGAAAACGTTGAGCAGGCGCGGCACTGGGTGGAACTTAACACGTCACAGGGCAGATGCAAGGTCTCGGATTTTGTGGCTCAAGAGTTTCTGTGTGGAAGAGATTTAGCGTTTGACTCACTCTGGTACAAAGGCAAATTGGTAACTTCTTACTGTCGAGAACGGCTTGAGTATTTCCTCAAACACATCTCACTCTCAGGTATCACGGGCACCCCAACCATCGCCCGCACGGTGATGGACGAGAAAATTGACCGCGTCGGCGTAGACTCAGTCAAAGCCCTCGACCCCCAACCGCACGGCTTCTATTCAACCGACATAAAGGAAGACTCCAAAGGCAACTGCGTCGTGACTGAAGTGGACGGCAAATGGCACACCACCGCACCACTCTGGGGGTACGCTTTCGCAAAAGCCTTCAACAAACCCGAACTAAACTTAACCTACCAATACCTCAAACTGGCATTGGAAGGCGAAACAGACGGCACCTTACCCACCCACGACCTCTTCCCAGACAATTACCTCTTAGTGCGGCAGCTGGATGCAGGCGTTATGCTTGAACACGAGGACCAGACATGGCGAGTAGTGTAAAAATCTCTGCGGTCGCATTGGACTTCGACGGCGTAATAGCCAACTTGGAAGTTGACTGGAACGATGTTATACGGAAAATTTCAAAAATAGCGGGTCAAGACATTAAAAGCCTCCTGACTTTCTATGAAGCCAACTTTGGGGTTCCAATCTACCAGAAAGTCAGCGCCGAAATCGAAAACATCGAATTAGAAGCCCTCAAAAAAACCCAAGCAGTCCCTTTCATAGCTGAATTTCTAAAAAGCCTCCAAGAAAAGCAAGTCCCAGTCTACGTTGTTTCCATGCAGACAGCCAAAGTAATCCAAGTCTTCCTCAACCAACAGGAACTAAGCAGCTACGTTAAAGAGGTTGTTACCCGGGACAGGTTTCCCAGCAAGAGAGCACAGGTGGATTACGTCACGAAAACTGTCGGGGGCAGGGTGCTGTTTGTGGATGACTTAAAGCGGAACCTGATTAGCTGCCAAGACCTAAATGTCGTGTGCTTCCATTTTCAGCGTACCAAGAAACCGAAAGATGCCCAAAAATCTTGGGATAGAATCCTTGAGTTCATCAAATAGGCTTTTTGCAGTCTAAAAAGAGGCTTCAGTTAGGTTGCTGTTTGTCAACAAGGGTTTCGAAGTTGTGTTGCGGTAAAGATTTTAGTGCCGTTACACCATAGTGGGAGCGAAGGTTCAGAGAGAGGATGCCGCAACAAAGCTTAGACACATACTGGGGAACACCCAAAACAGCCAAAGCACCACCCCAGCAGGCGGCAGCGCCACAAACCCAAGCGCCCCCCACACCGCAGCCCACTGTTGCAGTTCAAGAGGCTGAACCAAAAAAGCGGGAACGCACACCCCGAGTTCTACCGCCAATTGCACCCCAGAACCTTCCGCCGTCGTATTTTGTTTCAGCGTCGTATGATGGTAGACAGAAAAAGGCGGTTGTGAAGCTCTATGAGCCCTTGTCGGGGCAACTCTACTTCTGGTACGATAATACAGGGCATTTACCGTACTGTATAACTAACTTGACTGTTGAGGAATTGGAAAGATTCGGGCGCATAACAAGTCACGAGGGCTTCGACAGCTTCCAGCCCGAAGAACGCTTCGACCCACTCAACGACAAAATAATCCAAATTACTAAAATAGTAGCCAAAGACCCCTTGGCAATCGGCGGCAGAGCCACAGGCACCATCCGAGACATCATCCCCGAAGACCACGTAAAAGCCTTAGGCACCCGCATCGGCGACAGCAACACCAAGATTTGGGAATCCAAAATCAAGTACTACCAATCCTACATCTACGACCAAGAACTGCTTCCGGGGATGATTTATGAGGTAAAAAACGGTGACCTCCGTCCAGTCGTAGATAACACGGCAGCCGAGAACCTCACCAAAATCCGAGAAATCTTCAAAGACTGCACCAAAGAGGAACGGGAATACGCTGAGATGTGGGCTGAACTGCTTGAGTACCCTGCGCCCCAGTTCCGAAGGGCAGCCATAGACATCGAAGTTTACTCGCCACTAGCTAACCGTGTGCCCGACGCGCGTGAAGGCGCCTGCCCCGTTATGGCTTGCTCCGTCTATAGCAGTGACGGCGACAAAAAAGTCCTCGTCCTAAAACGCGACGGCATGGTTGAAGGAGACCCCAAACTCACAGCAGGCATCGAAGTTGAGTTCTGCGAAAACGAAGAAAAACTCCTCAGAAAAATCTTCGGCGTCCTAAACGATTTCCCCTTTATCTTAACTTTTAACGGCGACGACTTTGACCTCCGATACCTCGCCCACCGAGCAGCCAACCTCGGCTTCACCAAACGAGATATCCCAATCGAAATCGGCAAACGCGTCTGCCTACTGCGCTACGGAATCCACATTGACCTCTACAAGTTCTTCTTCAACCGTAGCGTGCAGATTTACGCTTACGGCGGCAAATACAAAGACGTCAGCCTCGACGATGTCGGCTGCGCGTTGATTGGCACACAGAAAATTCACCTCGACAAAGACTTCGGCGACCTCAACCAGAGCGAACTCATCGCCTACTGCTTCCGAGACTCAGAAATCACGTACAAATTGACCAGCCACGACAACGACTCCGCCATGAAGCTGATGCTGGTTCTAACCAGAATCGCCAGCATGCCCATGGAAGACGTCAGCCGACAGGGCGTCAGCCGCTGGATCCGCAACTTCATGCAGCGCGAACACCGCAAAAAACACCTTCTCATCCCCAACGCCGAAGACATCCTTACCAAAAAAGGCAAAACCAGCACAACAGCGGTCATTAAGGGCAAAAAATACAAAGGGGCCATCGTCGTCGAACCCACGCCCGGCGTGCACTTTAACGTGGCGGTTATGGACTTTCCCAGCCTATACCCCAGCATCATTAAAGTCTGGAACTTGGGCTACCAGTCCATCTGCTGCAACCACCCCGGCTGCAAAGGACACACAATCCCCGACACCCAGCACTGGGTATGCACAGAAAAACGCGCGCTGGAAAGCCTGCTGATTGGTTCACTTCGGGATTTGCGTGTGCGATGGTATAAGAGCCGCGCCAAAGACAAGTCGTTGCCGCCTGAGTTGCGGAGTTGGTATGGCATCGCTCAGGGAGCGCTCAAAGTCATTTTGAACGCGAGCTACGGCGTATTCGGCGCGGACAGCTTTGACCTCTACTGCCCCCCAGTCGCGGAAGCCACCGCAGCCATCGGTCGCTACAGCATCACCCAGATACTTAGCCACGCCAAATCCGTGGGCGTACAGGTACTCTACGGCGACACCGACAGCGTTTTCCTCAAAAACCCCAGCAAAGAACAGATTGAAGACGTAATCCACTACACCGAACACGAGCTGGGCATGGGCATAGACATGGAAAAAACCTACCGCTACGCAGTTTTCAGCAGCCGCAAAAAGAACTATCTCGGAGTGCTGGAGGATGGCACTGTGGATGTGAAGGGGTTAACGGGCAAAAAGAAGCATATTCCGCTGTTCATCAAGGAAGCGTTTAACCAGATGAAGACCCGGCTTGCCCAAGTCAAGAACCCCGAGGACTTCGAGAAAGCCAAAAAAGACATCGCAAACATCGTGCGCGACCGCTACAACACACTGAAACGCCGCGAATGGAAAGACAACAGCGAACTCGCCTTCCACATGGTCTTGGGCGATGAACTGGCAAGTTACACAAAAACTACTCCCCAACATGTTAAAGCCGCCAGAATTTTGCAGCACAACGGCAAAGAAATCCGCGCAGGCGACCAGATTAGTTTCGTAAAAGTTATCAAGTCATCGTCACGCGGCAGTTCAGCGGAAGACAACTCAGGCGTTAAACCTGTTGAGTTAGCTTCACGTAACGAAATTGATGTGGATAAATATGTTGCCTATTTGCAGGCTACGTTCGATCAGGTACTCGATGCGTTGGGACTGAACTTCGAGGAGATTATTGGGATGACGCGGTTAGCTAGTTTTCTGGGCGCTTAGTCACGCGATGTCTCAGCGGTGACCTCCCCTCCCTTATTTAAAGGCGAACAACGCTGTCAATTTTAAAATTAATGCTTAGTCGTGAATAACGACCTAAACACGGTCTACAACTACCTACTTTGAGGCCGAACGTAACTTAGGACATTACTTGCAGAAGCAAACCCAACAGAGTAAAAATCACAACAATAAAGGCGATTATCGCAACAACCCACCGCTCACTCATCGGGCGATGATAAGTTATTGCGGTAACCAAGCTTCGCATGCTGTCTGAGCATAGTTTTTTTCCGTCAAAACTAACTGAAGCCTTTTTACGAGTGAAGAAAACTGAAAGCAGAATGATTGACGAGTTGAATATGAAGGGTATTATGGAGATGATGAGGTTGACTTTCATGTCGGAGAGGATGGCAAAAGCCGCGATGGTCATGCCTATGGCGAAGGAGCCCGTGTTGCCGACAAAGATTTTTCCTGACAGGTTTAGAGTTGCAAGCACTAGCCAGAACAGCAGGGGTCCCACCATCAGCAGCCAATTCGGAGAGAAAACCATCAAACCCGCAATAACTATGGCGGGACATAGGGATTCTAACCCGTTTAAGCCGCCGAGTTGGTTCACGGTGTTGGTTACTATCATGACGATTAGGGGAATTATGAGGTAGAAGTAGAGCACACCGAAGTCTATCATGCCTACGAAGGGAAGAGTTATGGTTGTTCTTGCTTGGGTAAACTGTGCGAAGTAAATCAGCGGCAAAGCAGCAATCAGCGGCATGAAGGCTTTGTAGCGCCATTTAAGGTCAATCCAGTCATCCATCATCCCCATAAAACCGCCGAACAAGACGCAGGCGGCTAAGGTGAAAGCGGCTGAAACAGGTTCAGGATGAGAACTCTGCTGCAAAAAATACACTAAGAAAAGGTAGACGGTTGAGAATAGGACGTAGAATACGCCTAAACCGTTAGGTACTAGGGGGCGACCAACTTTGTGTTGGTCGGGGACCTTTGGGAACACTTTGCCGCTTCCTTTCAGTTAATTTAGGGGTGAGCTGCGTTGTAAGCTGCCCAGTCAATCTCGTAGATTGCCACGATGGGAATTAAGCCGCCGTATTGTCCGGGTGCAACGTCGAGTCCTGCGAAGTAGGCTTCTTTAAGGTATTTTGGAGCTGCAACAGTTGTGTCTGGTTGAACATAGTAGGTTCCTCCAGCGGAGACGCGAGTAGCGTATGCATTTTTCGCGTAGCCTAAGAGGCCATGTACTACACTGGCTTGGCCTTTGGCGTTCCAATCCCACATGCCGGTGGTTGAGTTGCTTGCGCCGAAGTATGTTTCGGCACGACGATCTGCTGAGTCACGCCAAGCATCTGCTTCGCTGATGAAGCCTTGCTGAATTAGACGGTCCATGCCCTCGGTGGAGATTCTTGCCATCCAGATCCATTTGCCTTCGTCACCATAGTTTGCTGGGTAGACGACGTATTGGTTGTTGCCGACTTGGTAGGCGTAGAGGGTTGTGAATATGGCCATGTATTTGACTCTGTCTTGACCGTAGCTTCTGGATATCATGTTTAGGGATTGGTTCTCGTTAGACATGAACATGAAGCCGATGTTTTGGATTTGGGTTGCGTTGACGGTGGTGTTGTCTGCTAGGCTGGTTACGTTTCCTAAATCGCTTAGCCAGTTACCGTAGTCCCACCACATTACGCAGACATCGGATCTTTCCGCATTGCGATTGAGCCATTCAACTGCGTTTAGCCATGCATCTACATTGTCGTTGAGTCCGGCTCCTCCCACTGGGATACTTGCGCTGCTGATTGCAGTGGGCACATAGGCCTGTGATACGGATCGGGGCATACCGCCTGTCTGCGGTGAAAACGCAAAGTTCGTCACCAAAATCAGGAATATGAGCATTATGGCAAATCCGCTGTATTCTTTGCTGACACGCAACATTTTACGCTTTGTTTTTACCATGGCTCTTGATGCATCATGCAGTTGGTTGATGAAGGGCTTTACCATGCCGATGACGCCGATGCCAGCGATTATCGCGAATGCTGGAGCGAGAATAACCAGTAGACGCACCATCGAGTTTGCGAAGTACAGTGAAGTTACGGCGAAGAGTAAGAGGAAGATGTTTCTGTTGGTGGGCTTCTTGAGAATGAAGTATAGGCCGATTAGGAAGAACAGGATGCTGACTCCGAATTCTATGTAGAGGTTGCCCCAAGCGGAAATTCTCTGTTCAGCCACTGAATCGACCAGTGGAGAAGAAGCCCTGATGAAGGGGTCTAGAACTGTGATGAATTTGCCTGCGAGGCTGCTAAGGGCGCCTGTAACTCCCAGAGCAACAAAAGCGCCGACTATTGCAACTATGGAAGCAATAATTAGGTAAAGTTTGCTTTTTGCAGATATGTTATTGCGCAACAGTTCTGCCACAAGCAAAACCACAAAGACAGCGGCAACGGGCAAGATTGCGCCTGAAGTCAGGTAGTTTAAGCCGAGATAGGGCACTTTTGTGCCAATCATCAACGCTAAACCGAAGGTTATGCTGTAGTTGATGAGCATTCTTTGGCTGTACCGTTTTAGCAAGACCAAGACGAATATGAAGAGGACGGATAAGCCGATGATGAAGTATGCGGCGCCCCAGCCCATGATGAAGTAGGCTAAAGCTAAGCCAGCGCCAACTGAATACATCAAAGATGCCTTCAGGGATCGGTTGCCGTCAAGTGAGCGCATGAATAGGAATATGAATAGAACTAAGCCGAGGACACCGGGGACTTCTGTATCGAAGAAACCAAGCGAACTTCTCTGCAGGAAAGAGGGCGCTAACGCCAAGAACAAAGCAGCAAATAAACCAACTGCACGCCCGCCCATGTCTTTACCGACTAAGTAGAGAACGAAGCAGGAGACAACTGCTAAAAACGCTGGGAGTATAGCGCAGAAAGTCATGAGGTCAAAGTGCCCAAAAACTGACACGATGCTGTATAGGACCGCTGCTGTAGCGGGTAATGCAGGCAACGAATTAGACATGTCTAACCCGTCTGGGAACCACTTCATCGTGTCAATCCAAGCGGTTGGATAGTACGGGGAAAGCAACCCGTTGTCTACCATGTGCCTTGTTATACTTAATTGATAGTAGGGGTCAAACTCGTTCAGCAACGAGGTGCCAGCTGCAAGGTTTTCCCAGCGGAGAGGCAGCATACGAATTGTGAACGCGATGAAGAAGATAGTGATTAACGCTGCGTAAGCAAGAATTGTGCCGTGGCTAACATTTATTCCAAGCCTGCTGAAGCCATTGCCGAGTCGATCTCTGATTGTTTCCCCCACTTTAAGCCATCTCTCGTTTAGTGTGTATATTGGATTGTACTATTTTACACATTGGAGATTTATTTATGGCTTTCCAAAACGTACCAAATTGAACCCTGAACTTTTACGCAGAGCGATCTAGGGTGTTTTTTCATAAAGTGGATGTTCCGAGCTTTTCCACGTTATAATTTCTTCAAAACCTAACAAAATGGTTGAAGAATACTCAAAAACCTCCGCGACCACAGGAACTACTTGAAGCGTTTGTTTAAGGCTATAACCTCAACATCTAAAGGTAACAAAGATAGTTTTCGACTGCACTTGGGACATTTCCCGCCGTGCTCCTCAATGATTTCGTCTGGGGGCCTTAACTCGGAGCCTTCGTATAAGACGTGGTTACAACCGTGACATATAACTCGTTGCGGCATGCCAGCTTCCCCCTAACATACGATGCCCATGGAATATTTAATGATTACTAAAAACAGCAGCTTAAACCAAAGAACCTAAACTGTAAAGGTTTTATTTGGCAGTTCAGCCTCAATGTGCTTTGTGGAATAAAATCAAGTGGGAAAATACACGTTAATCGTCACAGAAAAGCCTGATGCAGCCGCAAGAATAGCTTCTGCGCTTGACGTGCTGGGTAAACCTGAGAGGAACCAGAAAAGTGGGGTTCCCTATTTTAGGGCGCAGCGAAACGGCGAAATCGTGGTTGTCCCAGCAATTGGACACCTCTACACGATTACCAGCAGAGATAAAATGAGAGGGTACCCAGTTTTTGATTACGAGTGGGTGCCGCGGTGGCAAGCAGAAAAAGGTGCCTCAAAAATCCGCACTTGGCTCAAAGTGATTTCTGAGTTAGCAGCAGACGCAGAGAGCTTCGTGGACGGCTGCGACTTTGACATCGAAGGCAGCATAATCGGCTACACTATTCTCAAGTACGCTTGCGGAGAAAAACAGCAAGTAGCCAAACGCATGAAATACTCTACCTTAACCACCGAGGAACTTCAACAGTCTTATGAGCGTTTGATGCCTAAGCTGGATTTCGCGTTGGTGGAGGCAGGGTTAACTCGCCACGAAATCGACTGGCTCTACGGCATAAACCTCTCTAGAGCGCTTACGACTGCAGCTAAAGAAGCCAGCGGGCAATATGCAACTTTAAGCACGGGTAGAGTGCAGGGTCCAACCTTGCGTTTTCTGGAGGAACGTGAAAAAGAAATCCTGTGTTTTGTGCCTACACCCTACTGGAAATTAACCGCGAAAATCAGCATGAACGGCACAACGGTAGCTGCTGAATACCCCGAAACGTTGGAAACTCTCAAAGAAGCCACCGAGTTAAAAGAGAAAAGCAAAGCTAAACAAGGCAAAATAGAAGCCGTAAAAGTCACAGAATCCCTGCTTAGCCCACCTGTCCCATTCGACTTGGGCGCATTACAAAGTGAAGCCTACAAACTTTTCCACCTCACACCGATGCGGACTTTAACGATTCTGCAGCGCCTCTACATCGGCGCCTTGATTTCTTATCCACGAACAAGCAGCCAAAAACTGCCTCCGTCAATCGGTTACCGCAGCATCCTCAAAAAGCTTAGAGCTAACCCAGCGTACAATCGACACACTGCAGAGTTGTTAACCAAGAAGGATTTGAAGCCTAACGAAGGCAAAAAAATCGACCCCGCCCACCCTGCCATCTACCCCACGGGCAATTTACCGCAGAAACCCCTAGATGACGCGCCAAGAAATGTCTTTGACTTGGTGGTTAAACGGTTTTTAGCTGTTTTCGCGGAGCCAGCACTTAGACAAAACGTTGACGTGACGGTTTCAATTAGCGGGGTGCCGTTTGGGTTTTCTTTGGCGCGAACCTTGAGTGAGGGCTGGATGAAGTTCTACAAGCCCTACGTTCAAGTAAAAGACGACGCCCTGCCAACATTGAGTGAAGGGCAACAGGTCTATGTCAAGCGGGTAACCCTAAAAGAGCATTACACGCAGCCGCCGCCCCGATACAACCCCCGAAGCTTGCTGCAAAAGATGGAGAAAGAGGAAATCGGAACCAAAGCCACCCGAGCCGTCATCATAGAGACGCTACAGGAACGCAAGTACCTCAGGGGCACAGACAACTTTGCAGTCAGCGCCTTAGGCTTCGAAGTGGTCGAGGTTCTGCAGAAGTATTGCCCGATTGTGGTTTCCTCTGAGATGACGCGGAATCTTGAGGAGCGAATGGATTTGATTCAGCAAGGCAAAGAAAACAAGCAAGCGGTGCTGGCGGGGGCTGTTGAAACGTTGAAGACTGCCACGGCTGAGTTGAGGACAAAAGAGAAGGCGGTGGGCGTGCAGCTAAGTCAAGCGTTGCAGAGGGCGCGGCTGGAGGAGCGCACAGTTGGTTTTTGCCCGAACTGTAAAAGCGGGCAACTGCTCATTTTACACTCCAAAAAAACAGGCAAACGCTTCGTAGGCTGCAACAACTACTTCCAAGGCAAATGCAGCACCACCTATCCGCTGCCCC
This sequence comes from Candidatus Bathyarchaeota archaeon, assembly GCA_023488905.1. GTDB lineage: Archaea > Thermoproteota > Bathyarchaeia > Bathyarchaeales > Bathycorpusculaceae > Bathycorpusculum. The sequence continues at coordinate 24,318 of JAMDCQ010000004.1, forward strand.
AAACAGGCATGGTTAAACCGCTGGCTAATCCCTGTAAAAGCTGCGGAGCACCAGTCGTGTCGGTTTATATGCGTGCAAGGAAGCCTTGGCGGCTTTGCCTCAACCCCCAGTGCCCCAGCAAAGGAGCAGCAAAACCATGAAATGCAGCATCTGCCCTCGGGATGCACAGGAGAGGGGTTACTGCGCTCTGCATCTGCAGGCTTACCATGCCATCCGCGAGAAATATCAGGTTTGGGTTAAGGCTTCTGACATAGGTTGGAGGGAGTATTTAGACCAACTTCAGAAAAATTCATTAACTGGAGAATGGGCTAAAGATGTAGCAAAGCAGCTAATTAGGGAAGAGGAAAAAGATGTCTGACAAAATAAGGAAAACATCTGAGGACATGTCGTTCTCGCTTAGCCGATGGTTCCGCAAGTTATCAACCAACGCTCCATCAACCTTCATAGTTACCGTGGCGGGTCTTGCATACGCGATTTTCCTCTTCGGAGGCGGCTTATACACCTTAATCAACCAACCCGTCGCGTCCTACTACACGGAGTCTGGAGGATTCCTGTTCCTCTACCCAGACATAAGCTACCAATTCGGCGCTGACACCGTCGTAGCTGCAACGCTCTACGTCATGGGCTTTATCGGTATGCTGTTTATCTATCAAAGCGCCAAAAACGCAAACAAACCAAGACAGGCCTATATGTTGATGGTTGCGGGTGTTGCTTTCCTGTTGCTCTCATACATATTCTTGGAAGGTGCAATCAGCTTCAAACTCTCCGGCTAAAAGCCGCCCCAATTTTTGGGGAACTCTCCTTTTGCTGAACTAAACAATTTTTAAGTGAAATTAGTGTGGGTTACCACGGGTTTTTCTTTAACTTCATCTTGTAAGCCAAATAATTAGTAAACAGATGAATCGGCGGCGTAATCAACAATACCGTCAAGATAACCTGCCAACTCAAACCCGACCAACTAATCAACGCCAGCGGCAACGAAAACACCACAGCACCCACAACGAAATCAATCTGATCCACAACAGGCAACAACCCACCCGGCGCAATGGAAAACCGCCGTTTTATGAATGCCCCCGTCAAGTCGCCTAAAAGTGCACCTAAAGGAATCAGCAGGCTAAACAGCACGGGGTAGTTGTCGAAGCCGAAAACTGCGCCTTCTGCTAAGCCGACGCCGAAGCCCACTGCCCAGCCGAAGAAGAAGCCGCGCCAGGTTTTGTTGTTGCCGAAGATGCGTTTGCCGTCCACAAAGTTTCTGCCGAAATCCATCTTTGCTCCGCCGCCCGCCAATACGGGGGTGCCGTTGGCGCAGTAAGCAGGAAAAATGAATTTCAAGGCTTCAACGATGAGCAGCGCGACATCCATGACTTTTCAACCATACTTTAGGGGAGTTGTGTATCTCTTATTCCAGCTTCCCCTATTTGTATATAGCACACCAATGGACCGCCGCTCTGCTGTGGGGCTTTTTCGACGGTGGCTTTGATGGTTTGGGGAAGGTCGGCGGGTTTAAGGAAGAGGATGCTGTCTGCCCAGAATTTGAGAACCCTTGTTGCTACGGGGCGTACACTTGAGGCTTGATCGCTTATGACGCTGCGAACTTGGCTGGTCATGACCAACGGAATCTTTTTGGTCTTCACCGTCTGCGCTAAAACGGCGAGTTGACGGTTTAATTCTCGGTTGAAGCTAAAGGTTTTGGGGCTTTCCGCAGCTCTTGCGCTATAAAGCGATGTGAAGGTGTCGATTATGATTAAGCCCACGTTGACAGTGTAGTCTTCGATGCGGTCGATTAGGGCGGTTTGTTCCCTAAAATCTGTGGGCTTCACCAGCACAATCCGCTCCGCCACGGCTTCAAAGTTTCTGCCTGCTATTTGGTAGAGGCGCTTGGTTGAGAAGGTATTATCGCAGTCCACGTAGAGCACTTTGCTGTTCTGTAAGGCGCAGTTCACGGCAAGATGTAGCATCAGGGTTGATTTCCCCGTTTCAGGTTCACCATACACCAAAGTAATTGTAGCGGGGTTTATGCCTCCTCCGAGGCTTTTGTCGATGCATTCTAAGCCAGTTGGGATATGCGCCATGAGACCACTCAAGGATTATTAACTTGAAGCTAGATATTGTGTTTTGCACTTAAAGTATACTCTTCAAGGATGGTTTATGAAAGAAAAAGTTGCAGTGGCAACAGTACAGGGCAGGGCTTACTTCCTCATAGTCAACGCACTACGCGAACAAGGCATCGACTTTGTCAGTTTAGTTCCAGGCGAACCCATGCCCGGCAAAGTTAAAGTCGTCATCACAACCGAGCAAGAGAAAAGCAAGGTAAACTATGGAAAAATCCTCGTCTTCAAAGACGAAGATGAACTGGAGAGCTTAATCATCGAAGTCAAGAAGCTGCTGTTAGGCAAGGAAACCTACGAAAAATTGGTAGTTGGAATCGATCCCGGTGAAGCCATCGGACTGGCGGTTTTGGCTGATGGGAAAGTGATTGAAGAGGGCAACTACTACAGCAGCCACGAATTAACCAGCAGCATCCTTAAGGTACTAAAAACCGTAAACTTCGCCACCACAGACGCGGTAGTTAAAATCGGCAACGGTGTACCCGTATATAAGGAGTTACTTGAAGACCTCGACTGCACCCTCCCACTTCAGGTGGCGCTGGAAGTGGTGAGTGAAGCAGGAACCAACCGCCCCCTAAAGGCGCACAGCAGAAAGATTAGGCATATATCTTCCGCTATCCGTATAGCTGGGAGAAACGGCCCTAAATATACAAGGAGGAAGACGATTGCATCAAACAGTACAACCCAATAGAACCTTACTCGTGGATGGCCCCGCATCGGTTCAACTAGTCACGGGAAACGCTGAAGTATTCGGCTATCCACTCAGAGAAGAACAGAGGATTCTGGTTCGGGAAGGCAAACGTCAACCCTTCTACACAGTTGAAACTTCCGTTTTCAACGTATTGCTCGGCGCAAACGCAGCAGTGCAGGATATGGAGGGCGGCACAGTTCCAGCTTCTTGGAGCAAACCTGTCCAAACTGTTCTGGGCTTAGAGAAAAAGCCAGTGGTAATCATCGTTTTAGGTGCCTCTGACACTGGAAAAAGTAGCTTCTGCACCTACATGGTAAACAAGCTGGCGGAATCCAAACGCACTGTCGCCGTCATCGACGGAGATTTAGGGCAATCAGACATCGGCCCCTCAGCCTGCGTCGGCTACTCGGTGGCTTCTTCACCTATAACGGAACTCTACAATCTACGCTTTTTAAGCGGTTTCTTTGTCGGCGCCACATCTCCTGTTAAGGCGGTGCCGCAAACAATCAAAGCGCTAAATTACATGATGACTGAGGCAACCGCGAAACAAGCCGATTACATCTTGGTCAACACGGATGGGTTTGTCAGCGGCGAAGCAGCAATCAGATACAAACTGTCACTAATCAAAGAACTAAAACCCGATGTGGTCGTGGGAGTTCAAATAGCGGGTGAACTGGAAGAGTTGATGTCGTATTTGGGCGGCGGCGGATTAATGATGGTTGAACCCTCCCCAGCCGTGAACCAGCGCACCCCCGAAAAACGCAAACTCCTTCGCGAAATGACCTACGCCAAATACCTCAAAAAATCCAAACTCCATTGCATCCCCATCAGCCAAATCAACCTCGAACCCCGAAACGGCGTACCTAAAGAACAGAAACCTGAGAAAGGTTTACTTGTCGGCTTGTACGGTCGCGGGACCAGATTTTTAGGCATCGGCGTTTTGCGAGCGGTAAACTCGGAGAGAAAGATTCTTAAAATTCAGACAGCTGTCAGGTCGAAGCCGTTTAGGTTGGTCTTCGGAAAAGTCCACTTGAACGAGAAGCTTCAAGAAGTCGAGGACTGATTGCTGAAAAAGTCTCGGATTTCTTGGGCTAAGACGTCGGGTTTGTCTGGCAGTATTTTCATGCCGTTAGTTACCCATGAAGGTATGAAGCTTTTACAGTACGCCGTTGCGTAGCGGAAGTCCAAGAAGACGATGGCGCCTTTATCGTCTAGGGTGCGTATGGGTCTGCCGGCGGCTTGGCAAGCTTTTTTCATCGCGGGCAAAATGTAACCGTATTCTCGGCCTCTACTGGGAAAACGGTCCTCGTAGTAGTCGATTTGCGCCCTAACCCGAGGGGTCGGTTCAGCGTAAGGCACACCCACAACCACCACCGAATTCATCTGATTACCCGGAAAATCCACACCCTCCGAAGTCCTGCCCCCCTGTACGCCGAGGAAAACTGCGCCGCCCTTATCGCCACATTCTTTGAAATCATGCACAAGTTTCTCGTTGACTTTTGAGGTCATGCCGCTTTTTTCGTAGTAGAGCGGTTTTAGCAGTTGCTGTTCTAAGCCTTCTGAGAGGAGGGCGTTTAGGACTTGGAAGCTGGCGGCGAAGATGCCTGTGTTGGTGGGGGTGCTGTTGACGACTTCGTTTATGCGGTCAATCATCGTCTGATACATTTTGGGAGTCCGTTGATCCATGGATGTGGAGACTCCTAAGCAGACTGCAGAAAAAACGTGCTCTTTGGGGAACGGTGAAGGCGCCAAGAACCGCACGGTATTCTCAGGCAGTTTGTTGATGCGTGCATAAGCTTCGAGTGGTTGAAGGGTGCCAGACATGATAACGTTGGCGTATGTGGAGGAGAAGACGGGTTCAGTGATTTTCGCAGGGTCTAAGGCGACGATTTCAAGTTTTGCGGTTTTGTTGCCGTCTTTGGTGAAGTATTTGCTGGCAACGTTGATGTATGAGTTATCGTTTATGGTGTCTAGCCATTTGTTGAAGAAGTCGGCTGTGGCGTTGACGTAGCTGCGGGGATTTTTGCCCTCTGCAAGCAATGCCTTTTTGATAGCGACGCCTGCTTCATGCATGTGGATGAAGAATTCGCGGGGTTTAGCGATGCCGCCCTGTTTCTCTATGATCTCAACTATACGGTCGGGCGAGATGATTTCTTCTTTGCTTATTTTGTCGGTTAATTTGTCTAATTCGCCGCGGAAGAAATGGGTAAATTCTTCGATGTCTTTGTAGCCGAACCGTTCAGCCTCCATCTCCGCCTGCCGCAGAATGAAAAGCGTGAGTTGACTGCTGGAGATGTCAACAGCGGTTTCGGGCAGATTGTGGGCTTCGTCGACTACGAGTATGATCTTGTGAAGCTCCGTTTCCAAGTTTTTGAGAAATGCCGAGCGAATTTGGGGATCAAAAACATAGAGATAACTCAAAGCGATAACTCGGGCGTCATGCACTGCGCCTTTAACGAGTTCATAGGGGCATATCTCTTTTTTCTTGCACACCCTAAGGATTTCTGAGCCCATGTAGGGGCGGCTGGCTACTTGCTGCTGAAGGGAAAGGTACTCGTAGGAGCGGTTTTCCACGTTTCGGTAGTAGGAGCATCTGCCTTTGGCTTTGAGAAGCTCGCAAACTTCCATGAGTGATTTGGAGTCGAATGCACCTTTGGCGGCGAAGACGTTTAGGCACATCTCGTTTCGGCCGCGGATGCTGACGCCTGTAACTGGTCGCTGCTTGTAAATCATCCTTAACTCGTCGATGACTCGGTCGTGTTGACGGTGGGTGCGTGCGACGTAGAGGATTTTGAGGTTCTTTTTCATCGCCACAGGCAAGCAGGCGGATAACGCGGAGATGGTTTTGCCGAGTCCGTTGCTTCCTTCGATTAGGACTGATTTGCGGTCGTTTACCGCTTGGTTGACGGTGGCTATGAATTCGTCTTGGTGAGGACGTGCACTGGTGTAGGGGAAGTACTCGAGAACTTCTGCAGGCAACTTACAGGGTGGTTTACTCATGCAGTTACCCCCTTCGATGGGCAGTAGGTGTTGACTGGGCAGGTGTTGCAGTGGGGGTTGCGTGCTTTGCAGGTTTTTCTGCCATGCGAAATCAACAGCAGATGCACCGAGAGGTAATCTTTGGGTTTGAAAAGTGATTGAAGGCTAAGCCGCACATCCTCGTAGTCGCCTTCGCAGGGCGCTAACCCCAGACGCCTCGAAACACGGTTAACATGCGTATCCACAGGAATCGTCGGCTTGCCCTCAGAAAACAGCAAAACAACATCTGCCGTTTTGGGTCCAACTCCAGGCATTTCCATGAGAGTCTTCCGCGCTTCCTCAACTGGCAGCGACAGGATGGGCTTTAGGGCACCGCCGAATTTTTCAAGGATGATTTTCGAGGCGGTTTGGATGGTTTTGGCTTTGTTCTGGTAGAGTCCGCCGATACGGATGCATTCTTCAATCTCGCTTAATTTTGCGTTGGCAAGCGCTTTGGGAGTTATTTCAAAATGCTTGGTGAGATTTTTGAAGGCGCGTTCGGTGTTTGTGTCGGCGGTGTTCTGGGAGATAATCGTGACAACCAGCGTTTCGAAGGGGTCGGCGCTGGCTTTGACGAGTTTAGGCAGACTCAGAGTGTCTTTTAGGGTTGATAGAACTGTTTGCGCGCATGCCTCTGTTAACGTGTGTGCCTTCACCCCACCTATGAGAATTCTGAATTCTATGCGCGGTCTGGCTATAAATACCAATTGCGCACAAAAAAAGCATTTTTCAAGTTCTTATCCCAAAAAATCTGTTACGGTCGCCATAAACAGGGGGATGGGGTCGGTGAAGCAGAAAAAAGCCGCTCGATGTTGCTTTATATAAGGGAGGGGAGGTCCACAGAGAGGTCGCGTGGTTTTCTACATGGGCTTTGGTTGCTTGTAAAAGGCGTTTTCTGTTGTACGTTTTTACGTGATGCTTTTTTTAGGGTGGTTGTACTGAAAACAAAAGAAAAGAGGACTGGCTTTAAAAATTAGGTTGATTGGGAGCGAATTCCCAGGCGATGTTGCCTTTCCAAAGTTCGCCTTTCTTTGTTAAGCGGATCTCGTTGTCGTCAGTCTCGAGTAAGCCCTCAGCTTTTAGCTTTTCAATTTGTTTCGGGAACACTTTTTCGGGGGTGGTGTTGAATTTCTCTTTGAACTCTTTTTTGCTAACTGGTAACCTGAGGTATAGTCGTGACATTGTGCGTCGCATCATGTCATCAGTTGTGGATTCAGATAATCTGGATATGGGCAGTTTTCCTGACTTGACCGTTTCCATGTAAGCGTTGATGTCTTCGAGGTTTGAGTAGCTGAATTTCTGCAGATACCCCATGAAGCAGCCTGCGCCAGTGGTTAAGATGCCTCCCCATGGCCAACCGTTGAGGCAGTTCTCACGCATGTGCCACTCGACGCGGCTGTAGCGGTCGTGCCCAACTGCTGAGTAGCCTGCTTTGGTAAGCATCTCGTGGGCTTTCATGAACATTTGCTTCTCGTATTCTGCGTTGCCTTGTGGGGGTGATTGGCCGTTCTTGATCATTTTTTCTAGGATGGTTCCGGGGTCGACGTGGAGGCTGTAGCAGTCGACTTCTGCGTCTAACTCGATGGTTTTTTTGAGTGTGGCTTCCCAGCTTTCCATGGTTTGACCTGGCAGGTTGTACATGATGTCGGCGCAGACGACTAAACCAAGTTTACGTGCGTATCTGATGGCTTCCTCGACTTCTTTGGCGCTGTCTGGTAGGCAGAGGGCTTTGCGTAGTTTGTCGTCGAAGGTTTGCGCGCCCATGTCCATCTGGTAGACGCCGTATTCGGCGAGTTTTTTGATTTTTGGGAGGGCCAAGGTTTTTGATGAGCCGGTGACTTTGATGAAGTATTCTTTGCTTGTGTTAAAGTTCGCTTTGCAGAAGTCGATCAAGTCGATTATTTGTTCAGCGCTCAATACGCTGGGTGTTCCTCCGCCAAGTACGATTTCGTCGAAGTAGCTTGTTTTCACGTACTTGGTTTTGGCGTACATGGCGAGTTCTTTTTTGAGTAAATCCAAGTAGGGGCCAATCTGAACTTTGCTAGATGCGGTTGTTGGGAAATAGCAGAAGGCGCATCTTGAGTCGCAGACGGAAACCCAGGGTTGCAGCTCCATGAGTCTGCCTGAAGTGTTTTCTGTGTTAAGGAACTGCATGAATGATTCGTAGGTTTCGGGTTTTATATCGGGGTAATCTCGGTAGGTGTAGGGGGGCCAGTTTTCCCGTGAATCGTAGGCTTCTGTGGCGCCTTTTTGGGTTGCGGAGGCTTTTGTCATCGTTATCCCTTTGAATGTACGTTTAAAAACGCCTTGATACCATAATAAAGTTTACGCGAAATAAACCCAATGCGGACCAAGGGGCAGAGTGAAATAAAGGGATGAAAATGGTGGTGGTCAGGGGTTTTCTATCTTGAATCTTGAGATTTTTATTTAGCTTTTGTGGTTAGGATTTAGCATTTGTATATTTTGGGAACATTTTTGGGTAACTTTTTAGTTTCCGATAGGTCTTTTTTTGCTCTTTATTAACTAAAATACAAATTTTTATTAATTGTGATAAAAAATTAATTTAATATTTATTATTTGTTAAAATAAAGTCGTTTATTCAACGTTTTTGGCAAATTATAAATACACAAAAAAACAACTAGCCACTACCTACTAAGGAGAAATAAAAATGAAAAAATCAAAATCTCTGGTAGCGATGTTTTTTTTGCTTGTTCTCACAATACCCATGATCGTACAGGTATCTCAAATAGCACCAGCGACAGCAGCAGAAGACATGCCAGTATACCTCAAAGTCTACGCTGAACCAAACGTAGTCGGTGTCGGCCAAATTGTCTACATCAGCCTCTTCTTTACAAAACCAATCCCCATAGTCGGCGCAGCAGGAGGAGCCAGTCTCTACACGGGGCTAACCATCAACCTCATCAAGCCAGACGGATCCAACCAAACCTATGGGCCATACACAAGCGACACCACAGGCGGCGTCGGCGGAATCGAATTCGTACCAGACACCGTAGGTAACTATACAGTTCAAGCATTCTACAAGGGGCAAATAATTAACGGTACAGTCTCTGGTAAAGTCTTTACCTACAACATACTCCCGACTCAAAGTGAAATTGCCACTTTCACCGTGCAAACAGAAGCAATCCCGGGCAATCTCGTTGTTCCGCTTCCAACTGAGTACTGGTCACGACCGATCTACGCCACTAACTATCAATGGGCGCAACTTGGTGGTAACTGGTGGGGCTTGGGAAAACCCTCCTTCACCGACACCGGTGGATACGATGCACAGGGCAACAACTTTAATCCATACACCCAAGCGCCTAACTCACCACACATTATGTGGGTTAAGCCAACAGCGTTTGGTGGCCATGTCGGTTTACCCGTAAGCGCCGACCAAGAAAGCCAATATACCTCCACCTCAATCCTCTACCGACAATTCGAAACAGTTATTCTCAACGGCATCATATACTACAAGCTCTACCCCAACACACCAACCACTGAAACCAGCACTGAAACACCTGGTTGGGCAGCAGTAGACCTCCGCACAGGCAAAACACTGTGGACCAAGAACACCAGCGATACTTTAGACTTCGCTTTTGTCATGCAGTTCCACACAGTGCAAGAATATGGCACGCAAGCATTCCTCGTCGGAAGCGCCAACAGTCCCCGACTGTTCGGTATTCCCCGCGCTGAAGGGTACACTTGGCAGCTATTCGATCCAATGACCGGATATTTCATTGCAAACATAACTAATGTGCCTGCGACAACAGCCCCCGGATTAGTTGAAACCGAAGACGACAATGCACAAGGAGCAGTCTACATATACACGGTTAACGGTACCTATCCGAACCTAACTCTAACCATGTGGAATTCCACGCGATGCTTGCAGGGGCCAACAATGTCCTCTGTTATCCGTCCCTCTGGGAACATTAACTATACGCGAGGTTACCAATGGTCTGTTTCAATACCCTCAACCATCAACGGTGTAAACATCACTGACCTGACTAATACTCTGAAGAATCCAGCTCTAAGCATTGCAGCAAGGACAAACGAAGTTATCCTGCTACGTGCTTACGGAGAAACTATGGATACTTTCGCAGCAGAATTCGGTGAGGGATCCGAAATTGAATGCGGCTTCAACGCTAAGACCGGTGAATTGATGTGGGGTCCAGTGAATAGAACCGTGCCAAAATACCACGAAGTAAGCGTTATAGCTGCAGGCAACGGCACTTACGTCGAGCAAGACAAAGACACAAACATCGCATATGTCTACAATATGAAGACAGGCGCACAAATCGGAAGCCCAGTTCAACTCGTCGGCAACGCATTGAGCACCCTCTCAAGAGGCGGCGCCATCGCATACGATAAATGCTACATCTGGGACTTCGGCGGCTACGTAAACGCCATCGACCTAAAAACCGGCAAACTCGCCTGGACCTATGAACCCCGACCCGCAGGATACAACACCCCCTACGGAATCTATCCATTCTGGCACTTCGGCTCACACAGCATCGCAGACAGCAAACTTTTCCTCTCTGAAAGCCGCATGTACGACCCACCCCTATTCTCAGACGCACACAAAATCGTTCTCAACTGCACAGACGGCTCGCTAGTCTGGAAAGCCTTGGGCTTCTATGGCCGTGAACCAAGCGCCATCGCAGACGGCTACCTCGTAGCTTGGAACAGCTATGACGCTCAAATCTACACCTACGGCAAAGGCCCAACACAGATGACCGTTGATGCACCAAAAGCAGGCTTACAGTACGGGCAATCAGTAGTAATCAGCGGCACCATAACCGACATCTCCACAGGCACCACAGACGCCGACAGAAGCGCACGTTTCCCCAACGGAGTTGCAGCAGTCTCCGAGGGCAGCATGGAATCATGGATGGAATACATCTACATGCAGCAGCCTAAACCAACCAACGCCACAGGCGTCCCCATTGAACTGTTCGTTGTTGACGGGAACGGTAACTACCGCAGCATCGGCGCAGCCACAAGCACCGTCGAGGGCTACTTCAGCTACAACTGGGTACCAGACATCTCAGGACCATACATGGTATACGCGTCGTTCGCAGGCAGCGAATCCTACTGGCCATCCACCGCAGTAACCTCATTCGTAGTTGAAGGGGAACCTGAACCAACAACCGCACCCACACCGCAGCCTCAAACAATGTCAGAGCAGTACTTCCTACCCAGCGTCGCAGCAATAATCATCGTGATCATCATAATCGGCGCAATAATCTTGCTCATGCTACGAAGACTACCACAGCTCTACTTTAACGACAAAAAGTAAAAATCATTTCCCTTTTTCTTTTTTGTTTTTTAAGCGCACCTACATCTTGGACATGATTCGCCACAGGTTATAGTTTATGGCGGTTCGGGTCATGATTTTGCTGTACAGGTTGCCTTTGATGTAGCCTTTGACTGCTTGTCGCATGACGTAGCGGGGGCTGTAGAATTTGTTGTAGAAGCGTCTGCGCATCTCCGCGATTTCCTTGGCTGGCAGGTTGGGGTCTTCGTAGATGGGGTTCATGGTGTTGTAGGTTTTCCAATCCTGCGACATCGACCACCCATTCTTCACCACGATTTCGCGGAGGTGTGTTCCGGGGTATGGTGTGGCGTGGCAGAGCCAAACATCGTCGGGTTGGATTTTGGCGGCGAAGTCAAGTGTTTCCTGCAGGGTTTCTTTGGTTTCGCCTGGATATCCCAAGATGACTGAGACGGTGACAAACATCCCCGCGTCTTTTGCCCATTTTATTGCGTTCTCGATTTGCTCGTTAGTGACACCTTTCTTGAGCACGGCACGAAGGCTGCTGCAGCCTGATTCGACGCCGAACATGGTTTCGTCGCAATGCGCCTTCGCCATCTTATAGAGAACTTCTTTGGTGACGACGTCGGCGCGTGTACCGCAACCCCAGTGCAGCTTCAATTTGCGTTCGATCATGCCGTCGCAGATTGCCATGGCTCTTTTGCGCTCAAACGTGAAAGTGTCATCTTGGAATGCGACGCCTTCTGCGCCGAACTCGTTTTGTAGCCATTCTAATTCGTCGAGGACGTTTTTTGGGCTGCGTGCACGGAACCGTTGACCAAACATCTGAGATGCTACACAGAAACTGCATGCGTAGGGGCAGCCTCTGCTGGTTATGATTGGAAGCAGTTTGCGTTTGGAAACGTAGTATTTTTCGATGGGTAAAAACTTGTAGGCTGGCAGCGGTAACGCATCAAGGTCCGCTATGAAGGGGCGGTCTGCTGTCCGAATGATTTCGCCGTTTTTGCGGAAGCTTATGCCTTTGATGTCGCCGAGTTTCATTCCAGTTTCGGGCTGTTTAGCGAGTTCAAGCAGTGTCTCTTCGCCTTCACCCCGCACGATCACATCAACAGTTTTTTCGGTGGTGAGGACTTCGGTGTCTGAGAATGTTGCGTGTGGGCCGCCCATGACCATGCGGGCGTCTGGGCAGACTTCCCGCGCTACTTGCGCGCACTTAAACGCGGATTCAATGGTGGGTGTCATTGAGCCTGTGCCGATCAGTGCTGGCTGGAACGCTGACAGTTCTGCTTTGAGTTTGTTGTGGTCGTAGTGGTTGACGGGGCAGTCGATGATTTTTACTTCAAACCCGTTCTGGTCCAGCACAGCCGCCATGTAGGCTAAGCCGAGCGGCGGGAACTGTGGGTGATGACCGATGTCTACTGGGAGGGGTGGATTGACGAGGGCTACTTTCTTGTTAGACGCCATAACATGTTCACGTGTGTGCTGGAGTGTTATGGATGCTTATTGAATCGATTTGGATATAGCTTACGCATAGGGGCTTGGGAATTTGAAGGTTTTCTCCATTTGCAGGTTCTGCGTTAAGGGTGGCATTTGTTTCTCCTAAGCCAGATAAGTCCCGCTATGACACCAATCAGCGAAACAGCAATCACTACTCGGGCAACTAGCCCAACGGGAAAATTGCCTGAACCATCCCCCTCTGGCGCAGAGCCAAACGCATAAACCATGTGGTCGTAGGAGCCAACGTAAATTATGCCGTTTGCTACAGCGGGCGAGGAAACGACTTTGTCTTCTGTTTGGTAGCTCCATTTGAGACTGCCTGTTTGGGAGTTGAGCGCGTAGAATTTTGCGTCGTAGGAACCGAAAAGCAAGGTGCCGCCAGCGATGGCAGGCGAAGAAGCAACAGGTTCTTGTGTCGTGTAAGCCCAAGCTTCCGAACCATCAGAGGCGTGCAAAGCGTAAAGCTTGTTGTCGTCGGAACCCACATAAACCAAACCGTTAGCTACAGCTGGAGAAGAAGACACAGCCCCGCCTGTCGCGAAGCTCCAAATTAAGGAGCTATCTGCCGCTTTTATCGCGTAGACGTTGCGGTCATAGGAACCAACATACACAACGCCATCCACAACGGCAGGCGAAGAAACCACATGCCCACCCGTCTCGAACTTCCACAGCAAGCCCCCGTCTGTAGCGTCCAAGGCGTAGACGTAGCCGTCGTTTGAACCAAAAAACACTTTGCCATCAACTATGGCGGCGGAGGACACCACAATCTGGTCGCCAGTCGTATATTTCCACAACAGGGCACCGTTTGAGGCGTTGAGGGCGTAAAAAACGAAGTCTTCGGAACCCACATACACCACGCCGTTGTAGACTGTGGGGGAAGAAACCACCGCGTAACCTGTTTGGTAACTCCACCTCAAAGCGCCTGTTTGTGCGTCGAGCGCGTAGAATTTGCCGTTGTAAGAACCCACGTAAACCGCGCCATCAGCAACTGCAGGGCTGGAAAACATAACCATATCGCCCGTATCGTAACTCCAAACCACTGTGTTATGGAGCTCCCAGTCGTAACCCACCATCCCCGTGTAAGCGTCCAAAGCGTAAACTTTGCCGTCATGCGAACCCACATAAACCCGCCCATCCGCCACCGTAGGCGAAGAGTCAATGTTGCCGCCAGTCGAAAAACTCCACATCAAAACACCCAACTCCGCGCTAAAAGCGTAGAATCTGCCATCCCAAGACCCAACATAAACCATACCCCCTGCCACTGCTGGGCAAGAAATGACGAGGTCGCCTGTGGTGTAACTCCACTTAGGCAACCCCGTTGACGCGTTAAGAGCGTAGAGCCGATTATCGTTTGCTCCCACGTAAACGACGCCGTCTGTAACGGTTGGCGAGGACGCGACACCTGCACCAGCCTCAAAAGCCCAAACCTGCCTGCCATCCGACGCGTTGAGGGCATAAACTCGGCCGTCCAGTGAACCCACATAGACCAAGCCATCAGCTACTTGGGGCGAAGAGTAAACGTCGCCGCCCGTTTGGAAAATCCATTTCAATGAGCCATCTGCCGCATCAAGTGCGTAGACATTGTTGTCTGATGAGCCCACGTATACCGTTCCGTTGGCGACTGCTGGAACTGAAACAATTTGGTCCCCTGTGGTGTAGCTCCAAACGAGTGTGCCGTCGGCTGCGTTTAAGCAGTAGAGCTTCTTATCTAAAGAGCCCACGTACACCAAGCCTTCGCTGACGACGGTGGCGGAGAGCATGATTTTGTCGCCTGTCTGGTAACTCCACAACAACTCGCCCGTAGCAACCTTTAGCGCATAGACTTTGCTGTCCTCTGAGCCAAAATACACTACCCCGTCAACGATGGCTGGGTCGGAGTCCACGTAGTAGCCTGTCGAATAATTCCAAAGCTTCCGTCCTGTGGCTGCGTCGAGGGCGTAGAGGTTGAAATCCTCAGAGCCCACGCAGACGATGCCGCCTGATACGGCGGGTTTAGAAATCACTATACTGCCCGTCTCATAATTCCAGATTACCCTGCCTGTTGCCGCATCGAAAGCGTACACGTTATGATCGTAGGAACCAATGTAAACCACGCCATCGACGACGGTGGGGGAACCTACTTGGCCGCCAGTGTTAAACTTCCAGAGAGTCTGGTTAGTTTGGGGTGCTTGTGAGGTGGTGACGCCATCGTGTGCAAGGTTGCCGCGAAACATCGGCCAATCATGCGGCTGATCAGCTAAGGTAACGCTTGAAACCAAAAACAGCGCCGTCAACACGAGGCAGGCGATTGCTCTTCTATACATTTATGCTCTATTATTCATGAATGTTATTGCTAAAGATGTTTTCGATAAAAACTGAAAAACTGTTTTGGAAATGTTTGGGCTGTTTTGTTTTTGTTTGTCTCAGGTTAGTCTGATTTGTAAGAAAGCTTTTAAAAAATCAAAATGATATATTTTCTTAGGAATATATTTGGACGATAATCAAGAAAAAAGGCTTTGTTCGGTATGTTTTTTCTATCACCGGGCACAGCTTTGGTTTCTTTGTCGATCTTTGTGTTTTTCTATAACCCTCATGGCTGGTTTCTAATCTGGCCTTTTCATGTACTCGGGTTGATAATTGGGACTCTTTTAATTTATTTTTATATCTATGCTTGGAGGAAAAGATTTTTGTTTTTAATTCCAAGAATCTGTAATTGATGAATAAACGGATACCATAACGCTAAAAATGGCTAATTCTTTCCTTCTTGTTCGAGCCTTTTTTCTAACATTTGAATTCTCCCTTCAAGCTGCGAGATCGTAGCTGAAAGAAAGAACATTGCTAAGCCCATTCCGAAGATAAATGAACTTGCTATCACTGCTCGTGTTTCATCCCAAAGCGAACCTCTAAACGGTTCACCTACAAAATATGCTAATACCCCAACAACCATAACAATAATGCCGTCTAATGTCAAAAAACTTGCCCGAGGTCTGTATTTTTCAATCATATTCAGCACTGATTTCCATTTTGTTTGAAATGCAATATGACTTTATGCAGATACATGTTTTTCTGTGTTGCTTGTGGCAGTCTCTTCAGCCTTTGTGGAATACTGAGGTGAACATCATCCGCGCGACCGTGCCGTCTTTGCCTGTTACCCAGACCTCGTCAACCAACTCCACCGCTTTATCGACGTGGCGTTCGTCTACGCCGAAGGGGAAAATAATGACAAGATAACTGTTAGTAGGTAAAGAGTTGCGTAGCTGCTCAATCCGCTTACGCAGTTGTCCCATTTTGGGGTTTGATGTGCATTCTACGCCTACCATGCTCTCAGCGTCCTTCGCCAAAACATCAATGTGAAATGTTTTTCCGCCAAGATCGGACGATACCTCAAACCCCATCTCCCGATAACCACGATCACACCAGAGCTTCAACGCCGCAGCAACCTTCAACCCCTCAACAACAGCAGAACCCTTGCGCGTATGCCCCTCGTAATTTTCCCTGAGCTCCTCAGGCAACCTATCAGCGACATCATTAACTGCCATTTGTGGTAGTCTCCATCGGATCGACGTTGAGATGTCGAGCCTTTTCGTTAACTAAAACTCTAACGAGTTCAGCATCGCTTTGAACGTCATAGTACTTTTTGAGCGCATTAACTTTCTTAAGCAAATCAGCCTCAAATCCGAGTTTAACTATTTCTCTTTTTTCAACCATGCAAATCACTTAAATTAAATTTGTTTTCAATTAATTTAATTTTAAATAACTTAATTTAAATATATTGCACAGGTTCATGTATGAAGCAGTGAGATAACAGCAAGATTTATATTCATTTTAACATAAAAACTGTTAATCAGAGTGAAAATAAATGGGCAGAGAAAGAAAAGGACCACCATCAGCAACAGTAGTATTTGAGGGCGAGCTTGAAAAGAGAGTAGATGCCCTAAGAACTCACTATGGCATAAAAAACTACACAGAACTGATAAGAATGCTCATCACAACAAGATACGATGAACTAAGAAAAACAGGGGAAATTTAAAAACGAATGCTACCTGACTAACTTATAGCGCATTTGCGAAGTTAGAATAGTTTTTGAAGGCGAACTCATCCCAGAACTACTAAAAAACAGCATAGCCAAAATATCAGTCTACTAGAATAAGAAATTTAAATACAACTTTCTTCTGTTTTAGGAAGCGGTTGAATAAAGCGATTCCCTATGTATGATTACCTCTCCAAGTTTCAGGGTGAAGCGTAGATAAATATTGTGTCAAGACAAGCGCAAACAACCTGCTACACTAAACGCCAAAACTAAAGAAGTTTGGAACGACTATTTTTTCCACTCAATGTGACCATTTACATTATTTTTATCGTATACCTCAAGGATTTGCCTGCAAAAATCCGCAAGCGGTTTGTCGTTGTTTGCTTTCGCGGCTTCATACAAGCGTATAAAGAAGCGCTTTCCAGACTCGGTTTGTTTGTAATTCTTCTTTTGAAAGTTATGTTGTGCGCAAAGTGTTTCGCCGTTCTTTATAGTAGCCCTTCCGCCTTGGTCCTTAGGCTTGATATGGTCTATTTGTAACTCAACGCCGTTTTCACGTCCACGACCACAAACAACGCAACGATAATTATCTCTCTTCAGTATTTCCTGTTTTTGTGCTTCTGTGAAATCCTCTAATTCTCTATTTTTCACAAAATCAGGGTCATATCGGTAAATCCCTTTTGCGACCTTAATAAGTAAACCATCTTGAGATAATCTTCTTATGCCTCTATCAGGGTCTCTAAAAACTTTACCAGTTCGTCTCAGCCATTCTTTTGTTGCCCAATCGACAATTTCGGGATGACTTATGTTTCTTTTTTGATTTTTCTTGAAATATTCAAGCAATAGATTAAGTTGAGACTGGTTGTTTTCTTCAATGTTATTATTCAATTAAATCACTTGATTGAGCTAGCTTAGCGTTGAGTATGTGTGCTTCTTTAGTTAAGCGTTTCTTTGCCAACTTGCAATACTCTAGGTCAACGTCTATGCCAATAGCCTTGCGGTTATCCAAAACTGCGGCTACTAGAGTCGTTCCGGAACCCGAGAAGGGATCTAAAATTACGTCGCCCACATAACTGAAAAGTTTAATGCATCTATGAGGGAGTTCAAGAGGAAACGGCGCAGGGTGCCCAGTCCGCTTTTTACTTTCTCCTTGAAATGTCCAAAGGCCGTTAGTCCAATTCATAAAGTCATCGCGGTTGATATCAGAAATCTTGCTACCGCTGTTTTTCTTCCAGGTTTCTTTGTACAGGATAACAATTAATTCAACAGGTGCAATAACAAAAGGAGCAGAAGCACGCATCCACGAGCCCCAAGCAGTCCTTCGTGAAATATTACCTTCGTTCCAAACAATTGTTGAATGATACTTGAAGCCTATTTTCTTAGCTATAGTGGTTAAATCTGCGCCCACGCTTTGTTGGCCATTTTTGTTTTTGTCCAATGGAATGTTTAAGCAGAAGCGCCCGTCGTTTTTCAACCACTCGTAACAACGAGACATCCATTTCCTGCTAAATTCGAGATATCCCTCGTAAGAAATTTGATCGTTATGACTGTTGTATTTTATGTCTACGTTGTACGGGGGGGACGTAACTATCAGATCTATGCTGTCATTTTCTATAACTTTAGTTTGGATAACATTTTCATTAAATATCCAAGCAGAATTGGCCTGGAAATATGGCTTAACGCTCCCTATCTCAGTCGCTTCCAGCTTGATATTCGTTGGTTTTAATTCTGGCTCTTTAGGGCATATTTTAGTTTGAGGCAATGACAGTTCAAGAGGGACAGTTTCTATCGGCTTTACTTCGACAGAGGTACTTTTCAGAAATGGTTCGACTGTGTCAATTTCGAAGCTTCCATTATTTCTGCGAATGGTGACTTCAGTACCCACAGCATATTTACTCTTTAAAAAATCTGACCACAAGCGTCCATACTTATCGACTTTTGCTGGTACACCATTAACTTTGGTAGTGAAAGGCATCCTATTTTGACCCAAGAGTTCTGCCCTATTTTTAACTGGTATTTGAACGAAACCTAATTCAACCTCTTTTCCCTTGAGCGCCTTTGTTACCATTACTATCCGTTCTGCTATCGTATCTTTTCTTAGCTATAAGTTTACTCTATTTTTCAGGTATATTAGCTGAAGCCTCACTTAATGGAATCCACATGGCGATGTCTTCAACATGGAGCCATGTTGGGACTGTGGTGGAAATCGGTTATGCCACACCGAAACAGACGCCCCAAACCGCTGCAACCCCAAAACGCAGCCGCCCACAGTTGCCGTCGTGTGGTGTGCCGTAAACCAAAACACCCACATAAAGAGCGAAACAATTTTGCCTTTTTATAAGGGGAGGGGGTCTATGGCAGAGCAACAAACTTCCTCTTGACGTGGCTTCGCTTCTGCTTGCGGATTGCTCCACAACCAGTCTGCAGTTGCCCACAGCAGCCAAACCCAAAATGCAGCTGCCCACACAAGCCGTTGGTTGTTGTTGAAACAAGAGGGGGGTTCGGCAACAACTACTAAAGAAAAAACAGGTTATAACCAAAAAGAAACAGCCTAAAAGTCTAAAATAGCCTAGAAAAGACCTAAATTCCATTTCCAATAGAACCCCAGAAAAAGAGAAAACAGAGACGTAGCAAAACCCTTTTACCATTTTTGTTTTTGGTGTGGGCGCAGATTTGCAGTCACATATTTTTAAATCACAGCCGAACTGACATATTGATGTAAACCTATCATGAGGTCACAGCTAAACGAGTAAAAGCGACGCGAGTTTCCAAGCCGCTGCTGACTTTTTTCATGTAATGACCTGATTGGTAGGGAGGTGAAGACTTGTCAAGACATAAATTTGAATCCCAAAAGAATCGCCCCGACTACATAGAAGACTTAACCTCACGAGACATGAAACACATACATGAAGACGAAGAAACCCCAGAGGACGAAGCACAAACTATAGAAGACGCAGAGGAAGGCTGGCAACAGAAAAATCCGTCACCAATGGCAGGGCGAATATCTGGAACCATGGAGGAACTTGAACGCATGCAGAGCTCTGAAATGATAACCAGCGACGAAGTCCGCCAATGCATCAAAGATTCCCTGGATTGCTATCAAAGCTGCACCGACACCACCATTCACTGCCTAAACCTCAGAGGAAAACACGCCGAACCCGACCACATCAACCTCCTCATGGACTGCGCAAAAATCTGCAACCTCAACGCCGACTTCATGATACGCAACTCAATCTACTACCCCCAAACATGCGGCATCTGCGCGGACATCTGCGACGAATGCGCGGATGATTGCGACCGCTTTGACGAAGACTTCATGAAGGAATGCGCCAGCGCTTGCAGGCGTTGCGCTGAGTCTTGCCGGGAAATGGCGAGATAACCCCGAATACTTTCTTGTTTTTCGCGGGATGGAGGTGATTGTATGGAGAGCCCTGTTTTACAGGATGAACTCAGACGGGAGCAGGAAAAACTAAGAGACAACGCTACAATCTATGACATACTGAAGCTGGAGCATAAAGATGTAAAGAGACTGTTTAAACAAATCATCGATGAAGAACGCTACCAAGACAACATTTACAATCAGATTCGGACAGCTTTGCAGATACACATGGCAGGCGAAGAAAAACTTCTCTACCCACGGTTAGAAAACAACGAGGAAACAAGGTTGCTGACGCTTGAATCCTACGAGGAACATGAAGTTAGCAAGAAAGTGATGAACGACATAGACGACACTAATGACAACGAAGCCAAACTAGCAAAAATTAAGGTTCTAAGCGAAACAATCGACATGCACGTTGAGGAGGAAGAAGGGGAACTTTTCAAGAAAGCTAAAAGAGTCCTCTCAGACGAAGATGAACGGGAAATTGCTAGGCAGTTCATGAGCGAAAAAATGAATAAGCTACCATAGAAACAGGCATAATCAAAGTGCCCTCTTTTTAGATTATTTTAGACTATTTTTTCGAGGTGCATTGGAACTGTCGCTGAATAAACCCTTCCAAAGAAGCCCGACTTTCAAGGTGATGCTGTTCACGGAAAACGCAACGGACGCCACGCAAAGCGCACCGTTGGGTGCGTTTTTCGTCATCCTATTAGGATCCAAATATCTGGTGTATGCAGAAACCTATAGAGGGAGTAGTCCAGAAACCTTGACAAGGCTTTAGTCAAGAAACCTAAACAAGAAGTCTTTAATTTGAAATCCCCGCCAGTGTTCATGTGGCTGGCAAACTTGACCAAAACCATCGCTTTAGCCCTCATACTGGTTCTGGCAACATCAAGCCTAATAATGGTTGGAAGTAGCTCTGAGCAAACAATACCTAAACCGTCAATACCAGAATTCACCCTTAAATATGTTGATCTATCCTATGACGTTCCAGTAACGACCAGTATAGACCAATATACAGGAAAAACAGTGACTATACAGGGGTACCACGTAGAGAACAGAACGATACAACTTACCATTAAGAACCAACCATTTACCTCATATATTGAAAATGGGCAAAACATATCATTCTACTTCA
>JAMDCQ010000005.1 GCA_023488905.1 Candidatus Bathyarchaeota archaeon
TCTTTTTCACTTAGATTTTAGTTTTTGGAGGGAACTTTTTTCAATTCCTTCCGTTACAGAACCATCGAGTCGAACAGCAGCCACTTTATTCACCTTAAAAGAAGAAAGAAAAAAAATTGCGACTTCACGCACGACTTCCCTTTACTACTTTTTTCTATTAGGAGAAAAAACGAATGGAGAAAACTAAAATCTAAGTGAAAAAGAAGAACTCGAAAAACAAGTTATAGAAGCCATAAGCGAATACGGAAAAGCCGTCTCAGTTTGTTTTATAGCTTGGAAGCTGCCTGACTCCTGCAAGTGATGGGCAGCCCCGCCAGTTTGTCAGCAAGCGCTGTGTTAACCTGATTAGCGAATTGTTGGAATATCGGGAAGTCGTTAAGGAAAACGACCATGCAACCGATGCTTTGCGGTATAGTGGAACGGTGCATTTTGGATATTTCAGCGTAATTAGGGTTTCCTTGAGGGGGGTTGTTTGGTAAGCGTGGCTTTGGGTTGGTTGTTGGTTCGGTGTGGGTTTTTTGTGGTGTCTGCATGGTTTCACATTCACATCCAGCGGTTTCATCATGGAGGTATGTTGTTCTTGTGGTGGAAATTTTGCATGCCACACCGTAACAGACGCAGAGAAACGTTGCTGCCCCAAAATGCAGTCGCACTCAGTTACCGTCTTGTGGTGTGCCCTAAACCACCACACCCACATAAAAAGCGCAGACGTAGAGAAGACAGAGTTTTGGCATTTTAAATAGGGGGAAGGGGGTCGCTTCAGAGCAGCAGAAGCGGTTTAGCTGATGTAGCGTATGGGGTCTTTTTTTGGTGCTTGCCGCCTGACCATTTGGCCGCCGCTTTGGCCTTGGTTGCCCCAGGTCAGCAGCCACTTGTTTTCGTCGCCTGATGCAGGATCTCGAAACATGGTTATTTGTGAGCATTCGGCGTCTTTGACTTCTTTATAGTTCGCCATCAAGCTCTTGAGCAAGTCGTCAGACCAGTTACACACGATCGAAGCTTCACTGCCCTGCCGATTCGTAGCAATCAAATGCAAAAAATAATCACCCACCGAGATATCCTTCACCGGGCAAGTGTCGTCAGTTTTCTGCATGATCTCTATAGTGTGCACTTTAAAGTTCCCTTCCTTCTCCTTAATTACCAGATGGATTCCTTTTCCCACAAAGTTCTGCATAAACTTCTTCATAAGCACAAGCTTTCTCATACCGAGGCTGCCTCGGCTTCTGTTTAACATAAGTGATATATAAGGTATATTACTAAACAGGAAAATACATGTATTGTAGTTCTACCATGCGCTTTTGGTGTATTGTTGTTGTACAATCGGGTATCGTAAATATTAATACAATATATTTATATATGGTATATGATCTCTCAAGATATAACTAAACAATTATTGAGGGGTAAGAAGTAAAATGGAACAACCACAAGAAGAAACTCAATTTGAAGAAACTCCCTATAGGGAAACACAAGAAGAGAAAATACAAAAATACGCAAGAATGGCGGCACCTACCGTGGTCGCTGTCGGCTTGGGCGGTGCTGGATGCAACGTCATTAGCTGGGCTAAAGAACGCGGTATCACTGGTGGAAAACTCGTCGCGGTCAACACTGACGCTACACACCTGATGATAACCAAGGCAGACAAAAGAATCCTCATCGGCGAGAAGCTTACACGTGGTCTTGGAAGCGGTGGATATGCTGAAGTCGGTGAAAAAGCACTCTACGAAAACGCCAACGAAGTCATCTACGAATTGTCAAAGTCAAACATCATCTTCATGGTAGCTGGCTTAGGCGGTGGTACCGGTACAGGTTCAATCGTCGGGTTAGCTGATGTTTTGCGTAAGAAATTCGCAGGTAACCCCATGGCGCCTTTGATTGTAGGAGTAGTTACTCTTCCATTCGAAGTTGAAACCGCAAGAATGGCCTCCGCTAAAAGAGGCTTAAGCCGCCTAAAGTCCTCCTGTGACTCCGTAGTAGTCATCGACAACAACCGCCTAGTCAAAGTAGCAGGCAACCTGCCGTTCAGAGAAGCCTTAGGCGTCGCAAACACAACCGTCGGCAAATTCGTTAAAGGAGTAACTGAAACCATCACCACAGCAAGCCTCATCAACCTCGACTACGCAGACCTCAAAGCAATCATGACAGGATCCGGCTTAGCATCCATCGGTATCGGCGAAGGTACAGGTGAGACCCGCGTTGAAACCGCAGTTGAAAAAGCCCTAAACGGACGCCTCTTAGACATTGAAGACGTAACCAAAGCTCAAGGTTTACTGATCCACGTTTCAGGTGGCGAAGATTTAACCCTGAGTGAAGTTAACCGCGCTGCCGAAATCATGAAACGCAGCCTGCCACCCAAAGTCAAAATCATTTGGGGCGCAAGAGTTGACAAAGAACTAAAGGGCGCTGTCTCAGTCATGGCCGTCGTTACCGGCGTTGAAAGCGCATTCCTTCGAAAGAACGAGAAGCACCTCGGCCCAATAAAGTTCAAATTCTAAGCAGCTTCTCAAATAACCCTTTCTTTTCTTTTTTATTTTAAAACTAACCAGATAGTCCTTTCAAAATTCAGAATTACCTGTATCAGCCTCTTGTATTGTTCCCCTCTCTTCCCCTTTTTTGGGGACGCAAAACGCTTTTGGAGTATTTTGTTGTTCTCAGACGACCCTCTATCCCCTATAAAAAGAGGGCAAAGTCGTTTTTTCTGCGTCTACACTCTTTATGTGGGTGCAGCGGCTTACGGCACACCACAAGACGGTAACTGAGTGCGACTGCATTTTGGGGCAGCAACGTTTCTCTGCGTCTGTTACGGTGTGGCATGCGAAATTTCCACCACAAGAACAACATACCTCCATGATGAAACCGCTGGATGTGAATGTGGCGGCATGTATAGACCGCATTTTTTCTCCACAAGAATCTGCGGGGTCTTCATGCAACCTTTAATTAAAAGGCCACATAGCCGCAGAGGTTAATCTGTTGGTTTTTAGGAAGCTTGCGATTTTGGCTTTGGTTGGGTGCATACCGTCGGCGCCAGAGAGGTAGCAGGCGGAGACCGCGTTTGCCAGCATGAGGCGGCATTCGTCGGAGAGCTCGCGGTAGTCGGCGATTATGTTGCCTGCGTTCCATGCGTCGCCGGCGCCTGTTGCTCGGAAAACCTCTATCTTGAAGGTGGGGACGACCACTTCATGTTTGCCTTTTAGGCTCGCGGAGAATAGCGTGGTGTGAAGGTCTATCCGCGCGGAACAATGCTCCGCTAATACCCGTGCAGCTTCCAGGGCGTAATCCGCAAAACTCAGCTGCCCTTTTCTCTCGCTAAAGCCCTCATCAAGCACGTTGGCGTATGTGATGGCTTCGTTTTCGTTGAGGCTTAAAATGTCCACTTGGGGTTTTTTGAGCACTTCCTCGACAAAATAGGTGATGCCCGCTGAGTTGGGGTTTGGGTCCGCGGTGTCATAGTATGTTTTGCCTCTGCCGCCCAGTTTTGCGCTCTCAAAAACCGTTTGTGCGAGGGCTGTGCCGTGTTTTTTTGTGCCTGCCCAGTTGAAGAGGCAAACATAGTCTGCTGCCTCGATTAATTCGAAGTCGCTTTCGTTGAGGTCGCTTGGGCTGAAATCTTCTAGGGCGCCTAGGTCCCTTAGCATGACATTGATTTTTTCGTTTTGCCCCATAAATTCCAGTGCGGTTGTTATGGATGCTTTTCCTTTGACCTTGATGTGGGAATAATCCATTGTGGTGTCTTTGAAGTGGTATTTTATCAGTTGCAACCCATACTCGCTTGTGCAAAGAATAGGCGTAACCGAAGCGCCTAAACTCGCAAGCGCGGAAGCTGTGTTGACGGCGTTTCCGCCCTTCAGATCCATTTGGTGTACGCCATCTATGCTGCCGCCCTTACGTTTCACCACTTCGCCAACAGAACCAGTGAATTCGGCCAGATTCCACTGTAGGTTTACTATGCGGTCAAGGAAAAAGTCGGGCATAACCACAACCTTGCAGTCTTTTTCTGTGGGTTTTTCGAGGAACTCTTGCAGTTCGCTGTGGCATTGCTTTATGTTCATCAGGTGGCTCCAGTAGAGTATTTTCCAAAAACCTAAAATAGCTTTTCGATTATGAGAGGTATCTTGGAAGAGGAGCAGGGGAGTATGAAATTCAAAACGGAAGTTAGCCTGTTAGTTTTAGCTATAGCACTTTTCGGTGTCGCTTCATTCTTCTACTCATACGTGTCCGCAGCCAACGAAACCGTGGCACTTAGCACACAAAGCCTCGCGTACCCTTACCGGGGAGTTGCTTTGGTTTTCCTCGGTGTGGGTTCGCTTTCCATGGTTACGGCTTCTATTTCTTACTCTAAAAAGACAAAAGAACTTCTTCACTAAACAGGGTTTTAGGCGGCGCCTAACACTAAGCGAACCAGTAGCCACACTATATCGCCAAACACTAAAGCAACGATTAAGCCTAACGTGACAAAAATGAGCATGGGCAAACCAGGCGTCGCCCAGACGTAGCGGTCGATTTTTTGTGTTTCAATCGCCCCTGAGAGGCGCTCAAGGATTTTATCTCGGCCCTCGTCCTTTGGAACGATAACGAGTTTACGCTTTAAATCGCCATTTTCTTCGTCTACGTCTTCCATCGGGAAAATGTGCCACTTCTCTTGAAGCCTGCTAATGTTCATTTTATATCCTGTTACGAGCACCAGCAGCTTTTTGCCGACTGATTCTTTTGCGAGGGTTCCGGGGAACAGGGCGGTTTTGGTTTTTTTGTGCCAGATGAGGTTTCGTATGATCATGTAGACGCCGCTTGCCGCCGCGAAGAGGACGCCGTTGCCAAAAATGGTTATTGGGAAAATAAGCTGCGAAATCGGCGAAACAGCCGAAGCGATCAGGGGGGTGATGACGCCGACGGGTGCGAATGGTAGCGCGAGGGCGATGCACATGAGTGCTTTTGAGTCTGCGCCGCCGAAGCCGCCTGCATAGAAGAGCAGAAACGCGATGAAAACCGATACGCCGACGCTTAAGCCAAACCAGGGCAGCTGTGTGGGCTCAAAGAGGAGCAGCTCCGCCAACGTGAAAGCAAGCGCTATGGGCGCGTAAATTGCCCAGACTTTGTTGCTGACTTCTCGGCATACGTAGTCTCGCCATGAAGCATAAACCAGTATGGCTACTGTAACTGCGATGTTTGCGGCTATGAGCGCGAACTGTAAGGTTTGGATAGCGGTTACCTCTGTGTGTTAATGGGGTAGTTTGGGCTGCTTAGGATATAAGATTTTGTCGGGTAATAGTTATTTCTAACATGAGGCAGGGCAACGTTGCTTCCCGGTAGCGATGGTTTAGGAAACATAAACTGAAACGAACGGTACGTTTTGCCCAAACGGTTGCCCATCCTTTGAACCTATCAAGGCTAAGTTAATCGGGGAGGTACCACTGTATCCTGGACTTGAAGAAGAGAAGAGTGCGGTGCCTTTAATTGCAGTGGCGGAAGCAAAGTAGACGGCGGTCGGAACATTATAACGAAGGGTAATATTGCTAAATGAGTTTGATATCAATCCCTGTGCATCCACGTTTACAATATACCAATAGGAGCCACGAACCTGCTGGGCGGTTGTGGGAAAGATAGAAAAGAAAACGGAATCTGCAGAGAGTATAATGTCGGCTTTTGTTTGGTAGTTAAGGTTTGTGAGGACGACTTTGAATGCAATTGGACTTCCTGCGCCCGTTGTAACCACGTAACCTGAGGAGCCGAAGGGATAATTGACTAATTGCCTGTTATTAACGGTGAAGCATCGAAAATCCTGGAAATCCATAGCTAGTGAACCTATGCCTTGAGTGGTCTGGGAAACTACGATTTCTTCGGTGTTCACTTGCTTTAGCGTCATTATGTTGCCTAAACTGGTAATGAACCATGCTGAAAAGGCATAGGATCTTGCAGGGGATAAGCCCGCTAAAGTAACATTGAACTCTTGCTGCAGCGTTTGCCCGCCCTTTAAGGTAATGTTAACAGGTGTATAGTTAGCGGCGTCTAATCCGCTTCCCCCAGGGTTCTCAATCACATGAGCCCAAAGATTGATTAATGTTACATCCATAGGACCTATATTCTGCATTTTAACGTCAATGGTGAGATTGTTTTCAACAAGAATTTTGTAAGTTGTGTTTAGCGCCTGCAGAGATTCCGCGTTAC
This sequence comes from Candidatus Bathyarchaeota archaeon, assembly GCA_023488905.1. Lineage (GTDB taxonomy): Archaea > Thermoproteota > Bathyarchaeia > Bathyarchaeales > Bathycorpusculaceae > Bathycorpusculum. The sequence goes on from JAMDCQ010000005.1 coordinate 6,160, forward strand.
GCCTTATTTCAAGCTGATTTGTCTGCTTCACTGCATCGTTGTATAGGGTGTTCTGTGAGAGTGTGAAGAAGAAATAAGATGAAGCCAACGTGCCAACGATAAGGATTAGGAATACTGCGCCGATTATCGAAGAGACACCTTTTCTGTTGCTTCGGAACTTTTGCTTCTTTTTAAATATTAAAAGTGTATTCAAAGCTTGATCCCCGTATTGTTGTTAATCTTACTGTGTGTGAGCCGCTGCTTAATTCTGGAAGATATAGGTCTATCAAACGCTGGTCTCCTACTCGGAGAGTTTTGTTTGAAGCTAACTCACCCGATAGATACCGCACGGTGGGCTCAATCGCCGTTGAAGATGGACTAAGATATGCTTTGTCGATTTCAAAACTGGTGCTTCCAGCATTGATGAAATAGACTGAGAGGTGCCCCGTTGCATTATAGGAAACATACTCAAAACAGAGGGTTTCCTTTAGCCTTGATATGCCGTTACTAGTATCTTGTTGGTATTGCGCTTCATAGTTGCTGGCGAGAGTTCTTGCGTAGGCAAGGACTGCAAACCCTAGGATAATAACCACTCCAATAAGCATCATGCTCGCGATGACTGGGCTGATTGCACGTCTGTTGTGTCTTAGCTTCTGAATAGGTAACTTAAGGGGGGAAAGTGCTCCTTTAAGCCGCAAACCCGTTTTCACAGTCATTGTTTCAAGTTGTGTCTTCATTTTTTCATCCTGCTATGCTTATAAATTGAGGGACAGTTTTTGCAACAATTATTGCAATTATAACAAGGACGGCGGAGTGTTTGAGTCCTGATGCGATGGAGTCGTCGCTGATTTTGCCTGCCACGATACCGATTAGGAAGCTGTGGAAAATCACTGACGAAATGAAAATCGTCTCCATCAGTTCGTTGGGTGGTGGGGCTGGTTGGCCGGGCACGGTTATGCCTGTGGTTAAGCCCATCATCATAACCGTTGTCGCTACTAGTAGAATTGACGCCAAATAGGGCATCATGACATAGGGGCGCACACTCATCTTCTTCTCTTTCTCGACCTCTTGGGTCATGTTATTGAACCGTGCCAACGAGTCGATCATGGCTATGGTGCCTCCGCCGACGTCGATGGTTTCCACCAGTAGAAACATTACGATTTGAACCATCCAGCTTCGGGTGCGATGCAAGAAATCAGTCATAACCTGCTTGATGGGTATACCCCAAGAGATGTCTGAGCTGATTTTTCTAAGTTCTTTGGTAAACGCGCCGTAATCTCGTTTTGAGAGGCTTTCGATACATTTTTCGGGTGATAAGCCTGTTTTTCTGACTTCAGTTAAGTCTCGCAGGAAGTTTGCAACGCCATGTTCCATGCTGCTTCGGGTTTTGGATAGTTTCATGTGGACTATGGCAGGCGGCGCTGCGACGATGAATAGTGAAACGGCTAATGCGACGGGTAAGTCTACGCCGATGGCTTGCAGCTGCGTGAATAGGGGTAGCTGTACTGCGCCCATAAAGTTTGTTAGCAACAAGAAAAACACTATGCCTGCTGCGCTTGAGATGCCTAAAACTTTGTAAGGGCGCATTTCTGTGAGGGGCGTTTTGGTTTGCATGCTGTGCGCCAGATAGATGAACATCATCGAGAGCATGGGCGTGAAGATGAAGGTGTACATGAGCATGCCTGAGTAGGCTGATAGGTCATTGTTTGCGGTTGTGGTTGTTGTCGAGACTACGCCTGTTTGGAGGTTGTTAACTGCGAAGAGAATGTAGAAGCACAACGACATCATGACTTCGACGATGATGAAAGTTTCCAGTAGCATGCCTAATCGGTCTGCAGCGGCTTTAACACGAAGACCTCGGGCTTTGAATATGTCTTCTGCTTTGCGTTCCAAGAAGTGGCCGATGTCTCCGCCTATGATTACGGTGGAAGAGTAACCTCCAAGGAAATCCTTGAAGAGATCAAGGGGTGTTTTCTTTGCGGCAGTTTCAAGCGCCGAGAGGGGGTCTACGCCGAAGATTTCGACGTCTTTGACTATGTCTCGGGCTTCTTTGCTCATGGACGGCATCAAGTTGACTTCGGTTAGTCTTCTGAAGCTGTCGTAGGGTGCTATGCCACCGGAGGACATGACGCTGATGTATGCTGCCGCGAAGGGTAGTTCTCGTTCTAAGCTTGTTGAGCGGTCGCTGGCGTTGTTTAGGGGGACAACTACGAAGCCTGCCATAATGAAGAGCGGCAGAAAAGCCAAGATGAGGAGCGGTAAAACTCCAAACGTTACCGCAAGCAAAGCCGCTACAACTGAGATAGGAATTGTTATAACTACACAGAAAAGCATCAGTGCAATGTAGGTTTCAGCGTAAATCTTCACACGGCCTCTTTCTAGCGCGCCAGGTAGTGAAGGGAAAACTTTTTTGAGGAAATAAGGAGAAAACCGCCCAAACAGGCGGAAAGACAGCGCCTCAAACTTTTCTAGGAACGGCAACCGCCTTGACCTCCTCGCCATTCATGATTTTGTCGTAGAATTCTTTGGGTCTAGCGTAGTATTCTGCGATTATGGCTGCGACTTCTTTGTAGCTGCGGATGTTTTTCTGTCTCATCCAGCGTAGGACGTCGCTGCGTCGCTTCATCTCTGCTATGAGTTGTTCGCGGTCTAAGCCGAGGCGTTCCGAGAAATGCGTGAGCAGGAAGCTTGAGTCTAAATCGATTGTTTGCTCGTCTTTTATGGGGTCCCATTTGAAGGGGTTGACGTATTTTTCGTACTCGACAATTTCGTTAACTGAGAGCACTCGGCGGTAAGCGCGTTTTTCGCCGTCCTTAATCAAGTGAACCCGCTGCACCGACATAACTATGTTCATCAGCGGAATGTACGAGGGAGAAATATCCATTGGCTTTTGTGTTAATCTTTTAACAGCTGACTCCACGTTTTCGGCGTGCATAGTGCACATGCCACCGTGGCCTGTTGCAAGCGCCTGGAATAACACGTAAGCTTCTTGACCTCTGACTTCGCCCACAATCATCAAATCAGGTCTGTGCCGCATACAAGTTTTAACGAGGTCGAATAAGGCAACTTCACCGACGTTGTTGCCGCCTAACCCGTAGCTTTGACGCGCAATCAAAGAAACCCAGTTCTCGTGTGAAAGGTTCAACTCTGCAGTTTCTTCTATAGTCATAATTTTGCTGCCCGGCTTGATTAAGCAGCCTAAAGCGTTGAGTGCTGTGGTTTTGCCTGCGGCTGTTCCACCGAGCACCATGACTGAAGCGCGGTTCTCTAGGCATATCCAGAGGTAAGCCGCCATTTCCTCAGTGAAAGTGCCGATGTTAATCAAATCGATAATTGAGTAAGGGTCGTCGCGGAATTTTCTGATAGTGAACGCGGTGCCAAACGGAGTGATTTCTCTTCTGTATGCGACGGCGAGGCGGTGTTTGCCTGGGAGCGAAGCGTCTACGATTGGGAAGGCGCTGCTGACGTGTTTGCCTGCCATGTGAACGAATTTAACGACCAAGTTGTCGAGGTCTGCGTCGCTTTCAAACTGTAAGTTGGTCTCGATGCTTTCAAATACGCGGTGCCAAATGTAGACAGGTTTGTTGACACCGTCGCAGGAAATGTCTTCTATGTTTGGGTCACGCATTATGGAGTCGATTTTTCCGAAGCCCACCAAATCGCGTTCAGCGTGATAGAGAATCTTGTACCACGAAACATCCGGAAGCCAACCAAGGCTGATGCGGTATTTGTCCACGATTTTCTTTGCTTCTTCTGCGAAGAATTTGCGTGGGTCAGTGATTTCCTCTTTGGGTGAAACGATTTCGGCGAGCAAGATTTCTAGGACGCGGTTGTATATGCCGCGTTCCATGGGGTCAAGTTGGAGTTCGTCGAGGATGTATTTGTGCTCGCCTGTTGTGGGGTCTTGTACGATGACGACTTGGCTGAAGGGTTCGTAGAGTGGGTATCGTTCTACGATTTTTACCCCTTTAGGCAGGCTTTTCGGTGTGGCGGAGAGTGTGGTTTCTATTTCAGGTTTCTTCTTTTTGGTGCCTAACGATAATTTGATGCTTTTTATTTTGGTTAAAAAGCTGATTTTTTCGGTTTTTTGGGTGGGTTCCTTTTTCTTTTTGCTGAAGGAAAGCTTTATTTTTGTTAACAGGCCGATTTTTTCTTTCTTTACGCGGGGTTCTGATGTTTTCTTTTTGAAGTTTAGGTTAATTTTTGGTAATTTGATGTTCTTTATTTTTGTTAAAAGGCTAATTTTTTCGCTTTTTTCTTTGGGTTTTGGAGAAGTTTTATGTGTGGTTTGGAAGCTTTGCTTAATTCTGCTACCTGCACTTTGGAATTTTGCTTTTATTTTGGTTAGTAAACTGGGGGTTTTTTCGTTTGAAGGGGACATGACGACACGTCATTATTGTTCGGAGGCT
>JAMDCQ010000001.1 GCA_023488905.1 Candidatus Bathyarchaeota archaeon
AAATGTTGGGGCTGGTTAAGCGTTGCCTCACGGTTCCGACACGTTTTACGGCTGTACCGATTGCGGAAGGCACGGGGCTGCTGATTGAGCACAGACTTGCCGAGCTCAACCTCGTGACCAAGCGGGCTATGTGCCTGACAAAGAAACTCAGCCAAATCATGCAGCCCAACCAGACAGAAGACCCTTCGTCCTTCGGCGTCGTATCTGAGGCGGAGGGCGGAAAAAATTACCAAACCGCAATCGAGAAAACCCAGCATCGGGTGCAGGCGGTGATGAGTTGGGTGCAGTTTAGGCAGCTGTGTTTTCTTTTCGAATCAGCCCTAAGCGGGGCAATCAAAAGGGGCGTGGCAGTGGAGGTGTTGACGGAGAAGCCTCCTGTGCATTGCCTGCCAGAATGGGTCAAAGCCGCGCTGGTAAAGTATCCCAATTTTAAGCTCAAAACCACGCCGGAGCCGCCATCAGCCGCCCTGACCGTGTTCGACGGCGCCCAAGCGGCGGTGGCGTTTAACCCAAGCAGCCGCCTCACCAAGGGACCCGAACTGTGGACGGGGCATCCAGCGTTGGTGGCTGCTTGTCAGGCTTTCTTTTGGGACAAGTGGGATAAATGCTAGTTTAGCTGAGGAAAGTCGGCGTTTTCTTTAGGGCTTTTTGACTGCCAAAACTCCTTATAGGCAGGCTGAGTTTTGGCTGTGATGGGCTAACCGTAGCGAGTGGGCTATGCTAGTTCCCGACTGCATTGCGCTGACATTTGATTTGCAAAGTAACTCCGAAATTCAGCCTATATATAGGGTGAGGGGAGGATGCGGCAGAGCAACAAAAGCCGCTTTAACATCGAGTTGGCTTTTCTTTTCGCTATCTGTTCTGCTTGTGGCGGCTTCCACAACCAGCCTGCAACCCAAACCAAACGCAGAACCCAAAAAGCGTTCCGCAGCATAAGCTGCTGGTTGTTGTTGTGTATAGGGGCCTTTCGGCAACAACTACTATAGAAAACAGAGTATCCATTTTGTTTTGATGTTATATGAGAAAGGTTGTTGCCAGCTTTCTCAGGTTCACGTGGCCTAAGACCACACTACAGCTGGGAACGGAACACGGTTTAACTTCTGAGTTCGGAATGGGATCAGGTGGAACCCGTGCCCTATGACCGGCAAACCTGCACTTACACTTCAGCTTTGCTTATAAGTGTTGTTTTTTTGGTTGGTTGTTTTGTGCTTTTTTTGCCGCAAACACGCTGCGTATCCGTGTGTTGGTCAGTTTTTTTGGGGACATATTGGTTTGGCTGCTTTATCAGTAGATCAAAAAATGGTTGTTCTGCTTGCGGATTGCTCCACAACCAGTCTGCAACGTAACACACATTCCAGAGTCCAAAAGCAGTCGCCTGCGCAATGTGCTGGAAGAAGATGAAATAAGAGGGGTCCCCTGCATCTTCCAAGATTGATTTTTTGATCACTTTTAAATGAGGGCGGGGAGGTCACGCCAGAGAGGTGGCGTGGTTTTAGGGTATCCATTTTGTTTTTATGTTTAGGGTTTTGAAGTGGGGGTCGTCGGTTAGAACGTAATCGGCGGCTCCGCTTTTTACGTAAGAGGCGATTAGTGCGTCTGTTATTGGTATGTTGCGGTGGGCGAGGAGGAGTTCTCCGGCGATTAGAGCTTGTTTTTCGTTTAGGTCTATGATTTTTAGCCCTTTTTCTTTTAGTACGTTTAGGCGGTTTTTTGCGGCTTCTTGACCTATTTTTGTGCCTGCGACTTCGACGAATTCTGTCAGAACGATTGTTGGGGCTATGATTTTTCTTCGGAGTTCGTGCTCGAAGAAATTTCTGGTTTTCGCGGCTGCCTCTTGGTTTGTGGGGAATTCGAGGTGGATTAGCATTCGGGTGTCGGTTATGCTTGTCAACGCCATCTTCGCCTTAGTGCTTCAAGTTCTTGGAGGAGTTTTTTTTGTTCTTCTTCGCCGACGGGTTCGCCTGCTTCTAGGCGTGGGGCTGGTTTGAGTATGATTTTGTTGTCTTCTGTGGTGATGTTTAGGGTTGTGCCTTCTTCTATGTCGAGTTTGGTGCGCATTTCTTTGGGGATGGTTACTTGGCCTTTGCGTTTAACTTTGACTTGGGACAACTTTTGCATGGTCTTACTAATGATTTGTCTAACTTAAGAAGTTTCTTCCCAGCGGGGAGCGCTCAGAACTTAGCTCGTTGTGAAAAGCGCTTTGCATTGCGCTTTTGCTGCAAAATGCGTAATGGGGTGAGGGTTTGGTGCTGGTTGAGGGGGCGGCTTGGCGGGTTTCGCATGGCAACGCTCCCGAATTCACGGAAATCGCACTGTTTGCTACGGAATCCGTTTGTTTGGGTGCGTTTTGCGTGGACATATTAGGATCTAAATATCAGTTCTATGCAGAAACCTGTAGGGGAGGGGGGTTGGAGGGCGGAAAGGTGCGTTTTACGTAATTCAAGCATCCACAAAGACCTTAGCTGGGGTCGAGTTTGGGAGTTTTTTGCCCTAACCTTTCGGCTTTTTTATAGCGGATAGGAGTCTGTAGCAGAGCAACAATCGCCACTCAACTTCCTTTAAATAAGGGGGTCTAGTCGCCTCCGAGCAACAGTTCTTCTAAACCTAAAAGCAGAAATCCCTCAATCTCTACATATCCCCGTGAACGGTGAACTTGTTTGGATAAGCCTGATTATTTGATGTGGAGCCGCAAGTACGATAAGGCGTTTGGTTGGCAAGCGCAGCGCGAACGGGAATTAGGCGCGAAGTTCCGCAAAAACAAGGCGCTTTGCGTGAAGGATTTGGCGGCGGTTGTTGAGTGGAAGTTTAAAGATGACCCAGAAAAGCTCCAGCACGCGCAGGAACTCGTTGCCCGCAACACCGAAGAAAAGGTGCAGCGCATCACCAGCCAAACCCTAAGCTTACCCAACGCAGACGACACATATCGCCTCACCTGCCTCACCACACTCGAAGGCATAAGCCCAGTCCTAGCCAGCATCATCCTAACCTTCTTTGATCCACGTAACTACGGCATATTCGACCAAACCGTCTGGAAACGCCTCCTCGGCAACGCCCCACCCGGACTCTACACCCCACAGAACTACATCCGATTGCTCGGCGCCATGCGCAAAACAGCTGCAAAGCATAATCTCGAAGTCCGAGTCATCGATAAAGCGCTCTACAAAAAAAGCCTAGACAAATCAAGCTAAACGTTTTAGGTAATTCTTATATTCCCCTAAACGAGACTTTTCTAGTGTAGTTTTAGTTGATTTTTAGGCAGGTGATTTTTTTGGCGAAAAAGAAAGGCGAAACATATCGCTGTGATGAGTGCGGTTTGGTTGTGGTTGTAGAGAACCCCTGTGAATGCGACGAAACATGCGAGTTGGTTTGCTGTGAAGCGCCCATGAAACAGGTTAAGGCCTCAGCGAAAACAGTTCCTCCAAAGGCAGCATCTTCGAAAAGCAAAAAGTAGCCTTCGCAGACGTGTCTATCCCATCTGGAGTTGCCTTACCAGTTTCTCCACTTGACCGATTACGTACTCGTTAATCTTTTTACCCTTCTCCGCTGATGCCACTGTTGGGTCACCGTTGACGCCGCCTGGGAAACAGCGCTCAGGATGCGCAACAACCTCAAAACGCGGCAACTGCCGCTTCTCGGCTTTACCCTTGCCCTTGACGAGCTCAGGTTTAATCGCCATAACCCGCGAAGTCTCTATTGTCCCCGCATGACCATCGTCGGGAACTGCAAGTTCCGTTGCCAATTCCTCTGCAAAATCAAAATCCGACAAAACCATAATCCGCACCTTACCCGCGCATAACTCATCGTTCTTTGTTACTATATCTTGAGCTGCCAAACGTAGTGCCACCATGTGCGAGTTACCCGCGTGACCGCTCATAACGATGATGCGGTAGAAACCGTTACGGATTAGCTCAGAGAGGATGTCGTGGGCTACTCTGTAGAGGGTGTCGAATTGTATGGTCAGCGTTCCGGGGAAGTTGCGGGTGGCGTTACAGATTCCGTAGCGGAACGGCGGCGCAACCAAGCAGCCCGTTCGTTTAGCCACCTCTGCCGCGATGTATTCGGGTTGGATGCAGTCAGTGCCCAATGGGAGGTGGTCGCCGTGTTCTTCGACGCTTCCCAATGGGAAGATGATTACGGTGCCGTTTTTTGCGGCTTGGGCTGCTTCTTTGGTGCTTAACTCGTCAAGCCAGAAAAGTTGGGGCTTCTTGGTGTGGGTCATAGCTGAATGTCTGTCGGCGCTCTTTTTCTACCTTACGGAAGCTGTTCTGGTCTATTTTTGGCGGTGTGTCAGGTAAACGAAGAGGCGTCTAGTGACTGCTAAGGTCGAGCGACCAGGTCGTTGTGAGAGACACGAATCGTCCGCTGAGTGTGCCAGATGTCGAATTGATTGCAGAAGCGCTATACTCAGACGAAAAATAATCCTCTATTCTAAGAATTGTTCAAGATACTGGATGATTGCCTCGTAGGCTTGGAGGTCTTCTGTGCCACTCCTGTTGCCGTCTTCGTCAAAGCCGATTAGGAATTCACCGTCGTTTTCGGTGACTGGTTCATTGTATTTTATCCTAAAAACACATCTAACGACCTCACCGTTTTGTGCTTGAAAAGTCAGCAGCGGATACTTTACACCTGGTAGGTGCACGTCATATTTCTCGTCGGCTTTTGGTGCCACAAGAAAAATCTTGGTCTCCTCCAAAGCAAGAAGGCTCTGCAGTAGCGACCCCTGATACTTTGGGAAACTCGCCTGAACTTCCAAATCGGCCTTCTCTTTTAGCTCCAAAATCTTTTTGCCCAACGTATCAATGTCCCAGAATTCAAAGCCCAACTTTTCAGCTTCTGCCTTTGCCTGCTCGGTAAAGTAGGCGGTTGTAATAACGGTGGCTTTTTGGGACTCACAGCTGTGTTTTTCTTCCTGTGCAATGGATATTATTGCATCAGACACTTGGTGAGTTAGTGGGCAATTCACTGTGAGGATTGCGACTTTTTCGCCCTCCCTCTCCGCCACTAAACCAACGCCCCAATCTGCCCGTAGCTTTTCCTGTAGGTTTTTAAATCCGAGCTCCTCAAGAAGCCATCTCGTGAAGTACTCAACTTCTTTTTTTGAGAGGCTGTCTAATTGGTAAGCTCTGGATTTTGGTTGTTCTGGTTCGTCGCTTTTTTGTAGGATCCTCTCAAGTTTTTGTTCGGGTTCCATGCCTTTTTGGAGGTGCTGCTTCTCAATCCTAGCAGCCAACGCTTCAGCCTTGTCAAGCGGCAACTGTAACTTATCCGCAATGTATCCTGCTAAATTGATGTATGGGTACTGTTCCATTATTTCTTTTAGGATGCCGTTGAAGTGTGTGGGCATTTTAGGTCTCCTTTGCTTTGGCGTGTTTGGGGCAGAGTTTGCGTTGGAATTCGTCGGTGTAGGTGAGGTTGAGTTTTGAGAACACTTTGCCGCACATGTCGCAGAGGTCGTAGTGGTAGATGCAGACGCTTGAGTTGTCGTGGCTGCATTTGAATTCGAGCAGGCGGCTGTGTTTTTTGCCGCAGACCGAGCACACGAAGCCAGCGTCGCGTTCAAGGTACTCGTTTAGGGTTTCGTCCAGTGATAGGGAGGCTTTTTTGGAGTAGATCTTTGCTGTGTCTGCGGATTGTCTGATGCAGTCTGGGCAGACGTAGAAACCGTCTTGAGTTGCATAGCCCTCGGTGAAAGCGTTGTGGCAGAGGGGGCAGACGACTTCGCAGGCATGATTGATTCCCAAATTGAAAGCGCCCAGTAGAGACGCCTTGTTGTTAAGGTGTACTTCGAACTTTACTTTACATGTGTTTACTATGAGTAGGTTAACGAATTTCACAGCTACACTGGTCAGGTAAGCTTCCTCTTCTTTTTTAAGTAGCGCCTCAAAATTAGCCTGCCACTTCACGTAATCAAAATTATGTGTTTTAGATATGACCTGTTCCCGGCGTTCCCGTCTCAGCCGTTTCGTGAAGCTTTTCAGTTTGGCTTTTTTCTCTTTGGATAGCGGTAGATCGTAGAGTGCGACTTTTTTTTTGAGGATGTCGCCAAGTTTGTGGTCTGCGGCAGCTTTGAGGGTTTCAAATAAGTCGGGTTTGAGTTTTGTTTTGTGGTCTTGGATTTGGAGGGCTTTGTTTTGAAGCAAAGTAGCTGGGTCAAAATCCTTGGTGTTACCAACATTTCCTTTTTCGTCCATGAGTATGGTGATGGTTTCTTTGTTTTTGGGTCTCAACTTGTTTTGGAATGTTGCCGAGAAAAAGAACAGGAAGTACCTGAGAGGTTCCGTTTTGGCGACGTTTACGGCGGCGATTTTTCCGTTATTTATTCTGTGGTAGCAGGCTTGAGGTTTGGTGCAGATGCTGACAGTTTTCCCGTCTGCCGATATATTGTGGCATCTCTCACAATCAAAGGGCGAATCCTTGAAGTGCCTCCTCACCAGCGCTTCCATGTCACCTTTGGGCTTAACTTGGATTTGGCAGGGTGACCCGTTTTCGAGGCATTCTTTTAAGATTTGCTGGAACGCTGGGCTACCCGAAGTCAGCAGCGCCACGTTCTTCTCTCTCGCCACAGCAGGCTGGTAAGTGTACTCCAAAGGCTGCTTCAGATCGGGATAGGTTACTGTGAAGACTTCGCCTGTTTCGCCTAGCATTTCACCCTGTTTAGCCTTTACATAGGCTTTTACGAATTGATGGATTTCATGGTCAGCGGTTTCGGTGCTCAACCCAGAACCCCCTCTGTGAACTGCTCCGATAGCTCCTGATTCTGCTTAGAAACATTGAGGTCGGCAGCAAGTTTTTCCAACTCCATCTTGAGGTCCATGCGGCTATTACTTCGAAGTAGAATTTCGGCTATGGTTTTTTGTATGTCTTGGTTGCCCTCTCTGAGTTCCGCCAGCACCGTTTCCATTTTGCCCACCGTCATGGTGAACAGGTCGATTTTTTGGTACAGCACATGTAGCACGTAGTCGTCGATAGTGTCTTTGACGGCTAAATTGAAGACTGTGACGTCGCGGTCCTGTTTGAAGCGGTGGATGCGGCCGATGCGTTGCTCGATTTTCATGGGGTTCCAGTGCAAGTCGTAGTTGAACATGAGGCAGCAGTTCTGCAGGTTGAGGCCTTCCGCGGCGGCGTCGGTTGCGACGAGGTATCTGGTTTCTCCGTTTCTGAAGCTCTGGATGGCTGCGTCGCGTTCGGCTTGGTTCATATCGCCCAAAAAGACGGTTGCTTTGCCGAATTCAGCGTCAAGCATAGCTTTGAGTTTGTGGGCTGTGATTTTTCGCAGACAGAAAATAAGCGTCTGCTCCTTTGGGGTTTCTTTGAGGATGTTGCTTAGTAACTCCATCTTGGCACTCTTGACTTTTCTAGCCATTTCGATGAGTGTCCCCGTAACCTGCGACTCTGTGGGGAACCGCTGCTGTCTCTTGAGCAATGATTGGATTGAAGCATCAGGTGAACTTGAAAACGACTGTTGAAGGGTGATGGCTTGGAACACGAGGATGGCGTTGCTTTGGGATTCGGTGAATTTGCGTGTTGGGTTCTTTGCGATTAGGGCTTCTATGGTTCGGAAGTGGTTTTTGCTCATGTCGCGGAGGTATTCGGTTGCGGTGTCGATGAATTCGCGTTCGGCCTCAGTGGGTTCGAGTGTTCTGGATTCGACGATACGTTTAGTGAAGGGGATGCCTGTTTGTTCTCGGCGAGTGCGGCACATGACATCTTGAAGGTTCTGCCTCAAAAAATAAGCCTCGCGCGATCTGATTACCCGACTTCTTGTGTCCTCAGCATAGCGGGAGATAAAAGCGCGTTCGCTATCAAGAAGCCCCGGCTGAACCAAATCCACAATGCTGTAGAGATCAGTTAGCTTATTGCATAGTGGAGTGGCCGTAAGTAGCAGGAGATGGTTTTTCTTCAAATCCGCCAAACATGCCCTGCCCTTGCTATGCGTGTTCCTAAAGGCGTGCGCTTCATCTACAACCACCAAATCCCACGTCCGACTCCCAATTACGTCAAACTTTCGTGGCAAAAGTGTATGCGAACACAGAATCCTCTTGCCCGTTTTTAGGTTGGCGCGTTCCCCCGATTTGTTGGCGATAAGGAAGGTTTCGCCGAATTTCTCCGCCATCTCACTCTTCCACTGAGAAAGCAAACTCTTCGGAGCCACAATCAAGATAGAATTGATTTCCTCTCTAAGCAGCAACTCCTTCATTATCAGCCCCGCCTCGATGGTTTTGCCCAGCCCCACCTCGTCAGCAAGGATCGCGTTCGCACTCATTTCGTTAATGACTTGTAGGGCCGTTTTTAGCTGGAAATTGTAAGGGACCAGTTTGGTGCGGATGGCGTCGACTGCTATGAGGCGGTCGATTTTGGCTGCCTGCTTGAGTTTATGTGCTTCTATGTTGAGTTGGAATGCTTGGAAGGGTCGAAAGCGATTTTTTTTGATTTGCTCATTTATGTTGTGTGGGTCGGAGTAGGTGCAGTTATATCGGTGGGTGGTTTTTTCGCCTGAGGTTGTTTCTTCTTCGTATTCGCAGGTGACCATTTTTCCTTCGGGTTTTGCTGTTTGCTTTTTTGTTTTCTTAGGGTTCCCTGCTTGCGAAGATTCTGTGCCTATGTTTTGAGCGAGTTTTTCTTCCGAAGGTATCCCTCACGTTTCAACTTGATTGATTTTCTCTCATGTTTTGGGAAGAGTATTCGGTTCTACTGGCTTTTGGATATAAAAACTTGAAGCGCATCCGACTCAGCGTTCTTTAGGCTATTTCAAGACATCAGGCTTCTTTTGCGGGTAACTTGGGCGATTCTCTGCAGCAAATATTGCATTTGAACTAGCATGTGCCAAACCTAAAACTGCTCCTTATATTGTAACACACAAAAACCGTAACGAAACTAGGCGGGTCCGACGGTTATCATGGTCGTTGCGTCTCATTTATACCGATGCCTCCTGATGTATTAACGCTCTTAGTTGTTGACTAAGCATCTGTAGCTGGCTGTTTTGAAGTTCTTCATCGTTTCTGTAGGTTGTTGCTCCTTGTGACAGGGCAGCTCTGGTTAGCATCTGTTCTGGGTTCATGCCTAGGGCGCGTATCATTTCTTTGAGGGTGTCGATTTTGCTGATTTGGGTCTTTTTTCTTATGGCTAGTCCTGAGGAGGTGTAGACGTTTCGCAGTTTGTCTATGCCGACGCTTTGGATGTCGTGGTAGGTGTCTACGGTGTGTCCCATCATGTAGTCTACGTAGTCTGGTTGGACGCCTAATGCTAAGAGTTGTGTTTTGAAGAATTTGCGTAGGCTGTGGACTCTTAAGTCGTACATGCGTCCGTTTTTTTGTTTGATTAGGCCTGCTTTGAGGTAGAGGTTGTGTACTCGGTTGCGTATCTGTTTTGTTGTTATGCTTCTGATTGTGCTTGTGGTTGAGTCGCGTATTAGGGGTGATTCGTCGGTTATGTTCTCTGGTGGAACGCGTTTTGTTCCTTTTCGTCTTTGGTCAAGGTATAGTCTTAGGTAGTTTGCTGCTTCAGTGCCTAGGAATGTGTCGTAGTCGTGGTATTTTCCTTTGGTTATGTCTGCTTCGATGTGGACGTGTATGGGTGTTATGTTGTTTTCAAGGTCTTCTTTGACGTGTCTGTATTGGAGTTTTGAGAATGTTTCTTCTCTGAAGGCGGCTAAGGCTAAGCATGTGACGATTGTTCTGTCTCTTAGGTTGGCGATTTCGAGGAGTTTTTCGAGTTCTTCTGGTTTTGGTGCTCTGTCTTTGAATACAGCAAAAGAAACTTTAAGCTACGAACACCCATAACCGTAAATCTTCAAAAAGTCTTAGCGGCAAAAGAAAAA
>JAMDCQ010000017.1:0-102777 GCA_023488905.1 Candidatus Bathyarchaeota archaeon
CCCACTAACATTGATAATGGAGCTGCTCAGACACCAAATCAATAGTACAATCGGGCGCAAGTCCCAGACCGCTCAAAGATAACTTAGCGGGTAAACTATAAATAATTTAATTCTGCACACACCTCGGATCCTAATAGGTTGGTATCGTAATAGTTGCAAACTTCGCACAAAAACAGTCATTTTGATAGACACAAGAACTAAAAAAGAAATCAAAAAGGAAAGAAAGAATGGCTTATGGTTGCCATTTATCTATGATGTATTTGGGAATTTCGCTGCTGTCGCGTGGTCCGACGAGTACTTTCCAGCCGCTGAGTTCTTCGATTTCGCCGCTGATGCGTGAAGCTTTGCCTGGACTGATGATTCTGCGATGCTTAACTTTGCCTTCAACGCCTGATGCTTTGATTGCGTCCGCGATTTTCTCAGCAGTTAGTTTGCGTCCTGCGACTCCGCTGTCGATAGCGCTGCCTTCTGCGTCAACTACGATGAGGTATGCGTTGGTCTTGCTGCCTTCGATGTCTGAAGCGACAGTGTAGTAGGTTAAGGCGAAGTTTGAGGTGAACATGACTGGGCTGTTTTCGTCGGGGGTACCGAAGACTTTGAGGCCTGGTGCAACTGCGACTGGTTTGCGTGGGTCAGTGTAGATGTTTTGGCGTAGGACTGCAAGTGGAAGTAGACTCCATCCGTCGTTTCCGTGTAGGATAAGTGCGTCTGCGTAGCGGACAACCAGCATGGATGCAATGTATGATTCGCGCCATTTGATGAGGTCGTCTGCGGTTTCGCCCTTGTTTGCCCATGCCACCATAGGTATGCCGAGCAATGGTAGACCTGCGAGTTCATCGCCGGCTTTGGTGGCTGCGCGTCGTAGCATGGTAAAGTTGTTTAGTGTGTCTTGTAAGCCTTCGTTTGCGAAGGTGCCTGGGTCTAGGACGATGTCTTTAACGCCGTATGCTTGCAGGGTTTTTGATAGTGAAGCGAGTCCGTTGAGGTCGTTTGGTGAGGATGCAACGAGTGGTGCATCGTACATGATTGCGAGTTCCGCCATGTCTTTCCAGTTGGTTGTGGTTGCTGCGTAGAGGAGTGGGCGTGCTTTGGGTGCTGCCATTAAGCCTGCTTCCATGACTTGTGGGTTCATGGCACACAGGATCAGCGGTAGCTTTGTGGTTTCAGAGACTTTTTTGACGCATGCTTTGAATTTGTCTGCGTCGTCAGAGGTGCATCGGACTGCGACCATGTCGAGTTTGAGGGTGTTGCCGATGTATTCGAAGCTAAAGTTTTCTGTCTTCTGTACGCGGGCGACAACTTCACTCTCGGGCATCTCGTCAGTTACGTCGATGGCAATGGCTGTTGGGTTCTTGTATGTGAGTTCGTGGCGGTACATGACAAGTTTGCCGCCGATTTTTTTGGCTTTATCGCCAACACCGACGACGACTTCTTTAACCGCTGGTTTTAGAAGGTCTTTTAGTATAGCGTACTGTTTTGCGTATTCTGGTTTTAGCAGGGGTTTACAAGCTTCAAGGTCGACTTCACGGTTGACAATCTTTGTGGCGAATGCCATACAGTTGTCTTGGCCGCATTCTTTGCAGTTAGTTTTTGGTAAGTTCTTGTAAATAGCGATTGGGCTGAGTTCTTTTAATCCGCCTTTTTTCTTTTCTGCCATATCAGTCAAGTCTCCTTAAGCCTTTACCTTGACCCATTCAAGGAATTTTGCTGGGTCTGCTTTCTTGTTTGTTGTTAAGTAGCTAGTGACGTCTTTGAGGGTCTTTACTGCAGCGGGGTGCATCATCATGAATAAGTCGACACCTGCGGTTAGTAGGGTGAGTGCTGTGGTGACTTCCCATAGTGGGCCTCTGAGTTCGCGTGGTTCCCATTCAGCTGACATCTTGAGCCATGCTTCCCGGGCTGCCCATGCGTTGGTTGTGCCAGAGGACATGGGTTGTGCCAATTCAAGGTCGCCCATTAATCCACCGATGCGTGCGCGTTCCATATTGGTGAATGCGTAGTCTAAACCGTAACCTAAGGCTGCGGTTGTTAAGTCCATAATGATGTCTTCGCGGCCGAAGTTGTCGAAGAGGTGTCTGTTTAGTTCGCGTGCAAAGTTAAGATCCATGGGTGTGAATGCTAGGACTGCGTGGCCTGCTTTCTTGATGAATTTGCTGCATTTGTCTACGTCCATGTCGCGTGTGACTGAGCTGATTAGGAAGCGTTCGCCTGGGAATTGTGCGCATACTTCTTCGAAGAGGGCTGTGTCTTTAACTGGGTCACCGCATCCGCCGATTACGAGTGGTACATCGACGGCTTGCAACACTTTCTCGATGGTTTTGCACGCGTCTTTAGGTGTTGCGTCTTTGAGTAGTGGGTCGACGCTTATGAGGTGCATTGTAACCATGTCTGCGCCGAACTTTTCGACTGCAAGTTTTGCCCATGCTGCTGGGTCGCTGACGACGTCTTTAACGTGCATCTTGACGGCTTTGCTTAGTGGGACTTCCATGTCGAAAACGTCTAAGGTCACTGCTGGCTTGTGTGGTGTCTGGTTCTCAAAAGTGTAGAAGGCAGGAGAAAGTTCTCCGCCGATGGTGATTGTTTTGCCGCGTGTGCCGCCTTCGCTTTTGGTTGCGCCTAGTTTGACTTCTGCAATTTTATTGGGGTATTTCTCGATTGGTGGCAGGAAGGGTGAGGATAGGAGGCTGGATGGTTTGCCGCCGAGTGCTGCTGCGCCGGGAAGCTTGAGTTTTGGCAGAACGTTTGCCGCCATGCCTGGCTCGAAGAGGATTTCAAGCTCTTTGACATCCATTTGGAAGTCTTCAAGCTCAATCGATTTGAACTTTGCCAGTGCTGCTAGCAAGTCGTCGCTTAACTGCAGCTCTTCATCCTTTTTTTTGTCGTTGTTGTGGTGAGTCGTAGAGGGTCACCAGTTTTATGGCTTCTTTTCGTCTTTGACGGTTTGGATGATGACTTTGTTGGCGTATATCTTTGCGTCTTTGAGTATGATCTTGAATCCGCCAGCCATGATCGGTAGTGAGCCTGCTGTTGCAACTGGCATCATTGTGCCTGCTGCTTCCTCGTTAACGGTGATTGCTGCGGTTTCGGCTGCTGCTGGGGCTGCTTCTGCTTCCCATCTTGCGACAACTGGGTGATTCTTTGCTTTGAGGAATGCTTTGAGTTCGTCAACGTTCTTTGCGTCTTCTTCAGTTGCGATTTTGTCAACGACATCGGCAGGGATGAAGTCCTTTACTTTTTCTTTGACTTCCTTAGGTACCCAAACGATGCGGGTCCATCCACCGTCTGCTGCGAAGAATTTGCTGCTACGCATGTATTCGATGGACATTCCGTGGAAGCCGTCGATTTGGCGTCCGCCTGCTGCAGAGTCTGCTAGAGTGCTGAAAGGTAAGCCGTTTACTGCTGCCCCTTTGAAGTTTCGTTGGACGACACCTAATCCGTCTACTTCTGGGATGTAGAAAGTTATTGCTTCGAAGCATCCGCATGAAGTGTGTGGGTGATCAAAGGCTGTGTATAGCCAAACTTTAGTGACTTCGCCCATGCTGCGTTGTTTTGCAGCTTCGTTGACGCCGCTGAATTCGCCTTTTTCTTCGTTGATGATTTCGCCTCTTGGAATTGCGAAGACTGGACCCTTGGGGTCGATGCTTGCGGAGGCTTTACCGTCGAACCAGCTGATGGCACCGCAGTTGCTGTATCTTTGTGGTGTGATGACACAGACGTGGCTTGGCGCGAATGACTGGCACAGTGCGCACCCGTAGAATTCGCTGACTTCTGCGTCTTTGAGGCCTCTGGCTTTTGAGTCGCGTGCTTCGTAAGCTTGAATTGCTTCAGGGGTCAGTTCGTCTAGTTTTGCTGGGTCGGTAATGAATGTGACCTGTAGTTTCTCGACGATTGGCAACTCGCTTTTGAATAATCGGTAGATAACTTTGCCGATTGGTTCAAAGCTGTTCAGACCTTTTTGGAAAGATTTTTTGCCGATGCGTATCCAGATGTCGTAGCGCTGGTTTAGGTGCATGAAGCCTTCGATGTAGTTGAGGTAGCCGTGAATGCGCCTTTCTAGGACACCTTCAAGGCCTGCGTCGAGTTTTGCGCCTGCAGCTTCGATCAGTATGCCGAATGGAAATGCGCCGCCTTCCTTTAGGTCTTTTAAGTCTGGACCGATGATGGTGATTTTTCCGTCTTCGATCTCGTTCATGGGTTTTACTTTTGCCAACTCAAACTTTTGTTTGACAGTTGGACCGCCGAGTTCGACTTGCATGTCGTTTCTGCGGATACGTTCGCCTTCGTAGATTACGCCAACATCTACAGGTATATCTTTAAACATTGACATTTTCTTAGTTTCCTCCACTAAATTTTGAGGTCATTACTTTGAGGTTTGCAGCCCATTCTTCTAGGGATGCGTTGGGGAAAGACCAACTTGCGTGGACATGGTACATGTTGTCGATGGTCATGGTTTTTAGGTCTGGTGCAAAGTGTTTGAGGCCTGCGAGTATAAGTGCTTCCATGTAGTAGGGCATGCCGACGTAGATGACGAGGTCTGGGTGGCCTTTGCCGTCCAGCCCCATCCAGGTTGGGTCGCCGACGCGTTGACTGATTTCCATTGCATTCCAGAATGCTGCTGGAGTGTAGCCGCGTTTGATGAATTCGCCGACCATGTGGGCTGTTGCTACTACTGGGATTTTTGATGCGTTTGCGAGGTCGATGATGTATTCGATTGCTTGTTTGCCTTCCATCCATCTTTCGGTAACGTTGCTGCCTACAATGAGGAGAGGGCGTTGAGCCTTCTTTATCATTGCGACTGCTATCTCGGGTTTTTGGATTGGGTTTGCTTTTTTAGTTGATGCGATTTCTGCACATTGCCATGGTTCACAGGACATGTTTTTTCTCCTCCACTCACTTCATCTTTCGGACCATTCTTGGAAGTAGGGTTGGGTCCGGAATGATTGTTTCTTTCCAGTTGTTTGCTTCAAGGATTTTGCCGATTTCATCTTTCATGGTGATTGGCACATCTGCCATTGTTCGGATGTATAGGTGAATGTCGTTGGGCATCACGCCTAAGTAGCGTTTGTGTAGGTCAATGTAGTGGCTGAGTTTGCCTGCGCGTCCCTTCCAGGTGTCGTTGGGTCTCATGCAGAGTTTTGCGATTTGAACGATGCATTCTTCTTTGGTTTCAGCGACGTTGAAGAGGTGTTCTGGTGTTGGGCCGACGTTGACTGTTTCGCCTGTGCGTGCGTCGAGGACTTCCCAGTTCGTGGGATCTTCTTTCCTGCCTAGGAGCATACGTCTGTATTTGCTGCCGTGTGGGCCGACGACGACTGGTACACCTAAGCGCCAGAAGCCTGCGCCGATTGCGGCTGCTTTCTGTGAGTATGCACCCCAAGCTAAGCCGACTGCGCCTAGACGGTTGTGGATGTAGTCTGCGATTTCTTCGTAGTTGCCTCTCAGGGGGCGTTTTGCGAAGATGTTTGCTACTTTGATGGCTGCACCTGCGATGTGGCTGTTTGCGACGCATGAGCCGACGTTGGAGACTCCTCCTGCTTCGAATCCTCCTGGGAATTCTTCGTAGAGGGTCTTGCCTTCGCTGTTGCGGTAGCTGCCTGCTGACATGGCGCTGCATCCTGACAATACGACGATGTATCGTCTGCTGGCGAATTCTCGGGCTATGTCGTAGACGTCTTTGCCGCCTTTCGGATAGTTGCTGCAGCCTACGATTGCTACGATACCGGGGATTTCTCCGAGTACGATTGGGCTGCCGACGTTGCGGATTTCGACGTCTGAGACTGCACCTCTGCCACTGCGGCATAGGTTGTCTTCGCACTCCATGGATTTTTCGCCTGCTTTAACGATGAGGCTGTGTATAGCGATTTTTTGTGGGCAGGCTTGTTCGCATCTTCCGCATCCGATACAGACTTCGTAGAGGTCGGTTAGTTTGGATAGGTCGCCTGCTGCGGCTGCTTTCATGGCGGCTGGAATGAAATAGTCTTGTGGACAGTTGCGTTGGCATTGCTTGCATTGTGTGCAAGTCTTTGCAATGGCTACAACCTCTTCTGCTGTTGGAAGAACATTCTTCCTCTTGCGGATTGGAGCTACTGCTTGCGCAACACGGACTGCTACTTCGCCGACTTTTTCTGGGTCAAGAACTAGTACACCTTTTACTTTGCCGCTGACGAGGTCTTCGACGATTGCGTCTGTTGAGTCGTTTGTGCGGTTTTTGAAGCCAACGCAGTTCTTCTCTGAGGCTGCGATGACTGGTGTGTTGGTTTTTGCTGCTTCCTCAGCTACATCAGTTCTGATGCACTGTTCATCGAGTACGACGACGTCTGCTAATCCTGCGCGAATAAATCTAAGTTCCCAGCTGATCGGGCCGACGATCCTGGCACGTGTGTAGTATCGCGTCATGTCGTGTGAAGTACAGCATAAGCCGACTACTTCGATTTTATCGTCAACTTTGGTGTCTTTTGCATAGTCGATAATTCCGACTGACGGGACAACGTTGTGACCGATGCACATGATGACTGGTTTGGTTCTGTCGACGCTGCCGATGCCGAGTTTAACGAGTGGAGCTTCTGGGTCAGCTTTTGGATAACCTAAGGTGGAAATCTGTGCGATGTCGCCGACTTCCATACCGACGTGGTCAACCATGCCGATGTGGAAAGCTTTGGATTCAAAGTCAAGGTTGTTGGCTTCTTGGCCTGTATGGGCTGTTGCAAGAATTTGGGTGATTTGCTCTTCAGTGTATGTTAAAATGTCATCCAAGTCACCGAGTGTTTCAGGCTTTATGCCTGTTACGAGGCGGCTGACGGGTGCCTCAACTTTTACGTTTAATCCGCCGACATCCAAAGGATACCTGCGGCCATATTTCTCAATTAAGTGATGAACTAAGTGGCGTGAGTGAGCTGTGTGACATGCCGATCCGATAGCGCAGGCGATCATAACGATACGAGATGATTGAGCTCCGATGTCCAAGCCGCATGCTCCGCGTTTTCCAGCGGTCAAGTCGCATTTGCCAAAAGTGCAAAGGCAGCATGAGTCGCAGTCGGGCATGTAGAAGGGCTTGTATTTGGTAAGAAGCTTCATGTCCCAATCGCGCAGGGCGGTAACGGAGGGCATTGGAGTTGGACCCATGGGCTCAGTATAGTTATCGTTGATAACTTTGCCAATGGATAACTCGAGGTTTTTGATGAGACCAGCGTTGGTCTTCATTTCGTCTATTTTTACATGGACGTTTTTACTAGTCAAATTGAAGAACCTCTGTAAAGGTTTATCTGTTATCCAGCTTACAATCTTTTTAAACCTTTCCAGATTTCTGAGGTAAAAGTCATGGTGTACCAATAGATATGCAAGGTTTACAAAAAATTATGTAAAAGAATTTTGGACTACAAATAGCCCAAAGTTTGGAGGATTTTCTTCACTGAAAGGTACGCTTTGTTGTCGTTTGGCAGGTCTAAAAGCGAGTCACCATTGAGAACAAACTCGTCTAACCGCTCGTCAGCCTCAATTTTACCCAGATACTTGAATTTTAGCTCCTCCTCTGCCTGCTTGCCCAATTCAGGAGGGAAACGGTAGCCGCCAATTAAGTAAAAGTTTTCGAATTTCATGTCAACTTCTTTAGCTATTTTGTAAGCACGTCTGACATGATCTTGTGACTTCTTGGAATGGTCTAAGATGTCAAAGATGTCGTTCACTTCTGAGGTTATGCGCCTGTTGAGGTTCTCTAAACCAGCCGGGGAATCAACTATCACGTACTTGTAATTTTTAGTTAGACTTTCCAATGCCCCCTTGAGTGCACTGTTCGGCATACAGTAACAGCCCTCCACCCACTTGTTGCCTACCGCCATAAAATCAAAGTTGGCGCTTTCGTAGAGGCCTTTTTCCCAGATGCGGGCTTCTATGCGCTGTGTTGGGGCTACTCCGACGGTGGTGCCCCCGCTCTCGATGAAGGTGCTAACGATCAAGTCAGCGATTGTGGATTTGCCTGCTTCTTTAAGGTCAATTCCCAGCATTTCGGCTAGGTTTTGGTCCGGGTCTGCATCAACCAAAAGTATCGGAGCTTGCTTTGCTTCTATGAAGGCTTTAGCCATAAGCGCAGTGAAACTGGATTTGCCTGTTCCGCCACGGCCAATAGTAACAAGAGTTTTCATATCAAACAAACCTCAAAGCGTTATATGCTGATTTCTTTAGCAAATCTGGCATATAATGTATATGGTGTTTAACGGCGCCTTTTTTCACACTAGAGAAGTCTTAAATTACACAATCCTCTACCAGCTATATTGTAAACTCTTTTTTGTAGACTTTCAAAGGAGGTGACTCTTCTGCTCTATGAAGCTATCCACACTCATCCGTCGTCACAGTGTCCTCTACTAACTTCTGAGGGTAAAGCCATGGTCAAACAACTATTCGCAGAACAGAACATAAAAAACGCTGGAATCAACCTAACAGCGGCCTACATGAGTTGCCCTCAAGACACAAGCTACGACCACAAGGGCTTCTTTACAATCGACGCCCAAAACCCTGAGGATATCAAAAAATTCTTTGGACCTATGTCAGTTGAGGTGCGACCAATTAAACCGTTGAGTGAAGTTGCCAAAACCTTATAGAACCGAACTGGTTAGGCTGTGATAAGTTTGTCTCCCTTTTTTTATTCTAACCACAATGCTGAAAATGGAAATACTGAGTATGCCTGCAAGCACCGAAGCATTTAGCAGGTTGAACTCTTGCAGCAGAGAGTTAACAAGGAGCGAACTGGGGACAATCATCAACACAACATAAACAAAAACTACCATTCCCAAGATGGAGCCTTTGCTTAAGCCAGGTATGCTGTTTGCACCTAGAAAGAGGATTGAGAGTTTGGCGATTCCTTTTGTGCATGATTTGCAGTAGTAGCATGAATTACACATCAGCCTCCGTACAATTATGTAGATGCTGAAGGCTGAGAAGGCGAGGAATAGGTATCCGTATAGGGTGTTGATTAACCAGCAGCCAAAGGTGCCAAGAAAAATCCAGACTATCGCTGTTAGGTTGCCAAAGAGGAGGGAGGATTTGGTTGCTTCTACTTTTGGTTCGCTGTTTGACACTGATAAGCCTCAGGGTGAGCAGGGTTTATGGTTGTTTTTGGGCGTTTAGTCGGGCTAGGTATGTTTTGCATGTGGGTGAACGGTGGCATTGGTTTTCTGGGATACCACGGGGGCATTCAAGGTTTTTCTGCATTTTTTTGCACTTCCTATGCTGAATAATATTGTTGCGGATAGAAATATATGTTATGGTATTGCCAATAACATACAATACTCTTTTATTAGAGAATACACATACACTAAACCATGGACAGCATACAATCATTAACAAAAAAGAACGCCACCTGCCAAGACCTCCTAAGCTGCCTATACAACCTAAAACCCACAGACCTCGAGGTACTCCTAACCGTCGCCAAAAACGAAGGCTCAACTCTAGACGAAATCGCCCACAAAGTACAGCGCGACAGAAGCTCCATACACCGAATACTCTCCAAACTCTTAACCGCAAACCTAGTGACAAAACAAACAAAAACACTCAAAGGCGGAGGATATTACCACTGCTACACCATGCTTGACCCGACCCTAATCAAGAAGCATGCAAAGGAGCGAGTGAGAGAAATAACCAAAAGCCTCGAGTTACGCATCGATAGCTTTGAGACAGACCTTAAAAAGCACCTAGAGAACAAGTAAGTAAGGAGGAGCAGAAAACGTCTTTCATTTTTAACAACCCCCAAAAAATTTACACCATCGGCAAAGCAAAAGTGGGAGGACAACCAGGCGAACTCCCAACTTTTCTAGTAGGCTCCATATTCTGGCTGGGCCAGAAAATAGTGCAAGACCCAAACAAAGGCCGCTTCGATGAAAAAGAAGCAGAAAAAATCATCAACACAATGCAAACCCAAAACGACATAACAGGCATTCCCTTCGGTTTCGACATTGTCGGCACAACCGAAGTTGCCTTTGAAAGATACATAGATTTTGTAGCAACACATAGCGATGCACCGTTGGTTTTGGATGCTATGAGCCCTAATGCACGTATGGCCGCAGCTACGTTGGTTAAAAAGATGGGGCTCTCAAGCAGATGCATCTATAACTCAGTCTACAAGGGCGTTATGGATTCAGAAATTGCTAACCTCAAAGAAAGCGGGATAGAATCCGCCATAGTATTAGCTAATAACCCAAAAGACAACAGTGTAGAAGGAAAAATTGACATCTTTCAAGAAGCACTCGTTTTAGCTAATAAAGCTGGCATAACTAAACCGTTTATCGACACAGCTATTCCAGCATTCGCTCCCGACATGGGCACAGCAGTTAGAGCAATAGCCGTTATGAGAGAAAAGTTTGGTTACCCAACAGGTTTGGGCAGCGGAAACGTTGTTACAACAATGGGCTGGGTTAAGGCAAACATCGCCAAAGAATTCCGCAAAGGAACCGTCACCTCAACCAACACCATCATGCAAATGGCAGGGGCTAATTACATAATGTTTGGCCCAGCTGAACAGGCAGAATGGGTATTTCCAGCCGCCGCAATTACCGACATATATATTGCCTCGGCAGCAGCTGACCTCGGCACACGACCGCTAGATGAAAACCATCCGATCTACAAGGCCTTCCTATGATCCCGAACGTGTAGCTAGATGAGCTTGCCGATTCGCTTTGAATCGTCTTTGATTACCTGTAATTGTTCAGCGGTGGGCTTCCCCCGTACATCACCCAAACGGCCTTGTGTGCTGTGCTCAAGAGACCCGTGAAATTCGCTTAAGATGTACCATTCATCAAGTACATTGAAACCTATGTGCTCGAAATATTGCCCGATGTCCTTGCCGACAGGGGTTGCTTCGGCGATTCCAGTATGGGGTCCAGAGTAAGTTACAAAGACTATGGCGTTTTTGCCGGGTACTTTCGGGGCTGAGGGCTTGATTTTGCCGTTTTGGCGGTATTCGGCGAATTTTTTCTTCAGAAAGTTAGTCATGGGTTCTGGGGGATGCCAAGAGTATGAGGGGCAGCCGACACAGACTAAGTCGTAGTCAAAGTAGTCCAGTGCTTCGGCTTCTTCAGGCTTCTTTGTGGTTACCTGTAGTCCTGCTTCTGCTAAGCCTGTTTCGATGGCTTTTGCTACTTTTTCTGTGTTTCCAGTTTTCGACCAATAGATTATAAGTGCAGTTTTCATGCTCAACTACCACAAATAACAGACTCTATACGTGGCTTTTATGAGTTTTTAGTTGGGTGTGCTGGGTTCTGGCGAGTGCTTGAACGTTGGGGGATTGCTTCAAGTATAGGTGGGCAGCTGCCCGAGGGGTATTAATTTACTCGCCAGAGACCATTCAGCCCATGCGGTACTTAGTGGGTGTGGTGGTGTTCGTGCGCGTGTGGACAACCGCCAGTTAAAGGCGCCAGTTTGCCCTCTTTAAAGTTAGCAATTACCTCGTTAACGGTGTTCCCGTCGGCTTTTAGCACCATAATTCCCGCATTCTGAAAACTGTGCAGTCCGCCGGGTCCCATGGCGCAGGCTATGATGACTGTGGGGTTTAGTGCGAGTAGGTTTTCGTGTGGGTGGCCTGTGCCGCCCGCGTGTTCGCCTGTGTTTGGGTCGATTTTTGTTTCGACGATTTGGCCGCGTCCGTTTAGGTCTATGGATGCGAAGTAGGGTGCTTTGCCGAAGTGTTGGGCTACTTTTGATTCTAATCCTCGGGAGTCTTCTACGGGTATTACGATTCGTTGTGTCATAACATCGCCTTTATGTATTAGATGCTGACTGTTTAATCAGTAAACCATATTAATAGTTTACGTTTAGAAAATAAACACACAAGTGAAAACAAAATGGACGAAGTAGACCGAAAAATAATCAGCCAACTCCAAAAAGACGCCCGCACAACCCTAAAAGACCTCGAAAAAATCACAGGATTCACCAGCATGGGCATCAAAAAAAGACTCAACAAACTCGTACAAAGCGGCGCCATAAAAAACCAAGCCCTAATCAACCCCACAGCCTTCGGACTCATCCCAGCCATGATACTACTAGAAATGAAAGACTCAGAAGCTATGCAGGACATAATGAACCGCTTCCGCGAATGCCCCAGAGTAGTCCACTTCTTCAAAACCATCGGAGGATACAACCTCATCGCGTTGGTAATCGCCGAAAACCAAGACACTCTCGACAGCATATCCGTAGAAAAATGCTCACTAAGAAGCAGCCCAGGCATCCGCCGCTCAGAATTCTACCCCATAAGCCAAAACGAATTCTCACAGTTCTTACAAATCAGAGAATACCTAACCCACAAAGGCAAAGACAAGGCACCCTGCAAAGTTGACTGCTGCACATGCGCAAGATACGAAGCAAAAAAATGCGTCGGTTGTCCCTCAACAGTGCATTACAGAGGTACCCTATAGGAGATGCAGGGTTTTGGCGATTGAAATTGTTAAGTTAAAAGAAGCGGCAAAACTAGAGATTGTTTCTTTAATGGATAACTCGGTGGATTTTCTCTCAAGCCCCACCCGTGAAGAGGTACGTGGGTTTTGGCAGTGGAGCCGTTCGCGTGGGGAAATGCCGATTGCTGAGCACGGATTCTCTATGCTTGTGAGAGTTTTCAGCGGCGAAAAGGCTTGCAGTATTCTTTTTGATACTGGCACCAGTCCCGAGGGTGTCGTTGAGAATGCAGCGCGGATGGAAATTGATTTAGGGGAAGTGTCATATGTTGTGCTTTCCCACGGTCACTATGACCACTTCGGCGGGTTGAAAGGAGCAGTCAAGACCATAAACAAAAAGGACCTGCCGATAATTGCACATGAAAACATGATGAAGCGACGGGGAACCGCCAATTCCAAGGGAGAAATCAGGGAATACTCGACTTTGCCCAAAATAGAGGAGCTGTACCCTGCAAAATTTGTCTACAACAAAGAGCCAATGTTGATTGCTAAAGATTATGCTTGTGTGACAGGGGAGATACCTCGAAAAGTAGACTTCGAAAAGGGACTGTTGCAGAACCGAATTTTCAGCGACGGCTCTTGGCAGCCTGACCACTTGATTTTAGATGACCGCACATTAGTCTTAAATGTCAAAGGCAAGGGCTTAGTTGTTATTTCTGGATGTGCACATGCTGGAATAATTAACACCATACGTTATGCTCAACAAATAACGGGAACCAGAAAAGTCTACGCTGTACTGGGAGGCTTCCACCTTGCAGGGAGAGAATTTGAGAAAAGAATCGAGCCCACATTAGAGGCGTTAAAACAAATTAACCCTGAATTACTCGTGCCGTCGCATTGTACAGGTTGGCGAGCAGCCTACAGCATTTACCAACAGTTTTCAGCGTCCTTCGTAGCTAATAGTGTTGGCAACCGTTACTTGCTGTGACTCCACCTTACTCTAAAAACAGCAATAATATCATCGGGAGAATCCCCATGACTAAGGCTAAGAGTTGGAGAGCAGATTTTTTTGGTTCAGGCGTATCCTTGCGCAGCTCAGGGATCAAATCGGAACCTGCTATGTAGATAAAGTTGCCTGCAGCAAAAGGAATCAAAAGCGGAACAAACCCCTCAATGACCGAACCTAAAGCAAGCGCAATCACCGCGCCTCCCACAGCAGTAAGAGCAGTTAGAAAGTTGAAGAGCACCGCTTTCTTTTTGCTGAAACCACCATAAACTAGCACCCCAAAGTCCCCCATTTCTTGTGGTATCTCGTGGAAAACTACTGCAATTGTGGTAGCTATGCCCAAAGGTACGCTAGCTAAGTAGCTGGCGCCAATGATTAGTCCGTCTATGAGGTTGTGGACGCTGTCGCCGAAGAGGTTCATGTAGGCAAAGGAGTGAGGATGTTCGCCTGATGTGGGGATGTGACAGTGGCGCCATTGTAGGAACCGTTCTACTGCGAAAGAGGACAGGATACCTGTTAGGATTATGAGGGCGGTTGTGGTTTCGAAGCCTGTTTCGATGGCTTCTGGGAGGAGGTGGAGGAATACGTCGCCTAGGAGGCCTCCTGCGGCGAAGCTTACGAGGTATATGAAGGCTTTTTTGAGTTTTGTTTCTGATACCCAGAGGAAGGATATACCTCCGAGTGCTATTGCGCTGACTGCTATGACGCTGAGGATGGCTAGTGCCCATTCAATCATGGTGATCAAGTGGTCGTTTAACACAAGTCAGTTATTAAAAAGTTACTAAATTGTTAATAAAACCTTATATTCCTAAAGTGCCAATCTTAATAAGACCCTAAATGAGCATAATCAGCCTATCCATCCCAAAACCCCTCCTAGAAAAAGTCGACGCCTACATAAAAGAACAAGGCTACGCAAACCGCTCCGAAATCGTCCGCCAAGCCCTAAGAGCATACCTCTCAGAAACCAAACACCTAGAAGAACTCAAAGGAAACATAACCGCCACCATAACCATAATCTACCAAAAAGGCCACAGAACCGGACAAACCATCGACAACCAACACCACTTCAACAACGTAGTCTTAACTTTTCTACATACTCACATAGAGGAAGGTATCTGCATCGAAGTCATCGTAGCCAAAGGCGACGCCCAAACCATGAAGGAATTCATTACCGCCCTAAGAGCAAACAGGCAGGTTTCAGAAGTTAAAGTCACCCTCCTCTAAAGCAAGCACCAAGTTTAGCTGTTAAATCAAGCTCAGTCGAAAACCCTTCAAGAGTTATCCCTCTTTAACAGCAGATCAAAATTATTGGTCCCGATTCAGGAAAGCTCCACAACCAACCAGCAAACGCCCACAGCAACCAAACAAAAAACCGACGCCAAACCGCAATCTGCTGGTTGTTGTTCTGTATAGCAGGTTTTTCGCCAACAACTATAGAAAAAAGAATTTTATCTATGTTCTTGACTAAGCATTAAACCGTTCTTAGGAATGTTAGAACACCAAAAGGGGCAAGGAAATCATTCGGGCGTTTTGCAAATGCGTTTTGCGTCGTCTTTAACGCCTTGCAATTGTTCGGCTGTGGGTTTACCCCTGAGGTCGCCTAGTCGGCCTTGCGTGTTGCTTTCTTTTGAACCGCGGAACTCACTTAGAACATACCATTCAGCTAAAACAGTGAAGCCTATGTGTTCAAAGTATTGTCCTATATCTTTACCCACCGGGGTAGCTTCAGCGATTCCTGTGTGTGGACCGGAATAGGTTACGAAAACTATGGCTTTTTTACCCCCGACTTTTGGGGCGCCAAGCCTGATTTTTCCGTTTTCTCGATAATAATTGAATTTTTTCTTTAGAAAATTCGTCATCTGCTCAGGCGGATGCCAAGAATGCGAAGGACAACCTACACAAATCAAGTCGTAATCAAACCAGTCCAGGTTTTCGGCTTCCTCAGGCTTCTTGATGGTTACATGGAGGTTAGCTTCTTCTAAACCCAGCTTTATGGCGTTGGCTACTTTCTCTGTGTTACCAGTTTTAGACCAGTAGATTATCAGTGCAGTTTCCATTTTTTTAAACTCGAAGGGTTTCATTAAATTGTTCGCCTGATTAATTTCAATAGGAAATGCTGTTTCTGCCGATTCATATGTATTTGCGCTTTAAATCGGGAAAGGCATGCGGATAGCAACAAAATTGTGCCATGCCGATTTTTGTCCTTTACAGGGAGAGGGGCCGCAGAGCAGGAGCGTAACACCAACGTTACCGACTGGAAACAGAAAGCTAAGCGGATTTCTTCAGCAACAACTCGCAAATGCTATCAATGGTCTTAACTGCTTCGATTTCGTTGTTCTTCAGCGGAGTTACACCGAGCATGTCGGATTCGATGACTTTTTGGTCCCATGGAATGTAGGCGAGTACGTTGATTCCGTTTTGGTCGGCGAAGGTTTGGATGGCTTGTTTTTGGGCGTCGTTCATTACGCGGTTGCCGATGAGGTGGAGGTTCTTCATACCTGCCGCTGATGCGAGATCGTGGATGTGTTTGGCGATTTCCAACGACTTCAAATTGGAGTCTGCGACGATTAGGAGGTGGTCGACTTGTCTTGCGGTGCCTCTGCCGATGTGCTCTACGCCTGCTTCGAGGTCTAAGACGACGGCTTCGTTGCGTTCCACAACAAGGTGCCGTAGCAATGCGCGGATGACGGCGGTTGGTGCACACATGCAGCCTGCGCCCATCGATTGCACGGTACCCATGACGATGAGGTTTGCGCCCAGCGGGGTTGGTACCGAGTACTGTTTGACTATGTCGTCTACTGAGAAGTTGAGGTTGTAGACATGTGAGTAGCCTGTGCTTGTTTTTGACTCTACAAGCGGCTTATTTTCTGAAATGGGCACTATTTTACGGGTTTCTTCAGCTGAAAGACCCAGAGTTAAGCCCAGATTCGGTGAAGAATCCGCATCTATAGCTATAGTCTTCAAATTCCTCTCAGCGAAACCTCTGGCTAATCCGCCCGCGATGAGGGTTTTGCCTACTCCGCCTTTACCAGCAACAGCAACCTTCATAATAATCACAAACTAAAGAGAAATTGCTTGCCAAATTAATTTACGTTTCTTATCGTTTGGGGGGTTTTCTTTATTTTTTTGGTTTCTGCAGAGTTAGCCGAACTTTCGGGAACGCACCGGACACCCCCTCTATAGGTGCAGTGCATAAGTTGGTTATTGGGATCAAAAACATCTATAATGTCAAGAGCTTGTAGCAGGCGACTTTTCTTTGAAGTATTCGTCTGTTAGTTTCTTTACACGTTCATTTTGTAGTTTGCGTCTTTTCTTTCCCCGTACATCTATGGCAAGCATGAAAATGTAGGGCAACGACAGGTAGAAGGCAGCGAAGAATATGTTGCTAAACAGTTGCGTATAGGGGTTAGCCATTACTGTATTTGGGTCTGCCAAGTTGAAGCCGTTCCCTGCAAGGATGTCGATTACGACGAAGCCCATCAGGGTTAAGGTTAAACAGGCAAGGAACTGCACAAAAACACTTCGTTCTTTGCCCAGAATGAGGCTTGGAATAATCGAGGATAATACGAATACCCAGGCGAAAGCGTAGACGAAGATAACCATGTCGATTCTGGAAGCCAACCACAAACCCAGAACGGGAACATAGACTGCTAAAGAATCAACAACGGTTGTTACTGCTGTCTGTGTGAAGATTTGGTAGCTCACCATAAGAGCCCAAGCTACTGACAGATATGCGGGAGTTAGCAGTGCAGCTTTAACCAATCAAGCCACCCATTATTGTACAATTGTAAGGTAATTCACTATATTTAACCTGTTTCTTAATAGATTTTATGCAATTCAATGTTGAACAGACGTACATCTGATACTATGAGGTAACGCCGCGACATTGAAAAGATCAACCGATGCGTTAGCCTTAAAGACCTTCTCATGCCCCACCTTCTGCTTCGACACCGCACCCATAAGGCAGAGTTCATTTAGGTTTTTGCTTTCAAACGCGCGGCATCGCTGCGTTATCCGGCTGACTTGTGTGGCTGTTCCGGACCCGATTTTCTGCAACGCCAGCAAGGTTGGCAAAAGACGACTTGACACTTGAATCTGAACCTGCGGCATCTGGCTAATTTTGGCGTCGATACATTCTATTTGCTTAACCAGTTTGGCTAAGGTTGCTCTAAGTTCAACGTCGTTCATTTTATCCCTCTTGGATTTATTTTAAAAATGTGTTAACGCCTTGTTTGTCTATTGGGTTCGTTTTCAATATAAATTTTGTGCATACTATTGGCACCATATAGACACCGAAAAGCACCCTTTTGGTATATTTGTGTGGCTCACATGATGGACAACACCTAAGAAGCCTCACAAGTTAGTGCCAATAGAGGTGAACTTTGGAATTGAAGGTATTCTGGGCAGGCCTTTGTACAGCCATACTTTTGGGCGCAGTTGCGACCGGCACCTATGGGGTCCTCAACATCACCAAAACAATATCCTCCAGCGGCACCGTCTCCACCATTAACGTGGAAGTTTACAGTGACAGCGCATGCACACAAACAGCAACAAACATAAACTGGGGCAATCTCTCACCGGGAACCTCAGCAACCTACACACTCTACATTAAAAACACAGGTAACACCGCGGAAACATTGAGTATGGCAACAAACAATTGGTCGCCCCAGACAGTTTCACAGTACATAACGATAACTTGGAACCGCAACAATGCAGTGTTAGAGGCAAATCAGATGCTGCAGGCAACCCTAACGTTGACTGTTTCCTCCTTCATAGACAATAGCATAACGGCCTTTAGCAACCAAATCATCATTTCGGGCACCATAGCACCAGCGCCCATTTCTGCAGTCATATGCTTTCTTTGTCAGCGTAAGCTAACTGACACTTTTTACAGTAGCTTTTTTAGTAGCCAGATTGTTTTTTGTTAGCTTAACTGCAGACAAGGACCTATCCGTGAAATTAAACTCGAAATATGCTGGTGCCCTCACAACAGTCCTTATGGTGATAGTGATGGCTACGACTATGACCTTCACAATGACCTCCGTTATGACGGGTTGGACAGCGGGTTTCGCAGAAAGATTCGCAACAGGATGGCTAATCGGAGTCGCGGTAGGTTTACCAACGGGTCTGCTTTTTGTTCCCCTGATTAAGACGGCTAGTTTGTAAGGTCTGCTTACCCTGAGATAGGCGCTTTGTTTTTTCTATAGAAGTTGTTGGCGGAGAGTTGCTATACACAACAACAACCAACGGCTTGTTGTGGCGACTGCTTTTTTGGTTCAGGCTTAACTGATGTTTGCGCTCTGGTTGTGGCTGATTTCACAAGCAGAACAGTCTGCAAACAGAAACACCTTGTGATTAGTCGAAAAGTAATTGGTGTGGAGGGGGGATTTGAATCCACGAACCCCTGCGGGATAAGAGCCTTAGTCCTACGTCGTTGTCCATGCTATACAGTTACAGATAGGAAATTTTAAATCTATAATTATAGTTATAGATATTTGGTGGTTTATTTGGCAACAACAGTCCAGGTAGATGAAAAAACCCTTCAAATGCTCAACAAAGCAAAAAAAGAAATGAAAGCAAAAAGCCACAATGAAGTAATAAAAAAACTGCTTACTGAACATAGAAAAACCCCCTGTTCCATGTTCGGCTCAAACCCAAAACTTGACTCCTTCACTGCGGAAGACGAAGCGGATTTCCATGAGTTGTAACTACATCATCGATGCTTATGCTTGGATAGAGTATTTCAAAGCTTCAAAACAGGGGGAAATTGCCAAAGAATTCATAGAAAACGAACACGCGATAACACCAACAATTGTTGTCTCCGAAATCAGCAGAAAACTAAGCCAGCAAATCCAACTCGGCAAAGAAACACGCGAAGGAAGCGCCAAACTCTTAGACTTTATTCGAGACACCACTAGGATTGTTGACTTAGATTTTGAAACCGCCGCTGAAGTAGGCAAAATCATCCAAGAACTAAAAAGCCGAACAAAAGATTGGAGCTTGGCGGATTTAATTATTCTATGCACTGCCCGCGGTTTGTCTGGAAAAGTCGTAACAGGAGATGAACACTTCCACAAGCTAAACGACACAATTTTTATCAAAGAATGAATTGGTGCGGAGGGTGGGATTTGAACCCACGAACCCCTGCGGGATAAGAGCCTCAGTCTTACGCCTTTGACCATGCTGGGCGACCTCCGCCTAAACGCAACCCATTTGAGGCTTTGCGAAGATATAGAAACATCTAGCCCAAATAAAGGCTTTACCGTAAAAACCGCGACAAAAACAACAAAGGCAATCAACTTTTTGTTTTAGACACCAGAAAGTAACCGTATTCAGCCAGCAAGTTTGGCAGGAACTTAACTCGGCGGTTATCAGTCTTGTAAAAAACCCGCTCTATAGTTACGCCCTTCTTTTTGCAGTAATCCTTGAAGTCGTTTAGGCTCAAGAAATGCAGGTTAGGTGTGTCGTACCACTGGTAGGGCAGCGAAACGGTGACGGGGACGCGTCCGCGGAAGAATATGCTGGTGCGGGCTTTGTAGTGGGCGAAGTTGGGGATACCGACGATGACTTTTTTGCCGACTCGGAGGGCTTCTTGCAGCGCGAAGTCGGGTTTTTTGACCTGCTGTAGTGTCTGGTTGAGGATGACGTAGTCAAAGGAGTTGTCTGCGTATTCAGAGAGCCCCGTGTCAATGTCTTGCTGGAAAACACTAAGGCCTTCGGAGACGCATCGAATGATCGCGTGCTCATCAAGTTCTATACCCTGCGCACGGACATCTTTTTCTTTAGATAAGTAACCGATGAGTTCTCCGTCTCCGCAACCTAAGTCAAGCACTGAAGCGCCACTTTGAATCCAGTCTGCGAAGCTTCTAAAGTCAACGTTGTCAGCCATGCTGCTTATGCTCCTTTGTTGCCATTGCCGGTGGTGACGCTTCTGAGGAAGTTACTTATGAGGTGGCTTTCCTGCTCTATCTCCAAAAGAAACGCGTCATGTCCATATGTGCTGTTTACCTCGCAGTAGCTAGCGTCCACGCCTGAAAGTTTGCATGCCTTCACGATTTCCTGCGACTGATAAGTTGGGTAGAGCCAATCCGATTTGAACGCTAAAACGAGCACTTTGGCACGTAAACCCCGAAAGATGTCGCCTAAACTGTGCCCGTTGAGTATGTTGAAGTAGTCAATGGCTTTGGTGATGTAGAGATAGCTGTTAGCGTCAAATCGCCGCACAAAGTTGTCACCCCGATTATGAAGGTAGCCTTCAACTTCGAAGTCTGCGCCAAACTTGAACGGCGCCCTATCAGAGCGGAATTTGCGCCCAAACTTCTCAGCCATCGAAACGTCACTCATGTAGGTGATGTGCCCAATCATGCGTGCGATTGCAAGCCCCTTTGCAGGGATGCCTTTGTCGTAGTAGTTGCCGCTGTGCCAGTCGGGGTCAGCCATGATTGCTTGGCGACCGACCTCGTTGAATGCGATCTGCTGGGGCGTGTGCTTCATTGTGGTTGCGATGGGGATAGCTGAGCGGATGCGCTTGGGATAGGCAACCATCCATTGGAGGACTTGCATGCCGCCCATGGAGCCGCCTACAACCGCCAATAGCTTGTCGATGCCTAAGTGATCAATAAGATTGCGTTGGGCGTTGACGATGTCGCCGATGGTGATTATGGGGAAATCGATGCCGTATGGTTTACCTGTTTTAGGATTAATTGAAGATGGACCCGTGGAGCCTTTGCAGCCGCCTAAGATGTTGCTGCATATGACGAAGTATTTGTTGGTGTCGATGGCTTTGCCTTCGCCGATGAGGTTGCTCCACCAGCCGCCCTCTCCTGCCGCGTGAGCGTCGCCAGTGAGCGCGTGCAAGACGAGGATGGCGTTGGTTTTGTCTGCGTTGAGTCTGCCGTAGGTTTCGTAGGCTATCGTGATTGGGGCTAGTTTGTCGCCTGACTCCAGCGTTAAGTGGTCGAAGGTGTATGTCTGCGTTTGGCTGTGTTGGGTTGTGATTAGCTTTGTTCCTCCTTTAGGGTTTGGCTGAGGCTTTGAGTGCTTGGTCTAGGTCTTCGATTATGTCTGCTGGGTCTTCGATGCCTACTGATAGGCGGATGTAGTCGGCTGTGACGCCTGTGGCTTGCTGCTCCTCTGCGGTGAGCTGCTGATGTGTCGTTGAGGCAGGGTGAATGATGAGGCTTTTTGTGTCGCCGATATTTGCCAAATGCGAAAACAGCTTCACCGATTGGATAAGGCGTTTGCCTGCTTCTAAACCGCCCTTCACGCCGAAGCCCACGAGGCCGCCGTAGTTGCCGTTGAGGTATTTTTCTGCTGTTTTGTGATTGGGGTTAGTTGGCAGACCTGGATAGGTTACCCAGCTGATCAACGGATGCGATTGCAGGAATTGGGCGACTTTGAGGGCGTTCTCGCTGTGTCTGCGTTGCCTAAGCGGAAGCGTTTCCAATCCCTGTATGAAAAGGAACGCGTTGAAGGGGCTCAAGGCGGGTCCAACGTCTCGCAGTAGCTGCACTCGTGCTTTGAAGGCCAATGCCACGTTGCCCAAGCCGGGGAAGTTGCCGAATGCGTTCCAGTATTTGACGCCGTGGTAGGCGGGGTCGGGTTCAGTGAATTCTGGAAACTTGCCGTTATTCCAGTTGAATTTCCCGCTGTCAACGATGACGCCTCCGATGCTTGTGCCGTGTCCGCCGATGTACTTGGTTGCAGAGAGAACGGTTATGTCCGCACCGTGTTCGATGGGGGCGATTAAGCCGACGCCGACGGTATTGTCAACGACGAAGGGTATGCCTGCTTGGTGGGCGATTTTGGCTATGGTTTCGAAGTCTGGGACGTCGAGTTTGGGGTTGCCGATGGTTTCAGCGTAGATGGCGCGGGTTTTGGGGGTAATGGCTTTTTTGAATTCTTCTGGTTTTGAGGAGTCTACGAATTTTACGGTTCTGCCGAGTTTGGGGAAGGTGTAGTGAAAGAGTTCGTAGGTGCCTCCGTAGAGGTTGTTGGCGGAAACGATTTCGTCACCCACCCGCGTGATTGTTAACAATGCCAAAGAGATTGCCGCTTGACCCGAAGCCACTGCAAGTGCGCCTGTGCCGCCCTCAATTGCTGCAACCCTTTTTTCGAAAATGTCAGTTGTGGGGTTCATGAGACGTGTGTATATGTTCCCTAACTCTTTGAGCGCGAAGAGGTTAGCCGCGTGCTCGGGGCTTTTGAATACGTATGAGGCTGTTTGGTAGATTGGGACAGCCCGTGCGCCGGTTGCTGGGTCAGGTGATTCTTGGCCCGCGTGGACGGCGATTGTGTCTATTCTTTTTTGAGTCAATTTGTTGTTGCTCCTTTGGTTGTTTGTTGAACCATGAGTACTGATAACGGCGTTATAACTATTCTTGCAAAAAATATTCCAAACAGAATATCAAAACACTGAAATATGAAAATCAGATGGAGTAATCAGGAGCCTGAACAGACAGGGTCGGGTTGTTTCTGCAAAAAGTCGAGCACAATCTGCAAAAATCAACCGTAATATCCCCCGCGCTGACCTCCTTATTCATCAGCTTCTCAGCTGTCTCCGCCGCCATCGCCCTAATTTTTGGCAGGAACTCTTCTACATGTTCCATGCCCTTGTAAGCCCGTTTAGAACTCAAATATTGGCTCACTGCGGCTTGTGTTGTGCCTAACTTTTTTGCTGCCTCTGTTTGCGAGAGGTGGTGCTTTTGGACTAGTTCTTTGGCTAGCATTGAGCGGAAGATGGGGAGAACGTATTTGCCGATTATTTCGCATTGGGGGTCCATGTGGCATCGTGTGCTATAACGGCTTTATAGCTAATAAAACCTTTCCAGAACTACAGAAAACTTGCTCATAGCGCAAATTGATGTTGAAATTAAGTGGATATTCCAAAAGTAATATTACTCTTCGCCGCAAATTACTAAGTCATGTTTCCCACCCTCGAAGACATAGCCAAACGTCGCCGACAACTCGGCCTAAAACAAAGCGAACTCGCCAAAGCCGCAGGCGTCAGCCAATCCCTCATCGCCAAACTCGAAGCAGGCACCATAGACTCCTCCTACAACAAAGTACGAACAATCTTTGACGTACTCGAACGCTTAGAATTCAAAACCAAGGTCCAAGCTGAAAAAGTACTCCACAACGAAGTCATCAGCGTTCAAAAAAGCGAACCCATCTCTGCAGTTGTCAAAATCATGAAGGAATATGGCATTTCTCAGATACCGGTTTTTGACGGCAAACATTCCGTGGGCAGCATTTCTGAGAAGGCGATTTTTCATCAGATTTTGGCTGGTCGGGATTTGGAGGAGTTGTCTAGGCAGCCGGCGGAGCGGTTTATGGAGGAGGCGTTTCCGCAGATTAATGAGGATGCGCCGTTGTCGTTGATTACGAGTTTGTTGCAGACGTATTCGGCGGTTTTGGTTTCGCGGAAGGGGGATATTATTGGGATTATTACTAAGGCGGATTTGTTGAGGATGCTTTGAGTTACCATAAAGTCTTTAAGCACCAATTCAGATTATAACAGTGTTATAAGAAGCGTGTAGTAAAATGAAAATAAACAACAACATCATAGAAACCATCGGAAAAACACCCCTCATACGCTTAAACACACTCACCGAAGAACTAAACGCCACCGTCGTGGGCAAACTCGAATCCCTCAACCCCGGCGGATCAGTCAAAGACCGCATATGCAAAAGCATGATAGAAGAAGCTGAAAAGCAAGGCATCCTAAAACCCGGCGCCACCCTCATCGAACCCACCAGCGGCAACACAGGCATCGGACTCGCGATGGTTGCAGCCGTCAAAGGCTACAAACTCATCCTAACCATGCCTGAAACCATGAGCATAGAACGCCGCAACCTCCTCAAGGCATACGGCGCACAACTCATCCTCACTCCCGGTCCGGAAGGCATGGGAGGCGCCATCAAAAAAGCCGAAGAACTCATCGCCGCCACACCCGGCAGCTTCATGCCCCAGCAATTCAAAAACCTTGCTAACCCCAAAGTGCACCGTGAAACCACGGGGCCCGAAATCTGGGAAGACACCGACGGTAAAGTTGACATTCTTGTGGCGGGTGTCGGTACAGGTGGAACCATAACTGGTGTTGCCCAGTTCATCAAGGGCAAAAAGCCTGAGTTCAAAGCCGTGGCTGTTGAACCCGCGGCTTCGCCAGTGCTGAGCGGCGGACAGAAAGGCCCCCACAAAATCCAAGGCATAGGCGCAGGCTTCAAACCCGACGTTCTTCAACTTGAACAGGTGGACGAAATCGTAAAAGTATCTGACGAGAACGCATTAAAGACTGCAAGAACACTTGCACAAAAAGAAGGCTTGCTGGTGGGTATTTCTGCTGGAGCGGCAACGTGGGCAGCCCTTGAAGTTGCCAAGCGCCCCGAAAACAGGGGCAAACTGATTGTTGTCATCTTGCCAGATACAGGCGAACGCTACCTGAGCACGGTGCTCTTCCAAGAGCCCCCCGCGCCGCCTACCATTTAATCCCTTTTCCTTTTTTAAAACCAGACGCTTCTCTTATATCCCCCCTCAACACTATTGAGGGAAAGGGAAAAGATAATGAGTTCAAAACCAAGTCAGCCCCGACCCAAAGACTGCACGGAGTGCCTAGAAAAAAACAAAGACATAGACTGTTGGAACCCTCAACGCATGCTAGACACCCTGATGCGCAATAGTCAACAAGTTGAACATGATTGGGTACTGAAGGGCATACCGAAACTCGTAGACGACGTCATGGTTAGTTACGAGCGGTTCGGCGGCATGGACCACCTTGAAGGACGCGATCTACCCTCCAAAAAAGTTGTAATCGAAGTTCTTGAGGATTTGTTTACGGTTCTTTTCCCAGGCTACTTGGGCGATTCTGAACTTACCAAAGCCAACATAAAATACCAGTTAGGCACCAAACTAACTTCCATCTATGAGAGGCTTACCGACCAGACCGATAAGAGCCTCAAGTACATCTGCAGAAAAATCAGCGAATGCCCACAAGATATCTGCCAAAAAAGAGCCCACATCGTGGCACGGGAGTTGTTGGAGAAGCTGCCTGAAATCCGCGCTAAACTCAGCGGCGACGTGCAGGCAGCCTACAGCGGTGACCCCGCAGCAGTAAGCAACGACGAAGTCATTCTAAGCTACCCCTGCATCCTCGCAATCACCACTTACCGCATAGCCCACGAACTCTACCTTGCAGGCGTACCGTTAATTCCACGCATAATAACCGAGCACATGCACAGCTTAACAGGCATAGACATTCACCCAGGAGCAAAAATCGGCAAAAACTTCTTCATCGACCACGGCACAGGCGTCGTCATAGGCGAAACCGCAGAAATCGGCGACAACGTCAAACTCTATCAGGGCGTGACGCTGGGTGCATTGAGTTTTCCTAAGGATGAGAAGGGCAACATCATCAAAGGCCGCAAACGGCACCCCACTGTGGGCAACAACGTCGTCATCTACTCAGGCGCAACCCTGCTTGGAGCAGAAACAGTCATCGGAGACAACGTGGTTATCGGCGGCAACGTCTGGCTTACTGGTCCTGTGGCTTCGGGTACAAAAGTGACCTTAGCTGCGCCAGAGCAGAATTACAAAGTGGAAAGTTCCCACAAAAAAGAAAATCCCTAAAACTGCGCTGTTGCTCTGCCCATAGACCCCTCCCCTTATATAAGGGAGGGGAGGTAGCGGCAGAGCAACAAAACCCACGAGCTTGCGCATACGGAATCGTATGCGGCTTTAAATAAGGGGGTATAGTCAGAAAATCACAGCTAGGTTTAAGATGTTGACTTATCTTTTAGGCAACTTTAGATGTTGTCTTTAGGTTTATTTTTCGTTTGAAGAGTTGTGGTTGATTCTGTATCTCAGGTTTTTTGTGGGGTAGGAAAATTAATTAACTAAGAATCGATTTTAAAAGCGCATCCATAGGAGAAAAGCTTTATGGCAATTAAAGTCGGAATCAACGGTTTTGGAAGAATAGGCAGACTCATCTACCGAGCTGCCATCGAGAAACAAGCGAACATCGATTTTGTAGCCGTCAACGATTTAGCTGACGCAAAAACTAACGCGATACTCCTAAAATACGACTCCGTTCATGGACGATTCCCCGGCACCGTGGAAGTTCAGGGCAACGATTTGGTCGTAAATGGGAAAGTGCTCAAATGCGTCCAAGAAAAAGACCCCGCCAACCTGCCCTGGAAGCAACTCGGCGTGTACTTGGCGATTGAAAGCACAGGGTTATTCACTAACCGCGAAGGCGCATCTAAACACTTAGCTGCAGGCGCCAAAAAAGTCCTCATATCCGCGCCAGCAACAAACCCCGACAGAACCATCGTCTTAGGCGTCAACGATGAAACCTACAACCCAGAAGCAGACAGCATACTCTCAAACGCCAGCTGCACCACCAACGCCTTAGCACCCATCAGCAAAATCTTAGCGGACAACTTTGGCTTAGAAAAAGCTTTCATGACAACCTGCCACAGCTATACAAACGACCAAAAAATCCTCGACATAGTCCATAAAGACCTCAGACGCGCACGCGCCGCAGCCATAAACATCATCCCAACAAGCACAGGCGCAGCCAAAGCCATCGGCGAAGTATTGCCCAACTGCAGCGGCAAAATGAACGGCATCTCACTCCGAGTCCCCACACCTGACGTATCCATCGTAGACTTAACCTGCGTATTGGGTAAAGAAGTTACCAAACAAGACATCAACGCAGCTATGAAGAGCGCTGCTGAAGGCGAACTTAAAGGCATCCTACAGTACACTGAAGACCCCATCGTTTCAAGCGACGTCTTGCACAGTACCTACAGCAGCGTATTCGATGCAGGCTTAACCATGGTGCTTGGCGAGAAAAGCAACTTTGTGAAGGTCTTCTCGTGGTATGATAACGAGTGGGGCTTTAGCAACCGCATGGTTGACTTCATAGAGATGGTTGGCAAAAAAGCAGGGCTTATAGTGCGCAAGTAAGATTTAATTATTCTTTCTTTTCTTTTTCTTAGACAATTCGAGTGGATTTCCATGGCAAAATACAAAACCCTAAACGATTTTGACGTAAAAAATAAGACAGTGCTTGTCCGTGTAGACTTCAACTCTGAAATTGACCCCCAAACCAAAAAAGTCACAAGCGACGTACGCATCCGCACACACGCCGAATCAACCCTTAAAGAACTCGCCGAGAAAGGCGCCAAAACCGTCGTCATCGCCCATCAAGGACGCAAAGGCGACCCCGACTACACAACACTAAAAACCCACACCGAAATCCTCCAAACCATCCTCAAATGCCCCATTAAATATGTCGAAGACGTCTTCGGCGAAAAAGCCCAAGCCGCCATCAAAAGCCTCCAAGCAGGAGAAGTCTTGGTGCTGGAGAACGTGCGCAGTTGGGATGGAGAAACCAAAAGCGGCACCCCCGACAAGCAATCCAAAACCGAGTTGGTGCAGAAACTGGCGCCTCTAGCAGACCTCTTTGTAAGCGACGCCTTCTCAGCTGCCCATCGCGGCCACGTCTCTATGGTTGGCTTCACAGCGGTTTTGCCTTCAGCTGCTGGGCGCATCATGGAACGCGAATTATCCTCGCTTAGTAAGGCGCTTGAGAAGCCTGAGCACCCCTGCGTCTACGTTATGGGCGGCGCAAAAGCCGACGACTCGCTAGAGATCAGCAAGTACGTGCTGGGCAACAGCATAGCTGACTACGTTTTGGTCGGCGGCGTGACTTCGCAGCTGTTCTTGGCAGCTAAAGGCGTCAACTTGGGCAAACCGACCATGGAGTTCTTGGCGAAGAAAGAGTTAACGCAGTTTCTGCCAGGCATAAAAGCGTTGATTGAGCAGTTCGGCGACAAAGTCCAAGTTCCAGTTGACGTTGCCGTTAATGTTTATGGCGACCGCCTTGAAATCCCAGTTGACCAGTTGCCAACTGAGTATGCGATTTTAGATTTAGGTTCCAAAACTGTCCAAAAATACGCCTCAATCATCAGTGCCGCCAAATCTATCGTGGTCAGCGGCCCCATGGGCGTGTATGAGAATCCCCAGTTTAATTGGGGCACCAAAGGCGTCCTAACCGCCATAGCTGAAAGTAGCGCATTTAGTTTGGCAGGCGGTGGAAACACCATTGCAGCCATCCAAGAATACGGCTTAAGCCCCAAAATCGGCTACATCAGCACCGCAGGCGGCGCCCTCATCGAGTTTTTGATGGGTAAGAGGTTGCCGGGTGTTGTGGCGTTGGAGACAGCAGCCGAAACCAAGAAAATCTAATTTCTATTTTCTTTTTTGTTTAGCTTTCTTTTGTATCCAGAACCATGAGGTTACTAGTAGAATCACTAAAGCTACAACCGCCACTACAATGACTGTGATTATGACTGATCCAAAGGAGTACTCGACAAAGTTCCGCTCCGAAACCGCTGTCGCTGAAGTCCCAGCTGAATCGTACGCTATCACCTTAAACGTATGTGCTCCTAAGGTGAAGTGGGCGGTGTTAAAGTTCCAGCTAAACGGAGCCACCGTATCATTCTGCTGCAGGACATCGTCGAGGTAGAACTCGACCCACGCAACGTCTTGAGAAACGTCGGTGTTTATGGTCCATTCGCCGCCTAAGTCGTTTCCCATGCCGTATCCGTTGTTCTTGTACCAGTTCAAACTCAGAGAGGGCGCGGCAGACGAAACTGCTAAACCTGATAAGACTAAAACGATACAGGCGCTAAAT
Organism: Candidatus Bathyarchaeota archaeon; assembly: GCA_023488905.1. Classification (GTDB taxonomy): domain Archaea; phylum Thermoproteota; class Bathyarchaeia; order Bathyarchaeales; family Bathycorpusculaceae; genus Bathycorpusculum. The sequence goes on from JAMDCQ010000017.1 coordinate 29,078, forward strand.
AGGTAGACGACTTTTCTGTTGGTTCCCAGCATACAAAGCCATCCGTTTCCAAACAAACACAAACTTGCTTATAGGCGCAACGGTTGATATGCCGAGAGGTTTGTTGCTCTCACCGAGGCCCCCTCCCCTTATAAAAAGGGCAAAATCGCTTTGTGTCTCCCTCTATAGGTTTCTGCATAGATATCCTAATAGGCGCCAAATATGCCGCGCATGAGACCCCCTCTATAGGTGCAGTGCATAGGTTAGATATTAGGATCCAAATATGCCTGCAAACTGCTGAATTACTGAATTACTTTGCCGTCCACCCCAATCCCGTACAAGGCACTGATAGAAACCTTTTCTCTGTCTTTTGTTTTGTAGTGTTTACTGGATGACACCAAAAAATATAACTACTGTAGCATATAGTATAATATTGATAACATATGACTCAGTGTTTAGCCAAAACAAGAAAAGTCGGCGGCTCAATAGTGGTGACTCTGCCCAAAGAAATAGTAGAAAGCAAAAAAATCAAAGAAGGCGAAATCATCGAAATCAGCGTCAAAAAAGTACGCAAAGACGGCTTCGGCATCCTAAAAGGCGTAGGACCATTCACCGCTGAAGATGAGCTGACAACACATGACTAGACACGCTATAGATGCTTACGCATGGATAGAATACCTAAACGGCAGCACCAAAGGCAAAAAAGTCGCCCAGATATTAGAAGATAACAACGAAACCTACACCTGCGCCATAACCCTAGGCGAAGTCATAAGCAAAATCGCACGCATGAACCAAGACCCCAAACCCGCCTACGACGTCCTCTTAAGCAACTCACAAATAATCACAGCCGACGAAGAACTCTCATACCAAGCCGGCCTCGTTCACTGCGAAATGAGAAAAACCCAGAAAGACTTCGGGTTAGCCGACGCCTACATTTTAGCAACCGCCCGAAAGCTAAAAGCAAGAATTTTAACAGGCGACCCCCACTTCCAAAACATCAAAGAAGCCATACTAATCTAACGTCAAGCCGCCAATTGTTCTAGCATAGAAGGAGTAGACAGAACCCTCTTCCGCCAGTCGCACCATAATCACCCACAACACATAACAACAGAACCTATGATATGTAGCACTTATCGCAATAGTAGCGGATGCCCTTTTAGAGTTAGGTACCCGCGCTCCAATTACTCACCTCGGCCTGATTGTTGTTGTGTATCGGCAACAGCAACTATAGTAAAAGGGCAAGTCTTTATGGTTTATATGTCATAAAGTATAAGAATAAGCGTGTTTCCTTATTGGGAAGCTGGTAGTGAAATCGTGAACGTTCCTAAAGAAGTCAATACGTACTGTCCTAAATGTAAACATCACACTGTTCATACTGTAAGCCTCTATAAGGCTGGCAAACGCCGCGCACTCGCAGCAGGCGAACGAGCCCACGCACGCGAGAAAGAAGGTTACGGCGGACAGAAATACCCACTTCAACACACCTTCGCAAAAACCACCAAAAAACAGACTTTGCGCCTGAAATGCAAAACCTGCAACTACATGTATCACAAAGACGGCATCCGCCTACGAAAACTAGCCATAGTGTAAATTAACCTTAATTGGAGAAAAAAGAAAATGTCAGATTGGAACAAACTCATCCCTAAACCACGCAGCGTCTTTTTGCGTGTCAAATGCCAGAAATGCGGCAACGAGCAACTCGTCTTCAGCAACACAGTCAACAAAATCACGTGCAACGTATGCACAGAAACCCTCGCTGAACCGACTGGCGGCAGAGCGAGAATTAACGGCGAAGTATTGACCGTCCTCGAGTAAGGAGGCCTAAAACTTGGCTGAGCGTAAGCCGCAGTGGCCCGAAACAGGCGACCTCGTCATCGCCACCATAGAGACCGTAACAGATTATGGCGCTTACGCGAAACTCGACGAATTCGAAAAACGTGGTTTACTCCACGTTTCAGAGATTTCTTCTTCATGGATAAGAAACATCCGCGATTTCGTGCGGGAAAACCAGAAAGTCGTCCTAAAAGTTTTGCGCGTCGACCACGACAAAGGTCACATCGACCTCTCATTGCGCCGCGTCACCAAACGTGAACGCATCGAGAAAATCATGTCGTGGAAGAAGGAACGCAAAGCCGACGCTTTGCTCAGGGGAGTCGCAGAAAAAACCAACTTAACCGTAGACGAAATCATCCAGAAAATCGTCCCCGCCGTAGAACAGAAGTATGACCTCTATGAAGCGTTTGAGAAAGCAGCCATCGAAGGCGCCGAAGTCCTAACCGCCCTTGGCGTTGCAGAAAACCTCGCCACAGCCTTCGCGGAAGTAGCCCAAGAACGCATCCACGTAAAAATGGTTAAAGTCCGAGGCTTACTCGAAGTCAAAGTGGCTAAACCCAACGGCGTCAAAGTAATCAAAGAAGCCTTCCACAAAGCCAAAGGCGAACGCATCAAAGACGCAAAAATCACCTTCTTCGTCATCGCCGCACCAAAATACAGCATCGAAGTGCAGGCGGAAAACTATAAGCGCGCCGAAGATGTCATGCAGAAAACAGCTGACAACGTCATGAATGTGATTCACAAGGCTGGCGGAGAAGGCACTTTTAGAAGGGAAAAATAGTGGTTTGGCAATTACGCAAATGCGTAAAATGCAGCTCATACACGCTTAACAAAGCCACCTGCCCTGTCTGCGGCGGTGCAGTCAGGATTCCGCATCCAGCCAAGTTTTCCCCCGACGATAAATACCTCAAGTACCGCATGGCGGCAAAAAGGAGCCAACCGGAATGAAGGAAACCTACATCAAAGAATTCGCCCAAACTCAACCCAACAACCCAGTCCTCATCGAAGGCTTACCCGGATTGGGGTTAGTCGGCAAAATCGCATTACGCTACCTCATAAAGCAGCTGAAAGCCAAAAAATTCGCTTACCTCTACTCACCTCACTTCCCCTACTTCGTTTTAGTCAACAAGAAAGGCGACGTGCGGCTACTGCGAGGCGCATTCTACTACTACCAGAACCCCAAAGGCCAAGACATCATCCTCTTCACAGGCGACAGCCAATCACAAACCATTGAAGGACAATACGAGATTGCTGACCGCATGCTGGACTTCAGTGAGAAGCATGGCGTGAAAACCATCGCAACCATAGGCGGTTACCGCATGGAACCCCAAGAGAAACCCAAAGTCTTCATAGCCGCAACCAACCAAGACCTCCTTCACAAAGCCCTCGACAGCGGCGCAACCCTGAGCACCGCAGGCAGCCCCATCGTCGGCACCGCAGGACTCATCTTAGGCTTATCCAAATTCAAGAAAATCGAAGCCCTCTGCCTACTGGGCGAAACCCGCGGCTACCTCCCCGACCCACAAGCAGCCAAAAGCGTGCTGGAAGTCCTCAAAGCCACCTTCAACTTTGACTTAGACCTCAAAGGCATAGACGACGAAATAGCCAAAGCAGAAACCATGGTAACTAAACTGCAGCAGATCGAAGCCAAACGCGCTCTGGAAGCGGAAGAAAACCGCAAGCAAGAAGACAAGAAGACAACATACATCTCTTAATAGAGATTTTCTTTTATTATTTCTACTGTTTTCTGAGCTGCATCTCCGTCACCGAAGGGCGACGTAGACGGCAGAGCTCCTTTTCTTGAGAGGACTTGGTTCATTGCATTTAAAATCTTGTTTTTGTCTGTGCCGACCACGGTGGCGAAGCCTGCTTCCACCGCTTCCTGCCGCTCGGTAGACAGGCGCATGACGAGGACGGGTTTTCGGATTTGGGGGGCGGTGGCTTCTTCTTGGATGCCGCCTGAATCGGTGATTATTAACTTACAGTGCCTCATCAGCATGAGGAAGTCGAGGTAGCCTGTCGGCGGCAAAATCAGCACATTGCTCATCTGCTCGATCTTGCTAAGCATGTGGTTTTCCTGAAGCCGCTTTCGGGTTCGAGGATGCATCGGGTAAACGATTGGCAAAGGCGACCCTTCAAAAACTGCCATAAATGACTCCAACACGGCGGGGTCATCCACGTTCTCTGCCCTATGCGCTGTCGCCAAAGCGAAAGTCTCGAAGGGGATTTGTTGCATAATCTTTGACGTTTTCTCCGCGATGGGCAGGTGCTCTTTGACGGCGTCTATGGCTGTGTTGCCGGTTAGGTAGATTTTGCCCCAAACCGCCTCTTTCTGCAGGTTAGTTTTAGCGTGCTCGGTTGGCGCAAACAGGTATTGGGATATGTGGTCTGTTAAGCGGCGGTTATGTTCTTCGGGCATGCGCAAATCGTAGCTGCGTAAACCCGCCTCCACATGTCCGATGGGGATTGCGCGTTTGTTTGCCGCCAAAGCCGCGGCCAACACGGTGTTAGTGTCGCCTTCAACGAGCACCACAGACGGCTCAGCTTTGCTCAGCAACTCCTCCATTTTCATCAGGATTTCTGCGGTTTGGGCTCCAGGTGAAGCTGCTTCGATTTTGAGCCAGTGGTCGGGTACTGTGAGTTCGAGGTTTTCGATGAACTGTTGTGCCATGTTGTAGTCATAGTGCTGGCCGCAATGGACAAACAGGTGGGGCAGTTGGGCTTTTTTGAGGGCGCGGATGATGGGCGCCATCTTGATGATTTCAGGCCGCGTTCCAGTGACGACAACAACAGACTTCATACAGTGCGCTCCGTTTAGGTTTTCTTCAGCGAACCTTCGCGCGGCTCATAGATGGTGCCTTCGCGGAGTAGCTGGCTAATCATGCGTTCAATTTCGCCTTTGGGAATCTTGTGCTTAGTTTCCAGTTCGTTGACGAGTGCGTCGCGTTCGACTATACCTGTAACTTTCTCCATATCCATAATGGTGGAGATCACGATGCCCAATCTATCACGGATGCTCTTGGGGCGGCCCGTCATGATCAAGTCGATGTCTACTTTGTAGTTGGACATGTCGATGCCCACTTCCTCCAACGAACGCTTCATTATGGCGATGGCGGCTTCGGCATCTTCAGCGGTAACTGTACTGCGGAGCGCAACACGGGCACGGGCCTCCGCAACTCGGCACAACGATTCAAGCTGACGCGCAGTGATGGCAACTGGTGAACCCTCCGATTCGCTGGCGGAACGCATAGCCAAATAGAAGTCGCTGAGGCGTTTTAGGGCTTCTTCGTTGAGTTCTGGTTTGACGCTTTTTGCGTAGCTAACGTATTTACGCAGTAGTTCAGCGTCTACTTGGGCTTCAACTGGGCTTATGCCGCGTCGGTGGATTTCTAGGATGTGCCGTGACATTTTAGCGTCAGATTCCTTGTTGGGGACATCTCGAAGCACGAAGATTAAGTCGAAACGCGAGAGGATGGTGACTGGAAGTGAGATGTTTTCTGCAACGGTTCGGTTTGGTTCATATCTGCCCAAGGATGGGTTGGCAGCTGCAAGCACTGCGGTTCGGGCGTTCAGGGTGGCGACGATGCCTCCTTTGGCGACGGAAACTGTGTGTTGTTCCATGGCTTCGTGGATGGCAACTCGGTCTTCAGGACGCATTTTGTCCATTTCGTCGATGCAGGCTATGCCCTTGTCGGCTAAGACGAGTGCTCCTGCTTCGAGGCTCATGCTTCCGCCTTTCTCGCGAACTACGGCTGCAGTTAAACCTGCTGCGGTTGTTCCTCTGCCAGAAGTGTAGAGTCCTCTTGGGGCTATGCGTGAGACGTATTGGAGCATCTGTGATTTGGCTGTACCGGGGTCACCGATGATGAGTGCGTTCATTTCGCCTCTGACGTTCATGTCTGGGAGGCTTTTGGATACGCCCCCAAAGAGGAGGTACATGATGGCTTCCTTTATGTGCTCTAACCCGAAGATGCTGGGTGCGATGGACGCCATGATTTTTTTGTGGACTAACGGGTCGCGGGAGAGTGCAAGGATTTTTGCTTCTTCCTCTGGCGTAGGCGGAGAAGTTTCGGGTTCTTTCCCCAAGACCTCTATGGAGTTGGCGTCTAGTTGAAGGATGAAGGTACGGAGTTTCCCCATACCCTGCAGTGAAGGCGCAAAGGCGCGGACGATACCCACTATGGACACATGGTCGCCTGGACGTGCAACATCAACTATTTCGTCTCCGATCAGCTTGACCGCTAACATTCGCGGAAGCTGTCCCGGCGGGAGATCTTCAGGTTTCTCCTGTAATCGGAGATCTTGTGAATCTATAAAGATCGATTCTTCCTGAGAAAACTCGAAGGGTCCATCTCTGCCGCAGTCAGGCGCCAAACAAACAGAAGGCGCTTTGAGGAACTGACCGGTCTGTTCAATTTGGTTCATAGTGCCGCAGCGTTTACATTTGAAAGCGGCAATCTGCACCATGGGGCGGACGGGTGTGGCTCGGACGACTATGCCTTCCACCATGACGAGTTTACTCATGTTCCTTGAGCCCAATCTACGCAGTTGCTCTTTACCCAGCAACTTTACAACGCGGACGATGAGTTTCTCAATCTTCTCCGCGTGCTCTGCATCTTCAATGCGTAGCTGCTCATAGGCGCCTTTGCCAGCATGCTGGAGGTACTCTTCGGGCTTAGCCAAAAGCAACTCAGATAAAGCTTGATCAAAACCGTAGAGCTCCTCAAAATCTATGGTGAGAGAGTTCTTGCCCGTGATGGCTAGCTGAGCGATTCTTTGGCGGTACTTCTCTTTTTTAAAGAATTCCTGAAAACGCTTGGTGGGCTCAACGGTTTCCAGCGTCATGGCTTGTCAGCTCCGTTCTGCAGAATCTTGGCTTTCCATTCAGAAATGATCTTGACAAGCTGCTCGTAGACGAGTTTTTCTTCTTTGGTTAGTTTGTTTAGGACTTGGTCGCTTTGGCCTGGTCCAGCCGCAAGCGCGACGATTTTTTTTAGCCTCGAGTTAACGATGTCTCTTGCTAACTGCTTGGCACGGTCACATTCATGAAATTTCTCAGAATCCTGCGCCTGTGTGGCTTGGTTTTTTAGTTCAAAGAGGAACCTGCGCAACTTTGGGTAAAAATCTGGCGGTAGTTCGCTGATTTGTCCGGGGATTTGGACGCCTTCTTTCCATTGGGCTTTGTAGAGTTTGGTGGCGTCTAAGATGTCGTCTTCTCGGAAATGCACCATACCCGCCGAGGCGAGTTCTTTTGCTACCCAAAAGTAAACTTCGTACTCGTTGCCTTCGTCGAAGGGACCAACAGTTAAGCCTGCAAGCTTGATTTCGGGGCAGTTGCGGTTCGCCACGATTTTCACCATGGAGTTCTCGTAGCAAAAGTCCAATGTGCAGATTTTGTTTACCGCCAAGCTGTGTCCCTCTCTAAACTGCCCTTTTTCAGGGTTCAAAGGATATGGCGCGTGGGGTTTTAAGGGTTTGCACTAGAACTGCGAAGCCTGCTGTATCTGTTGGAAGTGGGATTTGGGTCTTTTTTGGGCTTTTTTAGCCGTTTATGGATTGATGTTTTGGCTGTATTTTGTTTTTCTATTGTAGTTGTTGCCGAGAAGCCTCTATACACAACAACCAGCAAGCTTTGTGGGCGGCGGCTTTTTGGGTTCAGCGTCGGGTTTGGGTTGCGGGCTGGTTGTGGCTGAATCCGCAAGCAGTAGCGCTCGCCTTAACCGTCTGCTCTTAAGCAGTTATTTCCAGTTGCTTCTCGCCCGCTTTAGCCTTCATAATCGTAGCGAGCAAGTCACCGACGAATTTGCTGGCGTTTAAAAACTCAATCTCAACAGGCTTATCCTTCGCATCAAAATTAACTATGACTGCCCCATGCGCCTCAACATACGCTATCTGCTTCTTACTGAGAAGGACACTTAGCGTATCAGACACACCGTCATAGGTTACTTTATTCATATCGCTGCCTCTTAGCTGGATATAACGTTACCACCAAGATGCTATTATCAGTTTTTAATTCTGTGTTAGGAAAAAAGTTTTAAGTGTACCTAACAACAATATTTAGAGGGTTGCAGGTGGAATCCGTCACTGACGTTCTAACCAATTTTGAAGAAAACGACAAATGGTTGATGGAAAACTATGAAAATCTAAAGTGGCAATACAATAACCAATGGGTCGCGATTCTAAATAAAGCCGTAGTAGACCATGACGTCGATTTAAAGGCACTCGTAAAAAAATTAAGAACTAAATACGCAAAGGTTTACAATCAAATCGCAGTAGATTACGTTACCTCTGAAGAAATAGACCTAATTCTATAATGGTTGAATTGTTTGCGAATTCCTTTTGTCTTTAAATTCGGGTTCCTTGAGGGTGCATATGTTAGAGCGATTTTGGAATCCGAATCCTTGCATGTTTCTGCTAACGTCAGGTTTCTTGTAGATACAGGTGCCATTAGGACAACCATAAGCGACAGGGATGCAATTAGGCTTGGGATTGACTATGCAGCTCTGGAGAAAGTAGAACAAGGTATGCTGGGAGTTGGAGGCACCGTCGATACATACACGCTTGGGGATGCCCGATTGATACTGAACCAATCTAACAAAGAGAAGCACACCGAGCTAATAGAGTGTCTATGTGTCCTCAAGCACTCTGAAATAAACAAAGAATTTTGCGGATACCCAGCATTCTTGGCAGGGATATCTTGAACAAGTATGTCTTTATTTATGATAAAAGGCAGAACAAAGCCTACATTACTGACGAAGACAAAAGAGTTTGAAGAGTAATAATTTGAATTTATGGCCATAGTCCAAGTGTTTTTATCGCGTTCGCTACTCTACCCACTCCCAGCATGAGGGCGCCTGTGCGCATGTCGCTCTCTTCCCGCGCCACAACCGCCTCCACATCATTAAACGCCTTAGTCATCTTCTCCTCCAACTTGCGGTTGACGACTTCCAATGGCCACTGTTCCCGCGTGAGGTTCTGCACCCACTCGAAGTAGCTGACGGTTACGCCGCCGCTGTTGGCTAAGATGTCTGGGATGAGGCAGATTTCTTTCTCGTAGAAGATTCTGTCGGCTTCGGGCGTGGTTGGTCCGTTGGCAGCTTCGGCGACCATTTTTGCTTTGATTTTGTCTGCGTTTTGGCTGGTGATTTGGTTTTCCAGCGCAGCGGGGATAAGGACGTCACATTGGAGTTCCAGGAGTTCTTGGTTAGTTACGTTTTTGCAGCCTTGATAGTTCTGGATTGAACCTGTTTGTTCTTTATGTGCCAAAACCGTCTGCGGGTTTAAGCCGTCGGGGCAGTAGATTCCGCCTGTGCTGTCGCTGACCGCCACCACTTTGCAGCCGATTTCTTGCGCTGCCACCGCTGCGTGGTACCCGACGTTGCCAAAGCCCTGAATCGCCACAGAAGCGCCACCAAGTTTTAGCCCGTTGTTGGTTGCGGCTTGTTTTACGCAGTGGATAACGCCTCTGCCTGTAGCTTCGATTCTGCCCCATGAACCGCCGATTTCAACGGGTTTACCAGTGACGCTTTCGGGGACGCGGTAGCCTTTGAGTTGGCTGTAGGTGTCCATGATCCACGCCATGGTTTGGGCGTCAGTGTACATGTCAGGGGCTGGGATGTCACGGTGGGGTCCGAGGTATTCGAACATGAGACTGACGTAGCGGCGGGTTAGGCGTTCAAGTTCGAGTTTGCTGAGTTTTTTACTGTCCACACAGACGCCGCCTTTAGCTCCGCCAAACGGTATGTCGGCGATGGCGCATTTCCAAGTCATCAACATCGCAAGCGCCGTGACATCTCCAACGGATACGTCGGGGTAAAATCGGATACCGCCTTTAAAGGGGCCGCGGGCGTCCCAATGCTGGACACGGATGCCATTGAAGACACCGACTGAGCCATCGCCGAGGTGGATGTCCATGCTGACGGTTATGGAACGTTTTGGGTGGCTTAGCATTTTTTGTAAGCCATCGTCTAGGGTGAGTTTGTCTGATGCGAGTTTGAGTTGAGAAAGCGCTACGTTTAGGGGGCTGGGTTTTTGGGACATAAAGAGGAGCCTTCTATGTTCAAAGCATAATTGGGGATGGTTAAATAAGACTTCCTTAGCATGACCAACTGAAGGCTACTCGTGGAATTCCAGCGGATACGTCGGTATATAGTCAGGGGCGCTGGTGTCCGCATCTTGTCTTAGATCCTCTTCGTCTATCGGCTCCCTCTCGCAGGCGCGTCTAAGAAGAAGCGGCGCTAAGAGTGTGGTAATCATAATCATCCCTAAAATCGCGGCATACACGCTCTGAGTTATGGCGCCAGTGGAGATGGCGACTCCAGCCACGATTAAACCAACTTCACCCCGAGAAATCATGCCATAGCCCACTTTGGTGCCCTTGCATCGGCTCTTTAAGAAGTAAGCAGCGGGCCATCCGCAACCTATCATTTTACTGACGACCGCCACTACAACGAGACTTATGAAAAGAACATAGAACATCCAATCGGTAGTGAAGAAGGCTCTGATGTCAAATTGAGCACCCGCCAACGCAAAGAACACCGGAGAGAAAACCACGCTTATCTTTTTGCTGTAGTCACGAATTTTTTCGATTGCGTTTGAGCTGGCGACTGCCATGCCCGCTGCGAAGGCACCTACAATTGGCGATAATCCAAGGGCGGCGGCTAATGCGGATGCGCCGAAGCAGGAGGCGGTGGCTGCGGCTTCTACGGTTCCGCTTTTGCCTTTTGAGGTGAAGTTAATTATTCTTGGAAGAATCAGCGAGGCGAATACTGTCATGCCAAGCCATAGCGCCAGTGATGTGGAGATGACGACTATGACGTTTAGTGGAGTGATAACAGTGGATGTAGTTATAAAAGAAACGATTACACCCAAGATTGCCAGCCCCAAAACGTCGTCGACCACTGCCGCGCTAATCATCATTCTTGATTCTATTCTTCTGTGTTGATTAAGTTCCTCAAGCACCAAAGCGGTGATAGATATACTTGTGGCAACGAGCGCTGCACCAACAACTAAACTGGGTATCGTGCCAAGCCCGAGGAACATGGAAAGCCCATAACCCATTATGAAGGGGATAATGACGCCTGTTGTGCCTATGAAGAAGCCTGCTTTGCCGACGTTACGGAAGTCCTTAAAAGTCATCTCTAAACCCGCAACAAACAAAATCAGGATACCACCGATTTCCCCGAAAGCCCTGACGATTTCGTTAATTTCAATCAACGGCGTCCCATTAATGACCATAAACCCGCCTAAAGCGAAGGGCCCAAGTATGATGCCTGCGACTAATTCGCCTAGGACGGAGGGGATTTTGCGCCAAGAGAAGATTTCACCCAGAACCTTAGCTGAGAAAACCAGAATGCAAATAGTCACGATTGACGTAAGCGCAGCGTCTAAAGCCACGAAGTGCACCCCTCTTGTGGAAGGCAATTCAGCGATGAGCTATTTAAATTGCTTCGTTAAAACTGGGGGTTTGCGATGAAGAATTGTGAATCAGATATTAAAAAATGAAAGAAGATTTTGGGTATTATTCTGAGTTTTTAGTTGTCCAGTTTACTTTTTGGTGAGGGTTATCTCCATTGTGGAAACCATTCTGGACTTGTTCTCGCCCTCACGAGGTGGCATCTCGACGGTGCCGATTGCGATTTTGGTCACTTTGAGGTCTTTTATAAAGCGGTTTCTTGCGATCTCGGCTACGTCAACAGCGGTAGTTATGGCTTGGCCTCTAGCTTTGAGGGTTATTTCGTTGAGTTTGCCTGAGGAAAGGCTTGTCATGATAGCTAGAACATAGCTCATTGGGGGTTTGTTTCCGACGAAGATAACGTCTGCGTTTTCAGTCATACTATCTATTCTCCATTTGTTGCTTATGTGTAACGTTGCTGTTTTGCGCTTTGTTGCGCTTCAGAACGTCATTGGCAAATATTATTTGAACTTCCTAATAAGTCCATTGAAAAAGCATCCTTCGAAGGGAAAATGTTGTACGGGTAGGTTAAGAAAGGCTTTTCTACAGCCACCCCGTAATTGGCTACAACATACACGCAGCGTGGAAAGTTGTGCTAACCAAACTTAAACAGCAAATCCAACAGATGCTAACCACCGAAGCAAAAATAGCCCACAAACTACACCTAACACCCAACCGCATCAGCATGTTCGGCTTCATACTTGCCATAGCCTCCGCGGCCTGCTACGCCTTAACCACCCCTTCAGCAGCATGGCTTTTGCTGTTGGCAGTGTTCTTCTTTTTAGCGTCAGGATTCTGCGACGCCATGGACGGCATAGTCGCCCGAACCTACAAGCAAACCACAGCTTTCGGCGGCTTCTTTGATTCAGTGCTGGATCGCTTTGCCGACGCAGCCTCCTATGCGGGCATCATCATTGCGGGGTTGTGTAGTCCAGCTTTCGGGTACCTCTGGGGCACCGTCGTGGCTTTGGTGGCGTTGATAGCGTCTATGCTGGTTAGTTATACGCGGGCTCGTGCAGAAGTGATTGGGGTAAAAATGGAGTCAGTAGGCATCGCGGAGCGGGCGGAGCGTATGCTTATTTTGGCGGCGGTAAGCATAATGGGGTTTTTCTGGTTACCTATACTTGGTTACGGAGTAGCTCTAATAGCGGTATTGTCAATTGTAACCGTTTTACAAAGAGTGTGGCATGTTTATAGGGAATTAAAGAAAAAAGCGGGCAATATAGCCGCTTAGTATCTTCTTTTATAACCTTTAGAGCGCCTTTCGTTTTCAGCTCTTACGTGGACAATTCCACGGTGAACTGCGCATGAAATACAGTAATACTTTGTGTCCACCCAAGATGCTAAGAATGTACCGCTTTGTCGAAGTTCCTTGGCTAATTGTGGCTCGACAAAAGATACTCGACGTGTGGACCGCTTTGCTTTGTCACGTGGCACCGACGCACCGCAATTTGCACATTGAACTAAGGTGCTACTTCCTTTGCTTCCTTTTGCTCTTCCTCGGCTTTTTCGCTTGACGGGCATTATTTGACCTTCTTTATTTCCTATTGTTCCAATTATTAAGTTAACTATCTTATATATCTGCTCTTAACTTTATCAAAGATGCGATGTTAGCTTTCGACGTTATCTGCGGGATAATTTTTCCATCCGTCGAAGTCAGCAAAGTCGTCACCCCTGGACCATGCCCCGCAGCAAAGCAGTTGGTATGAACCACCACCCCGACCGAGATGGCGCCTTGCCGGTAAATTCTGCCAAACGAATGGTCCGCATCGATAATCGCCACCAAATCGCCCAGTTTAAGGCTGCTAAGTCCATACTGCTCGATTATGCCTTGGTCAAAGAATTGAATGTCGTAGTCACCGGAATTCACCTGGTTTGCTCCTAAACCTGAACCCATGATGGCGGCTGGCACGATGTGGGTAACGTTCACCGCGAGTTTGTCGCCGCTGGGCACAGGAGTCCATGCCTCAAGCAACGAGGGATCCATATTGAAGAGTTTGATGTCTGGGTAATCTAGTAGCTTCAAGCCTGCACCATACGCTTTAACGAGGATTTTGTCTCCAAGCATCAACTTCTCTAAAACGCTACTTGGAAAATCTACCAAAACATGCTCGATCCCACCATGCTTCCCCGTCACCACGCCAACAGCGCCTTTAGCGTCCCCCGAAGCCACAACAGCTTGGTTTCCCACACATGAAAGCACATTAAACGCGGTGTTCGCCGCAGCTCCCGCGCGGGCGTCGTTTTCCTTGTTTTCTACGCTGACGCCGGGTTCCACGTGGTCTGCTTCCCAGCCACATGCAGAGTCACCGACACGCAAGTTGTAGGTTATGCCGCCGACTCCGGGAAGTACCTGCGCTTTGCCCGTTGCTGACACGTTGTAGACGTTGCGGATGATGGGGCTGGCGATTTCACCCATAACGGACAGTTTTATGAGTTTTTCCACGTTAGTTTTCAACATCAAGCGTTCCTCAGAGGGTTATGTGCAGTATTCATGGAGAAGCTAATAAACTTGCACAGTTGCACTTTTGATGTTAAGTAACTCTTAAATTATGCGCGCCTTTTATGTCTGGATTAGAAGCTAAGCCTATCTAAACTGTTGAGGCGACCTTTATGTCTGAAATTGGATTAAGAACAAAAATGCTCGTAAGAGACGTTATGAGTAGCCCGGTTGTAACCATAGACGAGAATGAAACCGCCAACAGGGCAGCCGCAAACATGGATATGAAGGATTTAGGCGCCGTCATCGTGCAGAATAAAGCTGGAAAATCCATAGGCATCATAACTGAACGCGACATAGTGAAACGTGTGGTAGCTAAAAACCTCAAACCCGACACGGTGAAAGCTAAAGAAATCATGACCACCCCGCTTGTAACTATCGAGCCCGAGGCATCCATCACAGACGCCGCCAGACGCATGACGCGACTAGACATTAGAAGGCTTGGCGTAATCTACAAAGGCAACCTCGCAGGCATCATATCCAGCAAGGATGTATTGGGTGTCATGCCGGAGTTGCTTGAGATTTATCAGGAACGCTCAAGAATCGAAGGCGAAAACGCAGAGGAAGAAACCGAGGAGGCACCACTGTCAGGCTACTGCGACCGATGCAACGCTTACTCTGAGAGCCTCAAAGAACGCAACGGTCAAAACATCTGCGACGAATGCCGCATCGAACTCGAACAAGAAAAATAAACCCACCCTTCTTTAGGTGAATAAACTTATTTTAACTAGAGCACCCGCTAATTCTATGACCCAAATTGATCGTTGATTCTGTCCTCACCAACGCCAAAGCCTACCTCAAAGGGCAAATAGTTGACTGCAGCATCGCCATAGAAGAAGGCAAAATCCACAAAATCGGCAAAGAAACCCAGATGCCCCAAGCCGACGAAAAAACGGATTTGCACAATCTGCTAGTGTTGCCTGGGTTGATTGATGAGCATGTGCATCTTCGCGACGAGGGCAGAGCATACAAAGAAGATTTCGCCTCGGGAACGGCGGCTGCGGCGGCCGGCGGATTCACCACCGTCTTAGACATGCCCAACAACGACCCCGTTACCATGAGTGCCGAGCGCCTGAGAAATCGCATGCAACTCGCACAGCGCAGGCTACTCGTTAACGTCGGATTCTATTCCGAGTTCCCCAAAACGCTCCCAGAAATCAAAGAAATCGTCTCGGAGGGCGCAGTCGGGTTCAAACTTTTCATGGGCAACCAAACGGGCGGAGTAAACGTAGACGACGACTTAGCCCTAAAAGAAGCCCTCAAAGCGGCTGCCGAGCAAAAGGTACCCGTCGCCGTCCACGCCGAAGACCGCGCCATGCTGGGAGCTAATGAGGAGAAGCTCAAGAAAGCCCAAAAAACCGCTCCAGCCGACTACCTACGAGCCCACACAGAAGCAGTTGAATTGAAAGCGGTTCAGCGCGTCCTCAAACTTGTTGAGGGCATGGGTGTGCGGTTGCATTTCTGCCACATCTCCACCAAAGACGGGCTGGCAGCGATTGCGGAAGCAAAAAAAACACAAACCGTCACCTGCGAGGTCACCCCTAATCATCTGATGCTGTCAAGTGAGGAGTTACAAAGGTATGGGTCGCTGGTGATTATGGCGCCTCCGTTGCGTGACCGACTCCAAGTCGATGCGCTCTGGCGCAGCTTGGAAGACGGCTCTGTGGACACGTTAGGCTCAGACCACGCGCCCCACACGTTGGAAGAGAAAATGGCGAGTAGCGTCTGGGATGTTAAAGCAGGTATCCCAGGGTTGGAGGTTACTTTACCGCTTATGCTTACGATGGTGAGGAAGAGGCGCTTATCTCTAAACCAAGTTGTTTCTCTGCTTGCGGAAAAACCAGCCCAAATTTACGGCTTAACCGGTCGAGGCAGCATAGAAGCAGACAAAACCGCAGACATAACCATCATTGACTACAACCAACAATTCATAATCGAAGCAGTCAAATTCAAAACCAAAGCCAAATTCTCTCCCTACAACGGCTGGGAAGTCAACGGCAAAGTCGCCAAAACCATCGTCAACGGCACAGTGGTCTTCGACGATGGCGAAATCATCGCTAAAGGCGGGGTTGGCGGAATCGTGCGGGGAGGCACCAAGTGAAGTTCCTCGCAGATGGTATGCTTGGGAAACTTGCTCGTTGGCTACGGATGCTTGGACAAGACGTCACCTACGCCACACAATTAGGCGATAACGACCTATTGGGGTTGGCTAAGGCGGAGGGCAGGGTGTTGTTGACGAAGGATTTGGAGCTCTACAAACGCGCCATCAAACGGGGCGCTGAGGCGTTTTATGTTGAGGGTGAGGTGGAGACGGAGGGGCTGGCGAAGGTTGCCAAACGGTACGGCGTCGAGCTGGTGGTGGACATGGATAAGGCAAACTGTCCAATCTGCAACACACCACTAAAGGCTACCAGAAAAGAGCAACTCAGAGACAAATTGGAAGCCAACACATATCTGCACTACGACAGGTTCTGGCACTGCCCCAACTGCGGGCAAGTCTACTGGCAGGGCGCACACTGGAAACAAATCACAAAAACTCTGGCAGAGGCACAAAGTAGGCTGAAAACAGAAACGTTCGGTGCCCTGAAAGGTGTAGGCCGATTCACTGCCGAAGATGAACTAAAGGCTCATGACTAAACATGTCAGTTATGCAGAGTTTCTAGCGAGAACACCAAACGGTCTTGAGGTTCTCAATATTCTTGAAGTGAGCATCGTCAGTGAATAGAGAACAGCCTTCGATCAGGGATGTTGCTGCAATTACACTGTCAGCCATCGGCATCGGATGATTGTTTCTTAATTCGGCACTTTTTGTGGCAATTTGATAATCAACATCGATAACTTGGAAGTCTCGACGAATAATACTGCTCCTTAATGTTGCAACCACTTTACCTTCTTTTTTAATCACTATTCGGTATATCTCATGGATTGTTAACGAGGAAACCAACCGTTCATTCATTAACTTGAACTCTTCTCTGAGTTTTTTTGCCAATTGCGAGTCAGAGGTGTAAAAAGATTCGACAAAGAAACGTGTGTCATAGAGACGACTATTCGGCATCTTCTGCCCTCATTTCATCCAGCATCTTCTTTACTTCTTCAACAGTGGCTTTCCCTACACCGCTCCCTATCAAATCCAAAAAACTCGGTTGTTTTTTTATGACTATCTTGCCGTCTTCTTCAACTATCTGAACTTTGGAGCTTTCGGTTATTTTGAATTTTCTTCTCAGCTTAACGGGTATGGTTACTTGACCTTTCCTTGTAACTACTACTTCTTCCAAAGTCAATACTTCCATTAAGTTGAACTTCGTAAAAGTACTACTTAAACGTAGCGTAATACTTTCTCAAGCCTGAAGATACCAACGATAAAAGGTTGCGGGAAAAGCGCCTTTTCAGGGAGGAAACTGTTTCGCAAATCTGTTTCATCTCTGTTTCAGTCAACATCCAAACCACCCGCAGCCCATAGTATAGGTTGAGGTGAAAAGAATGAACACAAAAATTGTCCTCGCAATAGCCGCAATCGCATTAGTCGCCGCGGCATTAGTAGGTGTAACTGCTGCCCAATTCGCAACCAACCAAACACCAACCACCACAATCAACCCAAACAGTCAAGTGCCACCCTGCGCCGCAGCAAACAACGGAATAATACCGCCCTACTGCGTTAACGCCACAACAGGTGAACCATACTGCTACAACAACGGTACATATGCGGGTTACTGCCAAAGTGGTCAGGGCTGCTACGGTTACGGAGCCCAAGCACAAAACCAGAACCAATACCAGTACGGATCTGGATGCGGTGGCGGCATGATGGGTAGAAGCGGCTATGGCATAGGACGCTGCCGATAAACCCACACAATTCTTTTCTGCTTTTTTCCTATTTTTAATTACGGCTAACTTTTTTCTTTATATAAGGGAGGGGAGGTCCACAGAGAGAGGTCGCGTGGTTTTCTTCTGTTGCGGATACGGAATTGTATGCGCCTTTAAATAAGGGGGTCTAGTAAGCACAGAGCGGCTGATTAACGCAGATAACCGGCAGTTTGCATTTGCACGTCCATGTTTTTGGCAATTTCGGGACAAATTTATTAACCAAAACCGCAGTGATATGCTAATATAACCCAGTAAAGTATGCATGAGCGAGGAAGAGGTAAATGTTCAAGCTTAAAGTGTCTGACGCTAAACTCCTAAGAGACATGGCAACTGCCATCTCGATTCTTGTTGATGAAGCCACATTTAAAATTGAGTCCGACGGCTTAAAACTCCGAGCCATGGATCCATCACGCGTTGCCATGATTGACTTCGAATGGCCCAAAAGCGTCTTCCAAGAATACGAGGCAACTGAACCCACAAAAATCTGCCTCAACATAAGCGAACTCCTCAAACTACTCAAACGAGCAGGCAAAGACGAATCCGTCGAACTTGGCCTCGACGACAAAACTGGCAAGCTGCTCGTCACCATAATGGGCAAGTACGCCAGAAAATTCACCATGAGTATGCTTGAACCCAGCGAAGAAGAAGTGCCGACACCAAAAATCAGCTTCAACGTCAAGGCTAAAACCACAACTTCTGGCTTAAGCCAAGCTATCGAAGACGCACAGCTCGTCAGCGATCACGTCAAAATAGAAGCTGAAACAGACAAAATAACGCTAAGCGCGACAGGCGACATTATGGGTGCAACCATAACCATCCAGAAAGGCACCGATGCACTCCTCGACCTTGAAGTCAAAGAGAACGCGAAAGCCACCTTCAGCCTCAGCTACCTCAGCGAAATCATCAAAGCCGCCGCCGCAAGCAGCGAAATAGCCACATTAGAGTTCTCCACTGACATGCCAGTAAAAATCGACTTCCAGCAGGCAAAAGAGGGAAAACTAACCTTCTTCTTGGCGCCCAGAATCGAAACCGAATAGGCGCGCAGTCAAAATGGAATTGGCTGTAATTTCCATTGAGGATTACGCCAAATACCCCTTTCTAAAAGGTGCATCCACACAAATCAAAGAACTAGACTTAACCATTCAGAATTTGGTTGAGGACCGTTTTGTTCTGGAACGCGCCCAAAAACGGGTGGAGTGCGCCATCCTTGACCTCACAATAGGACAGATGGATGTAGACAGGCGAAAAGAAATCTCTTCTTTTGCAGCCTCACTCATTTTAGTCATCGGCACCAAGAAGCCTTGGATAAAAAAGCGGTACGCTTTGGCGGTGGCAAAAACCGCATACAGCCACCTGCTTAGCCCCCAAACAACTAAAGCCAAAATCCAATCCATAGCAAAAGACTTCGACTGGGACATCAGCGAAGGAAAAGAAGCTTACAAAGACTTCAAAATTGGCTTCTCATTTTACCTCAAAAACGCCGCCCACATGCATGGCAACGAATGGAAACTCGTCAACCAAATCATCGACAAAGGCCTAGTTTACTTGAACAAAGACAAAGTAGCACGCCTACTCCAAGAAGAAATAAAAAACCGCGTAGAAAAACGCCTCGACGTTCCTGAACTAAAAAACCTCCCCGAAGACATCAACATAATCGCCTTCAAACTAAACGCGTTAGCGCAAGACATTATGGGTCAAGAAACTGAGGAAATGCCGAAAACCGTGGTTCAAGCTGCTTTTCCGCCCTGCATAAACGCTCTCTACGCCGAAGCCGCAGCAGCCCATCACCTCAGCCACATCGGCCGCTTCACCCTCACCTCGTTCCTACTCAACATCGGCATGTCGCCCGAAGCAGTGAACGAGATGTATAAGACCTTCTCAGACTATAACGAACGTTTAACCCGCTACCAAATCGAGCATATCGCAGGTGAACGTGGCTCAGCAACCCAGTACAAACCTCCTCAGTGCTCCGTTTTGCAGACTCATGGTGTATGCAAGAACCGAGATGAGTTGTGCCGCCGCATTTACCATCCGTTGGGGTACTATTTGAGGAAGCAGAGGATGCAAAATTCAGGTTGATTGCTCGGTTAAAGTTTATTAATTTACATTTACTGCTATTGGTTGAGTAACTTTATGGTCTACACAATTGTTGGAAACGCTGCGAACTCGGAAATCGGTGTAATCCTGCCGACATATGGAGAAGCCGACAACATATCTCGATTGATTGAGGACATCGAAAACCTACACCTAAACACGTCCATCCTTGTCATCGACGATTCCAGCCCCGACGGAACCGCTGAAATCGTTTTAGACAAGCAGAAGCAGCACCCCAACGTGGTTCTCTGTAGCCGACCCAAAAAGTCAGGGTTAGGCACAGCCATAACAGACGGCTTTAGATATTACCTGTGCTCACCCAACCCGCCAAGATACGTTTTCACCATGGATGCAGACTATTCACACAACCCCCAAGACATCCCAAAACTTCTGGCAACAATGCGGGAATGCAACTGTGCAATAGTTATCGGCAGCCGCTACAGCAAAGGCGGTCAAATCCAAGGTTGGCCTTTATCGCGAAAGATAATCAGCAAAGCAGCCAACACCATAGCCCAAACAGCATTAGGCTTAGAACTCAACGATTGTACAAGCGGTTTTCGCTGCTACTCTACAGAGTTTTTAAAAAAGGCACTTACTCATCTGCATAGTCACACTTACGAAATCCAGATAGAAACTGTTCGGCAGGCTGCTCTGAACGATTTTAGAGTCAAGGAAACTCCTATAGTGTTTGTAAACCGCAAGAAAGGCAAATCGAAGCTAACTTGGACAGAGATAAAAAGCTACATATCATATACAGTGAAAGCGGCCCTGACTTCTTAGAGTTTTGTGCCAAGCAACCTTTTTGTAGGATTAAAATACAGGTTAGTTGTTCTTGGGTTAGATTGAATGGTGCTTAAAATAATGAAGGTTGGAGCCGCCCGAATCTTCCTTTACGCCGCTCTGGTAGTTTTAGTTTTCAGTGTTGCGCTTACGGTTGCTAGCCTCTATCCTGTTGCCACAGGGCAAACCCAGTCGCTGACACGTATCGATGACTCCTTTATTCTAAGTGTCAATGAAACGCGAAGGCAGGGATTAGGTAATTTCCGCGGCGGTGAAAACGTAACCATACAAGTAGATTGCCCAGTAGCATTCAGTAAAAATTTCTCTATAGCGGTGTACAATGGTCTTAGGTACAACAACTCGTTGACTTCAGGTTTCATATACAATTTTACCGCTGGAGCTGACTACTATGAAGCCATCTTCCAAAACGCTTCTCAACGTGGGCTCATCAACTTCAAAGTGGTAGTGGAGCAACCCCAACTCTCATACCCCTTTTCAGGGTTAACTGCGCCCGCTAAGATTCTCTTCTTGGCCAGTATAGCTCTCGCAAGTCTCATCTTGCTAAAACTTGCCTTAATCAAACAAATCAAACACGAATTAAACCGTCCTATTCTGCCAAAATTGAATAAAGCTTCTCGTCAGCGCTTATTGGCTTTAGTTGTCTTATCGCTGGTCTGTTGGCTTGCGCTTTTAGCGGTGAATTCTAATCCATACGCCAGTTTTGAGAACTGGTACACTGATCATCCAAGACATAGCTATACAGCAAGCCTCTTCTTTAAAGACAACTTCGCGGTTTTCAGTCAGCCACTAGGCGAACTCGCCAGCCAAGACGATTCGCCCTTCAAGTTTGTAACGTGGCCTGAGATGCCTCATCTTTACCCGCTTGGCAGTATCCTTCTGTTCATGCCTTTTGGGGTATTGCTTCAGAACGGTGTAGATGCAGTGCTGGTGTATAGGCTTGAGATAGCGTTGTTTCTGGTTGTTGCGCACATCTGCGTTTACTTCTTTTTGAGTCGCTTCTGGAAACAGGACCTGTTTAGTCCACCAAGCCTGCAGGGCTGGAAAGAAAAGCTGCAACAACTCTTTCAAAGGGGCAGCAGCTGGAAAGAAAAGAAAGTTGAACTAAACTCGCAAGTAGAGTTTGTAATGAAACTCATCGGCGTCTATGTAATCTACACTTGCCTCATTGTTTTTGCGGCTGACGGCATGTTTGACTCCGTTGCTTTCATTTTCTCGCTTTTTGCGATAACCGCTCTTTTGGTTGAGCGCTACGACTCCTTCTTCCTACTCATAGCTGTCTCTGTATTCTTCAAGTACCAAACTGCCATCTTCCTTATGCCCCTCATCTTATTCGCCATGATAAGGCTGTTTCAGAAAAGCGGATTTGGATTGTTAAGGAATAGGGCGTTTCTCGCGGGTGTTATGTTTATGGTGGTTAGCGGGTTAACAGCAGTCATTAGTGCACCATACCTTGTCCAGACACGCCCTGAACTCGTCATGAACAGCATAAACGCTTTCATGCCTAACGCTCAAATTCCTTGGAGCCTGCAATCTTCCGCAGTGTTAATCACGCTTGCCGCCACTTTGATCTATGCCATATACATGCTCAACAAGAATCCCTTGTTATCTATGATTTCGCTTATTGTTTTGGTGCCTAGTTTCATGTTGCCGTTTTTTCAAAACTGGTATATCCCATTCATTTTTGTGTACATACTGATTCCCCAACGGAAAGGTGAGATAGCTGCAACCTTGATTTGGCTGCTCTTCATAATTGTCGTGCTATCTTTTGGTGCCTCCGCCTTTAATCCAATAGGCATCATTGAAAATTTGAGGCAAACTCTGAGAATTTAGTCTTCGACGCACCTGTAAGATTTGAGGTGCTATGCAAAGACGCTTGGAGTATTCTTGAGGGGAAATATCGGTTTTTAGGTTTTCTGCCTGTTTGGTTCTTGCATGTTAGCTGCTCTTCGGTGACTAGACCCCCTTATTTAAAGGCGCATACAAAACCGTATCCGCAACAGAGCAAACCACACGACCTCTCACCGTGCACCTCCCCGCCCTTATTTATCAGTAGATCAAAAAAAACAATCTTGGAAGACGCAGGGTACCCCTCTTATTTCAACAACAACCAGCAGACTTAGCACAAACGCCCGTTTTGGCACCTACGTCTGATGCGTATTGCAACTGGTTGCATATCAATTCTACAAGCAGAACAAACACATTTGACCTACTGATAAAGCAACATACCGGTCTCTATCCCAAATGCATTTTAAAAATACATTACAGGTTAATGTGACCCCTTCGATACTCGACGCAATTCAACCCTCAACGACTTAATGTCCTTGCCTCCGTGCAAAGACCCAAACATCCCCACTAACGCTTCCTCAACAAACCGCGCCGGAAAATCCTTAAGCGGCAACCTAACCCCGTTGACCTCAACCACCAACTCCTCCTTCTTATCCAGTGGACAGCAGCGTTCAGCTGTTTTATCGGCCACAATCGCTTTAGCATATTCATAGCAGTTCAAGTATCCGCATTGACCTGTAGGATGACACTTTGCGCATTCAGTCAAGTTGGGCAGTAAGGTGAAGGCTTTCTGTTCTACCAAATCGGCAAGTACCCCCAGTTGAGTTTTGCCGTGAAGCACAGAAATCTTTAACCTAGATACCGCCTGTGTTTCATGGGCAGAGCCAGCGATGATGCCTGAAATGGCAATGGCTAGTCCATCCGAGAAAGAGGCGGCTTCCTGTGCCGTTTTTGCAGCAATAATTTTAGGCAGAACCGTCTCGTTTTCAAAGCCCTCCAGAACTACAAAGTCCATACCACAGAGATAGGGTGCAATCTCGTTTAAGCCAAGTTTTTTGTTAATGAATAGGACCGTTTCGTTCTTTGGGGAAGCCACGACGATGTCTGCACCTGCTTCAGTGTGTTTCGATGTGTCATGCGAGGCGGCTGGCGGATCTATTGTTTGGGTGTTTGGCATTTCTTTGATTGTGGCTACATGGTAGCCCCGATTTTTCAGTGTGCGAACTAATTGTTGGGTTAGGGTTGTTTTTCCTGAATGTTTTCCGCCGACTATAGCTATGTATCGTGGCATCTGAATCAAGAGAGCCAAAAGTAGACTGGGTTAATAAATTTTCCATGTCGCAACCGAAACCGAATTTTCACTATGTTGAAAACTACCGCCTCTCTCGGTTGATCTCCCAGCAAAAAATATCAAATAACTATACCCAAAAAAGGGGAAGCTGACGAAAACTGCTTATAGTTTAGTCTCTTTGGACCACAAAAGTAACTTTCACAACTGCCCTGTACTCAACGATCTGGTTGTCTTTGACTTTCGCCTTGCAACTCTTCACGTAAATGGATTTGATGTTCTTTACCGTTAAAGCTGCCTCTGCCAAAGCATTCTTAGCCGCGTCCTCCCAGCTTACAGTTGAACTACCAATCAGCTCGATTACTTTTGCAACTGTTATTGTTTTGCACTCTCCAAGATATTATACGTGCACTTTCTTTTATTTTTTGCATATATAGGTAAAGTTTTAAAACAGTTTCAACAAATAAAATGTGGAGATATTTAATCCTGAACCCTTGTTTGAGTGGTTTAAAGATAAATCTGGAAAATACCGTTTTAGACTAAAAGCAGCTAACGGCGAAATAATTGCTACAAGTGAAGCCTATTCTTCAAAAGACGCCTGTGTAGGCAGCATTGAATCGGTAAAAAGAATGCGCCGATAGCCAAAATAGTAGAAGTAAACGAGTAAAAGCGAAGCAAGTCTGCTTTCTTTTCGCCCTTCCTTTTTTCAGGTTAAGTTTTACTTCTGCTGAAAAGTTCCCCAACGTATTCGTTTACTGTCTTGTCATGCTTTTTAGCTATCCTCTTCACAGCGTCATTTATGCCCGTGGAGTACTGCACCGCCTTCTTCGGCTTACCCGCAATCACTGCTGGAACACCGAGGTTTTGAGCAACCTTGCGCAGCACCAGTTTGCGTAGCGTGTCAGGTTTGTTTTCGATTTTGCATTCAACAGGCAAAGCCATGGCAAACTCGGCAACCTCATACGAGGCGAAGGGGCACCGCAACTCCACATCATGGAACCCTGTGATTTTGAGGTCCCGCTCCAAGTTGCTCTCGTGAATGCCGACGACGTCGTTGAACATGGTACGGCGGACTTTTTCGGCTCCGTCTTTGCAGTTTTCGTTGACGTAGCGTTGGTAGCCGCCGAACAACTCGTCTGCACCCTGCCCAGCCAGCAGCGCCTTGTGTTTTGCTTCTGCTGCTTGCTCGGCTGCCCAGTAGAATGGTACGCCGATGGCGGCTTTGATGGGGTCAGCTTCCTCAATTAATTCAACCACTTTGGGTAATGTGGCTTCTACATCGGAGTCTTTGTAGAGGTGTATCTGCATGGGCAAATCCAGCGCTTCCGAGGCTTCGAGGGCTTCCTCGGTTTCAGGTTGATTCTCCAAACTCACATGTAGTAGGTTAACTTTGACGCCCTGCTTGTTTGCCAAGAACGCAACCACGCTACTGTCTAAGCCGCCAGAAAACGCAACCGCCACCTCCTTTAAACCCTGTACACGACGCTTAACCGATTCGACAAGAAGCCCCTCAAGCTCCTGTGCCGCTTGGTCGAGCGTTATCTGCTTGGGCGGCGTGTAGGTGAGGGTTTTGACTGGTTTGAATTTGAAGCCGTCTTTGTCTGCGAACCCCAAAGTTCCCGGCGGAAACGAAGTGGGATTCTCTATTCCGAGTCGCCAGAGCGCCGTGCGGTTGGTTGCGTATGCGGCTATGTCGTGGTTTTCGCCGTAGTAGAGCGGTTGCACTCCGATGGGGTCTCTGCCTGCAGCTATCCAACCTTCTTTAAGCATCCAAAACGCATAGTCGCCGTCGGCCTGCTCGATTATGGTTTGCAGCGCGGTTTCGCAGTGTTGGGGTTCTTTGGTTAACTGTTCGGTTAGGGCGGCTTTGGGTACTGGTGCATAAACTCTTCCTTCAAAGGCAACAGCAGCTTCTTCTAATTGCAGGAAATCGTAGCTGCTTGAAGCGATTGGTCTTGTGCTGATGCAGCCAAGCACGGCGGATGTGTCAAGTCCTTGCCTGTTAACTATACCCAAGGGTTTTTCGAAAAAGCTTTTTTTGGACGTAACCACTGCAAAATGCGAAACCTGCCCCACATCAAAGGATTGCAGCACATTCAGAACTGTTGTAACTGCGCTGTCTCCATGCTTATCCAACACTGCAACAGTAACTTTCATCCCTAACACACACCCAAACAATGTACAATGAGATAGTGGTATCGGTGAAACATTAATCTTTAATCGCTTAAGAAAATTCTAGCTTGCCGTCTTTCGCCTGATTTTCTCACAGGTCATTTAGTTAAGGAGCTATTTGAGTTGGTGATATAGCCGGTTGCATAGGCATAAGTCGGGAGTTCAGCTTCCCCAACTGGAAACACGTACGTCTCACCTGGTTGCAAAACGTAGTCACTCAAGGCGCCCCATCTATTCATGTAATTCCCCATGCTTGGTATCTGCCCAAACAACGCGACGCTGTTGACAGGGAACGTGCTGTTGTTGTGTACTGTTACGTTAAAATAGCGTACACCTAGAACACCCATTTCAGCCGCCATGCCATAGTTAGCTGAACCAATTTCCCATGAATAATTGAAGTATCGCTGGAGGAAATTAGGGTTGTCGTTTCTATACACATAGCCGGGTCTTGTCGCGTTAAAGTATTCATGATATGTGTCATAGTCGGTTTGCACTGAACTGTAACTTACGACCTGTATGTAAGTCTCTGTTTGTGGTATAGTTAATGATTGACCGTGGATTATGTCGCCAAAGCTGTGTTGGGAGAGGTAGATTGTAAGGTTGTGCGAGTTAAATGGGAATGTGTCTGGGCTTGTAAAACTTAGGGCGATAGTTTCATTTTGGTTTGGCTCTATACTAATTGTTGTTATTGGAGTGCTATGATTTAACATATCACGGTATAGATGAACACTTTGCAGAAAAGAAGTCGGTGGGTTTAATGTAAAATTAGAATCCCATAATCTCAAGGTTGGATTACTTATCTCTGAACTGTCAACCTGTATAGCTAATGTAAGATTACTATAAGAGTTTCTTGTGGGGTTAACAAGAACTATATTTCCTTCCGTATTATTGTTTCCATACGATACAGGAATGTAACTTGCCACATACAAGCTACCCTGACCTTTGTTTGGCAGAATACCATCGGGTTCTCCGATTAACAAAACGACTGTTACAATCACGCAAAGAATAACTGCTACGGCAGCAACAATTGCTTTTCGCGTAATCTTTCCTTCCAAAAATTATTGTTTTGTCACAGGTAATATCTTTTACGAGATTTATTGCCAAACCCAGAAAAATAGCATTAAACAAGTTTGTTCTCGCAAAAGATTAATCTCTAATGAGCATACTTCCTCTCTGAGGAAACATTCCCTTGCCAATCTTACCTATAGACACAGGCCGCTACGGAACGCCTGAGATGCTTAAAATTTTTGATGAAGAAACCCGCATGCAGAAGCTGCTCGACGTAGAGGCAGCATTGGCACTAGCACATGCTGAAGTAGGCAACATACCAAAAAAGGTCGCAAAAAAAATCCAAGAAATGGCTTCAACCAAATACGTTAAGGTTGAGCGGGTTAAAGCAATCGAGAAAGAAATCAAACATGACATCATGTCAATGGTTCGCGCTTTATCCGAGCAATGCGGCGAAAGCGGCGCCTACGTACACTACGGCGTAACAAGCTACGACATCGTAGACACCGCCAACGCTCTCCAACTAAAAGACGCCATCGCCGTGCTGGAAAAGCGCCTCGCCGAATTTAAAGTGGTCCTTCAGAAACAAGCCGCCAAATACAAAGATACGGTTATGATTGGCAGAACACATGGCCAACACGCCCTCCCCATAACTCTTGGTTTCAAGTTCGCGGTTTGGGGTTACGAAGTCAACAGGCATCTACAGCGTCTTGACGAATGCAAAAAGCGTGTCGTAGCTGGCAAGATCAGCGGCGCCGTCGGCACCCAAGCAGGCATCGGCGAATATGCGGCAGAAATCCAAGAACTCGTAATGAAACGGCTTGGAATCCACGCAGCCGAAATCTCCACCCAAATTGTCCAACGGGACCGCTATGCAGAACTTATCGGAATCTACGCCATGATTGCCACTTCTCTGGAGAACTTTGCAACCGAAATCCGAGAACTACAGCGCCCTGAAATCGCAGAGGTCTTCGAATCATTCGAGGCAAAGAAGCAGGTCGGCAGCTCCACCATGCCCCACAAGCAGAATCCCGAAACCTGCGAACGCGTCTGTGGTTTAGCAAGAATAGTCCGCAGCTCAGAGATCCCCGCACTCGAAGACATGGTTACCTGGCACGAGCGCGACTTAACCCAGTCATCCACTGAACGCTTTGTACTTCCCGAATCAAGCATACTGCTCGATTACATTCTTAGCTTGACAGTTAACGTGGTCGCTAACCTCCGCGTCGACAGTCAACGCATGCTAACCAACCTCTCAATAACTGAGGGCCGATCAATGTCGGAATCTGTCATGATAACACTCGTCAAGAAAGGTGTACCCCGACAGGAAGCCCACGAACTACTCCGACAACTCACCATAAAAAGCGCCTCTGAACACAAACCCTTCAAGCAGACTTTGATGGAAGACAAATTGGTCAGCAGCAAACTGTCGGAAAAAGAAATCGACTACGCGCTAAACCCGAAAAATTACCTCGGCACATCAGTGAAACAGGCAGAGCAGTTCGCGCAGAGCGTTTAGAAGTCAAAGAGCCCTTTCTGTTGAGCTTCCTCAGGAGCTTTACTGGCTTTGCTGAGGCTCTCCCATTCATCCTTCTTTATGTAGCCGCCGACTTGTTCCTTGATTTTCTTCGCCAATCGGGGGCCAACGGAGGGCAGGGCAGTTAATTCTTCGATGGAGGCGTGTTTGAGGTCGTCGACAGTTTGGAAGCCTGAGTTGAAGATTATGCGGCCTCTGACTCTGCCGACGCCTTCCAGCGCGACAATCGGCATGAGTTCACGCTTTATGCCCTTCGACACCCGCTCAACCAACTCGTTAGCAAGTGCGGTTACTTCCTTGTTTTTGGCAACCACAGGCGACAACTCCTCCGTGGCATGCAGCAGCCACTTGGCGTTCTCAATCGTGCGGTACAAGTCGCCCGGCTGCACATTGAACCGCTCAAGGATTTTCTCTTCAGGCAACTCTTCAATCCAGTTGTTCATGACCATGGCGGTTTTGACTTCGCCTAAAAAGTCTGCGTAGCCGATGTGGTCACCCCACTGATCGGGAATTTCGACGAAGAGTTCCTGCTTGTGGTCTTCGGTGACTACGGCGAGTTTGTCCATTTCGCGTTGGTAGGGGCGCATGATGGGTCCCATGTCGGGGGTGTGTGCGATGAGTTGGAGGAGGCTGAATTCGGTTAGGATTGGCGGTTTGGTTTGGAGTGCGTCGCGGATTATGACGCCGCTGAGGGGGTCGATGTATAGTTCGCTTATGCGTTTACCGAAGCTGGTTGCGCGTATGTCGTCGCTGCCAACGACGTATATCATTTTTTCGTCATGCAGAAAGCGCAGGATTTTGTTGATGACGCTTTGGATGGCTTTTACGTCGTATTGGTAGGCGTAGAAGGTTTTGCCAAAAAAGTTGTAGATGCCCTGCTCAGTGTGCGCGTAGTCCGAGGCGATGGTTGATAACACGTGGGTGCGGATGATTTTCTCCACCGCCAACCTTGACCAGATGCGCTCGGGTTTAGCGAGGACGTAGCTTTCCATGAGGTAGTCGGCTTCATCGGAGGTTTTGGCGATAAGGACAGATTCTCCGAACTTGTCATACTTCGGTCGCCCCGCTCTGCCCGCCATCTGCTTATAATCGAGCACACTGATGGGATAGTTGCCCAAGCCCGCCTCAAAACGTCGGTAATCCTGAATGATAACCGTGCGTGCGGGTAAGTTGACGCCCCAAGCCAACGTCGGCGTCGCAGTCAACACCTTGATTTTGCGCTCTTTAAACGCGTCTTCGATGATTTTGCGGTGCGCCCCCGACAGCCCCGCATGATGATAAGCCACGGCGCAGCGGACAAGGTCGGCGAGTTCATCGCTCATCTGTGTGTGTTCGCCTGAGTCGAGGATTTTTTTTGCCTCCTTCTCAAGGGCACCTTTGGTTTGTTGTTCAAGGCTTTTTTTAACGAGCTTCGAGCCGCTTTTGGGAACGAGCACTTTGTCCATGTGGCTGGCAACGGTTTTAGCCGCTGAAACAGCGTTTTTGCGGGTGGAAGCAAAAATCAGGGCTTGACCGCCGTTCCGCAGCGTGTTTAGGACCATGTTGACGACGGTTAGACGGGTTTCCTGCTCGATTTTTCGGGATTCACCGTCGCGGTACTGGATTTCTTCTTGGAGAATCACGCCTTCTTTGAGGTTGATGGGGCGCCATGTGGTGACTATGTGTTTGGCGTTTAGCCACCCAGCGATTTCATCCACGTTGTTGATGGTGGCGCTTAGGGCGAGGATTTGGATGTGGGGGTTACACTGCATGAGGCGGGCGAGAACAATCTCTAAGGTTGGTCCTCGTCCGGCATCGTTTAAAAGATGCACCTCGTCGGCTATGACTGCTGAAATGCTATCCATCCACTTCGCTCGGTGTCGGAGAAGCGAGTCTGCCTTTTCGTTGGTGGTTACGATTATGTCGTAGCGTTGGAGCCAGTTGTCGGCGGTGTCGAAGTCGCCGGTGCTGATTCCGACAGCCACTTTGCCGCCGTCGGGTTTAGTGATAGAAGTGTACTTTTGGAATTCCTCAAACTTTTCGCTCGCCAACGCGCGCAGCGGAGAGAGGTAGATGACTTTGCCGCCGTTTTCCAAAACATGCTTCATGGCGCAGAGTTCCGCAATCAAAGTTTTGCCTGAGGCAGTGGGGCTTGCCAGCACAATGTTGCATCCGTCAAGCACTCCTGCCCGTATGCAATCCTCCTGAGGCGGAAACAACTCACAAATCCCGATGCCTAAGAGGACTTCTTTGACTGATTGGGGCACTGATAACTCTGCTATTTTCAATTTTTTCGCCGGATAAGTTTGATTGTCGGTATGTATGGTTTGGTTGGTTATTAGGTTTTTTTAGTGACTCGTGGCTTTTTTGCCCTTTCCTTACATTTTTATTTACATATAGAAGTTAACACTGTTATGGGTTAGGTTTTTGTAGTAGAATCTGCATTAGCACTGTGACGAGTTATCTGTCCCAAAATTTTATGGTAGGAAACTGTATGGTTGAAAACGTAAAAGAACTCCTCAAACTCCACGAAAGCATCACCCACGAAGTGTACCTCGACAACGAAAACTCCACCATCGTCCCCCAAGAAGTCCTCGACGCCATGCTCCCCTACTACAACAAAAAAGCCTACGGCAACCCCACGCTGACCCACAAACCAGGCTGGGAAGCCTTCGAAACCATCATGGGCTGCTTCGGCAAAATCAGCAAGTACATGGGCGCCAAAAACCTCGAAGAAATCACCTTCACCCCAAGCGAAACCGAAGCCAACAACCTCGCCATAATGGCATCCTGCTTCGCACAGAAAGACAAAGGCAAAAAAATCGTCATCAGCGAAATCGAACCCATAAACGTCCTCCAAGTCACCGAAATGATGAGCAAATTTGGGTTTTCAACCACCAAAATCCCCGTCAACAGCGAAGGCTTCATCAACCTCGAAAAACTCAAAGAAGCAATAGACAGCCAAACCGTACTAGTCAGCATCGCAGCGGTAAACAACGAAGTCGGCACCATCCAACCCATCAAAGAAGCAGTCGACATAGTCAAAACCAAAAACCCCAACACACTGTTCCACACTGACGCCTCAGACGCATACGGCAGAATCCCCCTAAACGTCCAGCAACTCGGCGTAGATATGGCAACGGTGAGCAGCTTCAAAATCCAGGGACCCCGCGGCATAGGCGCATTCTACCTAAAAGAAGGCGTCAATTTGGAACGCATCTTGGAAGGCCCCATCGGCACCCAAAAACTTTGGCCAGGCGTAGAAAACACTCCCCTAATCGTCGGTTTTACAAAGGCTTCTGAACTGGCATTCACAGACTTCGAGGCTAATGTGGCAAAACTGCGTGGTCTCCGCGACAAACTAGTTGACGGCATATTCAACGAGTTGACTGATCTGCGGTTTAATGGTCCCAAAGGTGACAAACGCAGCCCCGACAACGCCAACATAAGCATACTGCGCTGTGAAGGCGAAGCCTTAACCATAGAGCTAAGCCTCAAAGGTGTCTACGTTTCAAGCGGAAGCGCATGCAGCCGCCGATTACTGCAGCCCAGCCACGTTTTAATCGCAATCGGGCGCATCTTCGAAGAAGCACACGGCAGTATCCTCATGAAAGTTACCCGCAGCCACACAGAAGACGATATATCTTACGTTCTAGACGTTTTACCATCAGCAGTGAATCGTATAAGAGGGATAGTTGGCTCAACAGGAGTGCACTAAACATGTCACGTATACCTTTACCCTACAACCCCAAAGTCATGGATCTCTTCCGAAACCCCAAAAACTTAGGCAAAATGGAAGACGCAACAGTCGTCGCAGTAGCAGGCAACCCTGCATGCGGAGACATGATCACCTTCTACCTAAAAATCAACGAGCAAACCCAAGTCATCGAAAAAGCCCAGTTTGAAAGCTATGGATGCGCCGCCAACATCGCCACCAGCAGCATAGTCACCGAAATGATCAAAGGCTTAACGCTTGAAAAAGCCTGGATCGACATCACATGGAAAAAAGTCACTGACGAAATCGGCGGCTTACCCAGCGTCAAATTCCACTGCGGAGTCCTAGCTGTCGGCGCACTTAAACGCGCCATCCGCCTCTACTTTGACCAAAAAAGCATCGCCTATCCAAGTTGGCTCTCAAAGGAGCACACTTTCGAAGAGAAGCAGGCGCTTGAAGAAGAGGAACTGGCAAAGACACTCTCTAAGAGGATGAAACCTGAGGCAGAAAAGCAACAGTGAACACCCAAGCAGCTAGGCAAGACTTCCCAATACTAAACCGCAAAATCAACGGCATCCCCCTAATCTACTTTGATAACGCCGCCACCACTCAGAAGCCACGCCAAGTCATTGACGCCATAGTTGACTACTACACCAACCACAACGGCAACGTCCACCGTGGCGTCCACACACTCTCAACGGAAGCCACAGACCTCTATGAGAGTGCACGCGAAGACACCGCCAAATTCATCAACGCAAAATCCCCAAGCGAAGTGGTTTTTGTACGCGGCACAACTGAAGCCATCAACTTAGTCGCGTACTCTTTGGGATGCAGCAACCTTGGGCGGGGCGACGAAGTGCTGGTCTCGCTTATGGAGCATCACAGCAACATTGTGCCATGGGAAATCCTGTCTAAATGCAAGGGCTTCACGTTGAAATACGCTAAAGTCCACGACGACGGCACATTGGACTACGAGGATTTCGAAAGTAAAATAACAGCTAAAACAAGAATCGCCTGCCTCAGCCACGTGTCCAACGTTACAGGCGTCATAAACGATGTCAAACGCATCGGTAAAGTTGCCCACGAGAATGGTGCTCTTATGCTTGTTGACGGCGCCCAATCCGTCCCCCATATGCGTGTTGACGTGCAAGATTTGGACATGGATTTCTTGGCGTTCTCGGGACATAAGATGCTGGGTCCAACAGGTATCGGCGTCTTATACGGCAAAAAAGCTATTCTCCAAAAATTGTCTCCGTTTCAGGGCGGCGGAGAAATGATAAAAGAAGTATCCTACGGCCAAGAACGCTGTAGTATAACTTGGAATGAGTTGCCCTATAAATTCGAGGCAGGTACCCCCAACATCGCGGGTGCAGTCGGCTTAGGCGCCGCCGTGAAGTACCTCTCGGATTTGGGCATGGACAACGTGTTTGCCCACGAAAAAGAACTAACCAAATATGCAGTTGAACGCCTCAAAGAATGCAATAACATAACTCTCTATGGACCCCGCGACCTATCCAAGAAGTGTGGCATCATTCCTTTCGGTCTTAAAGGCTTTTCATCTCACGAGACGGCCGCGCTCTTTAACGAGTACGGAATAGCCATTCGCAGCGGCTATCACTGTGCTCAGCCTTTGCATCAACTTTTCAAGTTGGAGTCTTCGGCTAGGGCAAGCTTCTACATCTACAACATCCCCTCTGAAGTGGATCGCTTTGTAGAAATCCTAAAGGAGCTTGAGGGGTAATGTCAACCGTCGCCGACTACGTGTCACGTATCGAGGGCACCTGTGGCGCAGAAAGCGATGTTATTGTTAACTTCAAGTACGAGAAGAAAGATGAAGCCATCGCGAACATAATGAAGAAAGCCGCCCTCAAAAACACCATTGCGGGGATTATTTTTGAGTTGACGTTTGAGGACCGCTCGTTTAGGCTTTATACAAGCGGCAAAGCCATATTCCGTGGTTTCAAAACCAAAACCGATCTCATGGACTTCCTAGCCAAGCTTCTACTTTAGCTTCTTAAGCGCATTTTAACTTTAACCTTGGTTCTGCTTACCCAATTTAAAACTGGGAATAGCGGCTTCTTGACAAATTCAGGCAGGGCATCCTTGAGTTCCCTATGTAAACCCAAACGTATAGCTAACCTGCCCTTGCTTGTGAGGGGTATGTAGTATCGTTTGATTAGGAACTTGACGAAGCCGTTGTTGTCTTTGAAGCGATCAAGCGAAGGGTGGTTGCCGATGCGTCCATACATTAGCCACCGCTGCCCTCTACCGGCGCAGACTTCTACTGCCTTGGCAAGTAAAGCGTTGTTTACGGCTTTGTCCCAGTGCTTCTGCAACGAAAGAATGTTTGAAGTGATGGCGATGTTGTCGCCGTAAACTAGTTGAATAAACCCTATCAATTCGCCATCTAAGTAAGCGCCTACGAACGTGTTGTTTTTAGAGGCGTACATGTTGCCCTTGACTAGCTCTAAAGATTCGCCGTAATGTGAGAATGCTCTTTCTTGTCTGATGGGGGTTTCGTTGTAGATTTTCCAGATACCCTCAGCCAACGCGTCGGATGCTTCGACTACAGCGATTTTAACGCCTTCTTTTTCGGCTTTTCTTATCATGTTGCGGGTTTTCTTGCCAACCATCTGCAACCATTCAGGGTAGGTTTTTATTTCAAGCAACCCGACATTATCGTCTTCTCCCCTCCAGTTGACCAAAGGATTTTGGGTGGGGCAACACCATTTACGGTCAAGGAAAGTGTAAACATCCACACCGCGCTCCTTGAGTTTCTCAAGGAATTCGTTAGTTGACCAGGCGTTTTTCTCGTATTCCTGTACATCGTGGGCTATCTTGAAAAAAGACTTCTTTTTTACGCTTAAGGTGTTAAGGTCGGTGTCAACTTTTAAAATTGATTTGAGCAAATCGTAAACTGGCCCTCTTTGACTCTTCTCTGTACTCTTAAAGAGCCATTCGGGATGAAAAGACAACACAACACCCTGAGCAATCCATTCCTCTACGAGCACAGCCATTTTTTCAAAACCGTACTTGTAGCGGTCTCTATCTATACTGAGAGTTTTTGGCTTCTCATTTTGAAAATCCATCAACGAGAAATCGCTTGGAATGACTATTTGTGGTCCTTTGCTTTTACGGCCCCATAATAATCTAGCAATTCTTCCCTCTGTACCGTGGATAGTGTAGTATTCTACTTTGCGGTTCGTTTCTTTCTCTAATTTTTTCCATTCTTCTATGGGCTTGTTTGCCACATGAAGCGCTATTTCATGCCGCTGAGGGTTCAGTTGTTCAAGCAATTTTTTATCTGGCATGGTGTAGGGAGTGAAGAACCAGTAGCCCCTGACCTCTCTTGGCGATTCGTTTATCATTCTTGCAATGATGTGGGCGTTTGCGAGGTAGTCTTTGCCTTTTTTGGTTTTGATCCTTAGGGCTACCTGCAGGAAGCTTTTTGCCCTTGATTGATATGGGTAATCGACGTCGATTCTTAGTTTAATCATTGCCTACTCAATTGCCAACTAAGGGACACTTTTTTAGTTATAAACCCTCTGCACCTATACCTTTTGTGGCACTCAACTTGGTAATCACACATTAAGTGCAGGGTCGCTTCAAGGTGTTTTAGACGTTAAGCACTTATACTAAAGCCAGTGTCTCTAATTCAGGATAGTAAGTAATGGCTAAACAATCAAGCAACTCGGTTAATCTTAACTCGGCTAGCCAACCTAAAGTGGTCATTATCATCCTAAATTGGAACGGCTGGAAAAACACAATTGAATGCCTGGAAAGCCTCTACCAAATTGATTACCCGAAGTACACAATTATCTTAGTTGACAACGGATCGAAAGATGGCTCAATACAGCAAATAAGAAATTATGCTGAAGGAAAAAGCAAGGTCGAATCCACCTTCTTTGAATATGACCCTACCAACAAACCAATTAAACTGTTTAAGCAACCAGAAAATGTTACCTTCGACTTTAACAAAGAGTTAGTATTAATCGAGAACCCCATGAATTATGGTTTCGCTACAGGAACCAACATTGCCCTCAAATATGCACAGAAGCAGCATACAGATTACGCGCTTCTATTGAACAACGATATCGTAGTCGATAAGCATTTTCTCTCCAGACTGATTTTAGAAGCAGAAAAAAATCCTGAAATCGGCATTGCAGGCCCCACCCTTTACCAATACAAGCGACCAGCTACTGTGGACTTCGCCGGAGAAAACCTAACGCTCTGGCGCGTCAAAGGAAAAGAATATACAACGACTTCAACCCGGCCAAGGGAAGTGGATAAAATTGAAGGCTCATGCATGCTTATCAAACGAGTTGTCTTGGATAAAGTTGGTCTTCTATATACTAAATTCTGGACGTACTGGGAAGAAACCGACTTGTGCTTTAGAGCAAAAAAAGCGGGTTACAGGGTTGTTTACGTACCCGAATCGATGGTGTGGCATAAAGTAGCTCAGTCAATCGGTGGCGAAGGCAACCTAAGACGTGAATACTACCTTAACCGGAATCGTCTCCTGTTTGCACGAAGAAACCTAAGTTGGAACAATCAAGCAAAGTTTTTGGTGTACTTTTTTGGGTTTGAGTTGTGGCTCAAAGTAGCGGTGGAGTTGAAGCATCATACCCTTGCGGGTGCATTCATGTGGCTTAGGGCAAGTTTTGATGGTTTGCGCATGTACTTGGACCCCAGAAATGCACCTTGAGCAATCGTTAGGTGCTTGCGGATAAAACTTTACGGTAGATGTCGATATGTCTCTGTGCGATGGTGCTCCATTTGGTAGCATTCCACATATCCAAGCATTTAGTTTTGAGCGCCTCTCGACGTTGGTTGTCAGAGAGCAGAATCTGAAGTTTTAGGTAGAGGTCTTTTGGATCGTTTGCTTTGAAGAGCTCTAAGCAGCCATATTGGTCGAAGACTTCTTTAAAGGCGTCTAAATCTGATGCCAAAGTCGGCACTCTGTAAGCCATCAGCAAATGCAGTACGCCGCTGTCCGTTACGTACCGGTAGGGAAGAATTGCTACATCGGTTGCGTTAAGAATCTCCCCCAAATCGGGCAGAAACCCTGTAAAGGTGACTCTATCTAAGCAGTTATATTGATTCGAAAGTTCTTTGAGTCTTTTAAGGTAGAGTTCATCTTGAAGATTTTGGGGTCCGCCAGCAACGACTAACTGAACATTTTTATCTATCTGGGGTAGCAGGGGTATAACTAAATCATGCCCCTTCTTAGGCGTCACAAACCCCAAAATAGTCACAACTGTTTTGCCCTGTAACCCAAACTTCGCCTTCGCCTGCTCCTTACTAAGGGATATGGGTTGTTCATAACTGCCATGCGGAATAACCCGAAGCTTAGAAGATTCTACACCGTATAGGGTTTGCATAAGTCGCTTGCTTTCTTTGGTATGTACAACGATTAGGTCAGAGGTAGAAAAAATCAGCTTATCAAGCAGGTTCGTGTAGAACCCGCTTGCCCCGCCCGTAGTTACATTTTTTCTTGGTTCATGAATCGTGGTCACAACTCTCCGGTTTCCCATGGCAAGCCCTACATAGAAAGGCAAAGCTGAGAACGCGGTCAGGGTTTTTCTACCAATCTTTAAGCTTGGGAAGATGCCATACTCAAACTGAACATGCACCAAATCCCGCGAGCGCCCAACTATGTAGCCCAAAATTTTGAAGTATGGATTTAACGCATGAATTTTGGGCACAACGGTGACGTATATGCCCGCTTTTTTTCTCAGTTCCCCAGCTAAAAAATGTGTGTAGGTTGCTATGCCGCATTCCTTGTTCCAGGAGGTAACTAAACTTATTGTCAAAAAAGCTTTTGAGGAAATATTAATGCGTTTTTTTCGTTTGTTATGGGCTATCCGCAGGTAGAGGTTACCTAAAAATTTTGGAATCCTCTTAATCATGAAGATCACTGAAGGAAACCAAAGCCCTTTCCATTTGGCATCTCAAACCAAATCGGCGTTGCAAGCATTTAATTCTTTCTTAGCATTTCCAGTAAGCGTATTTGACGCAGCCATATCCTTTCATGCAAGCTGTGTTAGTTGTGTTAATTCGCCATCCTGCCGCCTTGAATTTGTCGCATAACTGTAAACCATGAACCTCTATTGCAGCTGGCGTATCCAGCTCGACGCCAAGCAATACTTCTTCGTAACCTTCAATATCCATTTTCAGAAAATCGTGAGGAAGCTGGAGATGTTTCAACTCAAACTTGTTGTTTATCGCTGTCACTCTACCGTGATGTTTACGTTGATTGAACGCAAGATACCCGTATGCTTCAGGTTCTGGTTCAATACAAACAACCTTGGAAGCGCCATGCTGCAAAAAAAACATCGCTGTCTCACCCTCGCCTGCCCCGACATCCAGAACAACTTTACCGCGCAAATCAATCGGAAGATAATTCTTTTCCCAATCATGCGTCTCACTATGAAGCATGCTCATACGATAATCGCTAAAACGCCATCCGTTTACCCAGTTCGCTACGTTTTTTTTATGCTGAATTTCAATCATGTAGTTTTGAACTGTTCTAGCGAACGGTATTTTTAGCTTCACTGTTAGGTTCCTGCCTGTAAATAATTGATTTCCGTATATAGCTCTTGTCTTGGCACACGCCTTTTAAGCAGCATACAATCCCAATGAGCACTGGTTTGCAGGTAAGTGCTTTTGCGTCTAAATGATATCTTTAAATTCTGAACCGAATAACTCCTTAAAAGATCAAAGTGGCAAGCATGAAAATCTCGGTATTCTTCGACCTTTATGATCCCTTGCACGAAAATAAGGACCTTGGTCAAATCCCAATGGGCCTAATAGAAAATGGCGTAAATTCAAGTGTTATCACAGTAACCAAAAAGGCACTCGACAGCCACCACCCCAAATTCCAAGTCTATCACAACGAGTTAGAGGAGTTTTATAAACAAGATTTTTGGACAAAAAACGATTCCGACGTAATCATCGCATATCCGCTACAAGGCGCGCTGTATTCGCCTTTAATTGAAAAAATGAAGTTGGGCGGCAAAAAAGTCCTGCTCAAATTTGACAGCGACGGCAGATTTCACTTTCCTCTCCAAAGAACCTACTTTAGAATCCCGCTACGGGAACGACTGACCCCCAGAAATATCCTAAGCGATCTGTATTGGCGCGTATCCCCAAAACGGCTGAAGCGACGGCGCCACACAAAGGTCGCTCACGAGTCGATCCGCCAAATTGAACTCAGCGATGGCGCAATCATCGAAAGCCCCGACGCCCTTGCAAACCTCAATTACTTCTTGACAGCTTGGGGGAGAAGCGACCTTATCAAAAAAACACATTTTGTACCCAACCCAGTGGGGTCTGAATACGTAGAGGGAGAGATTGGTGAAAAAGAGAACATAGTGCTCTCGTTTGGGCGATGGGATGATTTTAGGCAGAAAAATACTCGCGTTATGGCGGAAACGATTGTTGAATTTTTAAGGCAGAGACCTGATTTTCAGTCAGTGATTTTTGGGGCAGGAACTGATTTAGTGAAATCTTTTCTGCAGGATGCCCCTGAAGGAATCAAATCACGAATTGAAATCTTGGGGTTTGTGGAACAAGCTAAAATTAAGGAACTCTTAGGTGTATCCAAAATCTTTTTTGTGCCCTCACGATGGGAAAGCTTCTCGATTTCGTCTGCAGAGGCTCTTTGTATGGGTTGCTCCATAGTTGGAACACCCGTAGAAGCATTAAGATACCTGTCTATGCAGGGATTCTCTGGCAGCATAGCCCCTTCTTTTCATAAGGAAGCCATTTTAGCTGCTCTCCTTCAAGATGCCGCCAAATGGGACAACGGCAGCTATGACCCTCAAAAAATCGCTTTGTACTGGAGACCTAAATTAGACCGCAAAACTGTAGCTAAAAGTATAGCAAACTTGGTAACCTAAAACTGTGTGGATACCAAGCGCCGCAGTCAATTTTCTTTCATTAAAGCTTCAACATGCGACCAGACTGCGCTCTCAAACGCCTGCGGAGTTAAAGTGGCGATTTTGCTCCATAACTCTTTGCGTTTATACTCCCAGACGTTCTCGGCTTCCATGTAACGCAGGATTTTCTCTTTTAGGTCATCGATGTTTTGCCATCGGTACTGAGGGGGGATGAATTCTTTCATGCCTCCGCTGTCATGCACCACCGCCACGCACCCACTTGCCAACCCCTCCACGGGGGCGATGCCGAAGTGTTCCCCCTCCATGAGATGCACATAGATGCGGCTGTCCTGCAGCAACTCAAGCAAGTCCGCTGTAGGCAGATTGGTTTTGAGGGTGTAATTTGAGGGCAGGTTCTGTGAGAATCGTTCAAACCACGGTTTTTCTGCCTCTATTAAACCGCCGACGCTGGCAAACTCGAACTGCGGCAGGTCTGCGGCGAGTTGTTTGAGGATTTCATGCCGCTTCGCTGGAATAAAGCGCGCCACATACACCACGCGTTTGCGGCGCTGCGAGAGCGGTTTATCACACCAAAACTTCTCAAGGTTCACGGGTGGATAAACGACGACGGGGTCTTTGACGCCATGTGTTTTCCAGAGTGCGGTAAGGGCTTCTTTGGTGTAGTTGCTGTTGCAGAAAACCAAATCCAACTTGTCGATGCCCTGCTCCACCCAATGCTTAAACAGCCACAAATACAGCCTACGTTTGAGGGTTCCTCGGTTGTAGTCATAGTGTATTTCTGGGAAGTGTACGTAGGCGATGTTTTTTTTGGCTTTGTTGAGGAAGACTGGTTCGAAGGGTGAGCTGGATTGGGTTGAGAAGAGGTAATCGTAGTTTAGTTGGTTGCGGTATTTTTTGAGGAGTTTGGCGAAGTTTCGGTGGCGCTTGTAGATGGTGAAGGGCGGTTTTTCTTCGGTACGGTGCCCCAACGAGTGTATGGTGACCTGTTTGGGGAAGGCTTCGCCGACGATGTCGCGGTACTTGACTGCGTCGAAGTCAAAAGTTAACAACTCCACATCTTGGCCGTGGCTGAGCAGGGTTTTGATTACGTTGTGGCAGACTCTTTCTCCTCCGCCGTAGATGTCGAGGTATGGGTGAACCACCAGGAACTTCGCCAAAGCGTTTCAGTCTCTTTTCTATTGGGTTGTCTCAACCTTTTCTTTTGGCAACTAAAGAAGTTTACTAGCCACAGAGCGCGCCGTGTTTAGCAAGATATATACGCGGGCATGGAAAGTTGGTAGTAGGATGGCGCTTCGGTGAAACAGGTCAAAAACGTAGCCAAACAGAAGAAGCTTAAAGTGGTTTTTGCTGACCCCCCGTTTGGGAAAGAAGCAAAAGGGGAAGCGGTTACCGAGTCACCGAACCTGGGGATTCTCTACATAATCGGCTTCGCCAGAGAGCGCCTCCCAGATGTTCAATTCACTTATCTTGAGCCCTTCCTCTCGATGGACGAGCACTTGCAAAAAGTCAAGGAAGTTAAACCCGATGTCTACGCCATCTCCTTCACCACTCCGAGAAGAGACCTCGCTTTTGAAACCATAGCGAAAGTTAAGGCGCTGGGTTTGGACATGCTTATGGTTGCTGGCGGAGCGCATCCCACAATCGACCCAGAGGACGTCCTCAAAAACACCGCCATCGACGTCTGTATCGTGGGTGAAGGCGAAGAAACCACAACCGAGCTAATCAAGAAAGTCCAAGCCAACGAATCGATAACCGACGTCGCTGGCACGGTTAACCGCCAGAAAAACAACGGCCTGCGCCCCCTGCTAACCGACATCGACTTCTTCCCCGCATGGGACATAATCGATTTCGAAAACTACGATGTCGCCGTAGCCAAAAAGAAACGCATGGCCTACCTGCTGCCTATCCGCGGCTGCCCCAACTACTGCACCTACTGCAGCAACCCCGTCTGGAAACTGGAGAAACCGTGGATTCGGCAGCGGTCTCCCAGAAACATCGCTGAAGAAATCCGCTACCTGTACGGCAGGGGTATCCGTGAAATCTACATCCGCAGCGACACGTTTAACGTGGATATTAAGTGGTGTTTGCAGGTTTGTGACGAAATCGAAAAGCTGGGCCTCAAGGGCTTGACTTTTCAATGTAACCTCCGAGCAAACAAGTTAACCGATGAATTAGCAAAACGCCTACATGACATCCACCTTTGGCTGGCACATATCGGATTGGAATCCGCCAACGACCGCGTACTCAAAGGCATCGGCAAAAACGCCCTCCAAGCCGACAACATCCGCACCCTCGAACTTCTAAAGAAGCACCACATCAAAGTCTACGGGTTCCTCATGCTCTACAACGCCTGGGAAGCAGACGGCAAACTCGAATACGAAACCCCCCAGGAAGTCAACAACACATTAGAATTCGCCAAAAACTGCCTCCGCGACAACCTCATCGAATACATCTCCTGGTCCATCACCAACCCCATCATCGGCAGCAAACTCTACCACATAGCCAAAAAATACGACATCGCCACCCACAACGTCAAAATCGGCAACTGCATGCGACTCCCCGGCATCAGTGAGCAGCAAATGGTAGAGCACGTCAAACAGGGCATGATACTGCAACTACTAAACGGCATACAGAAAGGCATGATAACCAAAAAAGGCTACAAACGCGCCGCACAGAAGGCAGTAAAAATACTCAACATGTAACTTCAGTGAGCAGATATCGTTTGCAACACCACCACTTTACAGCTGATTTTCTTCTTTAGTAGTTATTGCAGAAAACCCTATGGACAACAACAACCAACAAGACGCCCAGCAAACTGAGTTTTGCCATCTGAGTCAGGTTTGGATTGCACTTCAGAAGTGCAAGTAGTCACAGGCAACAGAGCCCACTTGGTTTAATCAAAAGCGGAAATGTTTAGATTATTCAAGAACGTTGGTTGATGTAAGGCTTGTCGTCTAATTTTTACATAAAGCATTTAAGTAAAAATCGCCCGATTGGTCGGCAATGGTTCATGTCTAAATTAGAAAAGAAAATAATGATGCCTACAAAAAAATCGAGCCATTGTCCACTGGAAAAGTAGGATATGCCTTTAAAAATAGACGGGGTGACTATATAGTGAACCGCATGGTACTAAGCTCTAAAGCTCTTACAGCAAAAGAAGTCCGAGAGATTGCTAGAGACTGGATAAATAAGACGTTACCTGAGTTTGTAGAGATACTGTCTTTAGGACTACCTGAGATAGATGATAGGTATGATTTTTGGCGTGTTTCAATCGTTATTAAAACGCATCGAGATAAAAGCGTTGGAGAAATCAGCGTAAACTCAGAAAAAGAAATAGTTAGTCACACTGAAATCAACCTAATA
The DNA here is from genome assembly GCA_023488905.1 of Candidatus Bathyarchaeota archaeon. Classification (GTDB taxonomy): domain Archaea; phylum Thermoproteota; class Bathyarchaeia; order Bathyarchaeales; family Bathycorpusculaceae; genus Bathycorpusculum. The sequence goes on from JAMDCQ010000017.1 coordinate 72,348, forward strand.
GAATCAAGAATTAAAACACAAGAAATTCCAGCAGTGAAAAAAACACGCGATAAAAAAGATATCTTCAGACCATCACCGATTCCAAACAAAATCATCTTAGGAGGTGCCGTTGAGGTATTAAGCGAGTTCCCAAGAGATTCAGCCCAATTGATGATTACTTCACCACCATATTATAATGCCAAGCCAGAATACTCTGAGTATATAGATTATCAGGAATACTTGGATTTTCTGAGGAGGGTTTTTGTTAGAGTTCACTCGGTTCTTTCAGAAGGGCGTTTTGTTATCGTAAATGTTTCTCCAGTGCTTGTAAGAAGAGTTAATAGAAGTTCTTCTAGCCATAGAATCCCCATCCCTTTTGATATCCATAAGGTTTTAGAATCAGTTGGTTTTGAGTATATTGATGATATTATTTGGGAAAAACCTGAAGGCGCTGGATGGAACATTGGAAGAGGGAGACGGTTCGCAGCCGATAGGCAACCGCTACAGTATAAGCCCGTAATAGTTACAGAGTACGTTTTGGTTTATAGGAAAAAAACCGATAAGCTGATTGATTGGAACATCCGGCAGCATTATGACCAAAAGGCAGTTGCAGAATCAAGAATAAATGGCGAATATGATGTGACAAACGTTTGGAAGATTACTCCAAGCCATAGAAAGGAACATCCAGCTACTTTTCCTGATGAATTGGTACGTAAACTAATTCGCTATTATTCTTTTAAAGGCGACCTAGTATTAGACCCGTTTGCTGGCACTGGTGTTGTGGGAAAGGTTGCGTATGAGTTGGGAAGACGCTTTCTCCTTATTGATAATGACCCCCGCTATTATCAGCTTATGAAAAGCGAGTTTCAAATCATTGCATCAAATAACAGGGTAGATTTTGATACGCATGAATCATCAAAGGTGAATAACAATGACAACTGAAATTATTGATTATAAAGAATGGTTACGAGACAACGTCACACTAGAGAATCCGTTTTCAGCATCTTCATTGCGAGTAATGATGAAAAATCTTTTGTTAGGAAGAAATTATCGCCTTTTAACCGAACAAAATACCCGAGAACGTTTATTTACTACCTACGCTTGGTTGCTAGACATATACGATAAAGCCCATTCAACTTATGGTAGCAATTGGCGCTCTAAGTTATTGGATGATCTTTTACAAATAGAAAACAAAACTCCTGACAAGAGAAATCTTACTTTATGGTTACTAGGGCTTACGAAAAAGACTTGCAGTAATCTAGATATTTGCCCTCAAGATTATGTAGAGTTTCTTAAAGAAACAATTCAATATTGCGATAAACTGTTTAAAGCGATTGATAAAGAAGAGCAAATAGATGACGCATGGCTTCTTTTTATGGCGGGGCATGCAACTCTAAACATTCGAGGTTCAACGAAAAGTACAATTGGTAAAAAACTTGAGAAATCTTTTGCAAAGACCGCCCTAACATTGCTAGGGTTCGAGCATAATAAGAATTTTTGGTCGAATATTGAAAGAGATGAAGAGGTTGAACGCGAGGCTGATGCAGAAGTAGCGAGTAAAAGGGGGAGAATACGAATAGAAATGGGCTTAATTTCTAGTGGAAATCAAGAAGTCATAGAAGATAAAATTAGTCGGGTAGGACCTTTGGGTATTGTTATTTGCGATAAGCTAGGGGCAAAAAGCCGTGTTTACACAACTGCCGAACATGGACGCGTTAAGCTTATTCAGATTCGAAATAATCAGCCCTTAGTGGAGTTATATAACTATTTGATTTCTAAAGTTGATATTAAAATGCAAGAGCCTCCGACAACTGAACAAGAAATTCAAAGAAGACTTGATGCATTACCTGACGAGTTTTTCGTAGTACCTATTTAACCTTCCTGCTCAAAAATTAACTGTTTCTCCAAGCCCAATTATTACTACGACATTGATCTAATATTACGGGTTCCACGGGTTGATAGCGGAGCTCTAATCTAAACACTTCTCAGCGGGGTATCACAGTTAGGAATGGTTCTGGTTCCCATGTTTGCTGTTGCGTATATGGTCAGTGCTGTTGCCCAGAATACGTCTTTGTGTGTGCCTTCTGAGTGGTGGTAGCCTATGGTGCCGTCTTTGTTTAGGCTGCATTGCTCTACGTTTAGTTCTGTGCGGGGACGCTCCCAATGTAGTGGTAGTAGAATTGTAGTTTGTCATGCGCTGTCCAAACCTTTTCTTGGGCGAACATATTTGGAGCCTAATATTCAACCTATGCAGAAAACCTATAGAGGGGGTCTATTGCGACGACATGTTTAGTGTCTATTAGTGGTTGTATGTTGGTAACGTAGGGGGGTAGGTGGTTGCGTTTTTGGGGGTGTGCTGGGTTTGTGGTTGTCGGAAGTTTAATATATGGTTTTGACCACTTTTTCTACTTAGTGGTTTAAGTGACTGAGAGCAAATCCATCAAAGTAAGCAAAGAAACCTATGCTGAGTTAAGCGAGATAGCAGGCGAGCTGCAGCTTAAGCTGAAGCGGCCTGTATCCATAGAAGAGGCAATTAAGCAGCTTACTAAACGACGCAAAAAAGGTGTTAAAATTTCCGATTTAGCAGGCTCTTGGAAGATGACTGACAGAGAAGCAGAGGAAATCAAAGCCTCAATCGATGAAGCGTGGAAAAAATGGAAAATCCCAGAGTAGTCATCGACACAGACGTGTTGGTTGATTTCTTACGGGGCAACCGCGAAGCAACTTCGCTTGTCAATCGCCTCGAAGAACGCAGATTCCTCTTAGCCACAACCGCCATCAACGAGTTCGAACTGTACTATGGCGCTCATAAATCAAAAGAACCAGAAAAAGCAATAACGCTAACAGGGCAGCTGATAAGCAAGCTTGTGGTTTTGCCGCTGACCTCAAAATCCGCTATAAAAGCAGGTCACATTTATGCTAAGCTGGAGCGGCAGGGAACCCCCATTGGGTTAAGAGACACCTTGATCGGTGCCATCGCTCAGACAAGAGACTTCGGTGTCGCGACAAAAAACCTAAGTCACTTCCAAAAGATCGATGGTTTAAGACTTGTTAGCATCTGAAAAAGGCTGCTGGTATGTTTGGATCCTATTAGTGGTTCTATGTTGGTAACGTAGAGGGGGTGGGTTGGGTTTGGCTGGAGTCAGCGTTGTGTTGGGGTGGTTGTTGTTTTTTGTAGGGGGTGGGGGTGGGGGTGGCGGTTGTGGGGTCGCGTGGTTTTTTGTATGTGTGAATTGTAGGTTGAATTTAGGGTTTACCCTTTATATAAGGGGGCTATAGAAAAAAATCGCAACTGACCTCCACCTCAAGCCGCTTCGCCAAGCCGAACTGCTTGCGGAATTGAGATGCAACCAGCTGCAATGTACCCCCGACGCAGACGCAAAAACAGGCGTTTCTGCCAAGCCCGTTGGAAGAAGATGAAATAAGAGGGGTCCACAGCAACTACCAAAATAAAAATTGAACTACTGCGTCAAGGCTAATACGGTGCAGCTTTATCTGCGACAAACTATTTATCCCCCAGACAAAACATTAGAGCTATGCCATCCTGCCCTGACACCCAAAAAGTCGATTTTGTTGTGCCATCACGCGACGAAGCCAACCCGACGCTGCTAAGGCAAATCAGGGCTATGCCGTGTTCGGGGCAAATCATTAACACTCATGAGAAGCCGCTGAGTGTGGCGCGGAAGCATGGGGTTTTGTCGGCTTCGACGGAATGGGTTGCCATGATTGACGACGACATGCTGCTGCCGCCAGATTGGCTCCAAAAAGTCTCCGCTCACATCGAACCCGACGTGGGCGCAATAGGCACCGTTGCCGTGCACAAAAATCCGCATGCAGCCAGCTACGAACGCGTTGTCGGAACCGTCTACAACCTCTCTAAACTCGACACAAACCCACACATAAACAACATCCTCATCCGCCGCAAACTCATGGAAAACTATAACCCGCCCAAAGTGTTCTTCGGCGAAGACCAGTACTTCAAACGTTACGTGCAGAAGGTGGGTTACGGCTGGAAGGTTCTGCCGTTTCTGGGCGCAACCCATCTGGGCACATCAAAAGACTATGTTACGGTTGGCGTTTCGTATAGGCGGTATGGGCATTTTGGCTTCTATAGGCTTGCGCGGAGGATGGCTGCACGATTCATTTTCACGCCTTTCGCGGCGCTGTCACGGCTGAGTGCAGTGACGTTTTGGTATCTGACCAAGCTTAACGTGGAGTTCCTAGCTGGGTTTGCCAAGGAATTTGTAACCGAAAAACTCTAGCGCTCTTTCAGACGTTTGAACGCTTTAGAAATCGGCTTAGACAATTCTTAAATCCCCAAACTGCATTCTCAAAAGACAAGGTGTAATTAAATTGGCACAACAACCACCAACTTTCAAAACAGTTTTCGTTTTCCTAGACACAGACAAATACTGCAGCCCATTCGACTTACTCGTCGCCATAGACGCATTCCCAGACTCCATGATATTCAAGTACGAAAACGTCACAGGCGAAGACGCCCCCAAAATCGTCTACGACCTCCTCTTCCCACGCGGACCCGCAGGCGCAGCACACACCAAAGTCTTCATCAACGGCAGCAACTTTGAAGAAGTTGAAAAAGTCGTCGCAGCCACCCAGAAAGCAATGAGCACCGCTCCATGGGGAAACAGCATCATCGTTGACCCAAGAGGCGGATACAGCACAGCCGCAGCCGCAGTCGCCAAAACCTTCGGCGCCTCCATGGAAAGAGGCCGCGGAAGCTTAGAAGGCAAAAAAGTCACAGTCCTAGCAGGCACAGGCCCAGTCGGCCAAACCGCAGCCCGCATCTACGCCGCCGAAAAAGCCGACGTAACCATCAGCAGCCGCAGCCTAGCAAAAGGCCAAGTCGTCGCTGACAAAATTAACGCTGAATGCAGCGCCAAACGCGTCAAGGTCGTTGAAGTATCCAAACCCGAGCAGACAGCCGCAGCCGTTAAAGATGCAGAAATCATCCTTGCAGCAGGCGCAGGCGGAATCCAGTTGCTTACCGCAGCCGACTTAGCAGCAGCACCCAAATGCAAAATCGTCGGAGACATCAACGCGATTAAGCCTTTGGGCGTGGAAGGCCTCGGTCCAAACGACGACAAAGAAATGAAACCAGGCGTTTGGGGCATCGGCGCATTAGCCATCGGCAAACTCAAAATCAAAACCGAAGTGGAAATGATTAAACGCGCCACCGCTGAGCCACAGGGACTCTTCGACTACGCAATCGCCTACACCATCGCCAAAGACCAGATTCTAAAGAAACTCGCCAAAGCAGCTGCAAAATAGAGCAACCTCCCTTCCTCTTTATCTTTTGTCAACATTTTTAGGCTTTTTTAGTTTTTTCAAGAAACTTAAATAAACAGCCGTTAACATGAAAAACACACAATGGCTTCCCTTCCTGAAATAATTCAGCAAATATTGCACACCAGTCAAATAGACAGCGAAATCTTAGCGTCGCTTTTGATTTTTGCCGTCGTAGGATTTGTGGGGTGGGGGGTTTATGGGCTCTTTAGCAAGCATTTCATTAAATTAACAGAGAAAACTGAAACCAAACTCGACGACGCCATACTTTCGGGGGTAAAAATTGTCATCGTTATTATGATTGTGATCTTGGGGATTGAATATGCTCTTTCACCGCTCTCAGTTCTAGAACCATACAATGCCATATTGAGTGGAGTTTTTACTGTTCTACAAATCTTTCTAGGCGCTTACGCCGCCACCAGAGTGTCAAGTATACTCATCGATTGGTACACTGAAAAGAAGGACGCAGATGGAAAAAACAGCCACCATTTAATGTTTATACTCAAAAAAGTAATCCAGCTAGTCGTCTACATCTTCGCGTTCTTAATTATCCTCTATGTCTTCAAAGTTGACCTCACTGGGGCTGTTGTTGGTTTAGGAGTCGGAGGCATCGCCGTCGCCTTCGCCTTGCAGAGCACACTTAGCGACTTCTTTAGCGCCTTCTCAATATACTTTGATCGACCCTTCGAAATCGACGACTTCATCGTTGTCGGCGAATACAGCGGCACAGTCAAAAGCATCGGGGTAAAATCAACCCGCATCAAGCTTCTGCAGGGCGAAGAACTCATAATCTCCAACAAAGAACTCACCTCTGCGAGCGTTCGCAACTTTAGAAGACTGGAAAAAAGACGCATAGCCTTCACGATCGGCGTCGCTTACGATACCCCGCTGGAGAAACTCAAAAAGATTCCACCTATAATAACCGACATAATCAAGAGCGTCGATACTGCGCAGTTTGACCGTATTCACTTCACAGAATACGGCGATTACAGTCTAAAATTTGCAATCGTATACTACGTGAACTCTCCAGTTTATACCGTTTACCTAGACACTCAACAGAAAATCAATTTCGCCATAAAAGATGTCTTTGAGCGCGAAGGTATCGAGATAGCGTTCCCAACAAGCACAGTCTACCTAAAAAAATAGTCTATAGCTGGGAACCCTGCTTCTGTATCTATTTAAAAAACAACTTGCGGGGCAGTGAAAAGCCAGTTATCGGGTAATCAACACGGGACATGGCGCGTTCTTGATGACACCTTGACTTACGCTGCCAACGATGAGACCGGCAAGTTTACTTACTCCCCTTGCGCCCATTACGATTAAACCGAAATTTCCTTGCTTAGCTGTTTTAACTATCTGATCAACTGGGTCTCCTTGAACTAGCAGGGTCCCTGTTTTAACCCCTTCTTCTTTGGCCAGTTTCAACCGATCAGATAGTACAGTTCTACCGGTGTCGTGAAGCATGTCATAGAAATGTTGCTTGGAAGACACCACAACTGATGAACCAGTGGGGGTTACATGGATAAGTGTGATTGCACCGCCCGTCAGTTTTGCCACATTAATCGCTTCACATAGAGCACGAATAGAATACTCCGAACCGTCAATAGGCACCAAGATTTTTTCATACATAACAAAATATCCTATCCAATTACCGTTTTTGATTAATTTATATTTTCTTGTCAGGTAACATTTAAGAGTGTAAAATCCTATTCAACCGAGAAAAAACCGATAAAAAATAGAGGGCTTCAAATGGCAGATTTATTCAGCTTCGACTTTCTGGTAAACCTCGCAATCATAGCAGTAGCATTAATATTTCTAAACCTTGCTAGCGACGTAGTAATCAAATATGCGACAAAGGTAGCTGCCATAAGTAAACTCGGCAAAACCTCAATCGGCTTCACACTGATTTCACTCTCAACCACGTTGCCAGAATTAACTGTCGCCCTAAGTGCTTCACTATCCGCTGGAGCGGCGTTATCTATTGGTAACGCTTTAGGCTCAAACATCTTCAACATCTCCGCCATACTCGGCATAGGCGCGGTAATTTTTGGACTTAAAATTTACTTGTCAAAGAGAAACAGGGGCGCGCCAGTTGGAGACAACAACATAATTCCAAAGTTTGGAACCTCCGAATTAAGCAACATAGAATTCGGATTATTTGTTGCCTCAATTGTACCATTGGCACTCATATACGTATCAACTCAAGCCTCATGGATCGTCGGTTTAGTTCTTTTGATTATATTCGGAGCATACCTCTACAGATTATCAAAAGTGCGAATAACCACCGCAGAAGCCGATGTAGAAGTCACAATTGAAGAGAGAGGCAAACTCAAACAATACGCGTTATTCACTATACTTGGCGCGTTAGGCGTCGTTATCAGCGCAAACTTTATGGTTGAATCAGCAATCACCATAGCCACCGCAGCAGGGGTTTCTCAGCAAGTAATCGGAGCCACAATCGTAGCCTTAGGAACAAGCATACCTGAATTAACCATAGGCGTAAAGTCGATTCTAAGAGGACACCCCAACCTTGCGTTAGGCAACATCATCGGAGCAGCCTTCTTCAACACAACCCTAATTCTGGGAGTCACCCTGTTTGTCCCCGTACTAATCGGTTCACCATTATCATTAAACATGGACGTTTACCTGAACCTGATTATCTTCTCAATAATAATCAACACTTTCTTCTGGTACTTCCTATCCAGAAAGAAAATCACGTGGAAAGAAGGCGCCGTGTTCCTGACAATCTACGCGTTGTTCATTATTACAACACTCACCGCAGGGCTATAGTAGCGTCCTCTTTTTTACCGGCGACGCTTCTTTTTCTGAAGGTTAGAGCGGTTAGAGACTTGCTCGGTTGGGTAACAGTAGGGGAGAGTAGAGTAGGCGCTTGCAGTGTTTGTGGGTTTTTTTGGAGCGGGTGCCTTTACGCCAGAAACGCTTCAGCTTTTTCCAACAGACACAAATGCCCCCCCCAGTAAGCAAGCGAGTTCAAGTTAAATAACCTTAATAACAGTCAAGCAACCCATAATTTTGGGGGAATAATAGTGGATTTTCTAAAGAAAAAAGAAAAGAAAAAACCGTTTTCAGCAAAGTTCTGCCCCAAATGCGGCTCCACCGACATCTTCTGGGCTCAGGGCATGCCCCAGTTCTGGTCAACTTGGGACTGCAGAAACTGCGGGTACCATGGAGCATTCATCCTTGAAGACGGCAACATGGCGGAGAAACTGCAGGAAGAATGGAAAACCAAAAAAAGTAAAAATTAAAGAGCGCCTGCTATTCGTTTACAGGCTTCTTCAATGCGCTCTTTTGGCTGCGTAAATGTAATGCGAATGTAGCCTTCGCCGTATTTGCCGAAGCCAACACCCGGAGTAACAACAACGCCTGCATCGAGTAGTTTGGATGCGAATTTCATGGAGTCGCCTTTGCAGTTGACCCATACGTAGAAGGTTGCTTTGGGCTTCTCACACGGGTAACCCAGCGTGCAGAGGGCAGCTACGAGTAGGTCGCGGCGTTCCTGCATGATCTGGTTGTTTCTCTTGAGGAACTCTGGCGGGTCGCGGTGGGTATAGCTGCCCAAAGCTTTCACAGCTACCTTCTGCGTGTACACTGGCGGGCCTGAGTCAATTTGAGATTTCACTTTGGTTAAGCCTGCAACGAGGTCTTTGTTGCCTACTGCAAATGCGATGCGGTCCCCAGTCATGTTAAACGTCTTCGACAAAGAATGGAATTCTATCGCCACATCCATTGCCCCGGGAATTTCAAGTATGCTGGGTGCTCGGAAACCGTCGTAGGTAATCTCTGAGTAGGCGTTGTCGTAGCAGAGGATGATGTTGTTGTCTTTAGCGAAGTCGACTGCTTGTTTTAGGCATCTGGCATCTACGGTGGCGGCGGTGGGGTTGTTAGGGTAGTTGAGAAACATCATTTTAACCCGCCTGGCGTCTACTGCGGTTAGGTCCGGGCAGAAACCGTTCTCTTCCAGCAGCGGCATTGGAGTGGGTATGCCGTCGCAGAGTATGGTACCGCCGTTTGCGTAAACTGGGTAAGCAGGGTCGGGACAGAGGACATGGTCGCCTGGGTTGATGTAGGCGCGAGCGATGTTTGCTAAGCCCTCTTTGGAACCCAACAGTGCAACGACTTGATCGGGGGCTAAATCTACGCCGAAGCGGGTCTTGTACCACTGGACCACGGCGGCGCGGAAGTCGGGTTCGCCTTGGCTAAAGGAGTAGTTATGGTTCTTCTGGTTCGCTGACTCCGCAGCCAACGCGTCTACGACGAATTGGGGTGGCGGCAGGTCAGGGTCACCTATACTAAGTGAGATGAGGTCGATGCCTTGGGCTTTCTTTTCTTTTTGAATTTTCTCTATTTCAGCGAAGAGGTAGGGCGGTAACCGCTTGATTCTTTCTGCGTACTCAAACACGGATTAGTGGCTCCTTGAATAATGTACCCTCGAAAACCTTCTCAGCGGCTCCAGTCATGAGGATGGTTTTGCCGACTTCAACTTGGAGGTCTCCCCCGAGCAGGTGGACAGTGACTTTGTCCTTGATTTTGCCTAGTCTGTGGGCTACTGCAACTGCTGCGCATGTGCCTGTGCCGCAGGCGAGGGTTTCTCCGCAGCCGCGTTCCCAAACGCGCACGCTGATTTCGCCTGATCCGAGGACTTGGACGAAGCCGACGTTGGTGCGGTTGGGGAAAGCTTTGTGGTTTTCGATTAATTTGCCAACTGAGTACACTGGGAAGGCGTCTACGTCTCCGACGAAGGTGACGCAATGCGGGTTACCCATTGAAAGGCAGCTTATTTTGTAGGTTTCCCCGATGACATCTATCTTCTCATTTATGCACTCACCTTCGCCAACCATGGGAAGCGAGGAACGCTCCCAGTTAGGTGCACCCATATCAACCTTAACTGCAACAACCTCTTCGCCGTCAAGTGTTAACCAAACTTGTTTTACGCCAGCCAAAGTCTCCACTGTGAACTCGGTTTTCTTTACGATGCCGTTTTCGTAGCAGTATTTCGCGAAGCATCGGATGCCGTTGCCGCACATTTCCGCTTCACTGCCGTCTGCGTTGAATATCCGCATCTTTGCATCGGCAACCTTTGACTTGTAAACAAGCAGGAGCCCGTCGCCGCCGATGGAGAAGCGCCGCTCGCAAAGCAGTTCTGCCCACCTTGAAACGTGCGCATCGCTGATTTTTTGGTCTCGGTTGTCAATTACGACATAGTCGTTTCCTAATCCATGCATCTTCCAAAAGGGCATTTGCATCAAGATTCACCTTGTATTTTCTGATTTGTTACTAGGTCTTTCAGCTGCTCACGTTCCCGGACTATCACGGCTTTGCCGCCTCGTATCATGACTTCTGCGGCTCGTGGACGTGAGTTGTATTGGGAGCTCATGCTGAAACCGTACGCGCCAGCGTTAAGAACCGCGAGCAAGTCGCCTTCCGCGATTTCCGGCAGCTTTCGCTCTTTTGCCAGCAAATCACCTGATTCGCAGACTGGGCCTGCTACGTCGTAGGTTTCCTTGTCCGCCGCTGTTAGTTTGTTGGCTACGAGTATGGGGTGGTAGCTGCCGTACATTGTCGGACGAACAAGGGTGTTGAAGCCCGCGTCTACACCGACGAATTTGCGGCCAGGCGTCACCTTAACCGAGTTAACCGCTGTGAGCAGGATGCTTGCATCGCAAACAAGGTATCTGCCTGGTTCAACGAACAGATACGGCTTACCCAAACCATACTCCTTAACCTTGTTCTTGAACATCGACACAACTTTGCTAGAGAACTCGGCTAAATCCAAATCCTTATCCTCTGGCTTGTAGGGCACCCCGAATCCGCCTCCTATGTCGATGAATTCAAAGTTAATGCCGACTTCTTCATGCACCCGCTTCGCAATACTGAGCAGTTTTTCAACTGCTAACACGTAAGGTTCAACTTCTAAGATGCCTGAACCGATGTGCATGTGGATGCCGAAGCGTTCCACCCGGGCACGTTGGGCTATGGCGTAGGCTTGGATAACTTCTTCTTCCCAGAGCCCGAACTTGGATTCTGGGCCTGCGGTGATGCAGTGGCTGTGGTGTCCGGCGCCGACTTCGGGGTTCACGCGGACTGAGAGGATTTGTGGAACGGAAATCTTGAGCAATCGGTCCATTTCGGATTGGGAATCTACGTTGATTGTGATGTTGGCGTTTGATAGCATTTTTAATTCGTCGTTTCGAACGCTGGTACCCGTAAATAGGATGCGGTCAGGTGTGAAGCCTGCGCTTAAAGCTAAGAAGACTTCTCCTGGGCTAACGGTATCCAAATAGGCACCCTGCGAGTGCAGAATCCGGAGCACGTTTAGGTTTGTGTTGGCTTTGGCGGCGTAGTAGATGCGGACGTACTTGTAGTTGTTGACTATAGCGCTGTAGAGGCGGTTGTAGTTGTCGCGGATGCGCTTCTCGCTAAGCACGTACAAGGGGGTATCGTAGGTTTTTGCCAGTTCAGTTGTGGATATGCCGTCGAAGTAGAGGGTTCCTTTTCGGTCTTCGAGGGGTTCACGCAGTTTTCGCTTAACCATAACATTACACCAGTCAAAAATGGGGTTGGCTGTTTATGCCAGTCCTTTCGCTACGTAGAGTTCTGCGCTGAGGATACCGCCACCTGCTGCGCCACGTACCGTGTTGTGACTGAGGCACATGTACTTCAGAGTCATAATTGGATCCTTACGTAACCTACCGACGACCACGCTTTGCCCGCGTCCTGCGTCTCGGTCGTAGCGGGGTTGAGGGCGGTTCTTTTCGTGACGAACGATTATCGGCTGTGCTGGAGCGGAGGGCAGCTTTAGTTTCTGGGGTTCGCCCTTGAACTTTGTGAATGCGGCTTCCACCTCGTCTATTGATGGCTCCTTGTCGAGTTTAACGAATACGGATTCGAGATGGCCGTCTTTGACGTTAACGCGGTTGCAGCTTGCACTCGCTTGGAAATCAGCATGCTTGATCGCTTTGCCATCAAATTTGCCGAGTATCTTTTGCGCTTCAGTTTCCATCTTGTCCTCTTCACCCGAAATGAAAGGAACCACGTTATCGATAATGTCAAGTGAAGCGACACCGGGGTAACCTGCACCACTGAGCGCCTGCATCGTAGTAACCATTACTTGCTTTATGCCGAACTGCATAAGCGGCGCTAAGGTGATGGCTAATCCGATGGTGCTGCAATTGGGGTCAGTTGTGATGAAGCCCTTCCAGCCGCGTTGTTTTTGCTGGACTTTGATGAGTTCGATGTGGTCGGGGTTGATTTCTGGAATGATTAGGGGTACATCTTTGTCCATGCGGTGTGCGCTTGCTTTACTGAAAACCGGGTACAATGCGCCGAATTCATTTTCAGTTGGACCCGCCAAATCCCCCGGCAAAGACGTGAAGACCAAGTCAAAGTCGCCTGCCTGCTCACATGACTTGACATCTATGTTAGCGACTGGCATCTCCGCTATCTCTTTGGGCAGCTCAGTCTCCATAAGCCAAGTTGCTGCATCCTTGTACTTTTTGCCTGCACTTTTCTCTGAAGCTGCAAGTACGGAAATCTCAAACCAGGGGTGCCCCTGTAAGAGTTGAATGTACCGTTGTCCAACGGCTCCGGTTGCGCCTAAAATGGCGACTTTACGCTTATTCGGCATTCTTGATTCTTCCTTTGAACGACCACTGTATTATGTAACTTGAATAAAAAAGTTAATGGTGAGTTTTTGGCTTAAACTAATCCCAACACGTCCGCCATGCTGTACACTTTGGGCTCTGACTGCTTGCTTAACCATTCGGCGGCGTAAACGGCTCCTTGGGCGAATACGTTGCGGGTGAAGGCGGTGTGTTCGATGCGTAGCATCTCGTTGGGTCCAGCAACGATCAAGTCATGGATACCTGCAACGCCTCCTGCGCGGAGAGCGGTGATTTCCATGTCTTGCGGTTGACGTGGGCTGATGCCTTCGCGTCCAGTGACGGTTTTGGTGTATCCGCGGACGTTTGAGACGATTTCGCCTAGTTTTTTGGCTGTGCCGCTTGGTGCGTCTTTTTTGCCTGTGTGGTGGATTTCGTTTATGCTGAAATCGTAGCCTTGTGGGAATGCCTTGAGTTGTTCGGCGAGTTTGAAGAGTATGTTGACGCCTACGCTGTAGTTGGGTGAGAACACTGCGGGGACTTTGCCTGACATGGCTGCGGTGACTTGTCGGTTCTGCTCGGGGGTGAAGCCTGTGGTGCCAAGAACTATACGTTTGCCCAATTCTGCGGCGATGGGTACGTTGACTAAATCGGCAACTGGAACTGTAAAACTTACGAAGACATCGGCATCTTTAAGCGCATCTGCTAAGTCGACAGAACTCTGAATTACCGTATCTTGGTCCGTAATACCAAGTTGGCGTAATGTTTTTCCAATTGTAGGGGTTCCTAGAGCAGTCATGGGTCCTGCTGGAGCTTCAGTTGCACCAACGGTCATTATTCCTTTTGCTCTTGCTTCCTGTATTATAGCAACACCCATTCTGCCTGCTGCACCTGCAACACAGAGCCTAAGCATAGTAGAGTCCCTCAATGTACTTCTCGTTGTAGAGGCGATCTTTTAGGTCTACGCCGAAGTGGTCTTCGACTGGCTGCAGAACCTGCGGGTTGGCTTCGTAGACTTTGCGGGCGCTGGCTAAGACGACTTCTATGCCGTTGCGCGTCATTTTGCCCAGCGGTTGCCTGCAGGGTCCAGCGGGCATGCCCAAGATGTTCATGAGGGTTTTGATTGCGACTGGGTTTCGGGCTTTGCATGCGACGGGTCCGTATGGGGTCTGCTCGGTGGTTTTCACGGTCACGATGTTGAAGAGGGGTTGGAGGGCTTGGGCGATTACGCTTGCAGCCTCCTCGTTGCCGTCTAAAACGTAGTGCACCATATCTGCCAATGCGCTTGGGGCGACGTTGGATATGACGGATATGACGCCGCTTGCCCTGATGTCGGGCGCAATCATCATCGTGTAGGTTTTGTCGTCGTCTCCGCTAAGTATGTCAAAGTCGTCTCCGCAAAGCTGCCTTGTTAACTCCATGTTCTTGATGTCGCCCGTAGCTTCCTTGACGCAGCGCACGTTGGGAAACTCGGCGTGTAATGTGGCGATGTCTTGTGGAAGTAGCTGTGTGCCTGTTCTGCCGGGGATGACGTATGGGATTATTTGAACTTCTGGGAAACGCCGTGCAATGGGCTCGACGTATTCCTTGCGAATTTCAAGCGAGCTAGGCCCGTTATAGTAAGGGTCAACGAGCAGAACAGTGTTTACTCCTGCGTCGTAGGCGTGTTCGGTACCGTCAAGAGTTTCTTGGGTGCTGTTGCTACCTGTTCCCGCGATGGTTAGACATCGTTTGCCTGCGTATTCGTGGGTTTTTTCGATAACTTTGCTGTGTTCGTTCCAGTCTAGTGTGGGGCTTTCGCCTGTTGTGCCGACGGCAAGGATGCCTTTGGCGCCGTTTTTTATTTGGAATTCTATTATTTGCTGTAATCCTTCGTAATCGACTTGGCGATTACAGTTCATGGGTGTTATTAGTGCTGTGTAACAACCGCTGAATGTTGTCAATTTTGGTTCCTCTTTGTAGGGTAGAGTGATAATCGTCTATATATTTAAGCGTTACGTTTTACGAATTCTTTTTACGAAAAACGCAACATACCAACAGATATAATGCGGTAATACTGAGTTAATCAAACGTTTTCCGCAAAAGCCGTCACGGCGCAACCATATAAGCCGTAAAAACCCCGTCATAGCCGCCATAGAGGCGACGCAGATACGCAACCGCATCATCAACCGACGCCGCAGACGGAATAACCTGCCCAAAATTGTCCTGACGAATCACATCTGACAGCTTACCCGACTGCGTCGCTACAACCCTCAACATAAGCCGATGTGGTCCGCAGATGAATTGGATAGTGTCGCCTTTCTGGGGGTTGCCTTTTCGGATGTCGATTGTTTTTTTACCCTGCTTCAGCCACATGAAGACTTCTTTTTTAGCCAGAAACGTCGGCACAGCTAATCTCCTTAAGTCTTGTTGGCTTTGGCTAGAAAATAAGCATTCGGTTAAAAAACGAATAACCGCCGCAGAAGCAAAGTGCACTGGTTTTGTTACCTCCTTAAAATGCACTGCTTGCAGAATTCGCCACAACCACCCTGCAATTTACCCCGGACGCCGACAACAAAACCGACGCCACAGCTAAGTCTGCTGGAAGAAGATGAAATAAGAGGGGCCCACGGCAACAACTAAAATAGAAAAACAACTCGAAACTTTAAAACGTAAACAAAGCGACAAATAACTAAAAAATAAGAAAGGTTTGGAATTTGTAGAAAAGTGGGGTTGGTTTACCCTTTGCCTTTTTCTTCTTTACCGAAGTACTGAGTCCACTTTAGCTTGCGGGCATCACGTTTGAATTGCAGAGAACTCTTCTTGCATTTGCTGGAATCGAACCATAGGATTGAGCCGTCGTTTTTAACGAACATCATGCCTGTGCCAGCTGGGAAATCAGCACCACAGAATGAACATTTTCTCGGTTTTGGCATGACAAATTACTCCATGTTGGTTTATCTGGTGATTTTCTTTGCTTCTCTCTCGGTTTCTCGGAGCATTAGGATGTCTTGTGTGCGAACTGGGCCTTTGACGTTGCGTGTGATGATTCTGCCTTTGTCTTTGCCTTCCATGATGCGGACGCGGACTTGTGTGATTTCGCCTGTTACGCCTGTGCGTCCGATGATTTGGATAACTTCGGAGGGAATTAGTTCGTCTGCAGCGTCTTTGCTACTCATTACTGAGTGCCTCGTTTAACCTGATCGATACGTGTCACGATCTCTTTGATTAAGCCCGCTGCTTCGCCTTCTCTCATGATAACTGCTGCCGCGCATGGAACGTCGATACCGATGGATTTGCCTAGTTGTTCTTTGCTTGGAACAAAGACGTATGGAATCTTTCTTTCGTCGCAGAGTAATGGTAGGTGTGCGATGACTTCCGGTGGGTCAACGTCTTCGGCGATGACGACAAGTTTTGCTTGGGAACGCTCGACAGCTTTTGTGGCTTCGTTGGTTCCTTTCCTAACTGATCCTGATTTTGAAGCAATCGTTAGGGCTTCATAGGCTGCATCTACAAGTTCTTTTGGGACTTCATATTTTACATAGAATGGTTTAGTCATATTTCTTAGCCTCACCCTTGTTAAGGCACAGTCTTATCCACACTTCCTGTTTAATAAGTTTTCGACGATAAAACCGCATAGTTGCTCTTCGCTATATATACCATCCAGAAACCTTTAAATTCACAGTTACGGTCACTTCCATGTTTTCGAGAGGGGAATTGCGTTTGCAAAGATTGGGCAGGATTTCAAATGTATCTCCTTCAGGAAACGCCATTGTTAAAGCTGAAAATCCCCCGAAAATCGGCTCCGAAGTTGCCGATGAGAACTTAAACGTTATCGGTAAAGTTTTCGATATCATTGGCCCAGTCTCGTCACCTTATGCAGTGATTAAGCCCAGTGTTAGAGAACCCACCAAATTGGTGAATAAACCAGTTTACCTGCTTCTCTCGAAAACGAAACGGAGCAGAAGAGAGAATGAGTAGGGAAAGCGTGTAGAAGCCCCCCGTAGCAGAAGAACCCACCTCGAAGGCTGAACCCCCAAAAGCGCGGGTTTGTCCTGAATGTGGAAGCGCCCGACTTATGCATGATTCTGAAGCTGCTGAAATTGTGTGTATGGACTGCGGCATTGTTGTTCAGCAGAAAATGACTGACCGTGGACCCGAATGGCGAGCCTTCGACGACGAGCAACGCTCTAAGCGTACCAGAGTCGGTGCACCCCTAACTTACACCATTCACGACAAGGGTTTATCCACGACCATAGATTGGCATGACAGAGACGTCTATGGCAAGAGCCTCTCGCCTGGTCAGAAAGCTCAGGTTTACCGTTTGCGGAAATGGCAGCGTCGTATCAGGGTTTCGGATGCAACAGAACGCAACTTGGCGTTTGCGCTTTCAGAAATCACAAAGATTTCCAACAACCTGAACCTGCCTAAAAACATCTTGGAAACCGCCTCAGTTATCTACCGCAAAGCAGTCAAAGAACGCCTCATACGGGGCAGGTCAATTCAGGGTGTTACTTCTGCGGCGTTGTATTTGGCTTGTAGACAATGCGGATTGCCAAGGACGTTGGATGAGATTTCTCAGGCGTCCACCGTGAACAAAAAAGAGGTTGGGCGCAGCTACCGCTTTTTGATTCGTGAACTCAACTACTCGATTCCGCCGCTGCGGCCAAGTCAGTACATCACTAAATTCTCCAACCAGCTAACCATGCAGGGAAAAGTGGAGGAAATTGCCCACAAGATCTTGACGGCGGCTAAGGAACTGAAGCTTACTTCGGGGCGTGGACCAACCGGTATCGCTGCGGCGGCAAGCTACATAGCTTCGGTTTTGACTGGTGAACGCAAGACTCAGCGGGAAATTGCTGAAATCGCGCAGGTTACCGAGGTCACTATCCGTAATCGCTACAAGGAACTCAGTGAAAGGCTGCTGTTTCAGATCAGCATTTAAACCCCTTTTTCTATATTTTCTTTGTGTTAGGGTTGTCTGATGGAGTTCGCATTTGAGCGGGATTCTGAACCTAAAGAAGGGTTAACGTTAGATGAAGCTGTTGCTCGGCTGCGGCAGATACAGCTAGACCTTAAACAGGTGGTGGGGAACCTCCATGAGAAGCTATCGCTGCTTGATTCTGGACCTATAGTGCATAGCAGTCTTGAGAAGTTCAAGCAGGATGTGGAGTCAAGAGCCACCGACTTGGAGACCGAAGTTAAGCGGCTGCGGGCTGACCTGAAAACCGTCAAAGACTTCTTGGGGCAAGATTTGGAGAAGAAAAAAACGCCCGAATCTTAGCGCCAAGACAGGTATTTTTTTAAGGGTGTAAACAGCTATCCTACGTTATGCCCTATAAGTTCACTTTTGACTTATCAAAAGTGCCACGTTTCTTCTTTACAGAGCTGGCGATGATCAGTTACCAGCGGGGCATGCATAAAACTGTCCTAAACACCGCTAACGATTTGATCGTTAAATTTCGGATTCAAGAAGCCACGGGGCTCAACATTTCAGATGCGGTGGTTTTGCTTCAGGACCTTTTGGATTTGCAAGCCATCAACCTTACTGAGCGAACAAAGTTTTTGGAAACAAAAAAACGCGCAATCTTCATTCCGCATTGTTCCCGCAAATACATGGATGGCAGATGTAAAGCAAGCTTCGATCCTGAAGTGCCATCTTACAGTTGCGCTCACTGCTCCGATGACTGCGTAGTCAACAAAGCTGATCGATATGCCAGAAGCAAAGGCTACGACGTCTTTGTTGTTCCCGGCGGCTCATGTATTCCTAAAATTCTTAAAGGCACCAACTACGAGGGTGTTGTGGGTGTGGCTTGTGGAGAAGAGATGAAGATGATGGGTCACCTCTTAGCAAGCATGGATGTCCGCGGTCAAGGCATCCCGCTGATTAAGAATGGCTGTGCGAACACGACCTTCAACATGGACACCGTCATGAAAACGCTCTAACCACGCACTGACTTACCCTTGATTAGGGTTGAAAATGCATTTTTTCTATAGTAGTTGTTGGCGACCCCCCTCCCCCTTCACAACAACAACCCGCGGCTTGCGGTTTGGCGTCTGTTTCTGGTTTGGCTGCTGTGAAGGTTTGCTGGTTGATTGTGGCGTTTTCCGCAAGCAGTGCGTCAAAAGTTGCATAGACGACGTTTGTTGCTCTCTGAGGACCCCCCCCTCCCCTTATAAAAAGCAGAAAAACGTCAAGCATTGCGCTAAACGCACCCACCCGCCGCCAGTTAGAGCCCCTCTATAGGTTTCTGCATACATCTGATATTTGGATCCTAATATGTCTGCGGAAAGCGCACCCCTGCGCAGTGAAAACGTGGCAACAGTTGCGCTTCCCGTGAAATCGAGAAGGAAGCTGTCTGAGCGGCTATGTTACCGAGCTATGCTTCCTTCGACAGAACCCTGTCCATTTCGAGGGCTAACTCCGCAATTTCTACCCCTTCGGCGTTGACGAAAAACTCGTCGATAAAGCCGTTGGGTTGGCTGACGAAGTCTGGGTAGTGGGCAAAAACGGCACAATCGCACAAATGATATTCATGTCGGTATTCCAGAAAGGGTGAAGAGGCTGCCACAAGCAGAACAGAAACTACAACTTCCAAAAGACCCCGCTAACGGCATCGTCTCTTATGGTAAACAATTAAATCGACCCCAACTGCCACCGCTGACTTTGCGCATATATCGGTTGATGTTAACAAAGCTTATAATCCATGACGCCCGCAAAAGAAGTGAGCGACCACACCTTGCCCCAATCCAAAACCAAAAAGAAAACCGCCCCCAAACCCAAAACAACCGCCAAAACAAAAACCACCACAGCAAAGACCCCTAAAAAGCAAACAGTCTACACCACAGGCGAAAAATGCCCCCAATCAGGACTCTACACCCACTTCTGCACAGGCAAAGGCGAAAAATCCACCATCCCCCTGTCGAAAACCGAGACGTTTCCGCCCTGCCGAGCATGCGGCTCAGTGAAATGGACACTAGTAATGGCAGCATAACCCACGCCTACTTGTTTTCAGTTTCAACCAAGCCTATAGAAACTCTATCCAATATTTCTTGAACACTTTGAGCGTTTGAGATTATTCTTGCCTCACTTACTCAAAGTACTCTCGATTTATTTTTTAGTTTTATATGTTTCTGTTGTTTTGAATGTGCATTAATTGTTTTTCATTGAAAAGTAAAGTACCTGAAGGAGTCCCACTAATGTGCGTGTAGATACCCTTCGCATAATAAAAAATAAAAACAGATTCTTAAAAGGTGAAGTGTAGCTTTACCCGAATTGCTCGAGCACTTGCCGTCCGAGTTCGGTTATTTCGACAGCGTAGAAATCGTAAGGTCCATATCTTTTTGACGGGTCAGGGTTGTCGATGAGTTTGGATTTTGACAGGTGTCTCACTGCATCGTTTAGGCCTTCAGGCATCAAGCCGGTCTTTTTATGTATTAGGTCCACGTTCACCATTTGACCTTTCTCGAATTCAGATAAAGCTACCAGAACTCTTTTGGCTGACGGGTCAAGCATGTCCCAATCGTCTTGTTCAAAATCTTCAACCATACAAAAATCCCTACCCCTAACTAATACGTTCTATTAATAAAAACCATTTGCGAGCGAATCAAAAGGTTTCTGCACCATAAAAGCGCGAGCTAAAGAAAAAAGAGGGGTGATATGGGTGTATATGAAAAAATATGTGAAAGCCTACCGAGACCTGAATAGAAAGAATAAGTATACTCCCGAAGGGCGGGAAAAATATATTATCCACGAAACCAAACCCTGAATCGTGTACTGTCCTATGAAGTTGGTTGGTTAGAAACTCATTGCACTCTCTATTGAGGGGGAGAGACAGCGCCATTGAGCCTTTAACAGTAGATCAAAAAAGCTGTGTTTTGTTTGTTCTGCTTGCGGAATCAATATGCAACCAGTTGCAATACGCATCAGACGTAGGTGCCAAAACGGGCGTTTGTGCTAAGTCTGCTGGTTGTTGTTGAAATAAGAGGGGTACCCTGCATCTTCCAAGATTGTTTTTTTTTTGATCTACTGTTAAATAAGGGGAGGGGTCCTCTGCGAGAGCAACAAAACGCTTTAAGTTGTGACTATGGGGTTAGTCTAACTCTGTCTCTTGGGTACAGGGTGACTTCGCGGATGTTCTTTATACCCGTCAAAATCATCGTGAGCCGCTCCAAACCAATCGCCCAACCCGCATGCGGAGGCATACCGTAATCGAAGGCTTGCAGGTGCATCTTGAAAGAGTCAGGGTTGAGACCTTTCTCTTTTAGGCGCTCTATGAGCTGGTTTTTGTCGCAGATACGTGTGCCACCCGAGGTTAACTCGATGTAGCCAAACATTAAGTCGAAGCCTTCACTGACCTGTGGGTTGTCGTCGCGGGGTTTAATGTAGAATGCTTTGGCGTGCGTGGGCCAGTCCGTTACGAAGTAGAAGTAGGGGTAGATTTTGCCCAAAACGCGGAAAGCGTCAGTTGAGATGTCTTCGCCCCACGGAACCTCGACGCCTTGCGCTTTAAGGTCGTCTAACACCTGAGTGTAGGTTAAGCGTTTGAAGGGCAACGCTGGAACTTCAAGGTTGTGACCTAAAACGGTGAGTTCCGCTTGGCACTTCTCTTTAACCACGCTAAAAGTGTGATGAATAACCTGCTCTAGCAATGCCATGACGTCGTCGGCGTTTGCAAACGCCAATTCAATGTCAACTGAGGTAAATTCGCTTAGGTGGCGTCTGGTGTGGGATTCTTCTGCGCGGAAGAAAGGTCCGACTTCAAAGACTTTCTCGAAACTAAGCGTCAATTCTTCCTTGTAGAGCTGCGGGCTCTGGGCAAGGTAAGCTTTCTGCCCAAAGTAGTCAATGGTAAAGAGTTCTGCGCCGCCTTCTGTTGCTGAAGCAATGATGCGTGGGCTATGGGCTTCCATAAAGCCCTTCTCAAAAAGGAAGCTGCGGATAGCCTCCAATGCCACATGCTGGATTTTGAAGGTTGCCAAGCTGGATTCCAAGGTGAGGTCGAGTGGGCGTGCGTCTAGGCGGACTTCGATGTTGGCGGGGGTTTTGCCGGTGATGTCGATGGGGAGCTGCTCGGTTGCGGTGCTGAAAACTTTGATGCCATTCGGAACGACTTCGACGCCGCGTGTAGTCATGTTGGTTTTTTTAACTATGCCCTTTACACCGAAGCTGAAGCGCTTCTGGAGCACACCAGATTTTGCTAAAACTTCGGGGGCGACCCGTTTTTTGGGTATGGTGATTTGGACGGTGCCTTCGCGGTCTTGCAGGATAAGGAAGCGCAATCCGCCTAGGTCGCGTACTTCTTGAACCCAACCAAACAACGTAACTTCTTTGCCGTCTAAGTCGGGAGAAACTTGAGATGAATAATGAGTTCTAACCCAGTCGCCGATAGAGTCCAAGTTCATACTGCTTGCCCCTTTTTAGTCTGCAATTTCAACACGCAAAGACATCTTGCGTACTTTAGTTGCGATTTCCTTGAGCGCCTTTAGATCCATGGGCAATTGTGCACCACGCTTGCGTCTTAGGATTACTCGGGTTTCTGTGGTTCCGTCTGGAAGCCAAATCGTGTTGATGGTTAAGATGCTGAAGGGTACAAAGAGGTCTTCGAGGAATTTGCGGTCATCAACACCGTACTCGAGTACACGCACATTTCTGCTGGTTTCGTCGCCGATGGCTTTGACGATTTTGCCGCCGTAACCTAAAATTTTAGGGACATCTCCATGTCCGACGAGGATGGCTAAGGTTTTGTCAACGTCTACTGCTCTATAGAAGCAGACGTTTTGCAGGGATGGATACTTTTCTTCTAGGCCTAACAGTAAACGGGCGACTTTCAGGTCAATATCGCTGATTTCGCCAGCTTTAACTTTAGCTGAACACTTCTGGCATAGTATGCCGCTTTTGAGGCAGAAACTGCATAGTTCTGTTTTCATTTGCGAGTCGGTTTTCCTGCAAAGAAGGAGATCCGCGTACTTAACCTGTGACTTAACGTGTCAACACGATTTCGATGGTGCTTACGTTTGTGCCGCCCTGTGAACCTTCCTCCGCGTCTATGGGGAGAAACTGGTCTGTGCCGATTTTGATGGCTTTGATTTTGGCGTCTGGTAGGAATCTGTGTCTTACCACTTCAGCGACGTCGATGGCTCTGCTGATGCTTCTGCCGCGTGCTTTTATGCTGACGTCTTTGGCTCCGCCGTGGAAGAAGGTGATGACCGCAAGGACGTAGTTCATGATTGGCTTCTTGCCGATTAAGACCGCGTTGAGTGCTTCTGTCACGGTTTCGCTTCACTCCTCGTTTACTTTTAAGTGGCTTCATTTACATTTTTTTCCACATAAATACATTGTGGTAAAGCTGAAGTATTCTAGCTGAACATTAATCTCCTCTTAGAACTGTGATTGTTTTATTGCATTAGGGGTTGGTTGATTGCTTCCTTGGTTTTAAGCCATCAAATTCTTAAGCAACCACAACTATTGTAAAGGTTTATCTTACCAAACCTTAACATAAGTGACCAAATTGGAGCCATTAACTAAACGTTCAATTCAACTGTTAAAAACACTTTTCGAAAAAGGAAAATCAACCAACACCTACACGCTTAGAGTCAAACAAGACGAACTCTCAAGCCAACTAGGCGTAAGCCGACAAGCACTAAACGTTCATTTACGCAAACTCAAAAACCGCGGCTACATCCGAACAGGCAGAGGCTTCATAGACGTCACCGAAAAAGGCCTAGCCGCACTGGGCATATCCACCACCCCCGCATTTATTTTACTCAAAGTTGCCCCCATGAAACGCGTCCACGTGTACGAGCAAATCCGCGAACTTGCCGTGTCGAGAGCTTTCCGCATTGCAGGCGAAGTGGACGCCTTAATTATCGTGGAACGCGAGAACCTCGACGAGTTCCTCAAGAAGCTCTACAGCATCGACGGCATAGAAGACACCCGCTCATACGTAACCATCGAAGTAATCAAGTAGCCTACTTCGCGCATGAATGGGTGCCCAGTAGACAAAAGGTATATCAGAGACTTAGGCATCAAAATGTAACCCTAAACGGAAGGAACATAACAAAATGCCGATATTAGACCCAGTCAAGAAAACCATAGCGCAGAAGCACCGCCTATACATGAAAATCTGCAGAGACTGCGGCGCACGCAACGCGGAAACAGCGCTGAAATGCAGAAAATGCAAGGGCAAGAACTTGCGCTGGAAGAAACGAGAAATCGTAAAGTAACCTAATTTCTCCACTTTCCCTTTTAACAATTCCACACCCATAGGCAACACCCTAATTATCATCATTGCCGAGTGGGCGTCTGCCCCGTTTTCCGTTTTATAAAACAGTAGTTCAAAAATCAATTTTGGAAGATGCCGTGGATCCCTCTTATTTCATCTTCTTCCAGCCACTTGTGCAGGCGGCTGCTTTTTGGTTTTAGGCTTAAGTGGCTGCTGAGGACTGGTTGTGGCGTTTTTCGCAACCAGTTCCGTTTGGGGAGGCGCCTTGAAGAGGGGTCAGCTGCGATTTTTTTCTCTATCCCCCTTATATAAAGCCGCATACGAAACCGTATCCGCACATGTTGGAACCACGCGACGTCTCAGAGCTGACCTCCCCTCCCTTATATAAAGGCGAATTGGCGCGCCATAAGAATGCGGCTGTGGGCGGCTGCGTTTTGGCGTCGGCTGGCTTAGGCGACTGCACAATGGTTGTGGCGACTTCCGCAGCAGAACCGAGAATTGACAAGCAGCCTAAGTCAGGATTTTGAAGATGACATATCGATCGTTAGAATAGACCAGCTGGAGCATTTTGCTGTGAATCATCTGTGGGTCAAGTTGGTTGCGGTCGTAGACGATGAAGCCGATGTTGTTTTCTCGGATGTAGTTGCTGAAGTCGCGGGGCTTAACCGTGACAGACGTGTGGTAGCTGAATAGGTCTTGCAGCTGGTCACGGTTAAGTGTTGGATAGCTGCTCTTAGACAAAGTCAAGGTGTCATAGGAGACAGAAACCGTCTGGTTTGGGGATAGGTCGCCCAAGTTATACTGGAACCTTACCGCGTCAATTTGCCTGTTAGCCCCCGAGCCAATGTTACCCCACTCCGGCAGATCATTGAATTGGAAAGCGTATCCAATCTGGTTGGTTTCATCATAGAGGCCAACGTAGTTCTCAGTTAGACTGGCGCCGTTAAAGAAGGCAACCGCCCAAGTTGTATCGCTCTGGATAATTTCTGCCGGTGCATCGTAGGGGTTAACCCAATCCATCAAGCCTGGAACAGCGGCTTTTTCAAACTTGTACTGCAAATCAAAAAGCGTTGTGAGATACAAGCTGGCGTTTTGGATTTGGCTCTTTAGCGGGGTCAGTGTCCAGTTAACGCCGAATTTGTAGCTATCAGTCTCGGCAGTTATAGTTTTAATTAAAACTACATCATCATTAGAGAAAACAAAGGTTATACTCATAGGCGAAGAGGCATCATTGAATATGATTTCTTTGCTCAACTGGGAAAGCGGATAATCACGATACACGCCGTCTAAGGTGTAGTAGAGGAAGTCGCCGCTCCCCGAACTATACGTAACCCTACTCCAAATCTCATCCATAGATACATAAAACTCGTTAAGCGTATCGCCCTTTGCCTGATAAGCCTTAAGCATAGTCTGCTTATGCTCCAACTCGTAAGCCAAAGTCAACACAGCCTCCGCCATTTCCATACGCTGCACCGCCAACTCCGTCTGCGCCGTCACGTTTTTGCCCGAGAACTCTTGGAGCCAGAAACCCGGAACCGCCGTCGTCGTCACATTTATCGTATCAGGATAGTTTGTTTTCAGCCAGACGCCTGCGTCGAAGGCTTTTAGGTCAGTGGTGGAGTAGTAGACGCTGGCTTCCATGATTCTGCCATACACAGTGTCGACGCGCACAACAACCACCGCGGAAACGGCAACTATCAACAGGACGGTAACTGCTTTTACCCAGTTGCGCCTAAACGCGGCTCTATGGTTAACGTAGAGGGCCTGCGTTTTGTTAGCCAAAAACACCACGGTGACCGCGGCGAGAACCGCAAGTGGCGTCGTGATGTAGTAGATAAACCAAGCGAAAGGCATGTAGAAACCCACAAGATACGATTGCGCAAAAAAGAATGGAACAAACAAACTCAGCGCTAAAATCAGCCAATAGAGGGGTTTCTTCTGTTTTCTAAGCAGATAAAACGACACCCCCACACCCGCCAACCCCAAGAAGAAGATGAAACCAAAGTTCGTCATTAACGAGCCGAAGCCGACCGCGGGGATTTGGTAGGCGTAGGTTTTGATGGCGAAGAACACGTATTCGATGACGAGGTCAAGGTAAGCGAACATGGCTTGGAAGTAATAGAGGAAAAACGCTATGCCGCCGCCCAAGGCTAAGGCGACGACGACTTTGAGGTTTTTGCCCCGAGATTTGATGAGCATAAACAGGAGCACTGGTGGCATGATGAAAGCCGCGAGGAACGCCGCCAACTGATGTGACAAGACAAGACCGAAAGCCGCAAAAAACGCAACTACCACGTAACCCAGCTTATCCATCGCCAAAGGCGTATAAAGCAATACCAAAAGCATGAACGCCAACGCCAAAACCGTCGTGTACCCGCCAAACTGGTTAGCCTCAAAAACGGGGAAACACAAGAGCAACAGAATGGCAGCTGTGGCGCCGACTTTTCTGCCGAAAAACTTGCTGCCAAGCAAATAAACAGACATGAACAGCAGCCAATTAACCACCACCGTCAAGATCCGAAGCAACACAATATACTGAGCCATATCCACTGCGCCGCTGACGGAAATAATCATAGCGAGCACAATCTGGTAGAGCGGCGGCGTCCATCCCAAGTTTGCAAGAGAAATCTGCTGGGTGTTGAGGAAAATCTGGGCTTTCTCCAAATGCACTGCGGGATCGTTGCCTAAAACTACGCCGTTCATGGAGATTACTGCGTAGAATAGGCTTAGGATAATGGCTGAGAAAACCGCTATAAAGCCTACTTCAAGTTGCTTCTTGTTCTGCAATGTATCTAGCAAGGCGTCTACTTCACCTTAAGGGAGGTTGCCATTTACCTTAAAGATTGCCACTTCTTCGTTAATAAATACAAGGCTAAAGAGGGAGTCATCGACGAACCGGGGGAGATGCTCAGGGTTGTTGAAAAGTATAACGTAGGATACCGCGCGAACTACGAGTTCCTTTTGATAATCGAAGACTGCAAAGTCCGATTGCCCGGTGGCGGGTAGCTGTTGGAGCTTGTTTAGTTGTGCTTGGGCGTTTTGGTTTACGAGTGCTTCGAACGTTAATTCGCCAGAGCCTGTTTGGGCGTATTCTGTGTCTGTGTATTGGTAGGTGCCCATGTAGAAGCTGAAATCCACCTTCGTTTGCAAATCAAGTGTGTACTTCAACTGCACTGGAGAATAATCCTTGCTTGCATCAGAGGGGGTTATGTAGTCTGGTCTCGACTGTGGACTTGTAAAACTTAGTTGCCCCAGAGTTTTCATGTCGGTATCAACCAAGCCCAAGTTTGAATTGTCGGCACTTATCACGGGGGCAATGGTGCTCTTAGTGTGGAGACTATATCGCAAAGCGGCAAAAGCTACGTTTGGGTCGGTGGCGGTTAATGTTACAGTCACGTTAGCCAGAGCGGATTGCGCGTAAACAGTAACTTTCTGTGTGTAGTTGAACAATTCATTTCCATACGTTACTATTATGGATTGGGAATTCGGTGTACTCTCCAGATGCATATCCTTGACTGGGGCATCTGACAAGTACACTATTTGGGTGTCGGTTCCATTCTGTAGAGTAATTTCAATTTCGTCGTTGTCGAAGTTGAAAAATGGATATGGGTAGTATTCGTTTCTAATTTTTGCGAGAAACTCTGGGTTATGTCGCCCAAGGTATCCGCCGTCTTCCCTGACCTGAACATACCCGTTGTCAATCACGTAATTGGTGTCCAGAAGGTTTCTTGCGAAGGTTGCGTTGTCGACTTCTCGGTTAAGTGACAAGTATTGAGGATCAACCGCACTCAATGTGGGGCGCTGTGCAAACCCACCAAACCACCAGCCATATTCTGCGTCAGCCACGAATACTGCGTTTGAGGCAGAATTCGCCTTAGCCCACTGAAGCGCCTCCCAACCCTTTGCGCTCATTGTTTGATAGAAACTCTGGATTGACTGGCCGACGTTGGTGGAGGGCGGGGTCATGAAGATGGGTATAGCGACAAAAGAGAATACAAGGAAAAACAGTACAAACACTGTGTAGAGGTTCTTCCTTGTAAGGTTCAAAGAAAAACGGTAGAGTCTTAGATGCGATATTCTAGGGGCGCGCTGACTGAACGAGCGGTATGTATCAATTACTTTCGCGAAGGTTTCTGAGCCGTAATCAATCAGGACGCCTGTGAACATTATTAGCGGCAAAATCAAAAAGTAAAGGAACCGATTGTAATCAAAAGGAATCTTGACCAAGTAACCTTGAGTGAAAACCAAACAAACAAAAACCCACACACACAACAAAAACGCTGGAAGAGCCAGCCATCTATCGTAGAACTTTTTGGAGAGAATCAAAAATGCGGGAATCAAACCGAAAAGCGGTACCACAATCCAAAGAGACAACACCCGCGCTGAGAGGGTGGCGCTTCCAATGTCACTTGAACCTGATGAGCCGTTAAGGTAGGCGTTGTCGCTGAGATATGCTGGCACCGCCTGAATGAGAAACGGCGAAACTAGAACCGCCCCGAGCACTATTGGCAAAAACCAGTAGAACGCGGTTTTTCTGTTAGTCATCAAAGTTTTAGGCGCAACCAAAATGACCAGCAAAGTTGCAACTGCTATGGCACCAAAGATTCCTACGCTAAGCGAATGCGTCAGAAATAGGGAGCCAACCAAAATAGAGGTTGAACCGATGAAAGGCAATTTTGAGAAGCGTTCTCTTTGCAGGTAGAGATAAAAAGTCAAAGGAATCAGCATGAGGGTTATGACGTTTGGGTATCCTGCCCACATAATCATCTCGATGTCAAACCGCGAGATAGCCGCAAGAATCGCAACTATACATGCTGCCGAGGTAGACCAAATCCGCTTTGTCAGCAAAAACGCGCATAACACGGTAAGCGAAGAAAACAGAGCCACAACCAACGCGTGAACAACGTATTCCATAGCGCCAGTCATGCCTGTTAGCAACATTACCCCCGAGGTGAAAATGTGGTAGCCGGGGAAAGTAAGCGACACCCCGCCGCCGATGTGAAAGTAATTGTATAGGAAATCAGTTGGTCCAGACCCAGTGATTGAGTAGATTACGCTGTTATGCAGTCCAATATCTGCGCCAGGTGGAAACCCTTCCCAAAAAATCAGAAGCAAACGGTAACAAAACGAGAAAGTAAAGATTAACAACAACACTAAATGGGTTCTGTTTGCTTGATGCATTTACTTTCCCGCTTAATATGCATACGTTTGATTTGTTGGTAAAAGGTTAAATATGGATTTCGAGTATAAAAAGCCCAGAGTATCAATCAAAAAGGAAAAAGGTGTTTAATATGTCGTGGCTTAAATCTATGATGGAAAAAGAACCACCAGAACCAGAGAATCCCTTAGGCATCGTTGTTATTGGCAACATCGAACCAGACATGCACGATACAGCAAAAGAGGCAGTCAGACGCAGTCTAAAACGCGCAGGCTTCAAAACCATTGACGTCGGAAAGAGCGTTGCGCCACAAGTTTTCATTGACAAAGTCAAAGAAAACAACGCAAATCTCATCGCGCTCTCAGTTAACACAGTCCCAGCAAAAAACAACCTAGCAAAACTAGACGAACTCCTCAAAGCAGCAGGCCTCAAAGACAAAGTCGGCATCATCATGGGCGGAGCAGCAGTCAAGAAAGAAGACGCAGACGCATTCGGTGCACTCTTTGGCAAGAACAAGGAAGAAGCTCCTGAACTTGCAAAGAAAGCAATCAAGAAATAATTCCATCAGAAGTGTAAAAAATGTCCTTTAAATTCAACACAGAACAAAAAATATACGAGATTGGGAGCGCCAAAATTGGCGGTCAACCAGGCGAGAACCCGACCTTCCTGATCGGCTCTATCTTCTGGCTAGGCCAAAAAATGGTTCAAGATGCGAACAAAGGCATCTTTGACGAAAAAGCGGCAGAAGACATCATTAACAGATGCCAAACCCAAAGCGACATCACCGGCGTAAAGTTCGCACTAGACATCGTCGGCACAACTGAACTTGCATTCGAGAAATACATTGACTTCGTTCCAAAACACACTGACGCGCCACTCATGCTCGATGCAATGAGCCCCAGAACACGTATGGCAGCCGCCAACTTAGCAAAGAAAATGGGTCTAACAGACAGATGCCTCTACAACTCAGTCTACAAAGGCGTAACAGATGCTGAACTTGCAAACCTAAAAGAAAGCGGCATCAAAATGTCAATTGTTCTAGCTGACGATCCAAAAGACACAACCCTTGAAGGCAAAATGAAGGTTATCGTAGAAGCCTTAGAATTAGCCGAAAAAGGCGGAATCACCAAACCACTCATCGACACAGCCATCCCCGCATTCGAACC